>DATNPL010000081.1:0-74646 GCA_036703255.1 Coleofasciculaceae cyanobacterium
TTTTTTGGAAGGGCCGCGCGGCACTTCCAAAAAACTATTGATTTCTATTTAATCCATAATCCTTAACATCTGCCTTCTCAAATCTACAGGCACTTGGCTACAGGCTTGTAGTGCTGAGTGTTCCTGGGGTCGGCGTTCCTAAGTCTACTTCTACACCTGCCGCTTTGCAGTACTGCTCAGCAATTTCATAGGGATCGCCAATCATTTTGACAACGTGATCTTCAATCCAGAGAACGCGATCGCAGAGCTTGGCAATACTGGCGATCGAATGCGTCACCAGCAGCAGCGTTACCCCACTTTCTTTAAAGTTCAGCATTTTCTCCTGACACTTTTTTTGAAAGCGAATATCGCCAACGCCTAAGATTTCATCAATCAACAAGATTTCTGGATCGAGGGAGGCCACAACCGCAAAGCCTAGCCGCGCCAACATGCCTCGCGAGTAGACCCGAATCGGACTGTCGATAAATTCACCCAATTCAGCAAAATCGATGATTTCGTCTACTTTGGTCATGATCTCGCGTCGGGTCAAGCCCATCAGCACGCCGTTGAGAATAATGTTCTCTCTGCCCGTTAGCTCCTGATGGAAGCCTGCCCCTAGCGCCAGCAGAGGAGAAATTCTGCCCCTGACCACAACTCTGCCACGCGTGGGTTCTAGAACTCCAGCGATCAACCCAAGAGCCGTACTTTTCCCGGCACCATTGTGCCCGATGATGCCAAAATTTTCGCCTTTGTACACATCAAAAGAAATGTCCCGTAAAGCCTCATACTGCGCGTTTCTGATCGAGGCCAAGCTACGGTGCAAATTGAAAGCAAAGTTTTTAATCCCTGAGATTTGCTTATAAAAAGCATAGGATTTACTCACGTTTTGAAAACTAATGACTGGCTCTCTCACGGGTTCTCTCATTTAGATGACTTCTGCAAACTTCCAGGAAAGCTTCCGATAGACCCACGATCCGATCCCCAAAAACAGCAAGGCATATCCGAGGCTAACCAAGATGTTGATCGGGTCTATTTTGCCGTGAAGAATCAGCTCACGCCAGCTCACCATCAGCGGTGCAACCGGGTTGAAGTAAAACGCATCCCTGAAGCGAGGCGGCAAGTTCTCTAGCGGATAGAGAATGGGGGTCACATAGAACACAAAGTGCAAAATAATGCCCACCAACCGCTCTAGATCTCGGAGGAAGACATTAATAGAGGCAATCATCAAACTAATGCCATAAACCATGATGAACTGAATGGACAGCAGGAGAGGCAATCCATACAGCCAGGAGAGCGTGGGCGACTCATTGAAGATAAACAAAAATAAGAGAATGACCGGAAGGGAAACCATAAAGTGAATCAAATGGTTTAGCCCTGCGGAAAGCGGAACGACCTGCTTAGGGAAATTGACCTTTTTGATAATCGAGGCGTTGCCGACAAACAGCCCGGTCGAGGAACCGACGGCATTTGTAAACCATTGCCAGGGAAATACGCCCGAAATCAGCACAAGCGGATAGTCTTCAATTTGCACTCGCATCAAGACTTTGAAAGCAACGTAGTAGATCAATGCAGAAGCAAGCGGATTCGCGATCGACCACAGGTAGCCCAGAACCTTGTTGTTATACCGAACCTTTAGCTCTTTTTGGACTAAAACCAGCATCAGATCGCGATAGCTCTCTAAAGTCCGGTTGCTGCCATAGTGCTGGAGCTTGCCCTTCACATTTGCCCATTTGACATCTACACTTGCCACTCACGCCACTCCTCTGAAATCGTTAACGATCGCCCAATGGGGATCAAGTCTATTGATCAATCTCACGGGTTAGATCTCAAATCTCCTAAAAGCCATTCCCATCCTACTGCAAGTGGGTTTATGGATGGATTCGGGCTTTGTCATATCGGATACATTCATATCGAACAGGGGTCACAGAGCAAGATAATACCATTTTGAATTTTAGATTTGCGATCGTGAATCTGCGGCAGCCTCATAAATCACGGGCATCCATCACGAGCCATCGGGCATCCATCACGAGCCATTAGGAGTCTGTCTTCCGTAGACGATCGCGGTTTTCTTTAGTTCCAAACCCTAAAGTCGGCTGCAAGGGTTGTTTATCGGGCATTTCACGCCCGATAAACGACTCGTATTGGCTGCTCGTATTTGCGGGCGATCCCACCCACAAGATCAATCCCTAACCCCGATTTGCCTCAAAGTTAGCAGGCTGCATATGAGCCGGAAATCCCTTAATGGGCTTGGGTGAGGGCACCTGATAAGTCAGAGCCTTACTGTTTTGCTTCTGCAACGAGGCGATCGCTTCTGCCATTTTCACCGCAGCGGCCACAGCATCAATGACCGGAATCCCCAGCCGTTTTTCTAGCGCGTGATCCAGACCGCTCATGCCAGCACAGCCCAAGCAAAGGGCTTCTACCCTATCTTGGGCGATCGCCAAACGGCCAATGTCCTCCAGCGCATCTGTTGTCGCCTCTCGTGCGGTTTCCGTCTCTACCACAGGGATGCCCGTCGTGCGAATCGAGACGCACCGATGGGAAAACCCCGTCCTGTGGATAGTTTTCTCAATCATGTCGAGGGTGCGATGCTGGGTGGTAATCACGCCCCAACGCGCCGCCACCATATTGGCAACATACATGCTGGCTTCTGCGATGCCAATCACGGGCTTTAGGGTAATTTCACGGGCGGCCTCCACGCCTGGATCGCCCCAACAGGCAATCACAAAGGCATCAAATTCGTCACCCGACAGAATAATCTCCTCCAAAATGCCCGGAATAGCCAGATACTCATCGTAGTAGCTCTCCACGGACTCAGGCCCTGTTTTGGGCTGAGTCGTGACAATTTCGGTATCGGGAAACCGCGCTGCCTGGGCAGACTGATCGATGCCCTGCGTCATAGACTCAAAGGTATTGCCATTAATCACTTTGATTCGCATCTTTATTCCCGTAGAGTTAATTAGCTTTTTCCCCAGCCATTCTATGAGCCTGACCGAACAAATTCTGTCACAAATGCCAGGAAATCCTCTGGCAGGACTGCGACAAGCCGATCGCCTCTGGCAGACCTATCGAGAGAATCGCGTTGCCGCTGCCGCAGTGGTGCAAGAAACCCCTGAGCCGCTGGCAGAGGTGGCGTGGGATGTGGTCATCTGCGGCGGCACCCTGGGGATTCTCATCGGTGCTGCCTTAGCCCAACGCGGCTGGCGGGTGGCGCTTTTAGAGCGGGGCAAGCTGCGCGGACGCGACCAGGAATGGAATATTTCTCGTCGAGAGCTAATGGAGCTGGTCGAGCTGGGTTTGCTGACCCAGGCCGAGCTAGAAGGGGCGATCGCCACTGAGTACAATCCTGCCTATGTCTGCTTTCATCAAGGCATTGAGCTGCAAGTCACCGATGTGCTAAATATCGGCGTTAATCCGGTATATCTGCTAGATACACTCAAAGCCAAGTTTCTGGCAGCGGGCGGTCAGCTCTTTGAGGAAACAGGGTTTAGGGGGGCGATCGTCCACCCTAACGGCGTCACGGTAGAGATTACAGGGGAAAATGCCCCTTTCACAACTCGCCTGTTACTCGATGCTATGGGTCATTTTTCGCCCCTTTCTCGACAGGCGCGACAGGGCAAATCGCCCGATGCGGTTTGTCTGGTGGTCGGCACCTGTGCCCAGGGCTTTCCTGCTTCGGCAGAATCTGAGTTGGGCAAATCAGGTTCAGAACAGGCCACAGGCGATCTATTCGCCACCTTTACCCCCGTGCAAAATCAGTGTCAGTACTTCTGGGAGGCTTTTCCAGCTCGCGATGGCAGAACCACCTATTTGTTTACCTACCTAGATGCGCAGCCAGAGCGCCCCAGCCTAGAAGCGTTGTTTGAAGACTACCTCAAGCTGCTGCCCCAATATCAAGGCGTAGAGCTTGATAGCCTTCAGTTTCAGCGGGCGCTGTTTGGCTTTTTTCCCTGCTATCGTCAGAGTCCGCTCAAGCCCCAGTGGCATCGAATTTTGCCCATTGGTGACAGCAGCGGCAGTCAGTCGCCCCTTAGCTTTGGCGGATTTGGGGCGATGATTCGTCATTTGCAGCGGCTGACTTCTGGCCTTGATGCAGCACTAGAGCAAGATTTGCTCGATCGCCCTGCACTATCCCTACTGCATCCCTATCAGCCCAGTTTGGCCGTGACCTGGCTGTTTCAGCGATCGATGAGTGTGGGCGTGCATCAAAAAATTGCGCCTGAACAAATCAATGCCCTGCTGTCAGGCGTATTTGAGCAAATGCAGCAGTTGGGGGATGGCGTGCTCAAGCCTTTTTTGCAGGATGTGGTGCAGTTTCCGGCACTGGCGCAAACGATGCTGCGTGTGGCGATCGCCCAGCCTAAACTTGTGCTGGCGGTGATTCCTCATGTGGGGGTGCTGACGCTGCTAACCTGGATGGGACATTTCTTGGCGCTGGGTCTGTACGCAGCTCTATACCCTCTGGCGCTGCGGCTCAAGCCTTGGCTCAAGTCGCTGCCGCCCGCTTGGCAGTATTATGGCGATCGATATCTAGAGGCTTTGCAATATGGTTCGGGCAACGACTACCGCTAAGGATCGTGGATTCAATAACCTGTAATCGTTTTTTTGGAAGTGCCATTGCCCAGCAATATCACGAGATTTAGTCCGGTCAAGGATTGACCCTTCACGAAAATTACATCATTAGGTTGCCATCTCCAGTGCAATCGGGCATCCCACTCTTTCTGACACCCTCTTAGACATGAAGAAAGCACTCTATATCATGGCAGCGTTCAGCGATCGCGACTTTGACTGGTTAATGACCGCAGGCAGAAAAAAATCGGTTTTGGCGGGCAGCACGCTGATTCGGGAGGGCGAACCCACCGATGCGCTGTATATCGTCTTAGAAGGTGCCCTGGCCGTTTCTCTAGAACCAGGCGGCAAAGAGGTCGCTAAGTTGGGCAGTGGCGAGGTGGTGGGAGAAATGTCGTTTGTGGACTCCCGCAATCCTTCTGCTACGGTCAAATCGGCGGTCGATTCTCTAGTGTGGGCCATTCCCCGATCGCAGCTTGCCGCCAAGCTCTCACAGGATCGAGACTTTGCCAGCCACTTTTACCACGCGATCGCAGTGTTTCTGTCTGACCGATTGCGCGATACGATGAATCCGCAGGGCGATCGGTCAGACTCCCCTGAGGATATGAGTCCCCAGGTCGCCAAGAATATTGAACTTGCCGAGGCGCGATTGGGCTGGCTGCTCAGTCGTCTGAAGCAAACTTTCTGACCTCTCTTATCTCACAAGCATGGATTTTTCTCGACAGACTTCTCTGGCGCGCCAGCGCTTCTATCAAGAAATTGATCAGCCTCCCGACCAGATTGATCTGGCAAAAGCGGCTCTATATCTGGCGCAAGAGGAATATCCAGACTTGGATGTTGAAGAGTATCTGAGCGCCTTGGATGCCATGGCCGTTGAGGTGCGAGAGCGTCTGCCGAGAGAATCCTATCCGCTACGCATCATTCAAACCCTGAATCAATATTTCTATGAAGATCTGCAATTTCAGGGCAATACAGATAGCTATTACGACCCGCGCAACAGCTACCTGAATGATGTGATCGATCGCCGTATGGGCATTCCTATTACGCTATCCCTAGTGTATTTAGAAGTGGCAGGCCGGATTGATTTTCCGATGGTGGGGGTGGGGATGCCAGGGCATTTTCTTATCCGACCGATCGGGAAAGACATGCAAATTTTTGTTGATCCCTTTCACCAAGGTGAGGTGCTGTTTGAGCAAGACTGTCAAGAGCGGCTGAGCCAAACCTACGGGCGACCGATGGCCATGCGTCCAGAGTTTTTGGATGCCGTCAGCCCCCACTATTTTTTGGCGCGTATACTGACCAATCTCAAAGGGGTTTACCTGAAGCAAGAGGACTGGTTACGAGCGATCGCCGCCATCGATCGCATTTTGTTGTTGCTGCCGCACTCTTGGATGGAGCAACGCGATCGTGGTCTGCTGTACTACCAGCTTGAGCGCTGGGCAGAGGCAAGGCAGGATTTAGAAGATTACCTCAACTGTGCCCCCTCTACGGTGTCAGATGCCTCTAGAATTCGCGATTTGCTCAGACGCATAGAAGGCCGATAACTCTCTATATCTAGAGTTCAGCGAGGCTAAGTACAAATCAAGACTCTATTAGTAGCGCAATTACAAAATCTGTTCTACACTTGTCCTGACAATTCACGCTCTATCTGGGTCGTTAGTGACCCATTTGACCTAATCTCTTACTTTTCTTAGGTTATTTTGCTTAGGATAGGGTGGAGGTTAGGTCAATTCCTCATTCATAATTTTTATGGTGAATTCTCCCGAACGTACATCGATCGATCGCTATTTGAGTGAATTATCGCATCAGGCAGTGCTGAGTCATGGGGAGTCGAATCGTGCAGTGTTGAACGATAAAGCGCTGAGTCAAACGATTCTACGTCGATCGCGCCCCGGCCATGTTGACTCGGCTATCGACTATATTGCGATTAAAGATCTAACGTCTTGGCTGCTCTGGGGGATTGCCCGTAGCGCCTATGGGGCTATGCGCTTGCTTGAAGGCACCCCAGCCCGCATATTGCAGCCTGACCAAAGCTGGCAAACCGGAATTTTACGGCTGGTGGCTCAGCTCCAGGTCAAAGCTCCAGCTCTGTCTCATGCGTTTGATTTGGTTACGCAGCAGGCCGCAGCCGATGTGCTGACAGACGATCGCCTGATTCAGTTGGGCGACTCGACGCTTTACCCCCAGCCGACGACGATCGCTGAAGCAGTCGATTTGCTAAGGCGGCAAATTCAGGCGACAACGCCAGCCCTCACCGATTTCTTGATCGGGACGCAAACAGAATTGCTGATGCCACAGCAGCCCTGGCAACCCGCCACGTTTTACCTCAGCTTGGGGTTTGAGTTTACGCCTGCGCCACCGCCTCCGGCTGCTGTGCTGCAACCCCGCCTCAAATTTACTGACCCCGTTTGGATTGAGCAATATCAGGAGACGATCGCCCATCTAGAGCCTGTACCAGAAACAGAGAGCGATTGCCTGCAAACGGATCTGACCTTGACGAGCCGCAATTTTCTTCAGCAAGAGTGGCAAACAAACGAGCTGGCGCTGCGATTGCTCTGGTGTTTTAGCCACAGCGCCTATGAGGTGATGCAGCTCATGAGCGGGGTTGCCGTTAGCCTGCTCCAGCCCGATCGCCCCTGGGAAACGGGAACGCTGCGCCTCTGGATTGGCTTGACGGTGCAAACGCCCGAACTGGATTGGGGGATGGATCTAATGACGGGGCATGAGAGTGGAGGCTTTTCTGCCATTGCTCAGCCTGCTGAAATCACTCCTGGAATCGTCCCGCCTTCTGAAGTCGCCCCTACAACAGTTGAGCTAAATAGTGTGGTGCGATCGCCTGAGTTACCTTGGCTTCAGCAACCTGCGTTATTGGAAGCGCTAGAAGCTCAAGTTCAGCAGCACCTTGCTCAGACAACGCCGGAGCTATTGCTGTTGCTGCAAGGCACAGAGGTTGATCTGATGGATCAGGATGGAGAATGGCAGTCGGGATGGATGCAGCTCAGCATCGGTTTTGAATTCCTGTCTGATTTGTAATCTAACGACTCATCTTGTCTGCAAGGCGGTCGCCTTTCGCCAAAATCACCAGAGCTTTATCGATATCGCGCACTTTGATCGCCCGGAGTGCGGTGAGGATCGATCGGATCAATGCGACTTCGTCATCGGAGAGTGTGACCATAAGTGTAGAACCTCATAGGAATCTAACCCAGGAACCAAAAGGTTTCTGAGCATTTTTGTTGTTCCTGACAGTATGCGACGAACCGCGTAAAATCGTAATGACGTATTTGTATTGACTTGTAAGGGAAGATTGACTAGACATCAACATTTACTCACCCGTGGCTAAAGGAAAACGCAAACCAGAGGTTAGAGCCTACGTGGATGAAGACTTAGATCGGCTCATTAAGACGATCGCCAGTCTGAAGGGTATTTCTATCTCTGAGCTGCTTAATCAAGCCATAGAGGTTTATCTGCAAGTCCCTGAGGTACAAAAAATAGTGGAGAGACATCGACTAGATGAGATCGAGGATGAATAGGCGTTGGTAAGAACTGCTCACCCTATTGTGCTCTTAGGTCAGAGGCAATGATTGAGATAACTTAGGTGCCTAGAGTGGCTGCAAAGAAAAGGAAGCCAGAAATTAGAGTGTTTGTGGAGGAAGATTTAGATCGTCTTCTCAAGTCACTTGCAAGCATCTAAAGATTCGCTTGTGGCACTCATTTAGTGACACATAACAGTCCTAGCTCATTTGGAATTGCTATACCTATTGTGAAATACACCTCTCAGGGAAACGCATCAAACACTAAAGTCCGATCGCTCCCATCATCTTCAAATACTTGTTCACCCACACCCACGACTTCCACAATCACCCGGCGAGGATGCGGTGTCCAATCGCCACTGCGTTCACCGATCGCCACAACAATGCGATCGCCCTCCGGATAGACCCGGTAATCTGTAGTGATCCAAGCGCCATCGTAGTACTCAAAGCTGTTGCCATCGTCTTCGTACAGCGTAAACTCGCCTCTACCGCTCCAGACTTTGAGACGTAGCTCCGTTAAGGCAAACTCATCCATGTGCTGCATGGTTGGCGCGATCGGCAGAATCGCTCCGGCTCGGACATAAAGCGGCATGGTTTCCAAGGGCGCATCCGCTAGGACATACTGGCTGCCCTCATAGGATTTGCCCGTCCACCAGTCATACCAGGTGCCTGCTGGCAGGTATACCGCCCGCTGCGTCACTCCAGGCCGCATCACAGGAGCCGCCATTAGCGAGGCTCCTAGCATCACCTGATCGGTTAGGTAATGGGTTTGTGGATCGGTCGGAAATTGATAAACCAAGGGTCGCAAAATCGGTGCGCCTGTAGTAGTCGCCTCCCAAAACAGACTGTAAAGATAGGGCAAAAGCTGATAGCGCAGGTTGATGTATTCCCGGCAAATAGCGGTGACGCGATCGCCAAATGCCCAGGGTTCATGGGGCTTAGTGTCAATCATGGAATGTCCGCGCATCAGCGGATAGAGCATTCCCACCTGCATCCAGCGGGCAAACAGCTCAGGTGTAGCGTTCCCGGCAAAGCCGCCGATATCAGCCCCGACAAAGGCCACCCCCGACAGCCCCAGGTTGCAGAGCATCGGCAGCGACATCTCCAAATAGTCCCACTGCGAGTGGTTATCGCCCGTCCAGACCGCCGACCAGCGCTGAATTCCGGCATAGCCCGATCGCGTTAGCACAAACGATCGCTGCTGCGGACGCAGGGCTTCCAGGGCTTCGGCTGCCGATCGCGCCATCATTTGCCCATACAAATTGCGGGTTTCGGCATAGGTCGTTCGGTCTGCGCCTGCGCCCTGCGGGGCATTTTCGGGAAACCAAATTTTTACACCCGGATCTCCAAAGGGGCGATCGTTCATGGCGGGTTCGTTCATGTCATTCCAGATGCCTGCCACGCCCACATCGGTTAGCGCCCGATGCGAGTTGCCCCACCAGTCGCGCACCTCCGATCGCATAAAGTCGGGAAACACAGAGCGATCGGCCCAGGCATAGGCATGAAAAACTTTGCCATCCCCATGCCGGATGAAATAGTCTTGCTCTAGCCCTTCGTCCACCACAGGATAATGGTTGTCTGGATCATATTTCACCCCCGGATCAACGATCGTCACCACTCGAAAGCCCTGCTGACCTAAATCGCCTATCAGCCGCGCCGGATCGGGAAACTGCTGCGGATTCCAGGTAAAGACGCGAAAGCCGTGCATGTAGTCGATATCCAGATGAATCACATCACAGGGGATCTGGCGATCGCGGAATTCTTGGGCGATTCGTCGCACTTCCGGTTCTGAGCCATAGCTCCAGCGGCATTGATGGTAACCCAAGGCCCAACGGGGCGGCAGCGGCATTCGTCCGGTGAGTTCGGTATAGAGCTGCAAAACTTCCGCAGGATCAGAGCCACAGAACAGGTAATAATCCAATTCACCCTGGGTTTCCATCTGCAACCAGTCGGCATGGGCAGCACCAACATCAAAGCTGCTGACATGCGTCGTGTTGAAAAATATGCCGTAGCAGACTGCCGAACGCAGCGCCAAAAACACCGGAATTACCTGATACATGGCACCCGTGAGGCTGGTGTAGTCGAGTGAATCGGTCGCGAGGTGGGTAAAGTGCTGCGATCGCTTTTCCAAAAGCCCGGTTCGTTCGCCAAAGCCATAGAAGCGATCGTCTGGCTCAATCTGCTTCCAGCAGGCAACCGTATCACCCCGCCAGCCGATTTGAACATCTTGGGCAAAAGGGCGATCGTCTGAGTCGGCCTTGCGGTCAAAGCATCTCAGGCGGCAGGGTTGGCGGTCAATGAGAATGCGGAGGCGATCGGTTTTAATCTCGATCCCATCTGGAGTTTCCTGAACTTCAAAGGAGGCTGTCCAAACTTCATCGTCTTTGGTTACCGCCCACGATCGCCTGGGCAAAGGCTGTTCTCGCACCAATCGCACCCGAATCAAGCCAGCCGCCAAAACGCTAATCCAGAGCTGAGCATTCTCGCAGCCCAGCCGCACCTGCTGCGGCAAGACTTCAACCGTCTGTACCGCGCCCAATAGCGTCCAGGGGGCTTCAGTTTTGGGTAGCTGTCCGAAAAACTCTGGCATAGTTCCTGCGGGTAGGGTGTTCTAGTGCAGAATCAACTTTTCACTACACTAGGATGGACGTAATCATTCTGGATGAGCGCAAAAAACTATGGCTCCTGACTGCGATATTACCGCGCCAGATTCCTCTCTAGCGTCCCTCAATGCCTGTGTTCAGACCTTAGGCATACCCCAAATTCAGCGCCACCTCTTCCTTTGTGCTGACCAGACGGTGCCTAAGTGCTGCGACAAAACCGAGAGCCTGGTCGCTTGGGATTATCTCAAAAAGCGCTTGAAACAGCTCGGACTTGATCAGCCCACGGCCGATCGCCCCACCTGCATTTTTCGCACCAAAGCCAACTGTTTACGAGTCTGTCAAAAAGGCCCGATTCTGCTGGTTTATCCTGACGGCGTTTGGTATCACAGCGCCTCGCCAGACGTGATTGAGCAAATCATCCAAGAGCATCTGCTGGGCGATCGCATTGTTGAAAAATACGCCTTTCTCACCCATGCTCTGCCACAATCTACCCCAGCGAACGGAGATTCGAAGTCGCCTCAGCTCCCTTAGCCAGTCAGGAATCACGGTATCGAGAATTGATACACTGAGTCGCTCTATCAAATTTCCTCTGATAATCAAAATCAGGTATTGCTAAAGCGATCGCCTTACTCACCCCTCGGTTCATTCACTCTTGAGAAAGCCCCCATGCGAAAACTATCCAAACAAGTTTTAATTTTCTTCTTAGCCGGATTGCTGTCTGTGCCACTCTTGGGTCACAGGACTCAAGCTCAAGCTCAAGATGGCGGTAAATGTGCCAATCTAACACTCCCTACGCCGATCGCCATTCCCTTTAATGCTGCTACAGATAGTGAAAGCTTCCGTCCGCAATTTGTGCAGCAATCCGATCGCCCTTGCAACGACACGCAGGCAATCCTGGGGCAAGACGATCGGATTCCAGTCACCAGCCAACTGTTTCCTTGGAAAGCGATCGGACGGTTAGAGTGGGCAACTAGCGATCCAAACGCAACTGGGATCTGTACAGGAACCCTAATTGGCAAAGATTTAGTCGTGACCAATTCTCATTGTTTGGATGCTGCAATGAAAGCCCAAAATAGCCAAACTCCCCGTATTGCTTTTGAGCCGAATCTGATTGATGGTTCTTTCAACCAGAGCGACTTGGCAACGGTGACAAGTTGGGAGTATGGCTGGAAATCGGGCTATCAGGCGAATAGCGCTGATGAGGTCAACAAAGACTGGGCGCTACTCAAACTTGATAAGCCTTTGGGGGAAACCTACGGATATTTGGGGTGGCGATCGCTAGATCTCTCAGATGAGGCAGTCTTGAATTCTTTGCAAGGTCAAATTCGACTCGCGGGTTATTCTGGCGACTTTCCTAGAAGTGCTCCTGCTAATCAGCAAGGCAACACTGCAAGTGTCCATATTGGCTGTAGCATTGCAGGATCAGGTGAAGGGTTTCTTATCCACAATTGCGACACGATGGGCGGAGCCTCTGGAAGTGCTCTAATCGCTCGGTTTGATGATGGTAATTATTACATTATTGGGCTTCACAGAGGATCTAATTCTGATATCCAACTGAGTACACAAGAGTCTTGCGAGGCTTTTGATCGGAATGGAAACATTGCAACGATAGGCCCCTGTGCCAACATTGGGCCTCAAGTTTCGCAATGGGCAACTCAGGCGGCAGCCATGCGGCGATCGACTTGAAATATGCCATTACAACTTATCGGCATTGTTTAAAAAGGGGATGAATTTTTGTTGGAGAGGAGAGCAAATCGCCCCTCTCCAACAAAAATTCATCCCAGAGAGCACCGCCAATTTATCTTGATTCGTCGGAGTCTGTGAACAGATCTCTTAGGTTTCGATAGCCGCTAATCACCCGAAGAATATCTACTCCTGACTGAGAGACCGTGTAGAAAACCAAGTAGCTCTCTACGGAGAGACTTCGCAGCCCCGGTAAAATCTCGTCGCGCTGTCGTCCCAATTTGGGAAACTGAGCGATTTTGACAAATTTTGCCTCAAGCTTGGCTAGCCATCGATCGCCTTGCTCTAAACCAGACTGACTGGCAATGTAGTCAGCGATTGCCTCAATGTCTCGAACCGCAGGTTGAGTCAGGCGAAACTGCGGAGTCATGATTCAGGTAAAGCGCGATTTGAGGTTGGCACGAATCTGCTCCATGGCGGTTGCACCATCTACCCATTCGCCGCGTTGGACGGCTTCCCATCCAATCCGGGCTTCTTGTTGCAAAGCTGGCAGTTGCCCTTGATAGAGGTCTTCTTGCTGTTCAAGCAACTGTACCCCTGCCAAAATCACCTCAAGAACAGATTGATATTTACCGCTGGCAATTTGGCGCTGTACCAGTTGCTCTAGTTCGGGTGGTAGAACAATTTGCATAGGGATTGACGCTTTTCTTTGATTCTAACGTGGGGTGCGCGCTCCTTCATGTTCAGGTGCGTTGCTCACACGTTAATGCCTTCCTGACTAATATTGCGGTAGAGTTGCAGACAGCCGCTCTCAAATTCATCGACTGCCGCAGGTTTGGCTGAAATGAGATAGTCTGACTCCAACTGCATGGGTTAGAGGAGTTCGACGATCGCTCGTAGTTCCTGGAAGTGGTCAAAGGGGGGATGGAGTAGGACGAGTAAGTCTAGATCACTGGATTGGGTTGCTTCGTTGCGAGCGACTGAGCCATACAGGATCAAGCTCTTGAGGCGATCGCCATAATGCTCTACTAGCCTTTGTTTACAGCGTTCGACAACCGTGTTTAAAGTCATCTTATCTCCTCCTTTAACCCGAATCGATCGCGTCTCTAAGCTTATGGTAGTCGATCGCCTTTCAACGGAAGTTACGGTTCATGTAACCGGGGCTGATGGTGTGCTGAGAGACTTTATGATGGGCGATCGTGGGGGAAGATGAGTGCGGTCGTGAAGGGGGTGGGAGAATGGGCGATCGAGTTGGGTATGGACGGAAAGTAAGAAGACGGTGGCTGAAGTGGCGGAATCGAAGCATCAGTTTATTGTTTGGGCTTCTCCTTATTTTTGAGACGCACACGGCAATATCAGAAGAGCACCTAAACCGAAATACTATTCTCCTCGCCCAGAGCAGCCAGAATACTCCTGTTCTAGAAGCGGCTCAGCTTTATCAACAGGGGGATCAACTATTCCAGCAAGGAACAAATGAATCTTTACGGCAAGCAATCCAAGTTTGGGAACAGGCACGACAACTTTCTCAAGCAGAACGTAACCAGAAGCTGGAAGCTGCGATTCTCCATAGCACTGGCAGCATTTACTATAGACTTCATCTATGGCAACAGGCTTTTGATCATTACAGACAAGCATTAATTTTGTGGCGTAAGGAAGGTCTGAGGGCAGAGGAAGCCAACACTTTGTATTGGATTGGCTCAATCTATAGGGGTCAAGGTCATCCACAGCAAGCTTTGGTTTACTATGAGCAAGCACTATCTCTTAAACAAGAGATTAACAACCCAGAGTTAGAATCTCAGATTCTCACTGCTGCTGGCTCTGCCCATGCGGACTTACAGGAATGGCAACCAGCACTTGATTATTTCAGACAGGCTTTGCCTTTATGGAGAATACAGGGTAACTGGGCAGACGTAATTACTACGCTTAGATATATCGGTGAGTTTCATCTTTCTTTAGGGCAGTACCAATCATCTCTTTACTATTACAAGGAAGCTCTAGAGCTATCTCAAGAAAAACAGTATTGGACAGGACAGGCAGACGTTCTCCAAGACATAGCAAAGCTTTACACTGCCAAGGGAGAATACCAACAGGCATTGGAATACCACGATCAAACATTGAAGTTATGTCAAGAGAAAGGAGATTGGGAACAGGAAGCTAGAGTGCTTAACAATATTGGCAATCTTTATTCAACTCAAGGTGGTTTTCAGCAAGCACTGAATGTTTACTATGAAGCACTTAATTTACTTCAAGAAAACCATAGACAAAACGGACAGATATTATATAATACTGTGCTAGAAATTGCTCGTGCTTATCATTCTATGGGTGATGATAGACGAGCAATATACTATTACTTACAGTTATTACCTGGCTTAGACATAAAAGAGGATATAGAAAGGATTGATAATCTCGAAATTATTCAATTTTATGCCGCAGTCTTCAAGGATATGGGCGATATCTATTCTACAAAAGATTATCAGCAGGCACTGGATTCTTATGATCTAGCATTGAGGGGAGCAAGAACAAGCCAAGACCAGATAATAGAAGCTACTGTACTCAACAGTATTGCTAACCTCTATTCTAATCAAAAGAACTATCGGCAGGCATTGGAATATTACAGTCAGGAGTTACACATATCTCAAGCACTCGAAGATCGATCAGTAGAGGCTATTGCACTTGAAGGTATTGGGAATGTCTACTTAGAGCAGGGCGATGATAAACAGGCATTAGATTACTACAAACGTTCATTGTATGCTTGGCAATTAGCCAATAATCCAGCCTATCAATTTATAACTCTTCATAAGATCGCTTCTATTTACTACAAGCAAGAGAAATTTGAAGAAGCTCTAGCAAAGCTTGACGCAGCCATCAATATCATTGAAGGTTATCGCGTCAAATTCACTGGTGACGATCTTCGTACATCTTATTTTGCTAGTGTTCAACATATTTATCAACTCAAATGCGACATCCTAATGCAGTTGGGAAGAGATGTCGAAGCTTTTGATACTAATGAAAGTGCCCGCGCTCGAACCTTATTAGAATTACTGACTGAATCCAAGACCGATATTCGCAAAAATGTAGCTCCTAAACTAGTTGAGCAAGAGCATGATCTAATTACGCAACAAGAAGCACAATACAATCTTCTGAATACAGTTCAAACTGAGTCAGCACGAAGAACAATTCAAACAAAATTAGGCGAAATTTTTAGAGAACTTGAGACTCTCAAAATTGAAATTCGCCGCACTAGTCCTGCTTACGCTAATCTCAAATATCCTACGCCCTTGACCGCTACCGAAATTCAGCAGCAAGTTCTTGATGACGATACTCTGTTGTTGAAATATTCTCTCGGTGAAAAGCAGAGCTACCTGTGGATTGTTCCCAAACAAGGCACGATCGCCAGCTACCCCCTACATAACCGCAAAGACATCGAAACTGCCGCCAAAACTTTCAAAAACATCATTTCCAACCTCTCCTGCGAACCCAACAACCCAGAGCCTTGTGTTCCCCTACAAGCTATCCGCGACGGCAAAGCGCTCACCAGTTTAATCCTGCCGCCCGCAGCCGCCCAGCAAATTGCAGGCAAAAAACGGCTGCTGATTGTTGGCGATGGCGAATTGCAACTCATCCCCTTCGCTGCCCTTCCTGACCCCAATGCCCCCGATGATCCAACCATTCCCCCCGAAGCAGACTACGTTCCGCTGGTGATGGCGCATGAAATCATCAACGCTCCCTCCGCCTCCACGATCGCCACCCTGCGCCAGCAGATGCAGCAGGAACGCCAAGCAAACCAGCGCCCTGCTCAAAAAGCGATCGCCATCATCGCCGACCCAGTATTTGGCACAGACGACGATCGCTTCCAAGCTTCCCACAGCTTACCGTCTGCCACTCAGGCAAGCGCTGAGTCTGCGATCGAATCCCTTCCCCTCTCATCACAACTCGACCTCTCTGCCCTAGAAAGCGCTCAACGCAGCACCACTAATACGCCCTTCGACAGTCCTGTGCCCTTGATTCCCCGCCTGGGTAAAACCGAAGAAACCGCTAAGCAAATCCTGAAACTTGTCCCCGATGCAGCTCAGAAAACGGCTGTGTTTGGCTTTGATGCCAATCAAGACTGGGTGACAGGCGATCGCTCTCACCTCAGTCAATACCGCCAGATTCTGTTTGCGACCCACGGTATTTTTGATGGACAAAACCCAGCGCGATCGGGCATCGTGTTGTCGCTGGTGGATCAGCAGGGCAAGCCACGAGATGGTTATCTGCGGCTCAACGAGATTTTCAACCTGAACTTGGCGGCAGATTTAGTTGTATTGAGCGCTTGCAAAAGCGGTCAAGGCGAAAACATTCGCGGCGAGGGGTTAGTCGGCATCACCCGTGGCTTCATGTATGCCGGAGCCGAACGGATTGTTGCCTCGCTGTGGAATATCGACGCCGGAGATCCCACCGACAACTTTCTCACCGCCTATTTCCAGAAAATGCTGTCACAGTCAGATGCGATCGCACCCACAGCCGCCTTCCACGAGACACAAAAAGAAATGTTTCAAAAGTACAAAGATCCCTATTACTGG
This sequence comes from Coleofasciculaceae cyanobacterium, assembly GCA_036703255.1. Lineage (GTDB taxonomy): Bacteria > Cyanobacteriota > Cyanobacteriia > Elainellales > Elainellaceae > Drouetiella. The sequence goes on from DATNPL010000081.1 coordinate 16,927, forward strand.
GCAGCTTTCACCCTACAGGGCGAATGGCAATAGCTATACCCGATTCTGCTGGTTTATCCTGACGGCGTGTGGTATCACAGCGCCACGCCAGACGTGATTGAGCAAATCATCCAAGAGCATCTGTTGGGCGATCGCATTGTCGAAAAGTACGCCTTTCTCACCCATGCTCTGCCACAATCTGCCCCAGCGATCGGAGATCTGGAGTCGCCTTAGCTCTCTTAGCCAGTCAAGAACCACTGTATCGGGAATTGATATACTGAGCTGCCTGAGCGGATAAATGTGAAAGAAGTCCAATTTTACAAAGTTCAATAGATGAGTATCCAACCTGGCGATCGATCTGCTGATGCCCCCAATGGATTTGATCCCGAAACTCTAGGACTCGCCTATGGATTTTGGGGTGTCCTGGTTTTTAGTCTCACCCTTCCAGCAACTCGTCTGGCCGTGGCTGAGTTAGACTCAACGTTCGTGGGGTTGGGACGAGCGATCGTCGCTTCTATTCTGGCAGCGCTGCTGTTGAAAATCACACGACAGCCTTTACCCGCCCAGCGGCATTTGCCCAGTTTGGCTGTCGTGGCTGCTGGAGGCATCATCGGGTTTCCGCTGCTGTCAGCCTGGGCAATGCGATCGCTACCTGCCTCTCATGGAGCGATCATTCTAGGAATTTTGCCCTTGGCTACGTCGCTGGCTGGGGCATTCAGGGCAGGCGATCGCCCCTCTGCTGCTTTTTGGCTTTGTAGTAGCTTGGGCAGTGCGATCGTGGTCGGCTTCACGGTCGTCTCTGGAGGAGGGACGATTCATCTAGCAGATTTGGCGTTGCTGGGGGCAGTTGCGGCTGCCGCTCTGGGATATGCCGAAGGCGGGCGGCTCTCACGGGAGATGGGAGGATGGCAGGTGATTTGCTGGGCGCTGGTCTTGTCGGCTCCAGTTTTGGCTGTGCCTGTGGCGATCGTTGTATCTCAGCAGGGGTTACACGCTTCTGGGTCAGCTTGGCTAGGGTTTGGCTATGTCAGCCTGTTCAGCATGTTTCTAGGATTTTTTGCCTGGCATCACGGATTGGCGATCGGGGGAGTTGCCCGCGTCAGCCAGATGCAGCTTTTACAGCCTTTCCTAACCATTTTTGCTTCTGCGCTATTTCTTCAAGAGCGCATCACAGGACTCACTATTGTTACAGCACTAGCGGTTGTTGGGGTTGTTGCCTTGGGCAAGAAGGCTCCTATTGCCCGCGTCCATTAATGAATTCATTAGTGGATGCACTATTCACTAATGAATTAATAATCCGGTGTTGCTAACTTCCGGCATGACCTTTTTAGCCATTTCACTGGTTCAAACAGCTACCGATGGATTATGGCGTTGATTTAGGAGTGTAAAAATCTCCATCTAGACCAACCATGTTTTCACACGACTTAGCTTGGCGAGAAATTTCCTCTAAATCTATTCCCTTTGCTTCTGTAAAGAAAGTGTATAAAAGATCTGCCTCTCTAAAGTCTGCACCTTCTAGATTTGCTTGGTCAAAGCGAGTTTGCCTACAATTTGCTCCTTGAAATTTTGCTCCTTTAAGCTTTGCTTGTTCAAAATGAGAAGCAACCACATTGGTACCTTGAAAATTAGCGCTCTCAGCTGAAGCTCCTTCAAACATGGCAAACAGAAAATTTGCCCCTCGAAAATCTGCTTTATCAAGATGTGCTGCTTTGAAATTAGCTCTTATCAGTATTGAGTTTTGAAGATCAACTTCTGAAAGCTCTGCCCCTTGAAGGTTAGTATCCTGGAAGTTCACGCCTCTTAAATCGGCTTTGGGAGGAAGTACTAGTTTTCGTAAATCAGTTCTACTTAAATCAATTTTATAATCAGTACTATTGTGTGCGCGCTTCAAAGATAAAATAACATTCATTGCTTCCTGAATATCTACCAGGAGCGGAAGGGCTTCCGTTGAATTTTCCTGTACTGCCGAAGTAGCTAAAGCTGATTTATTTCTAATGTATGCAGCTAGTATATGTATTACTTGTCGCGTATCTTGTTCCTTATCTCTAGTGTGTTGTTCTAATCTGCTGATGCTGCTCACACGAATATATATATTTTCTGACTGTAATTGTTCGAGTGATTTATCGAAGCGTTCTTCTATCTGCTTATCCTTTGTAAACTTGTAGTTAAGAATAGAGAATCCACCAGTAATTAAGATAAGTCCCATACCTTGAATCAGAGCGACACGAGCAGCAGTTTCAGCATCAAGTGCAGCCTTTTCCGCATTAATAATCTCTTGAACGGCAGCAGGGTTTTGTCTTCTGAGGGCAATCACTTCTTGCCTCAACGAGGCTACTTGGTACTGGGGAAGCCATATGAGGATTAGTACTAAGCTCAAAGCAGATATTATCCAAACCCATTGCTTATTTTTAGGGAAAGCAAGTATTTTATCTAACATTGGTTCCTATAGTAGCTACACTCTTTGTAGATAGTAGATATAAGGGTACTACATCTATTTTTATATCAGAAATATAACTGTAGGCGAAATATGGAAGAGTTAATTCAGTTTCTCTGATTTTTATGTAAAGGTGACCACATACAGCGTAAGCCAATCAGGTTGCATCACCTGATTGTCAGGCAGTCTCCATAGCTTTAAGTGTTGCCTCAGCCAAGGTTGCTTCTCCTAGCAATGATTCGTAGAATGCCTCTGTGAAGATGCAAACAGAAACGATCGCCCGCCTCAACAGCCATCCCGAAGTCGGCAGGTTCTATACCGACTACCAGGTGATGAACGAGAACAATTAGATTACAGCGAGTTGGGAAGCCGCTACTGTATCCCCGCTTCGGCTGCGACTCCAACTAAAGGCAGCTCAGAGTAGACTCCAAAACAAGATGCTCTTAGGTAGCTGGTGCAAAAGGTAAGACTTTACAGTTTTTTTATGATTCACTCCAGAGATCGGTAATCCCTCTGAGGGAATTGAGGAGTCAGATGGTACACTACAAGAGTAGATGTTGAGAAAGGTTGCAGTGCGTTGAAACACTTTCCCTCAATCGCTTTTCCTTGGATGCCTCTGTGGTATCTAGAGACAAAGCTACAGCGTAGGCGGATGACTGACCCGGCGCTGTCTTGGGTAGACCGCTGTGAAGGACCCAGTATAAGCTGATCGACCTGTAATTACAGTTTGCGGATGGTTGAGTCGTTCTGCTGAAGATTTCGCCCTCAAGAAGTTAGGTATCGACATACTCGATATCGACAAGGCTAGATATTTTATCTTTAGCGTTCTGGCAAACTCGGTCGATCAGATACTTTGCGAAGAGTTTTATTAATTCAATAGCCAAGCTGAAAGGAATCAGGCTGAAATGTAAAGCCCAATCCTGGATGCGTAATGGTGAGTACAGTGCCTTAACAAACAGGCTCTAAAGGGTTGACTTCTGGGTAAGTTAACTTCAAGGGCTAGTTCTAAGGGTTAGTGCTGGGGCTGCACTTGAAAATCAAGTTGCCGATCGCCCTTCATGTCTCCAGGTTTCTGGTGCCATAAGCACTTGTCTGCACCGCATTGCGCCTCTGCAAAAGATTGCCGCGCCCAAGCATCGCCCAAATTCCGATTCCCGTCCTTACTCAGATGCTTTTATGCATTTCAATCTTTTTGGAGATCCATCATGTCTAAACTGCTCAGCCGCAAAATTGCACCCGCCCCCATGCCTGCCGAAATCAGTGTCGTTGACCTGATTGACGGCTACTTTACCGCCTACAATTCAGCGCGTCTGCGAGAAATCTGCCACCTCCTGAGCCAAGAAGTCATGCGCGATGGCGTCACGGTTGGCATGAGCCTGTCCGGTGCGATGACACCTGCCGGGTTTGGAGTATCGGTTTTGGCTCCTTTGATGCGTCATGGCTTTGTCGATTGGATCATCAGCACAGGTGCCAATCTTTATCACGACATGCACTATGGCTTGGGGCTGGATCTGTACTCTAGCAACCCCTTTGTAGATGATGTGAAACTGCGCCAAGAAGGGCGGATTCGCATCTACGACATTGTGTTTGGCTACGATGTGCTGCTCGAAACGGACGCATTTATCCGAGAGCTGCTTCGAGCTGAGCCATTTCAGAAGCGCATGGGTACGGCTGAGTTTCATCACCTGCTGGGCAAATACGTCCATGAAGTTGAAAAACAGCTTGGGGTGAAAAATCCTTGCTTGCTCTCTACAGCCTACGAGTGCGGCGTTCCTATCTACACCTCTTCTCCGGGAGATAGCTCGATCGGCATGAACGTTGCAGCGCTGGCGTTAGAAGGTTCCAAGCTGGTGATTGACCCTTCAATTGATGTCAATGAAACGGCAGCGATCGCCTATGCAGCACGCGATGTTGATGCCAACGGCGTAGAGGGTAAGAGCGCAGCGCTGATCATTGGCGGCGGTAGCCCTAAGAATTTCCTGCTGCAAACTCAGCCGCAAATTCACGAGGTGCTGGGACTAGAAGAGCGGGGGCATGATTACTTTATTCAGGTAACGGATGCCCGCCCTGACACAGGTGGACTCTCTGGCGCAACGCCCGCAGAGGCAGTGAGCTGGGGCAAAATTGATCCCGATGAGTTACCTAGCACCGTTGTTTGTTACACCGACAGCACGATCGCTTTACCCATCCTCACGGCCTATGTGGTCAACCAGTGTCCTCCTCGTTCCTTAAAGCGTCTGTACGATCGTCGGGAAGAACTCCTAGAGCGGTTGCGATCGGATTATCTCGCTGCAAAAGCCTCACAACCTGAGCAGCCGACGGCCGCAGTGGCTAAGACCCTGACAGAACAGCCAACTTGGGAATCTAGACAGCCTGTTCCGACCTATCCTTGCGGTACACCGATTCACAATGGGCATCGGTAAGCATAGCTGTAGCCATCACTCTTAGGACATTTTTGTGGGTGCGCTCCGCGCACCCACAAAAATGTCCCCGTCCTAACACCGTCCTAATAGTAGAAGACCAATAAAAAGGGAGGCCATGAGCCTCCCTTTTTATTGCTGTACCCACTTTGCTTAGAGAGTTTTTGGTAGTGCGCTTTGCGCACTACCAATAGGACTACACCGAGAGAGTCCGACGCTTCGAGACCAGACGGAAGGCATCTACCAGATCGCCCTCAACCCAATCCTTGAAGTTGTCTAGACCAATACCGCACTCATAACCCGAGTTAACTTCCTTCACATCATCTTTCATCCGTTTCAGGGAGTCTAGATTGCCCTCATGCACAACGACATTCTTGCGTAAGACTCGGACACGGCAGTTGCGGACAATCTTGCCAGACAGGACATAACACCCTGCCACTGCACCCCGACCGACGGGGAAGACGGCGCGTACTTCGATCTGACCCAGTGGCTCTTCCACCATCTCTGGATCGAGCAGGCCCTCCATTGCCGCCTGGATATCTTCCAGCAGTTTGTAGATGATGTTGTAGTCCCGCACATCTACCCCTGCGGTATCTGCCGCTAAGCGCGCACCGCTTGCAAAGGTGGTATTAAAGCCCACAATGACTGCCGAGCTAGCGGCTGCTAGATCAACATCAGTCTCAGTGATTTCACCAGGCGCAGCCAGCAAGACGCGCACCTGAACTTCCTTCTGAGGCAGCTGTTGCAGAGCACCCAAGAGCGCTTCGACAGAACCCTGAACGTCAGCCTTCAAGATGAGGTTGAGTTCTTTAAGCTCACCCTCTTGAGCCTGAGCCGAGATTGTATTGAGGCTGACCCGACGAGAAGCCATAGCCTGCTGGAGGCGAGACTGACGCTGCTGATCCATCCGACTCGAAGCAACTGCACGAGCCTCTTTCTCATCAGCATAGACTTCAAACTCATCACCCGCTGCCGGAACATCGCCTAGCCCTAGCACCTCTACCGCAAAGGAAGGAGAGGCAGCTGTGACGCGCTTACCGCGATCGTCCACCATCGCCCGCACCTTACCAAACACAGAGCCAGCCACCAGAATGTTACCGACCTTGAGGGTACCGTTCTGAATGATCAGCGTCGCTACTGGGCCACGAGATTTGTCCAAGTTGGCTTCAATCACGGTACCGCGAGCTGAGCGATCGGGGTTAGCACTCAGATCTTCAACTTCTGCCACTAGCAGAATCATTTCCAGCAGCGTATCCAGATTTTCACCATTGATAGCGCTCACCGGAACCATGATCGTATCGCCGCCCCATTCTTCAGAGACTAGGCCATATTCAGTCAGCTCTTGCTTAACCCGTTCAGGCTGTGCGCCCTCTTTATCGATCTTGTTGATCGCCACAATGAGCGGCACTCCCGCAGCTTTAGCATGGCTAATGGCCTCTATGGTCTGAGGACGAACGCCATCATCAGCGGCTACTACGAGAATGGCAATGTCTGTCACCCTCGCACCCCGTGCCCGCATAGCCGTAAAGGCTTCGTGACCCGGAGTATCTAAGAAGACCACTTGCTGATTCTTGCCATCATGCTCTACATCGACATGATAAGCACCGATGTGTTGCGTAATGCCTCCCGCCTCGCCTTGTGCCACCTTGGTTTTGCGGATGGAATCGAGCAGTGTCGTCTTACCATGATCGACGTGACCCATGATCGTGACGACAGGCGGACGGCGCTGGAGGCTGTCCATGTCAGCGAAGTCCAGCATTTCTGTGACTTTCTTAGCTTCGGCCTCAGCCTCACCCGTTTCCACCTCAATCTCAAATTCTTTAGCCACCATAGCGGCCGTTGGAATATCAAGAATTTGGTTAATGTTGGCCGCAATACCCTTAATAAACAGAACCTTAATCAGCTCGGTTTCAGGCACAACTAGCAAGTCTGCTAAATCATGCACAGACAGGCTGTTCGTCAAGACCAAATGCTCAGGACGCTGACGCACTTCTTCTTGCCGCCGATCGCGCCGGAAGCCTCTAGAGGAAGACTCGCCGCCCGTCGATCGCTTGTTTCTCTGGGGTGCAGCAGCCGTTGGCTTACTCACCTGACCGGGTTTGCCCTTGGGCTTGGGCGGACGCGCTAGAGAGAGACTGACCTGAATTGGGCTAGGCTCATCACTGTTGCTATCATCCTCATCCAGCAGCGTTTCTAGATCGATTTCATCATCATCCTCTACAACCGTTTGAGTCCGGCTCCGCTTCGCTTTCGGAGCAGCAGCCTTAGCGCTTTCTGCCTCTTCCTCTTCTTCCTCCCAAGATTTGTTTCGCTTGGGTGGACGAGGCGGTGTGGGACGACGTAGATCATCAGTCCCGTCTGCTCCACCTGAAGGTGCTCCAGGGGTGACTGCTACCTTACCGCTGTCGTCAGTGCCGCCGCTGGGGCGAACGGGCTTAAGCCGCAGTTCGATCGCAGGCTTGGGTCTGAGGGCAGTTTCGCCGCCCGCTGAGCGATCGACCCGCCGAGGCGCATCCTTAATCGGAGCAGCTACGCCAGAGCGAACGGGTTCCCGCAGGCCATCGCCTTGACCTTCAGAGGTAGCCGTCTTGGCACGCTTCAGCAAAGGGCGACTGACTAAGTTCGGCAGAGGTGCATCGGCTCTGGCCGCAGGACGAGGCGGTGGGGTCAACTCAGCTGGCTCGACGGTCTTAATGGCGATCGGCTCTGCAACCTGAACTTCAGGAAGCTCGACGGCAGTTTCTTGCTGCTCTTCTAGCTCGGGCGTTAGCTCATCCAGAGCTTCCTCTTCCACCAAAGACATGACATCTGAAGAACTGGCCGCAGGAGCGGGAGCGCTGTTGGGACTCGCCGCTCTGACCGGGCGAACGGGCAGGCTAGGCTTAACGACTGCCCGAGGAGGTGAGGTAGGTGAAGCGCCATTTTCAGAGTCTAATTCCGCATCAGGTCGCCTGGGAGGCTCAGCTAGAGGACGGTTGCGGCGAATCTCTAGAATCTGCTGCTTTTTGACAGGAGGAGGAGAAATCGACTGCCTCGGGGCAGTTGCGGGCGCAGAAGGGGCGGGATTGGGCCTGGAAGCGGAAGGCGAGTGCACATGCTTTTCGGCAGCAACTCGAATTCGTGCTGCTTCAGATTCTGTAATCGTGCTGCTGTGACTTTTGACCGAAATACTTAGCTGATCACAGACTGCTAAAAGTTCTCTGTTATCCAAATTCAATTCCTTTGACAACTCGTATATTCTCACTTTTCCGTTGTTCATCCACTACTTCCTCTGCGTCCCGATTGATTCTACATAATGACCTACTGTTTTTGTTAAGACTACGCTCAAGATCCTTAGATTTGAATGCAAATGCTCATGCTCAAGCCGCTAGTCACACTGTTGTAAAAGCCTGTTTTCGACTGCGCTAGATTCAACCTCAAATGGGCTGAGGGAACCGCTGCACGTAGAAAATTCGACGCTTTCTCAACCTGCTAAGATAGCTTTCTCTCCCATATTGCACGAATTTCCAGAAAAATGGAGGCAGCTTTTGGGCAGGATCTTTCCTCTTCAGAGCCACAACGCTCAGCCAGAGACTGCATGAGTTGGCAGTCTATCCGACCTTAAGCGATCGCCCCATCGTTGTCACTCGACCTCCCGCAACGTCACATCCTTCAAGTTTCTAGTTTCGATGTCGTTTATCCTTCTATCTTGCTTGTCTGTTCTACTAGTTTGGCTGCTTTCTGGCTTAGCCGCTTTTTGATGACTGCTTTCTGCCCTGGCGCTCTCGGTTATGGCGCTGTCTGTTGCAGTACTTTCAACCATCGTACTTCCTATCATCCTATCTGAGGCGGATAGGTGTTGCCACAGCGTTTGATAGATCTCTAGGGGAATCGCTGCTTTTAGCGATCGCCCTAGACGGTCTTTTTTTTGAGCCAATTGCAGGCAGCTATGCTGTGGACATAGGTAAACCGATCGACCCATACCTTTTTCTAATTGTACCGTCCGAGATGGAAACACTCGAACAATTCGCCAAAAGTCTGCCTTGGGAGCGATCTTGCGACAGCTCACACAGCGGCGTTGGTTGGGTCGCATAGGGTGTCTTACGCCTGAGGGCGTTGGATCGCTTCGCTGGCTTCAACACCGAAACCATCGGCGACGGCTGGACTTTCTGCCTCGCCTGATTCTTCCAGATCTTCTTCTAGGTCTTCCTCCTGCGGTAGCTCAGGAGTTTCATCTTTTTCTAAGGCATCCAATTCCTCCATTTCTTCTTCTAGATCTTCTTCTAATTCCTCCTCTTCCCACTCAGATTCACGATACTGGCGACGCTCTTCAGCTAAAGCCTCGATTTTGCGATCTTCAGCTTCATAGTCGTATTTTGCGGAATCTTTGATGTCAATTTTCCAACCTGTTAGACGAGCGGCCAATCGCACATTCTGGCCTTCCTTGCCGATCGCCAAGCTGAGCTGATCATCCGGAACCAGCACATGGGCTTGGCGATCGTCTGGGTTAACCAGCCGCACCTCTTCTACGCGTGCCGGACTCAGCGCGTTGGCAATATAGGTGGCAGGGTCGGGCGACCAGCGAATCACATCGATCTTCTCGCCGCGTAGCTCATTCACCACGACCTGAATCCGCGATCCGCGTGCGCCGATGCAGGCTCCAACCGGATCGACATCCCGCTCTAGCGTATCCACAGCAATTTTAGTCCGAGGCCCTACTGAACGAGAGGGAGGGTTGGCTTCGCGGGCAACTGCCACAATCCGAACGATTTCTTCCTCAATTTCTGGAACTTCGGTAGCAAACAAATCCACCACCAGTCCAGCATCTGCTCTGGAAACCAGAAGCTGTGGGCCACGATGGGAGCCTTCTAGCACCTTTTTGAGGAAGATGCGGAAGGTGGCATTTGCCCGATAGTTGTCGTTGGGCAATTGGTCACGCTTCAGCAGTTCGGCTTCCACTTCTGGTTGCCCAAAACCGCTCGTTACAGCCATAATCACAGACTGCCGCTCAAACCGCAGCACTCTAGCTTGCAGAATGGTGCCTTCTAACTCTTGAAATTCTTCTTGAACCAGCTTGCGCTGCTGATCACGCAGCTTCTGTGCCAACACCTGCTTGGTTTGAATGGCGGCCATCCGACCAAATTCACCCTGTTCAGGCGTGACATCTAACACCACCGTATCGCCTAGCTGAGCCTCGGCTGCGACTTCTTGCACTTCATCTAAAGCAATTTGATGGTCGGCGTTAGAAACCGCTTCGACAATCGTTTTGGTCGCCAAGACTCGGAAGCCTTCATCTTCAATATCCAGCTCGACTTCAAAGTTGTTGAAATACTCTTCGTCAAAAATAGAGCTGTCTGGACGGTGGGTGCGACGATAGCGTTCATAGCCTTTGAGCAAGGCTTCTCGCAGGGCAGCCTGAACGGCATGTTTGGGCAAGTTACGATCGCGGCTGATGCCGTCGATCATGTCTTGTAGCCCTGGTAGAGTGACCATTGACATAGGATGAACCTCGTTACGAGTTTTAGATTATTAAGTTCTGATCAGTAGAGTTTTGGAGCAGGCGCAGCGATCGCAAATTACGATCGATCAACCAATTGCACTTTACTCACGAGGTGACGGGGAATGGCGATCCCCCGACCTTTTTGGTTAAGAAAAACCGTTGTATCATCCCGTCCCACTAAGTTACCTGTCCAGGATACATGCCCCTCATAGGATTCATCAGCCGTGACCACAACAGGAAATCCTTTAAAGGAGATAAATTCTCGATCGGTTTCTAGCGATCGAGAAATCCCTGGGCTAGAGACTTCCAGAACGTAAGGTTCGGGAATGAGATTGACGGCATCTAAAGCAGCCTCTAAAGCATGACTCATGCGTTCACAGTCGCTGAGGCTCGTGTCGTCTTGCCGATTGCGAATATCGACCCGGAGCACAGGCGGACTTTGATTGGTCTGAAACACAGCCCCTACCACATCAAGTTCGAGCGTTGCCGCAACTGGAGTGGCTAAGTCGATAACCTTGGGAATTAAGGGATGAGTCATGGTCAGATGACAAACGATTCAGTTAAATCTGGAATTGAGCAGGCAGATGCAGTGAGCTTTTGAAGGCTGATTTTGAGATCAAGCGCTCTAAAACTAAAAAAAGTGGGCAATGACCCACTTCCAGACGGAATGACGTCTCAACAACAAAAAGTAGGGACACGAACCATCCCTGCCCGCTACAAGTCTAGCGCAAGGGTTTTAGATAGCGCCATTAATCTTGTTTAACGTAGTTGATCTTAACTTCTTCCAGCAGGGCGATCGCCAAAGACTGAATTTCGGTGAGCGCATGATTGCGCTGGACTTCCGTCTGAAAAGCTGCGCCAAATTGAACAATCAGCCGTTCGACCAACTTCGCGCCCACTTCGTCTTCTAGCGCTGACTTCAAAGCCCGCTGCGTATTTTTTGTGGCTTCGCTGACGATCTGCTGCGTCACTCGGCTAGAGATTTCGCTAGCTCCGGGCAAATGTTGCAGCCCAGCATAGAGGGGTGACGTATTCAAAACACGCGTCAAAATATGTTGCATCAACGCATCCAGTTCGGGTCTAATTTGTGGCAACACTTGATCGACCAAGACCAGCGTGAGATGTTTGGCGATCGCGGCTCCTTCATCAATGCCATTGAGATCAATATATTGCCGCCCGCCTTGAATCAGCCAACGGGCGATCGCGCCTTGTCGGAGTAATTCCTGCACCCGATCAATCACTTGCAGCACCACGGCCTCAGTAATTTCTGTGGCGAAAGCGGACACAACCCCGTGAGCCACGCTGGTATTGAGCGGATTTAAGTTAATGAGATGGGCTTGGTTGAGGCGAGTCACAACTGGAATGATCCGTAGCCAGCGCCAAAACGGCAGCAGCAGCAGCAAATCATACCAGCGCCACACCAGCGTATCGAGCCAAGTGGCACGCCAGAGATTCTTCTGATCTCTCTTTTTAGGGCGATGGCTGAGGTAGAACGTGCGTGCCAACAGCTCGACGGCAAACAAGGCGACAAACCCTAGATCGATCCGCCAAAACAGATCAATCGCTTCCCCATTCTCGCCAATGCCGCGATAGTAGTTGGTGGCCACCAGAGGCGCAATGCGCCGATCGAAAAAGTTGATAGAATCTGTCCAACCGGACTGGCTGAGATACTCTGCGTTCCAAAAGTTGATGAAAGCCTGCTTAGAAGAGACAACGTCCATCCGATCGCGCATCCGCCGCTTGATGCGCTCTAATGTGCCTGCCTTCCCAGCCCCCTCAAACGGATTTTCATCAATCATTTCAGCACTCTGCGATCGCAGGCTAGACAGCAGCACCTCGGTTTGAGGAGAGCGTAGCCCCGTAGAGGCTACCTGATTTTCTAGCGCTTTGATCGTTCTCAGATAGGTTTCGGTTGAGCGGTGCGGCTCAATGCCTTTGAACTCTGCCCCATACCATTGGGTAAATTGCGGAAACGACCGGAGATACAAATTGCGCCAGGGAATGTAGCTGAGATCAAATAGCACTAAAAGGAGATTAATCAGAGCCGCGATCGCCATGATTCGCTCAAACCACAAGCTGTTGGGGCGATTTCTCCGAGGCAGAGACTGTGGGTTTCTAGAAGGTTGGGAGAGCATGGGCAAGGAGAAGGTAGAGCGATGAACAAACAGCCCAAAACACTAGCCTAATCGGTTTGCGCTACGATGATTGCTAAGTTACTTAGCATTACTTTACAAATTTTGGGCTATGCAAACGGCGATCGCATCCGCAACAGGAGCCTTTTGGCAATGGCGTGGACAGGCCATTTATTACGTTAAAGCAGGAGAATCTCGTGACGATCGCCCACCGCTGCTCTTGGTGCATGGGTTTGGCGCTTCTACCGATCACTGGAAGAAAAATATTGCAGGATTGAGCCAGGAGTTTCAGGTTTGGGCGATCGATTTGCTAGGGTTTGGTCGCTCTACCAAGGCAGATGTTGCATACAGTGGCGATCTCTGGCGCGATCAGCTTCAGGACTTCATTACAGAGGTGATTGGTCAGCCTGTGGTGCTGGCTGGCAATTCCTTAGGGGGCTATGCCTCGCTCTGTCTGGCAGCGCAGCGGCCACAGTTGGCAAAGGGTTTAATCTTACTCAACTGTGCCGGATCTTTTAGCCCAGCAATGCCACAGCCAGAGCCAAATCCGGCTCGTAAGGCGGTCTTTGAGGCAGTGCGATCGCTGATTTTGCTGCCGCTGCCTAGCTGGCTACTGTTTCAGTACGTTCGGCAAAAGTCGATGATTCGCAAAACGCTAGAGCGCGTCTATCTCGATCAGCGGACTGTCACCGACGAGCTGATTGAGGATATTTACCGACCCTCTTGCGATCCGGGTGCGCCCACCGTATTTGCGTCTGTCTTTAAGTCTCCTCAAGGCGGTGTTAGTAACGATCGGCTGCTGCAACAAATGGCCTGTCCGCTGCTCATGCTGTGGGGCGAGGGCGATCCTTGGATAGATGCGCGATCGCGAGGCGCCATGTTTCGGCGATTTTATCCGTCGCTGACAGAGTACTATCTGCAAGCAGGGCATTGTCCCCATGACGAGGTGCCTGACCAGGTGAATCCCCTAATTCAAGACTGGGTCTTGTCGCTAAACAGCATCAAATAGCATGAGGGGAGAATCGGCTCTGGCATACAGGGGATGGCGCGGCTGTCCCGATCGATTCACACCCAGGCAGTGAGCTGTGCCTGTTAACTCTCTGCTTATTAATTTTTGGACAATGCGATCGCGTCCCTTAAGATGACCGCCGTTCCCCCAAGCCACGACCGTACAGTCTGCTGTAGAAACTGCGGCAAGAATATGGCGATCGCACTCCTGACCGATTGGATCACGCACCTGGCGCAACTGCGCTGGATGCGTTGCCCGCAAAGCAAATAAGTTGACCACGACCAGCGAACCGTATCCCCAAGTTTGAGCAAACCCAATGCAGCGGCGGAGGGTAGGATCGTTGCTCTCAGCATCGGCCGTACTGGGATTGAGCATGACAAAAGCCACGCGGGGCTTGTCGTCATCCCAACTGCGCCATAGCGAATAGCGATAGGTTTTTGTGCGATCGAAAATAGCGCCCTGCTTTGTCTCCTGCTTTGCCTCTTCACACCTGACTTTCATGTGGATTTGCCCATGCCCTTTCGCCCCAACTACAATAAAAACAGTGGCATCAAAAATAGCACCGCTCCTGCAAACTTAACTTCTAGTTTCTGGAGTTGGCGTTAGATATGTGTTAATACGTTGACAGGAATCATTTATTGCAGCCAAAGCTTGCAGCTGACTCTCTGAGTCACGTCTCTGAGTCACAGCCAACCTGCATATTGCCGAAGGTCGGCAGATTAGCTAAATCAGTCTACCTGAACGGGGCAAAGGCTGATTCCTCGAAGTTTCTGGCTACTTACCTTGTACACGCCGAAAGGAAAAACTGAGTCATGGGACTATTTGACCGCGTAAGCCGGGTCGTTCGGGCAAACCTCAATTCTGCCGTTAGCGCTGCTGAAGATCCGGAAAAGATTCTTGACCAGGCCATCATCGACATGCAGGAAGACCTGGTGCAGTTGCGGCAGGCCGTAGCGACCGCGATCGCCAGTCAAAAGCGGATGCAGCAGCAGCACAATCAGGCACAGTCTGAAGCCACAAACTGGGAGCAGCGAGCACGTCTGGCGTTGCAAAAAGGTGATGAAACCTTGGCGCGTGAGGCATTAAACCGCAAAAAAGTGCAGGCAGAAACGGCAGGTGCCCTCAAAGCCCAACTGGATCAGCAAAGCGGCACGGTAGACACGCTCAAACGTAACTTGATCGCCCTGGAAGGCAAAATTTCTGAGGCGAAAACCAAGAAAGACATGCTCAAAGCCAGAGCGCAGGCGGCCAAGGCCAGCGAGCAACTGCAAAAAACCGTGGGCAACTTGGGCACCAGCAGCGCTATGTCTGCTTTTGAGCGGATGGAAGATAAAGTGCTGCAAATGGAAGCGCGTTCTCAGGCAGTCTCTGAACTGGCAGGAGCTGATCTAGAGAGTCAGTTTGCCCAGTTAGAATCTGGCTCGAATGTTGATGATGAGCTGGCCGCCATGAAATCTCAACTTCTGGGTGGAACATCGAGTCAGGCGCAGCTTCCCGAAGCTCAACAGACTTCTGCCGCACCTACCAATGCACCCAAAGATGCAGCCGTTGATGCGGAACTAGAAGCCTTGAAAACTCAGCTCGACCAGCTTTAAGCTTGCTGGTAAGAGCATCTTAGACTGAAACCCATAGCATCAGAAACAGAGATTAGGAAGGGCGGCATAAAGTGCCGCCCTTGTTTTTGAATCACGGTTTGAGCTTGCCAGCCGTGGATTTTCCTATGGCATTGCTTAATCTGGCTATAAAATTAGCAGCGCCGAAAATTTTTAACGCAGTTCTTGTTCAAGGGGGAATGCAAAACTGTAAGCTAAGGATAGGGATTCTTCATGTTTGGTAACAGTTCTACTGTTTAAGTGACGAATCAGTTACATCTTTAGTCACAAACCGAGTCACAAATTTGGCATGAGTAGCGTTATTACGATCCAAGATGCAGAGTTTGGGACAGAGGTGCTAGAAGCCGCCCAACCTGTATTGGTTTATTTTTGGGCTTCCTGGTGTGGGCCTTGTCGGTTGATGTCTCCTGTTGTAGATTGGGCTGCCTCGCAGTACGGCGATCGCCTCAAAATTGTCAAAATGGAGGTTGATCCTAACCCTGAATCTGTGGCTCAGTATCGGGTAGAGGGCGTTCCGGCCTTGCGCCTCTTTAACGCTGGCGAACTGCTAGAAGCAACTGAAGGAGCCATTAATAAGCAAAAGCTAGAAGGATTTCTCAACACTCATCTGCCGCCAACGCCTTAGGCTAAGAAACCATGAGCGAACGGGTTGAAGCCATTAAGCAGGTCTATGGGCAACAGCTCAAAGCGCATTATCTGGCGCAGTACAAAGCTTACTGCCAGGAGCAAGAAACAGGCGATCGCTACGATTTAGGTCGAGAAAATCGAGTTGCAGATGAGGCGGCTTCTGACTTGCCTGATGCAGTGTTGGCTTTGCAGCAGCAAGCGCTAGATCGAGGCGATAGCTACTATGCCAATGTCTATCAATTGCCTGTAGACCAGCAGCTTACCTATGCAGTCCGCATCACCACAGATGGCGACGATGGCTGGTTAGCGGTGTTTGATTCGCAAGGGCAGCTTTTGGCGTTTGCCCAGACTTATTTAGAGATTGCGGTTTGGGCTGAGGCTCAGAATCTGCTGCTCGATCGCCTCGATTTTTTTGAGGAGTCTTTACCCGGATTTGAAGCGGCAAAAGCTCAGACCCTCTGGGGGAAACCGCTCTCGGAGATAGACCCGCCAACAGATTCTGAGTAGCCGCAATCCTCGGGTTAAAACTTACGCGCTGCCCTACTCAAACAGGCTGAGCTGAGTTGGGGGCGGCTCCAGCAGATTCCAAGGCAGCGGCGGTACGGCAGCTCCTCGTTCTTCCAGAAGTGTCTGCAAGGCACGGGCATTTCTAGGAGAATGTACCTCGATCGGGCAATGCACAAAAAAATAGATGTGAATTCCCTGCTGGAGCCACAGACTGATTTGTTTCGTCCATTCCAAGAAATAGCGATGGTTCCAGTCAAGATCAGGATGGCTGATGTAGCGAATCAGGCTAAAATTTGCGGTCGTAATGGGCTGTAGCGGCACTCGCGGCTTTTTCCGCTCGGAGGCAAGCTGAGGATCATCTGGGCAATCATAAATAGGACGAGTATCTAGTAAGACGCGCCCCATGCTCAAGTCAGTTAGCAAGGCATTGAGCTGATGGGCATGAGGCTCCTCAAACCAATCTCGGTGACGAACCTCTAGCGCGAACTGAAATTTTTCGTGAGGCAAAGCAGCCAAAAAGGAGTGCAAGTCAGCCCACTGCTCAGGGCTGTAGCTGGGAGGCAGTTGAATAAAGAAAATGCCTAAGCGATCGCCCAATCCCTGCATTTGTTGCAGAAAGGCGATCGCCTGAGGAATGGCTGGCGTTAGCAACCCCTGATGGGTAATGCTTCGGGGTAGCTTTAGGCAAAACTTGAAGCTCGCAGGAGTTTCGGCTACCCAGCGTTGAACGGTTGTGGCATCCGGGATGGAATAGAAGGTGGTATTGCCTTCTACCGTCGAGAAACGACGGCTATACAAGTGCAAAAAATCTGATGCACGACTTCCGGCTGGGAACAGCGACCCACCCTGCTCTCCTACCCACTCTTTGTATGCCCAGATAGCGCAGCCCAATCGAAAACTCATGGTTCGATCGTATCGCTTTTATGGCTGTCGCTACAGGTGTATAAAATCAGCAATGCCAAAAAAAGCAGTCAAATCAGTTAGGCAAGGCTGAGACTCTATCTGCACTCACTCCTGTAATCCCCCCTGCGCCGCGCCGTTGCTGCGCCGGAATCTCAATCCAAAACTCCGTTCCTTGATTCGGTTGTGAATAGCACTGGAGATCGCCACCATGCCGCTCTACCACAATTTGATGACTGATAGACAGCCCTAAACCCGTTCCTTTGCCAATGGGTTTTGTCGTAAAGAAAGGATGAAATAGCTTCTCCTGAGAAGATGGTGAAATTCCCAAGCCATTATCGGCTATTTGAATCACCACGCGTGGAGTGCTGCCCTGGGCATTTCCAGGAACCAACAGCGTGCGAATGGTGATTTGGAGTAAAGGATCTGCCTGAGATTCGGGTTGCTGCGGATCTAGAGTCTGAAGCTCTGGCTCCAAGCGATCGTAGCGTTTTAACTTTTCCTCAAGCGCATCGATCGCATTGCTGAGCAAATTCATAAACACTTGATTGAGCTGGCTAGGATAGCACTCTACAGGCGGCAGATTGCTATATTCTTTAATGACACTAATTGCAGCCGTCCCGCTTTGGGGCTTCAGTCGATGCTGCAAGATGAGCAGCGTGCTGTCGATGCCATCGTGGATATCAACAGACTTTATTTCGGCCTCGTCAAGCCGGGAAAAATTGCGGAGCGACAGAACAATCTGCCGGATGCGATCGGCTCCAAGCTGCATAGAGTCGAGAATCTTGGGGAAATCTGTCAGCAAAAAATCTAGGTCAATTTCTTCAATGCGATCGCGCAAGACCTCACTAGGTTGGGGATGCTCTGCTTGGTAAAGCGCTACCACATCGATGAGATTTTGGGCATAGCGGCTGACATGGATCAAATTGCCATAGATAAAGTTGACGGGATTGTTAATTTCATGGGCAACACCTGCCACTAGCTGCCCTAAGCTAGACATCTTTTCAGTTTGAATGAGCTGGCTTTGGCTTTTTTGCAGCGTTTCTAAGGCTGCGGCTAGCTCTACTGCTCGGCGTTGGCTCTGCTCCAGTAGCTCTACCTGTTGCAGGGCTACGCCAATCTGAAGGGCAATCTGCTGCACAAACTCAACCTCATCGACCTGCCACTGACGCGGGGCAGCGCACTGATGCACGCAGAGCAATCCCCAAAGCAAATTGCCTTGCAGCAGCGGCACCACTAGATTGGCTCGGATCTGGAAGCTGTTGAGCACGTCAACATGGCAAGGGTTTAACTCCCCTGCATGGATATCTGCGATCGCCTGAACTCGCCCTTGATGATAGTAAATGGCGTACCGATCGCCAAAGCAGTGATCCTGGATGCGTGCCGCCAAGGCGGAGTTGTACTGAGGCAACACATCCTCTGAGATAAATTCGCCGTCATTCCAGCCCGAATCGGGGTAGAAGCGAAACATGCCCACGCGATCGGCATTCAAAAGCTGCCGCACTTCGATCGCCGTTGTTTTGAGAATGGTTTCTAGGTTTAGCGTTTCCCGAATCTTGGCAATAACGCGAAAGAGAGCCTTCTGCTGCTCAATTTTCCGCTCTAGCTGCACAACCGTTGCCGTTGGATGTCCAACCGCCCAAATTTTCTTCATGCGCTCAAAAGCTTCCTGATCTCGGCAACAGTCTTGCAATTGCTCTAAGTCTTTAAAATTCATGGCTGCGGGAAAGCTGCGAGAAGACCTTGGACAGAAATCTACAAGGCTGGAAGTTTGAGGCGTTGGCCAATTTTTATTAGCGCTTTATAGACTATGGCAAAAGTTTAAATCTATGGTAATTCGTCAAAACCCCTAAGTTTCCCAATGCCATCCAATCTTAGCTTTCAGTAAAATTTCCGATGTTAATTTTTTGCTTCTGAACGGTCAGAAAACCCAGGTTGCAACGTCACAACAGAGCCTAGATTGCGATTCTACTGAGGAGATGTCATTGGGTTCACAGAGTCAACTCAACAGCATCTCCTGGCGGGTTCAAGATGCGAGCAGTCTAGAAATCTCTCCATGCATCATGGCAATGTCTGGATCGCGCTGAATGGCTCGATAGTAGCGTTTCTCTAAAGATGTTCCATCTTCAACAGGCTGAAGCATGATCCGCGCCTGCTCCAGCAACCCTTCAACCTGCTGTAGCTCTACAGGTTCTTTAGCATTGATGACATCATCTATTTGAATGATGAACTGAGAAATGGGGCGCAGCCAGTTAAACCACTCATGATCCACGACCAGCCGAAAAAATTCTCCGCTCGATGAAATCCGTCCGTAAAACTGTTCATAGGTGATGCGCTCTGACTCCAAAAGCGCCTTGTGCAGCCGCAGCAGTTTAAGACGCACCTCGCGAAGCTGTCGGATTGCTGCATCCAGAGAAGAAGATTCTGAAACCATTGATCGATCGCTTAAGTAAACGCTTTTTCCATCTTGACATACCCGTTTGGGTAGCCTGAAGGCGGCAATTCACCTCAAAATAAATTTCATAGCCTCGGTGAGGACTCCCGTAAAGTGTTGCACCATGCCCCAAGATATTTAGCTATACTGGTAAGACGATACAACGCGGGGCTGTAACGGTTTCGACGTTTTGGCGAACGCCACTTCGTGATGCAGGTCGAGAGTGAGTCTCCTCTCGTAAATCAAAGGCTCAAAACACGTACATGCGAACAACATCGTACCTTTTGCTCGTAAAGCAGCAGCTGTTGCCTAACAAAAACCTCTCATAGGTTCGAGCATCTACGGTTTGACTCCGTTAAGGACTGTAGATAAACCCCCAACGGATGCTCCAACTAGCTGCCTCTAGTCAATAGTTGGCTAAGACTTTACTAGAGAATCCCATCGTCCGGGATAAGGGACGATTCCCGCTTCGAGGATTAGAGAAGCTAAACCTGTGAATGATCGGGGTGCTAATACCCATGGCGGACACGGGTTCGACTCCCGTCAGCTCCATTGCTGATTAGGCCACTGGACATTAACTGTCTGGACATGATGTAAAGAGGGCAGCATTCCTAGAGATGGGGAGGCTGCTCTTTTTTAGGGCGAAAGCTAGACTGGGCGGCGATCGCCCGCTCAAGCACTCTGATTTCCTAGCCTGTCTCACTGCGCCAAAACAGCAGTTTAGGATCGATCGGGCGGGTGAACCGGAGCTGAGAGGAACCTGCTACAACAGGATAGTAATTTGAATCGATAGAGGTTTTAACGACTTCAGGTTCAGTCTATCTCAGCGCAATTGATGCAGAAATTTCGACGATTTTGGCGGTGGCTCATCCTCGGTGTCTTGGCCTTTTGGCTGACCACCGCTCCTGCCCTGGGTCAACTGGGGCCGATGAGCCAACTGACATTGCCAAGCATACAGCCTAGCGCCATTAAACTGCCGCGAGGTGTTGAACGCAGTGGAACGATCGAAACGGCTCCGGTAAATTTTGAAAACAAAATTCTGTTTCGGATTGCAGCTCCGATAGTGCTTAACCGAGATGAACCCAAGGGTCAGACGCTGGTTGAGGTCAGAGCCGAACAGATCGAAGCTAACTTGCAGCGCATTATTTCAGTCGATCCGGCCTGGAATACTGGAGCGGCGCGCTCTTACAATACGCTGTTTGATCCAGAAAGTTTGCAGGTGCAGGCCGCAACGCTCAACAAACAGTCCGTTTTGCTGGCGATCGATGCCTACCGATCGCAGCCTCAGGGCTTACTAACCGTCACCGATGCCGACGCCCGCTACTATCGCCTGACGATCCCTGAACTGACGCAGCGCTGGCAGCAGCAGCTCGAAACTGAGTTGACTCAGGCACTAGAGCGGCGGTTGCCTTCTGCCTTTGCCCGCCAAACCAACCGGGCGATTCAAATTGGGGTAAGCGGCGTGGTTGTCAGCCTGCTGCTGCTGCTGCTACAACACTTTCTAACGCTGCGCGATCGGGCGCTACAAGAACGGCAAAAAAACAAGCAAACAGATTGGATTACCCGAGCGATCGCCAATCCCAATACAGCTCCCAGCCTGGAAGCCTCTAGCCGTCTTCACTTTTTTGTTACATTGCAGAACCAGTTTACGCTGGAGCGCCGCCGAGGGCTGATCGCCTTCCTATCCTGGCTGTCTTTTTGGTTGCAGGTGCTGATCTGGCTGGGGGGGCTGGTGTGGATTTTGTATCTGTTTCCTAACACCACGAGGTGGGCTGAGGCGATTTGGTCAACTCCGGCAGCGCTGGTGCTGATTTGGTTTGGCATGGGGCTAGCCAACCGTTTAGGGGATTTGTTAGTCACCCGCTTCTCGCAAGCTTGGGAGAACAGCGAGTTCTTTTTGTTTGAAGACAATCGCCGCCGCGATCTGCGGATCTCGACGATCGTGCGATCGACCAAAGGGCTAAAAACCTTTCTGGTCTATGCCGTGGGCATGGGCTGGGCGCTGAGCGTGCTGGGCGTTCCCACCAGTTCGGTCTTGACCTTTGGTGCCGTTGCAGCGTTGGCCATTTCGCTGGCGGCACAGGGCTTGATCAAGGATTTGGTTAACGGATTCTTGATCTTGTGCGAAGACCAATATGCAATCGGTGACTGGATTGCCGTCGGCACGGTCGATGGTTTGGTGGAAAACATGAACCTGCGGATTACCCAGATTCGCACCACCGAAGGACGGCTAATCACCATTCCTAACAGCCTGATCTCTCAGGTAGAAAACCTGACGCGATCCTGGTCGCGGGTCGATTTTCGGGTCAGCGTCGCCTACCGTACTGATGTGAAACTGGCGTTGTCTGTGGTGAGGCAAGTGGCGCAACACCTCTATGACGACCCTGAATGGCAACCGCTGCTGCTAGAGCTGCCCAAGGTGTTGGGCATAGAAACGCTATCTCATGAAGGCATGAGCATTCGGGTCTGGATTGACACGAAGCCCTTGCAGCAATGGATCGTAGCGCGAGAGTTTCGGCTGCGGCTCCGGTTGGCTTTTGAGGAACATGATATTGAGATTGGTGCCCCGCAACAGGTTCTGTGGCGGGGCAAAACACCGAATGGTGTAGAGGCTGAGGATGGAGTGACAGGCAACGGGCGATCGGGAGTCTAGCCAATAAATCTCTTGCAAATTAGGGTTGATGGGGGCTGCACCCCATCAACCCTACTCTAAAACTCTAATCTGTAAGAGGTCTAATACAGTGTGGGGTGGTTTGGGATGGCGGTAATTAGGTGTGATCTCTGGGAAAGGGCGATGCCTATGGCAATGAAGAGGGGGGCGATGCTACAACAGCGCTAGGCTTCACAAACCCTCCAGTACATTAAAGTACCCGTGAGGGAACTTGCGGAGCGCTATTCGCTTCTTTCATGATGGAAGCATATGGCAGCGTAAAACCTAGGGGAAAACTCGCATGGATCAGGAAACCGCTAAGCAGGTCAGTCCTTTTGGCGAAGCGGACTGCGAATCTGAAATCAAGCTCTTGAAACAAGAGTACAGCGAGTATTTCTTTTACGAAACCCGATTCAATAGCTTAGCGCTCGATCCCAACGTCTTTCTCATCGTCGGCAGACGCGGCTCCGGCAAAACGGCGCTCTCCCAATTCTTCTCTTTTCAAAAGCAGTTACGCAACACGATCGCCATTGATGTCGATGAGCCAGTTGCCTTTGAGCAAATGCTAGAAAAGGTGTCTAAGCTGACCATGCAATCGCGGGAAGTTGCCATTCCTAGAATTGCCAAAATCTGGGATTTTCTCATTTGGTTAATCGTCTTTCGTGAGCTAAAAGACCAAGATCTGCGGATTCGGGCGGCCTGTATTTTTGGCGATAAAAACGGCAAAGTCTCCAGCTTTATTCGCCACACCCTCAGCGCCTTGATCGATCACTTTCTCGATACCGAAGGCGATCTGCTAAGTGAACTAGAAGCCATCCTCGCTGATGAAAGAATCGCCGCAGGCAAGGCGGCTGTCTTGGAGCTGGCGCGCAAAAAGCCCGTGATTGTGGCGATCGACACGCTGGAAAACTACGCCATCAATGACGACATCATGATGCGCACCCTGGCGGCATTGATTCAGTGCGGCTCCGAGTTCAATCGCGACCATGCGCGAAATGGCGTTCACCTCAAGATCTTTTTGATGGCAGAAGTCTTCCCTTACCTGAAGGAAGAAGTGATTCTCAACACGCTGAAATTTGTGCGGCATGAGGTCTATCTGCATTGGCGACCCAAAGACCTGATGCGCTTGATTAGCTGGCGCTTTCATCACTACCTACGGGCGATCGATCAGCTCTCAGAAGAGTCTGCCAATATTAAATGGGACGACTACAACGAAGTCCGCGAGAAGATGTGGAACCCCTATTTTGGCAACAGCTTACGCAACGAAAGAAACCTATCGGAGCTGTCGTTTCCCTATGTGTTGCGCCATACCCAAATGCGCCCTCGGCAGTTGATTGTGCTATGCAATACGATCGCTGCCCGTGCCTTCAGAGACAAGACCTTTCCGACCTTTCAGCCTGAAACGATCGTCAAAGCAGTTGCCGAAGGGGAATGTGCCCTAGCCGAGGAAGTCCTGAACTCTTACAGCTCGGTTTACCCCAAGGTCGGCAGAATTGTGGAGGCATTGTCGGGTTTGCCGATGATCTTTAAGGGCAACGAACTGGATAAACGAGCGCCGCTCACTGCTTCAGAGTGGCCGCATGGCGAATATTCGCCACTGGCATTTCGGCAGCTTGTGGCTGAGCTGGGCATCATTGGTCGCGTGCGCCATATCGACCAAAAATCGGGCTTTGTGGAAGCAGATTTTGAATATAGCTCCAAGTCCAGATTGCCGCTGATGGTGACGGATTACTGCGTCGTGCATCCGATGTTTTATCAGCGGCTCAATGTCAGCCTCAAGCACAATCTGCGGGTGTATCCTTTTCCGGAACATGAGGAATTTAAAGAGCTAGCCTATCGCTAAGCGCAGCGCCTAAAGATTCAGCAATCCCTTTTCTTTCAGCTTTGGGTCAAACCGAACGGGTATTTTGCTGCCGCGCGCCTCCAGCTTGGTCAAGACCTCAGCTTCGACCCGACGGGCAACTTTTTTTAGGGTTTTAATTCTGTCCATCTCATCGCCAGCGGCATAGGTGGCTTGCTCGTCAGCCGTCATCGTCAGCTTGGCATCGATCGGCTGATTCCATTCCGCTTCGGCAGCCGCATTGCCCACCGGAGTCTCGCCATTTTCTGCAATCCAGGCGGCACGCATTTCTTCTAGCACCGTGCGGCTAGGGCGATCGATCGTCTGCACCTTCATCCAGTAGCAGTTGTGGGGTTGCCGCACCAAATGCTGCTTCAGGCTTACCGACACATCGCGAGAATAGCCAATAAACTGGAGGGTTTTTGCGGAGTCGAAAATGGCGTAAACTCCCACCTTGCCATCAAATTCAGGGGTCATTTGCCCCTCTGCGTCGAGGTAGGGAAGGTAGTCTAGATCGGCAAGGCGAGTCATGGGCAAGAAGCGTGAGGATTGAGCAGTGCTGAAAACTATCCGGGGCAATTAGCGCTTGCGGTAGATGGCGCAGAGGCGGCTGGGCTGGAACACCTTGGCCTTAAACATAAAGTTGGGCGGCACGTTGATAATCACATAGTCTGGCGAGTTGTGATAAGCCTCATATTCTGCGGGCATACCCTTGGGTGTGGCCGGGGTGTAGGGAATCGGCTGAAACAGCAATTCGGTAAACTCTAGCTCAACAGGCGAGGGGCGATCGCCTCCCATCTGGGTCGCCACCTGTGCCAAAAATCCAGGGTGGCTGAGCAAGCCAAATAGGGTGGCCTGAGCTTCGGACTCCAGGGTGAAGCGGCTGTCATACTGATCGACAATTTTGATTTGAGTCATGGTTGATTTAAGAGGATGTTTGAAAAGTCCAACTATGGGTAACGAAACGTTTCAGATCCCCCTAAATCCCCGCGCGATTGCGCCGCTGCGCTAGAAAAAAGGGGGACTTTGAGTCCGGTTCCCCCCTTTTTAAGGGGGGTAGGGGGGATCAAACCCAGTTGGCTCTGCATCAGAGGACTTGTGTGTACACGGTAGCCCTTTTTAAGGGGGTAGGGGGGATCAACAGGCGCCTAAAATCGCAGCCGACCACTTTTCAAACATCCTCTGAGACACAGCTGATTTCAGACCTGAAGAGCGATCCTGATCCTTGGCTTCTACAGAAAAAAGTCCAGAACAAAGCCTAGACTGAGGAGCAAGCCGCTCCAAAAATGCAGCGCCACAGCAATGAACTTGCAGTCTTTCACCGCATCCGGCTGGTCGTGGTTGGCTAGCACATGCCGACAGAGCTTCAGCGCAGAGGGCAGACTGGCAAAAATCATCAATGTCCAGATGGGGAAATGACCGATCGCCACGCCAATAACCGTCAACGCATAAAGACCGCCGCAGATCCAGGGCAAGAGCTGAGCGCCGCGCAGAGTACCCATCCGCACAATGGGCGATCGCTTGCCTGCCTTCAGATCATCCTCAACCTGATGAAAATGAGAGCAGAGCAAAATCAGGCTGGTGCTGCACCCCAAAATCACCGAGGCCAGCAGCGCCGTCACCGACCAGGACTGAGCCTGACTGTAGTAAGCCGCAGACACGGCCAAAGGGCCAAAGCTGAAGAAACAGAGGATTTCGCCTAATCCCTGATAGCCCAACCGAAAAGGGGGACCCTGGTAGAGGTAGCCCAAGCCGCAGCAGAGCAAAATCAGCAGCAAGATGGTGGGATCTTGTTGGATATAGGCGATCGCTACAATTCCAGCAATTCCCGTTGCCAGAAAGAGGCTGCCTAACCAAAACACCAGCATTTTGTTTCCGGTGAGGTTCACCACAGAGTGATGTTTGTTGTGGTCAATGCCCGTTTCTGAATCAAACAAATCGTTGTGGAGATTTTCCCAACCCAGAATCAAAACAGCCGCAACCAAAAAAATACCAAAGATATCCCAGCGCAGCGTCTGCGTTTTGGCATAGGCCACGGCAGTACCCAGCGCGATGGGCATAATGGCAACGCTATACATAGGAGGCTTGATGGCCGCCATCCACAGCTTGCGTTTGTCGGGTATAAGGGCAGGTGACTGAATCGCTGGATCGGAATACTGCACTGAATCGATCGTCATAGAAATTCCCTAAACGCTTCTCTGAGCCGCATTTGCAGTTAGAAAGCTGTCCAGAACGGCAGCCATCATTATAGAGTGCAGTCGCTGCGTTCCGTGCAGAGAAGGGTTGAAGCGAAATGATCTGTTAAATTTCCGCTAAATTTCTGCTTTAGAGAGGCGCTTTGCGCCTCTCTAAAATGTCTTAATCTGCTCCTTCGATCGGGGCAAAGCCCTGCCGCTGAATGTTTTCCGTCACCGTGCGGGGTTCAAGGAATTGCAGCAGGTAGTCTGGCCCCCCGGCCTTAGAGCCAACCCCCGACAGCTTGAAGCCACCAAACGGCTGCCGAGACACGATCGCCCCCGTCGTGCTGCGGTTGATATAGAGATTGCCCACCTCAAACTCATCCTGGGCTTTCTGGATGTGGGAAGGGGTGCGGGAGTAGAGTCCACCCGTAAGGGCGTAGTTAGTGCCGTTGGCGATCGCCACGGCCTCATCAAAGTTCTGGGCTTTGATCACCGCCAGCACCGGGCCAAAAATTTCCTCTTGGGCGAGTTTTGCTGTCGGAGTCACCTCTGTAAAGATCACCGGGCCGACAAAGTAGCCGGATTCAGGCGCAGGCATTTCCAAGGCCAGGGTTGCCTCTTCCTTGCCTTTGGCGATGTAGGCGTGGATGCGGTTCTGGGCGGCCGCATCGATCACTGGGCCGACCTGCGTGCTAGGGTTTTCGGCAAGACCAACATTGAGCGATCGCGTTGCCTCTACCAATCGAGCCACAAAGGCATCATAAATAGGTGCCAGCACGATCACCCGCGAACAGGCCGAGCATTTCTGGCCGCTGTAGCCAAAGGCAGAATATACTACGCCCTGTACCGCCTGATCTAAGTCGGCACTCTCGTCTACGATGATGGCATTCTTGCCCCCCATCTCGGCAATCACCCGCTTCAGGTGCTTCTGTCCGGGCTGGACTTCAGCCGCCTCGCGGTAAATCTGGCAACCTACCTCCTGCGAACCCGTGAAGGTGATCATATGCACCTCCGGATGCTTCACCATATGGGCACCGACGGTAGATCCTTTGCCCGGAACGAATTGGAACACGCCTTGGGGCACTCCGGCTTCCACCAAAATTTCGGCCAGCTTGGCGGCAATCACCGAAGACGTTTCGGCGGGCTTGAGCAAGGTGCAGTTGCCTGCCACCAGAGAGGCGACTGTCATGCCTGTGGGAATCGCCAAGGGAAAATTCCAGGGAGAGATGATCAGCGAAATGCCTCGCGGCTGGTAATGGTAGCGGTTGGTTTCTCCGGGCACATCGTAATGAACCCCCTGCTCCAGGCGCTCCATTTCATCAGCATAGTAGTGGCAAAAGTCGATCGCTTCTGAAATCTCAGGGTCGGATTGTCCGATCGCCTTTCCGGTTTCCAGCACCATCCAGGCGCAGAGTTCGGCTCGTCGCTGCTCCATCAACTCACCCGCTTTGCGAATAATTCTGGCTCGCTCTTTGGCGGGAGTGCGCTTCCATCCTGGGAAGGCCGCTTTGGCAGCCTGGATGGCCTGCTCGGCTTGCTCGACGCTTAGCAGCCCCACCTGACCCACCACCTCACTGGGATTGGAGGGGTTGACGGAGTTGGTCAGCTTGACGGTATTGACCGACTCACCATTCACCAGCGGCAGATAGGTTTTGCCGAACTGGGCGCGAACCGATTGCAGCGCCGCAAAGATGCGATCGCGTTCTTCAACATGGGCGAAGTCGGTGTCGGCGGCATTGAGGAAGGGGGAGTGGGTGGGAGTGGGGGTGGGTGGGAGTGGGGGAGTGGGGGTTTGTGGTGCTGCGTCTAAGAATTGAGGGGCAGCTAGAAGTTCTTCTACGGGGCGCTCCTCTAGGTTTTGCCGTAGGAAAGAGCTGTTGGCTGTGTTTTCGAGCAGACGACGAATCAGGTAAGCCATGCCCGGAATCAGATCGCCATAGGGACAGTAAATCCGCACGCGGAAGCCTTGATCGACTAGGGCTTTGGCTAGCTTATCGGCCATGCCGTACAGCACCTGTAGCTCAATGCGACGACGGGGAATATTTAGCTCTTTGGCAATGGCGATCGCATGGGCTTGAGATCTGACATTGTGACTACCGATCGCCGCATACAGATAGTCGTGGTTTTCTAGCAGCATCCGCGTCATCTTCTCGAAGGTGACATCGGTAGAGGGCTTGTGGGAGAACACGGGCTGCGGCCAGTCGTGCTGAGCCGCTTTGATGGTTTCCTGATCCCAGTACGCTCCTTTCACTAGACGGATCGTGATTGGGTTGCCGCGACGCTTGGCCCAGTCAATCCAGCTTTGCAAGTCTTGCTCAGCGTCGCGCAGGTAGGCTTGCAGCGTCACGCCCAGGTCGGTGCGATCGCGAAATTCCTCTTCCAGCAGGATCTTCTGGAGAATGGAGAGGGTCAAATCCTTATAGGCATACTGCTCCATGTCAAAGTGGACGGCGGCTCCTAGCTCCTTAGCGCGGCGCAGGAGGGTGCGGATGCGATCGCTGACTTTGGCTTCACTGCCTACCGCATCAAGCGGATCAAACTGCGAGTAGAAAGCGGTGAGCTTGACAGAAACTTGAACTTTGGGCAGCGGCTGACCGTCTGCCACGTCGATTTGCTCCACCGTCGGCCAGCGCTTTGCCGCCTCGGTGAGCTGTTCCATCATCTCTAGGTATCGATCGAGATAGGACTGCGCCTCAATCTCGGTAATCACGGCCTCCCCCAGCAAATCGACCGTAAAGGCGGTTTTGTTTTTGCGGAGTTGTTCGATGGTCTTGATCGCCTGCTGGATAGTTTCGCCCGAAATATATTTGCGGGCTAATGTCTCTACCGCACCCGATACGGTGGTGGCTGCCACCTGTCCCGGTAGCG
Source organism: Coleofasciculaceae cyanobacterium (assembly GCA_036703255.1). Lineage (GTDB taxonomy): Bacteria > Cyanobacteriota > Cyanobacteriia > Elainellales > Elainellaceae > Drouetiella. The sequence continues at coordinate 45,999 of DATNPL010000081.1, forward strand.
ACTCAGGGCTGGCAAAGCTGAGCATCCCCTTGAGCTGGCTAGGCAACTCAACGCTGGGATCGCCCAAATACTCTTGCATATGGCTGGCGATTTCGGCTTTGCTATGCAGCGCGGGCAAACAGTCAATGAAGCGAAAAAGCTGCACCCGCAAACCCGGATTGCTCATGGCAAAGCCCAATAGCTTGTCATCCCACCGCATCTGGTCGCGCATTTGAGCAAACAGCGATCGATTTTCTCGGGTTGCAGACAGGAGCGCACGGGCGATCGCTTGAGTTTGGCTCTCGTATCGAGTCTCAGAATATTGAGTTTCAGAAATCTGTGTCACCACGGTTAGTAGTCCCCTCTGTCAATTGAAGTCAAGGTCAGCAAAAAATTAATGAGGAGTGGCTGTATCCTTGCACTCCTCCATTTTGATTGTTCTCGGCTGACTATGCAGATAAATGCTTGTTGTTTACTTTTTTGAAAGAAAGGCTGCATATCTTGCTGCATATTCTGCTCCCAGCCTGTGAGCGACAACGCAGACGCGGAGCCTTTAGCGGTGGCTAAGGGGCAATTTGATAATGAAGGTTGTACCAGACCCAACTTGACTAGCGACAGCAATTTCGCCGCTGTGCAACTCTACCGCTCGTTCAGCGATCGCCAACCCTAACCCTGTTCCCGGCAGTTTGCCGACATTACGGCCGCGATGGAAGGGCTTAAATAAGTGTTCTACATCTTCTGGTAAAATTCCTATTCCTTGATCTTGGATTTCAAAACAAAGCTCTTTGTCTGTGCAATATAATCCCAAGGAAACGATTCCCTCATCGGGTGAATATTTGATTGCGTTGCCCACGAGATTGCTCAAGGCATGCCACAGTAATTTTTTATCTATATAGGCTTGAATGCAATCCGATGGATAATTAAATTCGATCGTATGCTGTTTGTCTATATTCCATTGAAAAGGCTCTAGAAGGATATGGCAAAACTCAACAACATCAGTCATTTCCGGCTGAAAAGATGCGGCGTGATGTTCGGCCTGTCCCAGCGTTAAAACATCTTCAATCAGCTGATTCATGCTGGTAGCAGCCGCTTTAATATGGTGCAGCAATTGCCGTTTTTTTTCTTCATCTATTTGATTGCCATATTCTTCTAAGATGGCGATCGAAACTTGAATGGTTGAGATCGGGTTACGCAGTTCGTGAGAGAGAATAGAGAGATATTCAAAAGGCTGGGGAAACTGAGGGTCTGAATCGGGTTTTTCTGCGGCTTTGATATATCTTTCTAGCGAAGCAAAAAGAGCCGTTTTTTCTTCTGTCTCTATCTGATGATGAGCCAATGCAATTTCAATCGCTACATGCAGATCGTTTTTATTAAAGGGCTTAAGCACATACCCAAAGGGATGGGTTAATTTTGCCCGCGATAGGGTGTGATTATCGACATAGGCGGTTAGGTAAATAACTGGAATTTGATAGCGATCGCGCACTTGCTTAGCCAAAGCAATGCCATCACGCTCTCCCTGAATCACAATGTCAATCAGCGCTAAATCGGGCTGAGTCTCGGCAATCTGCTGCAATGCCGCGTCTGCATCTGCTGCAATCCCAGCAACGCTATACCCTAACTCATTCAGACATCCTTCAATTTCTCTAGCAATTAAAATTTCATCTTCAACAATTACGACCCTAACAGTCTTCATGTAGTATCCTGTCCTGATATCTGTTGAGGTGAGGTTTTAAAGTAAGCGATTCCAAGGGATGTAAGGATTTTCAAGAGAGCGGCTGCCGCTCTCCTGTCTCTTGGGGGGTGTGCCCAAGAATCTATTACTAGCAGCCAATTTCTATTCAATAGTAAAGTTTTATATTTTGTGAATAATATTGTGATATTTCGGCATAAAACTAAACAGTGTTAGAGCCTAGTTGCCGATGCTCAATGCTGGAGGCGATTACGATATTTCAAGGCCGAAAAAATTAATTGAAAGCGGGTGCCGCAGGTGCAATCTAATTCTAAATTCCCCCTTAGCTGTAATGCCAAATCATAGGCAATCTTGAGTCCCAAAGATTTAAGATTTTTGAAGTTCAAGTCAGCAGGAATCCCGATACCATTGTCTTGAACGGTCAAGATATATTGCGTAATGTATTCTGGCTGACCTAGTGATAACGCTGTGGGCGACAGCTCCGCGATCGATCCATCAACCGCTTCAGGGAAGCTTTCAGAGCTTAAGCTTTTAGACTTTAAAGAAATCCGCTCCTCTAGTGTGATACAAATTTCTCCGGCCTGCTCAGCTGGAAAGGCATGTTTTACGGCATTGCTTACTAACTCGTTGAGCAGTAAGCCACAGGGAATTGCCGTTTCTAGATTCAAGACAACGGGTTGCAGGTGGTAGATCAGACGAATCGGATTGGAGCGAGCGTTGGCCGCCAAAATCGTCGTTGCCAGCCGCTGAATATATTCGTGGAAGTTTAACTGTTCTAAATCAGTCGATTCGTAAAGCGTCTCGTGAATTAAGGCCATCGCCTGTAGACGAATGCGCGTATCGGCTAGAGCGTTAAAAACGCTGGAATGTTGGGTGGCTTTGGCCTGTAGCCACAGCATCGAAGAGATGACCTGGAGGTTGTTTTTGACCCGGTGATGCACTTCTTTGAGTAAAATCTCTTTTTCTTGGAGAGAAGCCCGGAGCTGCGCTTCAATTTGTCGGCGTTCCGTTAGCTCGGTTTGAATCTTTTGATAGAGCGCCGATTGCTGGAGGGCGATCGCCAGTTGACTAGCGACTTGCTGCAACAGGGCGACTTCCGCAGGTTCCCACTGGCGATAGTAGGCGCAGCTATGGACGATAAGCAATCCCCAGAGGCGAGGCTCAGTATCCTCTAGGTTGAGCACAATGGGGGCAACCACTTGAGACTTCACTCCAGATGTCTGCATAAAACTTGCCAAACAGCAAGCCCACTCATCTTGCGTTACATCGGGAATGACTTGTGGGTTGCCGTGGTGAGAGTGGATGCGGCATTTGGGCAGAAAACAGGCATCTTCGCAGCGCATTGAAACCGTGCTGGGATACGCTGGCAAGACGGATTCTTTTAACACCACCCCGGCTGAGTCTGAAGTCAGGTGAAAAATTAAGGCTCGGTCGGTTTGCAGCATTTGCCGCACTTCTGTCACCGCAATGTCCAAAATATGCTCTAAATTCAGGGATTGATGGATCTGCTGGGTGACGGTTCGCAGCAGATGTTCTCGTTTGGCAAACTGGCGGAGCGTTTCTTCGGCGCGTTTGCGATCGCTGATATCACTCGCGGTCGCAATCACCAGTTGAACTTCGCCCTCCTCGTTGAGCTGAGGTTCTGCGGTAACCAGCAGCCAAGCCCGGTCTTGTGAGAGCGGACGATGGATACCCAAAACGACGTTCAGCACAGGCTGGCGGGTGAGTTTGGCTTTCATCGCCGGATACTCGGCGGCAGGCATGGGTGACCCATCTTCTTGAATCACATCCCAACGTGCATCGAGTAACGTGCTGCCCACCATTTCTTCTGCGGTGGTTTCCGCAAGTTCTAACATCTTGGTGTTAAACAACCGTGGAGTCATGTCGGGATTAAACACCACAACCCCCACCTGAAGATCTTCAATCAGCCTGCGGAAGCTGGTTTCGCTGGCTTTGAGCGCCCTCTCTGCCTGGATGCGTTCAGCTTCGCTGCGCTTGCGCTCAGTAATATCAAGCACCACGCCATCGGAGACAATGTCGCCATTGGCGAGATATTCTCGACTGGCAGCATTGTGAATCCACCGGATGCAGCCGGATGGTGGAATAATGCGATACTCAAACTGAAAGGGTTCCCGCGTGAGCAGCGTGCGGGTAATTTCTGCCCGCAGCGATTCCACATCCTCTGGATGCACCATTGTCCAAAAAAGATTGGGGTCTTTTATAACCCGCTCTGGCTCAATTTCAAGCAGGCGCTGCAACCCAGAGCTAATGTAATGAAACTGACGTGAACCATCCGATCGGATGACAGACTGATAAAAAATGCCCGGTATGTTGGCGGCGAGATGCTGAAACCGAGCCTCACTTTGGCGCAATGCCGCTTCGGCCTGCTGTCGTTCGGCTTCGACGCGCTTGCGATCGCTAATATCTGTGATGCGTACCAGGTTCATTTGTCGCCCTGCGACCTGAATTCGTTTGGAGGCAAAATTGCCCCAAAAACAGCAGCCCTTAAGACTGCGGTACTCAATTTCTTGACACCACACGCCTTTGATCTTGAATTCTTGGCGCATCTTAGTCAGATCTGCCTCAGGTAAAAGCTCTTTATGCAGGGTATATCCCCGCATGCCAACTAAATTCTGCTTGTGATCGGCTTCAAAGAGGTCTACTGCCCGCTGATTACAATCCAAAATCAGCAGAGAGGTCGTCTCAACTAGAAAAATGGCGTCGGCAGATTCCTGAAAAGTTGCCTTAAACAAGTCTCGGCTTTCTTGAAATTCGGTGGTGCGTGCCTGTACCCGCTGCTCTAGTTCTTGATTGAGCTGGTGCAAAGCCGTTTCGATCTGCTGCCGTTCTGCCAGCTCTATTTGCGCTTGCTGGTAGAGATTGGCCTGCTGAATGGCGATCGCCAACTGATCGGCAAACCGATGGGCTAAGTGAATCTCATCTGCTGTAAAAGTAGCAGGCAAGGGAGACTTAACCCCGACTAGATTGCCCCACACGCGTTCATTCACCTCTAGGGGCACCAGCAGCCACGCAACCGGATAATGCTGAGCCACGGCGGGATGCACGGCATCGCCCAAGGTATGCGTGTTCTCAACCACAACAATTTCTCGCTGAGAGAGCCGCGCCGCAATGGGATTATTTTCATCTGGAATTTCAGCGCCCAGGAGAGAGAGCGCACCTGGCTTACGAATATGTTCGGCGATCGGCACGGTGCAGCGGCGCTCTGGAAAGACTTGAGCGACGCTCACCAAATCGAGCTGCAAGAGTTCGGCAAATTCGCGAGTGGCGGCTAAAAAGATTTGATCCAAGTCCAGCGAGTTGCGAATGCTCTGAATAATCCAATTTAAGGCCTGCTCTTGGTGAGCCTGCTGTCGCAGCGCCGATTCTGTGAGCTTGCGTTCTGTAATGTCTTGGCTAGAGCCAACCAAAAATTTCTGACCCTGCTGGTTTTGAAAGCAAATCTTTTTGGTCAATAGCCAGCGCGTCTCGCCTGCTAAGGTGGTCAGCGGTTCTTCAACGATATCTTCTAGTTGAGTTTGAAAGACCTGCTGATCTTTTTGCCGGAAATGATCGGCTTGTTCTTTGGGAAAGAAGTCATAGTCTGAACGGCCTAGAAAATCGGCTTCAGGGATACCGCTTAGGTTACAGATGGTCTGATTGACTAAAACAAATCGGTATTGCTCGTTCTTGACAAAGATGGTGTCGGAGATGACGTTGATAATCTGCTTTAAAAAAGCTTTTGATTCTTTGAGGTCTTCTTCTGCCTGCTTTAGTTCTGTCAAGTCGCGGCTCGTCACCACTACTGCTGAAATAGTGCCCTCTCGCTCTATGTAGGGCGTGTAGGTTAAGCCGATAAAACGCCGCCCCTCTGGATAGTCGAACCATTCTTCTTGGCGAATCGTTTCTCCAGTCAGACAGCGATCGATCCGAGGTTTAATCACCTGCCGAAACCGGGATTCTCCCATCATTTCGCTGATCCGGTGCCCCACAATGGCCGATGGGGGTTTGCGAGATCTTTTGAGGTGGGTTTGGTTGACCCATTGATAAATGTAGGCGCGATCGATCAGGGCAACCCCATCGGGGATGTTTGACACAATCCGTTCGTATTGCGGTGGCGTTGCTTCACCCAGGTTGCCATCTGCTTGAGGCTGGCTGCTGCTGTTGGCGATCGCGCAAGGCCGTCGGCTGCGTCCGAGCAGAAATCCTACTAAGCCCCCCATCACTCCCCCAAGAACGAGTAACCCCAGTTGCGTCATTGTGATTACTCCTTTGAAGGCTGCCTAAAAGGATGTTTGGGTCATGGCTATTAAGCTGAATGAGGGGGACGTAATGTGCCTCCCTCATTCAGCTTATAGATTAATTTTGCCGGGTTGTATGTGATCGAGAGACTTGAAGGAGAGACAATTTCCCTCAAGTCACTACAGTCAAGTGGCGATCGTTTTTGTGCCTAATTTTGAGCCTGCCAGGGCTGCTTTGGGGCGATCGCCACCGCCTCGCCCTAGCATGAGCCAATCTTGCACCAAAAATCTTCGCAGCCACTGCTCGACGCTGGTGGCATGGCGATCGAACCCTTGCATATGGGCGTCATAGGGCTGTGCGCCCGGTAGCTCTAGCTGTTCTGGCACCTTCGAGATCCACCGATCAATCATGGCGCGAGTAATTTCTGGATGAAACTGGGTGCCGTAGGCGGCTTCGCCATACCGGAACGCCTGATGGGGAAAGACGCTGCCTGTAGCCAAGAGAGCCGCACCTGACGGCAGCTCAAAGCCTTCCTTGTGCCATTGGTACACTTCAGTCAAACCTGACAGCGGATTGTGAGCAACGGGCAGAGGCTGAATTGGGACATAGCCAATTTCGCGTAGGTCTTGGGGGTGGGGCATCACCTTTGCGCCTAGCACGCGAGCCAAAAGCTGTGCGCCCAGACAAATGCCTAGATAAGGCGTACCCGAATTGAGGACGAGCGGAATCCAGTCTAGCTCAGCCCGGATAAAGGGGAGATCGTCATCATTGGCGCTCATGGGGCCACCAAAGACCACGACTCCGGCATGATCTTCCAGGGTTTGGGGTAATTCTGTCCCGATCGCCGGACAGCGAATATCTAGGGCATAACCGCTCTCTTGCAAGACCTGCCCGACCAAACCTGGCTCTGAAGTCTCTTGATGAACAACAACTAAAACTTTTTCCACAATTCGCAACCGTCGCTCTACGTCTCTCTTTATTTTTTAGCTTCAGCCAAAATTTGCTTCTGTCATCAAGCCTAGTCTTTTGAGCCGCAAAAAACTGTCGGCTTCGGACGAATTAGAGCAGCAGGATTTAGATAAGGCGATCGCTATGAACAATTCTAAGGTTCATCATCATAAATCCTATAGAGAGCGCATGAAACGATCGACCGCTTGATAACGCCATCTGGCGATAGGATTTAATGATTAAACGAATCTTAAAAATTAGCGCCGATCCTTCTGCCCGTTGCCGGGTTGATTTACCGGGTCGATTTGCCAAGTGCGCTGCTGGTTTTAGATATGGATTTCTTTGAAAGAGAACCCTATCTAGATGAAGCACTCCCATTCAAGTTAGTTGTTCCAGTTAGTTGTCAAGAGGTCTTTGAATTCATGGCTGCTGTTACTCAAATCCCTGCTTTTTGTGAAGGAATTCAGTACTTTGGCGACGCTCCGCCAGGGTTCGAGACCTATGGCAAAACTCCAGCCATTGCCGAAGGCAGCAAAGCGATCGCTAGTCCTGCTGATCCGAGTGCTGTTTATCAAACGTTGCTCTACGCAGACGCCCTGCGCTACCTGACGCTGCAAGTCACTGCCAGCAAAGCATCAGGACATCCGGGCGGCTTTGCCAGCCAAACCGAAGCCTATGCCGCCTTAGTAATGCTAGGCCACAAAAATATTCTGACCGAAGTCGGGCACCATGCCCCTGGCTTCTATAGCGCCATGTTTCTCGATCGCTCCTTAGAAGCGATGGGCATTAACACCGTGCAAGAATTGCGCGATCGCTTCCGCGAACAGCACGGCTTGCTGGGGCACCTATCGGGCTACATTCCGGGCATTTTGGCTCCCGCAGGGCCACTCGGACAAGGACAGCACTTTGCAATGGCGGCGGCTCTGCTGCACAAAGGCACCCTCTTTCCCTTCACGATGGGTGATGGCGGCATGGGCGAACCCTACCCCATGAGCAGCATGGCGCATTTCCACACGGCTTTCCCCAGCGTCACCAACTTCTTGCCTGTACTGGTATGGAACGGTTACTCGCAAGAGCACCACAGCATGGTGTCTCTGCACACCAATGCCAGCATGACCGCCTATTGGCAGGGCAACGGCTTTGAGGAAGTGGTGCTAGTGGATGCCAAAGACTACGATGATCAAAACCAGCCCGGAGCCTATGTAGACAGCACCGCTTTCTCGCCTGAGCAGCGCCTTGCCTTTACCCAAGCTGTTTTAGAAGGCGTGGACAAAGCGGCTCAGTCTGCCTTGGGCGGCAAGCTGACGGTCTTTATTATCAAACAGCTTAAAGGGGCTGGCGTTCACGCACGCGGAGCCAAGTCGCACAACCTCTATGGGCACCATACCCTCGACAATGCTGACATTGTGGCGGGTTTGAAATCGCGGGCGCTGCCTGCTGCCGCCTGGGAGCTAGTTCGCACGAACTGTGAGCGATCGACGGGCGGTTCGGCCAGCCAAGTCTCGGTGACAGAATCCATCTTGCCGCTGGCAGATTTGGGAGAGCTGCCGCTAGAAGAATATGCGATCGCCGAAGCCAAAATTTCCACGACGGCAATGGGTCAGCTCGTGGCCTACGTGGGGAAAAAAGATGCACAGTATCTTGTGACCAATGCTGACGGCAACGAGGCATCGGGTATTGCCAATATCAATCAGGGCTTGAAGATCATTCACCCCACCGAAGATCCGCTCTATAACCAGAGTCCGATCGGGCAAGTCTATGAGCCGCTGAGCGAAGATGCCTGTGCCGGACTGGCCGTAGGTCTGTCGCTGATGGGGGCGCGTAGCCTCTGGTGTTCTTACGAATCTTTTGCGATCAATGGCTTACCCATTTGGCAAACGGTGACTCAGGCGATGGCGGAATTGCGCCGCCCCACGCCCTCCACAATTACGTTGTTTACGGCTGGCGCACTAGAGCAAGGGCGCAACGGCTGGACGCACCAACGCCCAGAAATCGAAGCCTATTTTGCGGCCATGATGCGCAATGGTAATGTCTTTCCGCTGTTTCCACCCGATGCCAACAGCATCCAGGCTTGCTATGAGTGGGGGTTGTCTACTGCTAATAAGGGCGTAGTAATTACGGCCAGCAAGTCGCCCTTGCCGATTCGCACGACCTTGGCTCAAACCCGTCAAGCATTGCAGGATGGAGCGATCACTCTGCATGAATCTTCTGGCAGCAAAACGATCGTCTTTGCGGTCGTGGGTGACATGATTCTGATGCCCGTGTTTGAAGCCGCAAAAGCGCTAGAAGCGCAGGGCTATGGCGTGCGAATTGTCTCGATCGTCAGCCCTCGTCGCCTCTATCGCCCTAGTGATGTGGCCTGGGACACCTGCTCTGAGCCTGATGGCGGCTTTTTGGATGAGGCCGGATTTGAGGCTATGTTTGGCGGCGATGCCCTCATCGGTGTAGCGGGGGGAGCTAGCGGCATGCTGGAGCCGATTATGCTGCGGAGCACCATCAAGCGAGATACGATCGCCTGGAAGCGAGGCGAGACAACCGCTAGCGCCGGAGAGCTAATGGCGTTTAACGGCATTACGGCAGCAGGACTGGTAGAACGGGCGATCGGACTGGCTTCCTAGAGTTTTCTAGCGTTCCAGTTCTGATTCAAAGGTTCATTTTTCGGCAAGTATCCGAAAAATGAACCTTTATATTGATAGTAAGAAATTGACAGTAAGAATATTCTTGGAAAATCTCTAAAATCTAGCCTGAGAAGCATTCCAGCTCGTGAAAACCCTGCTTTAAGTAGAGAAATGCAAGCAATTTTTCAAAGCATTTAAAACATCGAAAACTATGCTAGCTAGAAATAAGGCTGAGTACAAAGGCTTCATTGCCGACATTAGAAAGGATGAGGCAACTCATCGTTTCCGAGGCCATGTTACCGAAGTCAAAGATATTGTGGTCTTTGAGGCCGAAACTCTGGAATGCGCCAAACAGGAGTTTCATAAGTCGATCGATGTCTATTTAGAGTTCTGTAGAGCGATCGGCAAACAGCCGGAACCCTCTTCTCATGAATGGCTGTAGGCCGGGAATTAATGCTTTTTTCGGGGTGGCTTGCGCGTAAGGATTTGCGATCGCTCCCATTTTTGCTATCTCTTGCCCACTTCAGCTAGCCAGCGACTTCAGACAGAACACTAGAAAGGAAAAAGGAGAGGCAGCTAGCAACTACCCCTCCGCAGCATTCATTCACCTGTGAAATAAATCTATCAACCGAGTTTGTCAATCCTGTTATTGCGGCATGACGTTTAGATGACAAATGCGGATTAGCTTCCGAAAAGCGCTTGAAAGGCAGTCTGACAAAAGTTTCACAGCTCTGTAGGAAGCTTGTCACCCTGCTGACATACATTACCCTTACTTTAGAAAGAGTCAGCTCAGTAAAATTGAGCTACGGAGATCTCTCCTCACAGATCTGACTACAAATATTCTTTCGTGCTTATCAGGAAGCCAGTTTGACATGACTCACCCCGAACCCTACTCTGCCGTCCGTAAGTTTTCTATCCAGCAATCGGCGGTTTACCTATCGCTCGTTCTCCTGGGTGCCGGGGGATTCATGATGGGTAATCGCCTCCTCGCCAGCCCTGGCAGCAGTGCGGCTGCTCAATCTCCTACCGTGCGGCTGGCTCAAACCACCACCCCGACTGAGGCTCCCCCCAGCTCTACAGGGGGTTCAAACCGTCTGTTGGCCAACGTTGACTCTAACTTTATTGCCAATGCGGTGCAGAAGGTTGGCCCTGCGGTTGTCCGAATTAACTCAAAACGAACAGTGGCGAGCCGAGGGCCTAGCTTTTTCTCAAATGATCCGGCCTTCAATCAATTTTTTGGTAATGAATCGGAATCTCCTCGCTCCAGACGGGTTGAGGAAGGTACGGGTTCAGGCTTTATTATTGACTCTAAAGGTATTGTGCTGACCAACGCCCATGTGGTGGATGGAGCCGATGAAGTCTCGGTAACGCTGACCGATGGGCGATCGTTTAGCGGTAAGGTGATGGGCGAAGACACCATTACCGATGTTGCCGTGATCAAAATTGAGGCGACGGATCTCCCTGCTGTCACCGTGGGTAATTCCGATCTGCTCCAGCCCGGAGAGTGGGCGATCGCGATTGGTAATCCTCTGGGGCTAGACAATACCGTGACGGCTGGCATCATCAGCGCAACAGGTCGCTCTAGCTCGGAAATTGGTGTGCCCGATCGCCGTGTGGGCTTTATCCAAACTGATGCCGCCATCAATCCGGGTAACTCAGGTGGCCCGCTGCTCAATGAGCAGGGCGAGGTGATTGGCATCAACACGGCCATTATTGACGGGGCGCAAGGCTTGGGCTTTGCGGTGCCTATCAATACGGCTAAGAGAATTGGCGATCAGCTCATCTCGACTGGAAAGGTGGAGCATCCTTATCTGGGGGTGCAAATGGTGACGATTACGCCCGATATGAAACAGCGGATCAACAGCGATCCCAATAGCGGTGTAAGCGTCCAAGAAGACCAGGGCATTTTGGTGGTGAAGGTGATGGAAGACTCTCCAGCCGCCAGAGCAGGTATTCGGGCAGGAGATGTGATCCAAAAGATTGGCAATACAGCCGTCACAACCGCCGACACGGTGCAGAGTACGGTAGAGTCGAGCAAGATTGGCGAAGACTTGCCGCTTGAAATTCGGCGCAATGGGCAGACTTTGACGATCGGGGTTAAGCCTGGGGTGCTTCCGGCTCAAGCTGCTGGCTAGGCTGTTATAGGCGTTTCACCTAATTATTTAGCTCGGAGAAATAGGTTGTTGCTTACGCTTCCAGAGCGGCAACAACCTATTCGGCAATGTTTCTAATCTTCATCATTGGGCGGATCAAAAATAAGCTCGTAGGCGATCGCTGGATTGAGGCGTTTGACGACTTTTAGATAGTCTTCGGCATCATTGCGCTTGCGAAACCGAGCGATCACGGCATGCTGCATCTTCGGTAAATGTTGAATAATGCACCAGGGCGCTAGGGCATCACGATAGCTCATGGCTCACTTGCCGCCCGTATTCGCGCAAGACCATCCACCGCACTTGATGGCGGCAACATTCCTGATATCATAGGTCTACTTCCTGTTATGGGAATTTGTGGCGATCGCTCTCGTGTTTTCCAGGCAAGAAGAGCGATCGCTGCTGTTTGATATCAATCATTAAAGGACTCAATTGAGTCCTTGTCAAGATCCAAATGGGGCTGATTCGGCTGAAAATTCGAGAGTTGGCGGATGAACGGGGATGGACGCTCAAGGAAGTTGCAGAGCGTTCGGGTCTAAACTACAGCACAGTTAAGAACTACGTTCAGCGCGAATCAATGACTATGACCGATTACACGGCTATTCACAGATTGGCGCGTGCGTTTGGTGTGGCGATCGAGGATTTGGTGGAGATTTTGGAGGAGTAAACTTACTAGCGATCGCTCCCTAGTCGGTTTTGGGCTTCTGCTTAAGGATAGGGATCTGACTCTGAGGAATGTTTTCTAGAGCGATCGCGTCTTTGCCGTTTTGATAAGCAGCCTCGTAGGTCAAATCTGCTCCGAGTGCATTGTAAAAGCCTTGGGCAAATTTGAGGGCGGCTCTGTCAAGGATGGCGCTGCTCATGCCGATCACATAGGGGATATGCTGGACGATCGCTTCGGCTTGTTCATCGGAATAGCAGGAGTTGAGCACCACACATTCTAGAGTGGGAAAGCGGCTGAGATGATCTGCTAGAGCTTCAGTTGCTACAAGCTGAGCTTTGCCGCTACCGTCATCCAAAACTATCCCTTTGTCTCCTTCTCCATGACAGCAAAAGTATAGAATCTGGGGTTGGAATTTGGGCAGGAGAAAGTGTAAATCTTCTGGACGGACTGCCCAATGCTGCTCTAGCTGAAATCGATCGCCATAATCCGATCGCTGTAAGGCTTGGGTGATGATACGGGCTTCTTCGTCGAGGCGAAGTCGAGGGCGATCGGCAGGGCTGGCGGCGAGGAAGAGAATGGTGCGGGTTTTGGGGCGATCGCGATTGTTCTGCTCTGTTGCCTGAGAATGATTGTGTTGAATACCAATCTGATCGCCTTGAATCGTGACATCGCCGCTGTTGATGTTGCCAACTTTGTTGATGTGAAATATCGGTTGGTTTTTAGAAGAGTCTGACATTCTCTTACTCTGTCGGCAACAAGGGTTCAAGCAAGATTAATAACCTTGGAATATCGGAGTTTGCAGTATTCCAAACTTCATTCCAATCAATATCGTCATATTCATGAATTAAATTGTCACGCATTCCTGCAATTAAAGACCAAGGAATTCCAGGATGCTGAGTCCGAAAGTCTTGAGATAGGCGTTTAACCGCTTCACCCAGAATCAGGAGCTGAAAGACGATCGCTGACTGTGTTTTGTCGTCTTCCATGAAAACAGCTTTGTCGAGTCCCTGTTTGTATCTCAGAACTTTCTGTGCTGCTTGTTCGATGTCAAGCAGAGTGGCGGTGTCTCTATTTCTGGGCATAAAGCACTTGAGCCGTAGACAAAATCTCTTGCCGACGAATCCAGTTGGCACTACGCTCGATCGCCCGTTTGCTAATCAAATCTACTTTGCGTCCGCAGAGGGTTTCTAGCTCTTGCTGCATTTGGGCGTGATCGAGTAATCCCCATTCTGCTTCTGGTGCAAAAGCTGCTAATAAATCAATATCGCTATCTGGATGAAAGTCTTCGCGCAGAATGGAACCAAATAGGGAAAGTTCGGTAATCTGCCAGCGATCGCAAAAGGTTTTGAGTTGAGTAATTGGGAGAGGAATAGCAGTTTTCATAGTCTATGCTTTGCCGTCTGAGTTATTTTGACTCCCAATCTGATCGCCTTGGACATTGACGGTTCCAGTATTGAGATTGCCAACGGTTTCTACGTTGTGTATGTTTTTGTTACCCGTGACTTTATCACCCATAGCCTTGTCGCCTTCAACCTTATCGCCCGCAATATAGTCTCCTTGGACAATGAGTGATGGAGATGATTGTGGAATGGTTTTGGGAGGCGATGATTGGGCAGCTTGGAAGATTTCGTAGTTGTAGAATTTGCAGCGGGCTTGAATGGAGGCGATCGCGCTAATTATATGAGTCTCTCCTGTCTTTTGAACAAGGTTCCATAGTGGAGATAAAATGTCCTTCTGATCACCTCTCAACTTTTCTAACGCCTTAGTAGCATTCCACTGTATGCCTGTGTCTTCATCTCTTAAGGCAATGAGCAATGCTGGAATAGCTGCTTCACTACCTAACTCTCCTAGCGCCTCCATGATATGCACATAAATGAGGGAATCTCTATCTTGTAAAGCGGCAAGTAATCCTGGAATAGCTATCTCACTTCTCAATCTTCCTAAAGCTTCACATGCCTCTCGCTGCACAACATATTCTTCGTCGTGCAGTGCATCAAGCAGTTCTAAAATAACAGTTTTGTCTCCTAACTCTCCTAGTGCTCCAGCAGCAAATGCTCGGACAGAACAATCTTCATCGTGCAATGCAACAAGTAATTGGGGGACAGATGTTTTGACTTCTAACCGGCATAGCATCTCAATTGCATCTCTCCTAACAGAACTATTTGAATCTTGTAGAGCAGCTAACAATCCTGCAATAGTTACTTCAGTATTCCAGTGAATAGTAGAGTCTTCATCTAGCCAACCAGAAAAAAATAGTCGAACTGTATCATTGCCCAATTTATCTAATGCTTTAGCAGCAGATTTGCGAACAAATAGTTTTTCATCCCGCAAGAGGATAAATAGCTCTGGAATTATTGTTCCATCACCTAATTCTCCTAGAACCTTCGATGCTTCGGCTCGAACAGAAGGGTTTATGTCGTGTAGAGCTAGAAGTAAAGCTGGAATTATCGTCCTGTTACCCACTTTCCCTAATGCTTCAGTAGCACGCCATCGAACAGAAGGAATCTCATCCTGCAAAGTAATAAGCAAGTTTGGAATAGCTGTCTCGATACTTAGTTCTCCCAGTGCTAAAGCAGCACGCGCTCGTACAAAGGAGGATTCATCTCGAAGAGCAACAAGTAATCCTGGAATAGCCAACTCACTGTTCAATTTACCCAACGCCTCAGCAGCAGCAGCTCGAACAGAGCCATCTTTATCTTGCAAACTATTGAGCAGCACTGGAATAGCTTCCTTACTGCCTAAGTTTCCTAGCACCTTAGCAGCCGTTTCTTGCACATAAGAATCTGTATCTTTAAGCATTGTAGATAAAGAATCAATCGCTACCTCAGCCATTGTCTTACCCAACAACTGAGATTTGAGAAGTACAATTACTTTTAGATTAGCAATCCGACCTACAGTTTCTTTTTGAAAGCGCGTCTTTACCTTACCCGCCAACCTCGCCCCCAACATCAACTCCACCCCGATCGCCAACTCCACCACCCTTACCGCCTGAGCCTCATCCTCCACCAGTCCCAACATCAGCGCGATCGCCTCTGTCCACTTCAGATAGTTCAAATACTGCCGCTGTAATGCTGCATCACTCAGCTTGGGCAACTGACGCAACAAATACTCGGCTGCATAATATTCCTGAATCAACTGATGCCGAAACTCAATCTTGTCACCATTGATTTGAATCAGATGATGCTTCAGCAGATCCTCTAGCCACTGCTTGGCAAAATCGCGCGGTTTGTCAAACTTCTCTTCGGTGAGATATTGCGTCAGGATGTCTTCTGCCGTCTGGTGCGCGATCGTCACCTGTAGCTCCGTCGGTTTCTCCTGCGGGTTTTCCCCCTGCATCATCGCAAATGCCAACCGTTGCAATAACAGCGACCACCAGCGCCGCGACTCTGCCGTAACCGGAATGTCATCCTTCAGACTGCGCTCATAGCCTTGCGTAAACTGCCGAAACACCATACCCAAATTGGGTGGCACTATACCCAATCGTTGAAACAGTCCACACAACATCCACAGCAGCAAAGGCGTTTGTCCCAGCTCTCGCAGACGGTCTTTGAGCTGTCGCAACATCTGCTCTGCTTGATTTGGCGGCAGATAAGCCCGGACAAACTCCTGCATCTGGGCTTCCGTTAGCGGCTGCATTTCCAGCTTTTTGGCTATGCCCAAATCACCACCCACGCTCAGCTCTCGCGTGGTAAAAATCATCGGGGTTTGCAGATAGTCTCGTCGAAACGTGGCTACATCGCGTCTTGCCTCTTCCGAAGGCAGCTCGTTCAGCCCATCCATCAGCAGCAGCAATCGACCCTGCCGCAACCAGGTTTTTAGCGTTTCAGCATCCAAATTTAAATAATTACCCTGCTGCAAAACGGTGAGGATGCGATCGATCACACCCGTTCGCCAATACCGCAGTTCTACCAGCACTGGAATCTTTGCCGCTGCTGATTTATTCTCTGCTTCCTCTAGTAGCATCCGAATCAATGCTGTCGATTTTCCTGAGCCGGGTCGCCCCACTAGGAGCACATGCTCCGCCGCGTACTTCCGCATTCCCACCAGCACAGGCAGCCGCTCTAGCTTCTCTTCCGGCTTTTCGCCCTTTTCTTTTTCCTCTCCAGGCTTTGCCGTCTGCACCATCAGCCCAAAATCAAACGGAAAGGCAGATTTCTCCGTTTGCCGTTTCACCTGCTCCTGACCCACCGCATCCATTAGCGTGTAAAGCTCCCACCACTGCGCGTAAGTAGTGGCGATCGACTTCAAATAACCAGAAAAATAGGGGCTAACAGTCATACTAGAGGGCAGACAGCCTGAGAGTCTTGAATTTACTGTAGCTCAAGACTCTAAAGCATTCGCTGATTTTGCCGCAGCCTCTGAGCTGGCTGAAGCATTTTCTGGCTGAAGCAGGGATTGGTTGTGCTTAAAATTCTGGAGTCAGGTTGATCTTCAAGACGATCGCCTAATTCTAGTAGAACGTAAACTAGAGGGATAACTCCTGAAATCGTGGAGATGAGGCGATGGTTGCAACATTACGTCGAGCCGATCGGATTGTGCTGCATAGCATTAGCTGGGAGCAATTTGAACGCTTGCTAGAAGATCTGGGCGATCGTCGTTCTGCCCGCATCGCCTATGACAACGGGACATTGGAAATTATGACCCCTCTACCTGAGCATGAATATTTCAAAGAAGTAATTGGTGTTGCAGTACAAGATATTGCAGAAGAGCTAGAGCTTGATTACGAAAGCTACGGTTCCACCACCTGGCGCAAGCGGATCAAAATGGTAGGCGTTGAACCCGACAACTGCTTTTACTTTCAGCATGAGGCGGCTGTTCGCGGCAGGCTAGACCTAAATCTGAGCCAAGGCGATCCCCCTCCCGATCTGGCGCTAGAGATTGACATTACCCATAAATCCCTCGATCGCTTCCCCATCTATGCCCGTCTAGAAGTCCCAGAACTCTGGTGCTATGGCGGGGATGAACTGAAAATTTATCATCTGCAAGCGGGGGAATATGTAGAAGCAGACATGAGTCTGGCCTTGCCCCTGTTGCCGATTCGAGAGCTGCCTCAGTTGATTGAGACGCATCGGATGGCAGGACGACGAGCCATTCGGCGGGCGGTGCGAGAGTGGGTGAGGCGTCAAAAACCTGCAATATAGATGGGGTGCAGCGCAAAGCGCTGCACCCCATCTATGGATCTTATATTCTTTTAGGGAATATTAGAAGCCGTTTCCAGGTTGAACAGCGTTTGCAACGTCTGCATCGCGTGCCGCCGAGCTTCAATATCCTGCTGGGCGCGCAACTGCACCATAGGGTCATGCAAGATCTTGTTGACGATGCCGCGCGTCAAAGCCTCAATAATTTCCTGATGCTTTTCACCAAACTCTGATCCGAGTCGAGACAGCGCCTTTTCTAGCTCCTGGGTGCGGATCGTTTCAATTTTGTTGCGGAGGCTGCTAATCGTAGAGACGGTTTCGAGCGATCGCCACCACATATCAAACGCTTCAACTTCCTCATCCAAAATACCTTCAGCTTCCATCGCCATTTGGCGGCGGCTTTCCTGGTTTTGCGCCACGACCGCTTTCAGGTCATCTACATTAAAGGCGTAGACGTTGTGTAAATCGTTAACGTCAGAATGGACGTTGCGCGGCACAGCAATATCAAACAGCATCAGGGAACAATGGGACTCGATCGCTCCCTCTAGCTTGGCGCGATCGAGCAGAGGTTCTGTGGCAGCTGTGGCGGTAAACACCAGGTCTGAGGTCGAAATTACCTCCATCATGTCAGCCAAGGTGTGGAGCTGAAGCTCTACGTCTTTGAACTGCTGAGCCAGTTCTCGTGCGCCTTCGATCGAACGATTCACCACGCAAATCTGCGTCGCTCCTTTAGAGAGCAAATGCTGGACGACCAGACGCGACATTTTGCCTGCACCCAGAACGGTGACTCGGCAAGCTGCCAGGTTCTGTACCTTCAGTGCCGCCAGCTCGACGGCGGCTGAGCTAATGGAAACTGCGCCCGTGCCGATGCTGGTTTCAGTTCTAACCCGCTTTCCGGCAGTCAGAGCTTGCTTAAAGAGCTGGTTGAGAATGCGCCCGACGCCGTTATATTGCTGCCCGACCTTGTGGGTATGCTTCACCTGCGCCAAAATTTGCCCTTCGCCTAAAACCAAGCTGTCTAGCCCTGCCGATACCCGCATCATGTGCATGACGGCATCTTGGTGCAGCAGGGTAAACAGATAGGGGCGGAGCTGATGGACAAGCAGTTTGCCATATTCTGCCAAAAACTGTGTCACTTCCCGCACGCCAGGCTCTGTTTCGCTTGTGACGACATAGACCTCCAAGCGGTTGCAGGTGCTGAGAATGGCGGCTTCTTCAATATGGGGATAGCTACAAAGATGAGCGATCGCAGCTTCCATTTGCGGGGTGGGAATGCTGAGCTTTTCGCGCACTTCCACCGGGGCTGTTTTGTGACTCAGACCCACAACAACAATATTCATTCGTCCTCCCAAACGATTTTCTCTTTGTGCAGTGCTGCTTTGGGGTCGCCCTTACGGCAGCGTAAATCAGCTTTTATCGAATGATTTGCACAGTTGACATGAATAAACTTGGCAATAAACCTGGCATCTAAAGCCGCATCAACCCACCGAGCTTTGACTCAAACTATCGGTATAGAGTTCGGTATAGGGAAAGTCTACCAATTCGGGAGAGCCTGTAGAGAAACCGAGCGGGGCTGGAATGGGGACGATCGCGTAAATTTTTATGAATTCGACCTTTTATAGAACAAAGGACTGGGGAGACGTGACCTGCAACGCCTCCCCGTCCCTCTATTGGCCTCTTTTCTGGCAGTGCTTGATCCGGCTATGGATGCCATAGATAAAATCAGCAATGCTTCTTTCTTTTAATCTAACGGATTTGATAGATCAAGGATTGCAGAGGATTAGTAGCTCAACTGTACAGACTTAGGCTCTTTGAGCATGTGGATTGTTTCTACAAATCGAGCCGTCTTGGACTGGTTGGAGATGACCAAACTGTGTGTCCGAGAGCCACCCTTAAAGAAGCGCACGCCCTTCATGAGCGTCCCGGAGGTGATGCCACAGCCCGCAAATAGCACCGTTTTACCCGAAGCCAGTTCCTCAGCTTCATAGACGCGATCGGGGTCGGTAATGCCCATAGAAGTCAATCGCTCAATGTTGGCTTCTCTGCTTTCACCAATCAGCCCTGTTTTGACGATCGCCGGATCGTAGATTAGCTGTCCTTGGAAATGTCCGCCCATACAGCGCATGGCTGCTGCGGAAATTACGCCCTCTGGTGCCGCGCCGATGCCCATGAGCGCATGAACGTTGGTGCCTTCAAAGGCGCAGGAGATTGCCGCCGACACGTCACCATCTGAGATCAGGCGCACTCTGGCTCCTGCTTCCCGGATTTCTTTGATCAAGTCATTATGGCGATCGCGCTTCATGACGATGACCATCAGCTCATCAATGGGGCGATCGAGACATTCCGACAAAATCTTCAGGTTTTCGGTGGCAGATTTGCGAATATCGACTTTGCCCTTAGCTGCTGGAGGAGCGGCCAGTTTGTTCATGTAAAAGTCGGGTGCGGCGAAGAGTCCACCCTTCTCGGAAATGGCAAGCACAGCCATAGAACCGGGCTGACCATAGGCGCAAAGGTTGGTGCCTTCGCACGGGTCAACGGCAATGTCAATCTCAACCAGCTCATCGGGGTTACAGTAAGCTTTGGCATCCTCACGGGTACAAATGCCCACTTCTTCACCGATGTACAGCATGGGCGCGTCGTCCCGCTCGCCTTCACCAATCACGATGCGACCGCGCATGTGAATCTTATTCATCCGCTCGCGCATAGCTTCTACTGCCACGCGATCCGCTTCATTCTTGTCGCCCTTGCCCATCAAATGAGCCGAAGCGATCGCTGCTTGCTCAACCACTTCAATGATTTCTAAACCGAGCGTGCTTTCCACCGGATTACCCTCCAACTGCTGATTTTGCGTCGTTTTGCGGACTACGCTTCGTACAAAAGTTTATCAGAATTGGGGATCACGATTTCATCTGCTCGATCGGATCGCGCCAAATCACCCCAACCGATCGCAAAATAAAGTTCCCCCCTCTCCCTCCCACTCTCCCACTCTCCCTCCCTCCCACTCTCTCCATGCTCCTCCCTCCCCCTTCTCTCCCCCTTCTCCAAGAAATTTTGGCAAACTCTCCCGTGGGCGAAGTCTTACCTGCGATCGCTCAGCTCAACTTACCCGACTGGTGGCTAGCCGGAGGCGCAGTGCGAAACACCGTCTGGCGATCGCTATTGGGCGAGACTTGCCAACTGGGAATTAAGGATTTTGACATCGCTTTTTTTGATGCCACAGGCGATCGCCAGCAGGAGCTAGAGGCAAAAGCGATCTTAACGGCTCGCTATCCCCACTACCTGTTTGATGTCAAAAATCAGGCGAGCTTTGCCCGCTGGCGATCGGGACGGCAAACCTACAACAGTACTGAGGCGGGCATTAGCGATTGGCTGCATACCGCGACGGCTGTGGGCGTGCGGCTAGAGGCGGACGCATGGCAGTTTTTCACGCCCTACGGACTTGAGGATTTGTTTGCAGGAGTCGTTCGCCCTACGCCACCGCATCTGGAAGATACCGTAGCAAAGCAGAAGGGAGACTCGTTTCTGCAAAAATGCCCCAGCCTCACGCTGGCTGCTGATTAAACCATGCCAAAACGCGATTCCAGGCCCACCAGATGTCGGGGTCTTTGGCCTGCTGCTGGCAGGCTTTGCTGCTGATGTAGCCCACATGCCCCCCATGCTCGGTCACAACCAAGTCGATCGCCGGATTCTGGGCACAAGCGTTTTCTAGATCAGGGACGATCGTTGGGTCAAACATGGGGTCATCAGCGGCATACAAAATCAGCGTGGGTTTAGCAAATGTATCCAGCTGATAGAGCGGACTGCTGGCCTGGTAGTAGTCTTCTACGGTCGCAAAGCCTAGCTTGCCGATCACCAATTCCTCATCAAACGTCCAAATGTTGTGGACGCGACTCAGGGCTGCCGGATCGATCGCCCCAGGATGACATTTCCTAATCCGATCCGCCAGAATCCTCAGCTGCTTAGTGATGGCCTGATCGAGCGATCGGCCGATCGCGCTTTTGTCCAGATAGCTCAAAGAACGCTGAGATTCCAGGCTAGGACAAATGGCGGCCCCTCCAGCAATTTCTGATTCTGCCAAGCCCAAGTCGCTGCCCCAAGTTGCCACAGTCTGTGCTGATTTGATTGCCCACAGCGCCAACTGTCCGCCCAGAGAATAGCCCGTAAACCAGAAGGGTGCCGGACAGCCCATTGCCTTGGCTTTGGCGGCAATGCGGACAAAATCCTCGCCCTCATACAAACCATCTGAGGTGAGGGTGGGCGACAGCTCGGCCGTTTTGCCATGCGCCCGCCAGTCAAAGAGAACGATCGCGTAGCCCTGAGCAAACGCCTTGCGCCCTAAGATCTTGAGGAACCACTGGTTATCAAGATCGCCTGTAATGCCGTAGGTGGCGACGATCGTGCCTCTGGGATTTGGAGGAATCGCCACTTTGCCAAAAATCGGCACGTCCCCTGCCCCTACAAAAACTTGAGGCTGATAGTCTGGTTCTGGCTCAGCAATATGCTTTTCCCAGGTTTTGCTCATCTTGAGGGCGACATGCAAGGTCATCGCTAGACCATTTTGCAGACTCCAAGGAGGACTGTAGGAAAATTGATGCATGGATAATTGGATGGCAGGAATGAGGGGATGACTTGCTGCGGAGCGCTCCGCAACAAGTCATCTAGTGCAATGCTAATGGGTGTGGAGGGGCGGCTAAATCAGAGACAGCAGCGCTTCGAGCAACATCTGATTTTGTTCTTCCGTGCCGATCGTGATTCTTAACTTATCGGCCAAACCGGGCTGTTTAAAGTAGCGAACTAAAATGCCGCGCTGCTTTAGTGCCAGATAAATTTGCTCAGCGCTATTTTTTGCCTCGCCAGAGCTAGGCGGCTGTGCCAGCAAAAAGTTTGTTTGAGACTCCTCTACCTGAAAGCCCAACTGCTTCAGATCGATCGTCAATTTTGCCCGAGAAATCTTGACTTTTTCAGCACAGGCATTTTTGTAAGCCTGATCGCGCATGGCAGCCGCACCGACGGCACAGGCGATCGCATCAATGTTGTAGCTATCCTTCACCTTAAACAGTCCGCTCAGCAGCGTGGGGTGGGCAATGCCAAAGCCTAAGCGCAGCCCTGCCAAAGAGTAGCCTTTAGACAGGGTGCGGCTGATGATGACATTCTCAAATTCTTTGACTAGCGGTAGGGCTGTTTCATTGGCAAAGTCAACATAGGCTTCATCAATGACGAGAACGCCAGAGAGCTTTGCGGCTAGCTGCCGCAGGTCATTGATCGGCACCACATGCCCAGAGGGACTGTTGGGTGAGGCAATAAACGTGACGGCACCGTCAGCGGCAGCTAGGTCATCGATTGGTAAACGGTAGTCGGCTCCGTAGGGAATTTCGATCGTCTGGGCGGGCTGAATCTCCGTTAACGTCCGGTACAGCACATAGGTAGGCATGGGATACACGACCTTGCGGCCAGACTCTGCACAGCTCCGCACAATGACATTCAGCACATCATCGCTGCCGTTGCCCACGATAATCCAGTCGGGTGGAACCTCTAAGACCTCGCTGATTGCCTGCCGAAACTCGTTGGCATAGGGATCGGGATAGCGCCGCAGCCATTCGCTATCCAGATTTTGCAGAACTGCGATCGCATCTGGAGAGGGCGGATAGGGATTTTCGTTGGTGTTGAGCTTGATGATATTAGTTCCTGGCTTCGGCTGTTCACCCGGAACATAGCCAGCCATGATGTCAACGTTGGGGCGAAAGTAGGAAGTCATGAATTCAGTGATCGTGTCAGTAATGGCATCTGCCCATTATCTAGCTTAAAGAATTCTGGTGAATTAGTTTTGCCTCAAGTTTCAGCCAGAACCCTCATCTTCTGCGCCAGGTTCTTCGGTCAATCGCCCCACGGCCTGATTTCGCCCTCGTGCCTTGGCCTGCAACAGGCGATCGTCTGCCCGTTTGAGCAAGCTTGTGCCTTTGGCATCATCCCCTGGCTGCAAGGTTGCTACCCCTGCACTGACCGTCACCATCAGATCTAACTCATCGTCGATGGCAAAAGGCTGTTCCCCGATCAGCTGACATAGCCGCTTGGCGATCGCCAGGGTTTCCCGACAGCCCGTGTCGCTAAGGATCACCACAAACTCTTCGCCGCCATAGCGGAAGGGCGTGTCGTAAAATCGCAGATTGTGACGGAGGCGCGCTGAGAAGAGTTGCAGGGTGCGATCGCCCACAAGGTGTCCGTAGGTATCGTTGATTGTCTTGAAAAAATCGACGTCTAGCATGATGACGCTGACAGGCTCATCGCGGCTGCGGGCATTTTGAATCTGCCGAGGTAGCTCCCACTCAAAAGCCCGACGATTGTTGAGTTCCGTTAGGGGATCAGAAAGAGCGATCGCTGACAGCACATCGTTGGTTCGCATCAATTCTCGATGGTTTTGCACCTGACGCAGCCCTACTTGAATCTGCGCCTGAAACCAGCGGCTCTGAACGGCAAAACTGGATGCCAGTTGAGGCTGATGCTGTAAGGGCAGCCAGAGATAGGCATCTGCTCCTGCTTCTAGACTCTCAATGCGCGCTTGAACTTCGCGATCGCGAGTGGG
Source organism: Coleofasciculaceae cyanobacterium (assembly GCA_036703255.1). Lineage (GTDB taxonomy): Bacteria > Cyanobacteriota > Cyanobacteriia > Elainellales > Elainellaceae > Drouetiella. Next base: position 70,005 of record DATNPL010000081.1, read on the forward strand.
TACGCTGTTTACCGATTGATCATCGATCTGGATGCAGTAAATCCAGGCTATTCGGCTCTGAACTTTGATCTGACGGCACAAATCTAAACTGCCCGCTTGGCTGACTTGAATCACCAGTAAATCAGGCTGCTGCGCCTGAATAATTTGCATGGCCTCAGCGGGATCGATTGCCCTCTCTACTGTAAAGTTTTCCAGATTAGGAATTAAGCTCAGGAGGCCAGCTTGAAAATCATTGTTTCCTACTAAGAGAATTGATGCATCCATTAACGTTGGGGAAGCCTATCTTGAAACTCATGAACTGATTGCCCTGAGATGTGAGGAGACACACAAACCATAGCACCTCAAAATCAACGCTGAATTGCACCCTGCTGCGGCAATTACTCTACCGCTTGCTCTGTAGTATCCCTTGCAATGTCTCTCTGTGAAGCGTGTTTTTAAAGTGAGTTAGAGAGGTTAATTTCTGACGTTTCGCACCGAAAAAGTAACTTTAATCAAACGGAGCCTATTATTTTTTGGATTGGGCCTAACTTCTATTGGGCTTACTGGATCTATCGTTTTTTTGGCATGTGCTCATAGCACTACGATCGCTTCTACGCTTGTGCTGCTAAATTTGAACTTGCTATTTTTTTGTCGGGTCAAGCGTTAATCTACAGATTGGCTCATCGTCTGAACCTAAAATACCTCCGTAATTTTAAGCTTGTCTGCACGTTAAGCTACCTACAACATAAGCTACACGGATTCCAAAAAATTCTAAAGTTTCCCCTCTTCCTTTTGCCTAAGCGGAATTACAGAAATTTCAATTATACGAGATACAGTCGTACTGAGATCGGTATTGTATAAAATTTGCATTAAAGAAATAGGAATGTCAAATTTGTCGAATCTGGCAACATGATCGAGAATAGAAAGCTATGGCTCCTTCACAAAAATTGCCATTCGCTTCTTCAGTCCTGCTACGGAATTCTATCCATGTCCCCCTTTCTCAGCGGCACTCAAATTAGACAAACTTTTCTGGATTTCTATGCGGCTAGAGGGCATCAGATCTTGCCCAGCGCCTCGCTTGTACCAGAAGATCCAACCGTGCTGCTGACGATCGCCGGGATGTTGCCCTTCAAGCCCATCTTTTTGGGACAGCGCCAATCTGAGTTTCCCCGCGCCACCACTTCCCAGAAATGCATTCGCACCAACGACATTGAGAACGTGGGACGAACAGCGCGGCACCATACGTTTTTTGAGATGCTGGGCAACTTCAGCTTTGGGGACTATTTTAAGGAGCAGGCGATCGCTTGGGCTTGGGAGCTTTCGACGCAGGTGTTTGGGCTACCGCCAGAAAATTTGGTAGTCAGCGTGTTTCGAGAAGATGACGAAGCCTTTGCCATTTGGCGTGATCAGATCGGCATTCCTGCCCATCGGATTCAGCGCATGGGTGAGGCCGATAACTTTTGGGCGTCAGGCGCGACTGGCCCTTGTGGCCCTTGCTCTGAAATTTATTATGACTTTCATCCTGAGCTGGGCGATGCCCATATTGACCTAGAAGATGACTCCCGCTTCATTGAGTTTTACAACTTGGTGTTCATGCAGTATAACCGTGATGCGGAGGGCAATCTGACTCCGCTTCAGGCAAGGAACATCGATACAGGTCTAGGGCTAGAGCGGATGGCACAAATCCTGCAAAAAGTGCCCAATAATTACGAAACCGATCTGATCTTGCCGATTATCAAAACTGCTGCCGAAATTGCTGGAATTGACTATACCCAGGCCGACGAAAGTACTAAAGTCTCTTTGAAAGTAATTGGCGATCACGTCCGGTCGGTTGTGCATATGATAGCCGATGGCATCAGCGCCTCTAATTTAGGCCGGGGCTATGTTTTGCGGCGGCTGATTCGGCGGGTGGTGCGGCATGGGCGGCTGATCGGCATTGAAAAAGAGTTCACCTCTGAAGTGGCCGAAACGGCGATCGCCCTCTCAGAAATCGCTTACCCGCTCGTGCGTCAGCGCGAAAAGCAAATTAAAGCAGAGCTACAGCTTGAGGAGTCTCGCTTCCGCGAAACCCTCGATCGCGGCGAAAAGCTGTTGGCAGAAGTGATCGAGAAAGTCGGTGAAAAAGGCGAAATCTCCGGCCATGATGCCTTTGTTCTCTACGATACTTTTGGCTTTCCCCTAGAGCTAACTCAGGAAGTGGCTGAAGAAAAGGGGCTAACCGTGGATGCTGAGGGCTTTGCTGCCGAAATGGATCAACAGCGCCAGCGATCGCAAGCTGCCCACGAAACCATTGATCTGACGGTGCAGGGGACGCTAGACACCCTGGCGGAAAGCTTAGACCAAACGCAGTTCCTCGGCTATTCTCAGGTGGCTAGCGGCGCTGCGGTTCAGGTGCTATTGGTGGGAGGACAGTCCGTTGCGACGGCCTCGGCAGGAGATGAAGTGCAAATCATCCTTGACCAAACGCCCTTCTATGCAGAATCTGGCGGCCAGATTGCCGATCGCGGCTATCTCTCTGGCGATGAAACACTGATAAGGGTCGAGGATGTCCAGAAGAGCGGCAGTCTGTTTGTTCACTACGGGCAAATTGAGCGGGGATCGCTGAAGGTGGGCGATCGCGTCACGGCGCAAATTGACTTGGCCTGCCGTCGTCGCGCCCAGGCTAACCACACGGCCACTCACTTGCTTCAGGCGGCACTGCGGCAGATTGTCGATGAAAACATCGCCCAGGCCGGGTCGCTTGTCTCTTTCGATCGCCTCCGCTTTGACTTCAACTTACCCCGTGCCGTCACGGCGGCAGAGCTGCAAAAAATTGAGGAGCAAATCAACACCTGGATTGCTGAAGGGCATCAGGCAGAGGTGGAAGTGATGGCGATCGCTGCTGCTAAAGCCAAAGGGGCGATCGCCATGTTTGGCGAAAAGTATGGCGACGAAGTGCGGGTGATTGATTTTCCCGGCGTGTCGATGGAGCTGTGTGGCGGTACCCACGTAGCCAATACGGCAGAAATTGGGCTGTTCAAGCTGATTTCTGAGTCGGGTGTGGCGGCAGGCATTCGCCGGATTGAGGCGGTTGCGGGTCTGGCAGCGCTGGAATACCTGAGCCTGCGAGATAAGATTGTGCGGGAGCTAAGCGATCGCTTCAAGGCCAAGCCTGAAGATCTGACCGATCGCGTCATGGCGCTGCAAGCTGAGCTAAAGAACACCCAAAAGCAGCTAGAGGCAGTAAAGGGTGAACTGGCGCTGGCAAAATCTGATCAGTTGCTGAGTCAGGCCGAGGCGATTGGCTCTTTTCAGATCCTGGTGGCTTCTCTAGCCGAGGTGGATGCAGAATCCTTGAAGACGGTCGCAGAGCGATTGTTGCAAAAGCTGGGAGAAGGGGCGATCGTCCTGGGTTCTGCTGAGGCTGAGAAAGTAAACCTGGTGGCAGCCTTTAGCCCTGGTGTGAATCAGAAGGGTCTGCAAGCCGGAAAATTTATTGGGGCGATCGCTAAACTCTGTGGCGGCGGCGGCGGCGGGCGACCCAACCTGGCACAGGCAGGCGGCAAAGATGCTAGCAAGCTGCCAGATGCCTTAGCAGCAGCTCAGATGCAGCTCCGGGAAGGGTTAGGTTAGTTTCAACACAATTTCCTCTCCGTAATTCTACTCTCGTAATTTCACTATTTTTGGTTATTTCTTCACGGCTCCTTTGCGTAATTTTAGGCTCTGCGCGATTAGTCTTGAGATGAGGCGAGTTCAGACGCCTGTTCAAGGAAGTGGCAGACAGAAATGGGGGCTCATTGCCTGTCTGCCTGCCTTGAGCCTTGATGTAAAAGTCGGTAATGACTTTCCCATCGTTCTGCTATACGACTGACGGCGGCAACAAGCCTGGCTCAACATATGACCAGCCTCCTGATGTTGTTCTAGCCGTGGATAAAGGTTCGCCGTCGCTGATTTTTCGCAACTGTGCCACGCTGAATGGAACTTGCACCTTCTGTAAACGACGGATGTAGAGTAAATTTACGCACTCGCCGCTTTGAGAGGCATCGGAATACAGTTTTATTTCACCCTCTTGTAGTGTGGCAATCAAACGATTGATCCAGCCTTTTTTAACATCAGACAACTCACGCTTATCCTCCCAACCCACTATCTCAGCCTGATAATGAATTGTGGCTAAGTCATCGGTAACGGAGAGGTATAGACGCACCGGAGCATCGACAGAGGGCGGGTTTTCACGCAATGCCCTAATAGCACTACTGGAGTAAGGTTGAAGAAACATAATCTGTTCGGGGAGGACAGACTGTACTTGAAGAATTTCATCTAGGACTGACTTGAAAACGCCATTGATAAAGAGTGCAAAGGGCTTGAGTGTACAACTTGTTTGCATGATTTCAAAGACTTATGCGAAGTGATAAGGTACCGCAGACGCAGCACCAATACTTAGAGTGCCCAACCCGATGTGTAGATGCCCAAACCTAGGGCGTGTCATCAAATAAGCCAAATGACAGCTGCGGCAAGGTGAATAGCACCCAGGAAATTGACCGCTCGTTTGTCATAACGGGTGGCAATCGCTCGATACTGCTTGAGTTTGGCAAAGAAGTTTTCAATCAAGTGCCGCGCTTTGTAGAGGTCTTTGTCATACTCCCGCAGGTGCTTGCGGTTGCGTCTCGGGGGAATGACTGCGCTC
>DATNPL010000162.1:0-20938 GCA_036703255.1 Coleofasciculaceae cyanobacterium
GGGTTGGTCATGGTTCGCTCCATGTACAGCCCAACATCGGTGTAGTTCAGCTTCAACATCGGTCATGCCTCCTCTTTAGGCTTGAGGTCAGGGTTCAATAGGCTGCTGTTCTTTCCAGAACTGCTCAGCAAATGCGATCGCTGGATGCATCGGTGCTTTGGGTTTGGTCTTCAGCACCATTGGGGTTTCATGTAAGAGGCGATCGCTCTTGCTTGAATTGCACTTCTCGCACGCAGTCACCACGTTGTCCCAGGTATGGGTTCCACCTTTCGATCGGGGAATGACGTGATCCAGCGTCAGGTGCTTGGTGCTGCCGCAGTACTGACAGGTGTGATTGTCGCGGCGAAAGATTTCCCGACGATTGACTGGAGGAACTTTCCAATGCCGCTCTGGATTACCCCCTGTCAACCGGATGTGATCTGGAATTTGTAGTACGATGCTGGGAGAGCGGACTTCCCATTGCTGGGTGCTGCTGAACTCTAAAGTCTCTGCCTGACCCGTGACGAGTAGCACGATCGCCCGTTTAATGTTGATCTGTGCCAGGGGCAGGTAGTTCTTAGAGAACACTACGACCTGGTTCTGAAGTATTGGAATTTTTTGTCGCTGCTCAGTCTGCATGAGTTTTCTCCTCAAAAAATAACCCCCGCCTCTGAACACCAGGAGCGGGGGTTGGGAAGTGGATATGCTTTCCCTATGTCGGTGTCAGGATTGCCCTGCACCTCCCGCTGCTAGTGGATTGATCCGGATTGAGCCATCCGGTCACTTTGCTATCAATGCCTTCACTGACGGATTTACCGCCGCTAAACCGATACGTCCCCTCAAACGCAAACAGCGCCGCTGCTCTGTCTAGACCGTGTTGAGGTCGGCATTGCATAGCGCTGGTTAAGGTGGCGAGGATACGTATCATGGAAGGCTGTAGTATTTGTATTACAATTATGGCTGCCTATATACTACACTTGTAGTATTAGATTGTCCACCCTTAATTGAAATTCAGGATGTTCGGTTATGGATACACGTAAACGAGGTAGCACTTCGGAAATGCAGGTGACGAGTATCCGACTGGAACCCGAACTGAAGGAGCGATTGCGGGAGATTTCTGGAGAACAGGGCTATCAAACCCTGATTCGGGAAGTCCTTTGGCAGTTTGTGGATCAGCAGATGGTGTCGGATGAGGTGCGTTGGCGTAGCCTCTCGGAACGAGAATCGTACTCGGTTGAAGATAGGCGATCGCCCTCTCATCCCCCACTGCTATCTATGTCGGATATTCGGGCGACGTTTAGGGCAGTCTCTCAACAAGAAGAGCAATGTGCCATTACAGGGCAGCGTATTCAACCACAGCAAGAGATGCTGTTAGGGTTAACAACAAATGGGGAGATTATTGCTCTCAGTATGGCGATCGCTTAATAGTGCTTCCAGTAATAGGCATCGATCCGAGATACGTGTAAAAATTTATCATATAGGCATCAAAGCTTTGCTAGATCTGCAAAGTCCTCAATTAAACATGAATCCTTCCCGACAATATCGGCGCTAGCAACCATGTCATATCCATCTAAACCCTCTGCTGAGCCTTGTGTAACAACCTTCGATGAGTTTGTGCAATTGGCGGATTATTCTCTGATGGATACCTTAAATGCCGATCCTGATGCCACGGTCGATGGTAATGATCACGGGGCCCGCCAGGTTTTTTCTGGTCATTTCGTACCTGTGACACCCACGCCGCTTGCAGACCCAGAATATGTCGCTCATAGCCTCACTTTTTTTAAGGAACTTGGGTTGAGCGATGGACTGGCGTTGAATGAAAAATTTCGTCGTGTATTTTCTGGTGATCTCTCTGCTGCCCATGAGCCGATGCGTCAGGTGGGTTGGGCGACGGGTTATGCCCTGTCGATTTATGGCACCGAATATACCCAACAATGTCCATTTGGTACGGGTAATGGTTATGGCGATGGTCGAGCGATATCTGTATTTGAAGGAATCATCAATGGACAGCGCTGGGAAATGCAATTGAAAGGGGGTGGCCCAACGCCTTATTGCCGGGGTGCCGACGGGCGCGCTGTCCTCCGATCAAGTGTGCGCGAGTTTCTAGCGCAAGACTATATGCAAGCGTTAGGTGTGCCAACATCGCGCTCTTTGACGCTGTATGTTTCTAAATCTGAGACTGTTACCCGACCTTGGTATGCTCAAGACTCCGACTCGATTGACCCTGATGTTTTGGTGGACAATCCTGTGGCCATTTCAACTCGCGTTGCACCCTCCTTTTTGCGCGTTGGTCAGCTAGAGTTATTTGCCCGCCGCACTCGCAGCAATGCTCATCCAAAAGCATTACAAGAGTTGAGTATGATAGTGTCGCACTTAATTGAGCGAGAGTACAAAAGCGACATTCATCAAAGCCTTGGTTTTGCCGATCAATTAGTTGAGTTGGCTAAGCTATTTCGCCAGCGTCTCACTTCACTGGTGGCTAATTGGCTCCGTGTTGGTTATTGCCAGGGTAATTTTAACAGTGACAACTGCGCTGCTGGAGGCTTTACCCTAGACTATGGCCCCTTTGGATTTTGTGAAAAATTTGACCCTTGGTTTCAACCTTGGACGGGTGGCGGCGAGCACTTTTCATTCTTCAATCAGCCCATTGCAGCAGAAGCAAATTATTACATGTTTTGGAAAGCAGTGAGACTGCTACTTACAGAAGATGCTGAAGCGTTAGAACAGTTCGACCAAGTAGGCCGCGGCTTTTTAGAAGCCATGCAAAAACAGATCCAAAAAATGTGGGCGGATAAACTTGGCTTGCCTGAATATCACCCAGAGCTATTTGAAAAATTAATGCAGTTAATGACTGACTCAGAGGTCGATTACACCATTTTCTTCCGCGAGTTATCCCATATACCAGAGGATATCTCAGCATTGAAAAAAAGCTTCTACGTTAAAACTTCACCACAAATCGATGAACAATGGCAAGCTTGGCTAAAAAGCTGGCGCGACCTCGTCATTAACGACGGCAATTTGGCTGAGATATCCACAAAGATGAAACAGACGAACCCAAAATACACATGGAGAGAGTGGTTGATTGCTCCTGCCTACCAACAAGCCATGCAGGGTAACTATACTTTAGTTAAAGAGTTGCAAGAGGTCCTTAGCTATCCATATGATGAGCAATCACAAGACGTAGAAGATAAATACTATCGTCTAAGGCCTAAGGTGTTTTTTAACACGGGTGGCGTGTCGCACTATAGCTGTTCATCTTGAATAGCTGCGAAAATAGCAACTATTCAAGATGAACAGCTTTGTTCTTGAGCAACTGCTGAAAGCCAGGTTTGCAATGAGCTTGAGGCCGATATGATAAAAAATTGCACGTATCTTGGCTCAACCCCTAATAGCAATGCATTATTTGAATGAGAAGTCGAAGCCGTCTATTGCTATTCCAGTGGGTTATAGCCTGGCTTTTTGTAAAGCTTCTCTGGGTTGTTCAAGATTTCTGGTTTATAGACTGTCTCTATCCAATCCTCTGGTTTGATTTCTTCGATCGCGACCGAAATCGAGTCTTCGCTGCTTTCGAGAATTGACATAGCATCTTTCACAATTTGCTCGACAAACCGAACCTTCTGCTGTTCCGACCTGCCGGGATAAAGCTTGATGCTGATATGAGGCATTGTTTTTCTCCTTCAGTACTTTGCTGAACAAAGTTTAAAGCCATTGGGTGCGGAGGTCATTCTCATGACCGGGGACGTGTAGACAATTACTGGGTCAGAATTTGATCCACTGCCTGTGTAACTGAGCAAAAGATTTTGCGCAATTTACAAATAGGTAGCACAAGCTTATAAAGTTGGAACCTGTGCGCGTTGCAGGATTTTATTCACTTCCAATTGCTGTTCCTCAAATGCAGCTGGATGTCAACTCATCAGAAGCTAGAGCGCTAGACTGGAGCTGTTCTCACTCGTTGCACAACTCATTTGCAAATTGCGCTATGTTTCCTGCTCATTCATACCAGCACTCTGCTTACACAAGTTGCTCTAAAATTGTCGGGTCTTGAATCTCTTTGTCCCGCGCCAGCAGCAGCACTTTAGAGACGACTTCAGCGGTTTTGGGGTCATTATCAACGAAGGGCAGAAAGAGTCTGCCGCGATGTTGGGAGTGAATGGGCACGATGCAGAGTGCGCCGCCTGGTTGACGATGGACGATCGCACTGCCCAAATGCACGGAATAACTGCCCAGTTGCCCTTCAATCAGTGCATGGGCTTTTTGCAGTTGAACATTGTGCAGCTTCAGCAGGCGACAGGTTTCGCGTACCAGTGCCGATCGCATTTCGACGGTGGAAGCGGTCGCCTCTGGATCAACGCCGCCTTGATGCGCCACACTCACGACCAAATCGAGATCGCGCATGACTTCGCTAAACAGGCGTGGCGGGATTTCGTGGAGCGGCAGTGCTTTCCAGTCTTCGCGGCGATGGAAGCGGACACTGGCGATCGTCAGCCCTTCGACTTCCAGAGGCGTGTAAAAGCCGTTGAGAAACTCCACCCCTGCAATCACCCCTTCCGTGTGAAAGGTACGCCTCACGCCTTCTTCGGGGGCAGCGATCCAGCCACGCTGTCCCCATAGTGCTAACGCCTGTTTCGGGTTGACCTGATGCCCTTCATAGCGACGACAGGCAAGAGCGGACTGTTCGGTAGCAGTGGGCAGGTAGAGTTCGCGAAAGAGTTGCTTGAAGGGTTGGATGCGATCGCCATTAAAACAATCCTGTTGCCACAAATGCCATTCTTGCGTTAGCAGCAAGTCGTGGGGATGGGCAATCCGGAGTTCACTAGATTGGATTGGCGTGACAACGTTGCTGTGATTTTGCAGGGCGGTTCCTTGCTCAATGAGATAGCCGCTTTCCTGATCACCCATTAATACAAGCTGACTCAGCATGGGAAACAGCACAGGATGTTTTGCCAGTTGCATCAATTCGGGTGCCGTGAAGCGATCGCCGCGACACATGGCTTGTTCCAACGAGAGCCGGATGCGGGAGGCTTGCTGGGTAATCTCTTGCTTCCGGGCGGTCAGGCTTTGCATGTCAGGCTGTTTTTTGAGCTTGGCGGGAATGGCTTTCAGCGGTTTGCCTGCTTTCGTCACCGTGATTTCTGGGTTGCCCTCGGTGGTAATCGCAAGACTAATGTTGACTTCATCGATTGTCACGACCTGCGCTTGACCCACCAAATCGGCGATCGCCTCCGCTTCCATTGCCCACTGAAGCCGTTGGGGATCAACGAAGCCAGCCGTCCGCGCCAGGTTTTCCATGCCGATTGTAACGGCTAATTTTTCACTCGCCTGTCGCTGGGAGCCGAACTTCTTGCTGGTGCGAAGAAAGTCTTGCAGGATGCGATAGCGATCGAGAATATCCCGATCGCGTGGTTTACCTTTCGCCAATGGCAGCAGCCCCAACGCTCGGACAGAATCCTGATGGCGTTTTTGGGTAATGCGATCGCGCAAACTCTCCGCTTCCAGGTTGCCCAACATGGCATCGGCAAAGAGTTTGGCGCGTTGGTGTCCGGCTCCGCTGGAGGCATATTGCGCCGCTTCATAAAGTTGCTGCCAGCGGTCAGCATTCAACCGTTTGTAGAGGCGATGGAACCAGGCAACATCCACTGCACCATCCACCAGACTTGCTGCCGAGAGAGGTGTGCGTTCGCTGATTTGCGCCACCCAGGTTTCGCGGACATCGGCTTCAACCGTCCAGCCAGTATCTTTGGTGTGGGCGTGAAACCACCAGACGGCTTCGGCAAACCCATCCCATCCGAGCGCCTGTTCGATGTAGCTGACCCACTGTGGCGCGTAGAAGGCAAACTGAATCAGGTTTTCTGGCTTAATTTGGGCAGACTGCACTCGCAGCGCAAACTCAGTCGGGGTGTCCTCTGCGGCAGGAAAACTGATCCGCATCAGGTGACTGAAGACCGAGGCTTTGCTGAGACTGTTGTACGAGTAATGGCGCACCAACTTGTCCCGATCGAGCGCCTGAATCAACTGAATTACAGTGGACATCCCCGCGATCGACTTCAAGGCACGAGCGGCATTCGAGGCGGCGGTTGGGAGATCGCCCCGTTGCAGTTCGATCGCCAGAATGCGCTGTCTGGCACGATCGCCCAGTTCTAGCAAGAAGGGATAGTTCGCGTAACCCTCAGCCACATTGCGGCGCGTCAGGTGCGACAGATCTTGAAACGAGGTTCTGAGATTGGCTTTTGCCTCTGCCGCTCCAGACGTTTGCTCGCCTTCCGTTTGATTGCTTTCGACCGGGCGTGCCTCCGCACCCAGCAGGTAAAACATCACGTCGGACTCATTTGCGCCCCCCGCTTGATAGGCGTTGAAGACATCCCAGAGCGTTGTCGTATCCCGATGCCCACGATATGTAGGCAAAGTGCGATCGACCCATTGCACCAGATGCCACCAGCGAATGTGCTGATCAGCATCCGCTAGGGCTTGATACGAGCGGGCAACCGTAATCCAATTGCCCACAAAATTACTGACCTGCGATCGCACGCTCCAATAGCTGGGATCGAGCCATTGTTGATCATGATTGAGTTCTGCAAGTGGGATGGTGTTGATAATTTTGGTGATCGCATCGAGCAAGAACGCGACGATGTGGTCAGGCGGATGCAGGTACAGGAGCCAGCGAATCACGCTGTCAATCTGTTGGGGATAGCGCAGGGATTGCATCGTTTGCCCTGTGAGTGCTTGCAGATCAGTAACGACTCGATCGATCCGGTTGGACTGAGCTGATTCACTCGATACCACTTCTGACCCAAACAAATCAGCGCGGTAATCGAAGCGTGGCACGATCGCCCGCAGCAGTTCCAACCCATCAGCATCACGAAAGGCATCCGTGCGATTTTCCCACCAGTTCTCCCACACATCACTCAACGGCAAGCGCGCCAAATTTTCATCCGATGACAAGCGAAAATCAACGCGAGGAAATTTCCAGGAGAGATTGCCTAACAGTTCTTCTGATTCGCCGTTCCAGTCGATTTTAACGGGCGTTTGGCAATGGTCGTGGATAAGCTCATCCAGCGCTAACAAACAGCTCACGGCAGGAAGCGTCACCACCTGCGTTGTTGTCACGACTTGCGGAGGGGTGATCGGAGTCAAATCGGCGCGTTGCACTAAGCCCAACGCATCGGTCAGCGTGGCTTCGTTTTCAGTTTGCAAAATGCCGTTGAGCAACTGCGTTTCGGTAACGGTGAGGTTTGGGCGTTTGGCTTGGTAGGCGGTTGCGAGACTCCGGGCGCGATCGAGCAAGCGGTTTTGCTGCACTAGCTCTCGCAGGAGTTCTAGCCCTGCCTGTCGCTGGGGTGCTTGTTTGGCTTCCACCAGGCGTTGTGCCGACGCGATCGCCGCTTCATCCGGTTGCTTGAGCAATAAGCCCAAAATGCCGCGTCGCAGATCGCTTGCCTTGCGTGTCAACAACTGTTCTAGCTGAATGCCTTCTTCAACGGCGATCGTGCCATGCTGTTGCAAAAGCTGCATCACCTGTTCGCGCACCCAACTGCTGGCATCGCCCACCAGATCAAACATCACGGCGCGAATCTCGCTGTCCCAGGGCTTGATTTCTGCCAACAGTCTGGCAACGCGACTGCGACCGGATGAATCGAGATAGGGCAGATAGGGAATCAACTGCTTGGGCGATCGCTGCCCCAAATTTTGCACTAGTGCCGACGCGACTAAGTTCTGGCTGGGTTCAAGCTTGATCCACTCCCAAACCAACGACAGCGCCTTTGGTTTAGCGGGAAAGTGGGGTAAAACCTGCTCCAGTCGCTCAAAGGCATCCGAATCGTTTTGAATCGTCGGATCGCCACTGTAAGAGAGGGCTTGCACCGCACAGGTAGCAACTCCCAAATCGCGATCGCCCACCGCAGGCAGCAGCAGCGATCTGGCAGGCGTGCTGTCTAACTGAGCCAGAAAATGCACAGCGACAAACCGATGCGCTGCCTGGGGATGGTCGAGCAATGGCACGGCACGGGCGATCGCGGCAATGGCATCCTCAAAGCCAACTGCCCACAGCGCCAGATAAACGGTTTGGGGATCGTCACTGTGCAGTGCAGCCGCTTGAGCATCAGGTTCCAGTAGTTCTAAAATCTGACTCAGCATTTGCTTGGCAAGTTTTTCGTTGAGCGCTTCCAGCCCAAAGCCAAACCAGACATCAAGGGCGCGAATAGTGGCACTGAAGCGAGTCAGATTTTGCTCGACGATCAGCCGTACCATGCGCCGAAAGGCGATCGGATGTGCCTCGTCGATTGTCTCTAAAATGGTTTGCCGCAGCCCTTCTTGCCGTTGTGCCGCCAGCAGTAAGCGTTCGATGAAGTCCCAACCATCTTCCCGGGTGGCAACCAATAAGGCGCGGGTGACGTGTCGCCCCATTGCCCCAATCTCATGATTGCCATTGGCTGAGGCGATCAGGCTATCGAAGATTGCTTGTCCTAGTGCATCATTCTGATTAATCGCCGCTGCGAACAAAATGCCCAGCACATCAGCCGCATAGTAATTCAGGTAAGGTGTCCAGACAGCGAACCACTCCAAATCCTGTTCGTAGCCTTCTATAACGCCAATGAGTTGCTGAAGCCAACTGCGTCGTCTGTCTGCGCTTAACTCTGGATGTGCCGGACTGCGAAACGATCGCCGACTGTAGCCCGTTTGATAGGGCAATTGCGCGATTAGTTGCCATGCGGCTTCTACAATCGGCGCAAACTTAGGAAAGATGACGCTGAGAATTTGGAGCCGATCGCGCGGTGTCAGTGCATCGAGTTCACGAAACGATCGCTCCTGCACCTGATACGACTCGGACGTATCTAACCGCTTAGCGTTGCCGCCATAGCCTAAAATGCTGCACCCTATGGCTTGCAACGGTTCGGGAAGACTGCCCATGCGTTGAATGCGTTGCGATCGCCAGTCAGCCGCATGGACAAGAAGTAATTGAGCCTGTGCAACTTCGCGGTTTAGCATCGTTTCATCCTTTAACGACCAGCTTTTGCTAGCTTACCCACCCACCAACGGCACCAATCGCAAGAACAACAGTTCCGAATGCGGCTGCAAGGTTACAACGTCGTCTAACGCCTCCTGCTGCTGCTCGTCCAAAAACACAAAATACAAACCATCGGCAAACGCCTGTAACGCCGCTTCGATCGCCTCTTCCGTATCAACCGCCTGCTCCAGATCGCTACCACCAGACTCCACCTTTCCTTGCTCAACACCCAGACTAATTTGGGCAGGACTGAGCACCTGTAGCAAGCGGCGTTGACGTTGACGATCGGTAAAACCTGCAACTTCTGCCAGCACGATTTGAGTCAGCAAGTCTCGCAGCGTCAACAGATTCTGCTCTACGCGCTCTGGCAAATGCAGTTCCCAATTGGCAAAGACGGGCTGCGTCTTACCCATCACTTTTCCCGAAACGGTGAGTACAGAAGCCATAGCGCTGTGTTGGATGCTTGAATGTTTGCTGCCTAAGCGCAATCGCTCTGTTTGCAAAAGCGCTTGTCTACCAAAAGTGTCGAATTTAGTTCGATTGTACTACAAATAATGCAATCGTTCAGAACACGATCATTTTCTGCCAGAGTGATGAAGCAAGGTCTTTGAGTGAGCCCATCCTAGCCAGTGTTCTAGTCAAGTGCCAAGCCTTGCGCTCTCCTTGTTTTCCAGGGTGTTAGTACCTGTGGGACATTCTGTGTTTTGCCAGCCGCTTGGCTTTGATGTCTTGATGATACAGTGATAGACCGGACGTTCAATATCCGGATTAAAAGACTTGCTCATGGCAAACTCAGCCACCAGCTCATCCGTTGTGCGTCCCACCATATTGCCGCCAATGATCTGCGCCTTCTCCTTGCCTAGCACATAGCCTGTCGTAGCCTGGAACGACAAATTCCTCATGATTTTGCCAATCATCAGCGCTCTCCTGCCTCACCCGTTGCAGTCCGTCTTGCTGCTAGCTGATTCAGCTTGACTAGCTCCCGTTCAATGTTGATCTGCCTCGCTTGCATCTGCTGAAGACGAGTCAAGAACTCTTCTGAGAGCGGCAACGGCTTTTCTTGCTGGAGCGCCTCATCGATCGCCGTCGCCATCTGAGTGAGCCGCCTTCGTATGAGCCGAGCTTGGACATAAAGATCACGATTGACAGTAGGAATCTTCGAGAGTGGTAAAGAATGGCCCATCACCTTGGCTCGAATCCAGCGCGATCGATTGCAGACCCCGTCACAGAGTTGGTCAAGCTGAAGCTCCTCCTCCTGCGTCAAATAGAACCGAACGCAAATATTACGCTTGCTCGAAGCAGGCTCAGACGACTCCAAGCCCGTGAGCGTTTGCTGTGCTTTATCCTGAACTGCTTTGAGAGGATTTGTTTTCATCGGTGTGGCGCGACAATCAAAATTTAGGCACTGATCAACAACTTGCCCTTATTTTCCTTCTTCAATAAAATTTAAGGGCATCTTCACTCTGCCATCCGCCCTTCTCCATTGAGAACCGTAGAATTCCCAATGTCTTTGAGTTTGCATCTCGGCTAAATTAGGTAAGTTTTCAAAGCACCAAACCTATGAATTCCATCGATGCCAGTCCCTCCCCATCCACCTCAGATACCTCTGAGCGCAAAAGAAGAACCCGGTCTGCACTCAAAACCTACGATGCTGAAAAGACCACAACTGCGAAAAAGGTAATCCAGGAATTAAGCGTAAAAGCTAAACCGAAAGCGCTACCCTTGAGAGAATTAATCCAGTCCATCAAGCCAGAAATTGAAGCAGCGAGAAAGGCAAACTACAGCTTAGAAGACATTGCCAGCGCCCTCAAAAGTATTGAGATCGAAGTCACTACTAATGCCCTCAGACGGTATTTGAGAAAGCCTAAAGCCGCTAAACCGAAAGCCAAGTCTGCATAAAGTCTTTGATGTTGTCCAGTTTTCGCCAGAGAAGCTACCTCCAGCACCAAGCGATCGCCCCGCTCCGTTGCTCTAATTTCATGGCTCATTCCACTTGAGCATCAAGCCAGGTTTCAAACTCTTCTTTAAGCTGAGGGAGTTCTTCGCTTCTGCCGTAGTTTTGTCTTCTATCGTCCATCGAGCGATCGCCGTTATAGCGTTCCATCTCGCCTTCTATTTCCTTCCAGAAAGGCTTCACCGTCAGCGAAATATTGCTCCCCGTCAGGGAACCAATAATCGACTGGGTGATCGCCCACATCTGATCAGGCTCCACGCTATCATTGCGCTCCTGAAGAAACCTCACTGCCCCTTCGAGCTTCCCCCTCGCGGATCGCCGCCTTGGCCTACGCTTAGAAATCGCCACCCGACCCTCCTGCTCAGGCAGAACCTCACCATCAGGAACCGGAGAAGAGATCGCTATCGCTGAGGGAGCCATAGAAGTTAAAGCCGTAGAACCAGGAGAATCGATCGCTATCGCTGAGGGAGATGTAGGAGTCAAAGACATAGAATCAGAACTCACATCAGGAGCGATCGCAGATTCACCATTGCTAGGAGCGATCGCAGGTTCACCACTACCCCCCGAAAGCAGCCGTCCAAAAGCCTCAAGCTTCGCCTTATAAGCCGCATTTTCAAGCTGCAAAGCCTCCACCTGCATTTGTAAGGGCACCACTTCACTAGCCCCATCCTGAGCCGAACGCTCCACCTCCGCCAGCCGCAGCTGCAAAGCCTCCACTTCTAGAACCAGGCGATCGCGCTCCGCTTGCAAAGCCTCCGCTCGTAGCTTGTGCGCCTCCGCCTCCCGTCTGAGGAAGCCTATTGTATTGCTGAGTTCAATCAAAGAATCCATAAATCTTGTATCCGGTAAAGTAAATTCAGCCGCATCAGAGACTTGAGGCAAAGAAGACAAATCCGCCTCACCCACACGCGCAACAGGTTCACCAGGAGCCCTAAGTGCGATCGCCTCAACAGCATCCAGCAACACCCCCTTAGCCCCAACATGCCGCCCAATTGCATCCACCAAGAAGTAATGGAAATAATGAGCCGTAGATCCACTATTTTTCAACCGCTGCAAATCCCGTCTGCCAATCACATGTCCTAACTGCTCCTGCAAGAAGCGATGTTCCCCCTGACTCGGAGGACAAAACAGATGGATAGCCGCGATCGCATAGACCGACCTGAGATTGTGAATCGTCGTCGCCCTCTCACCCTCCAGCCTCGGCACAATCCCCGACTCACCAAAGTGCCGATCCACCACCCGCTGCACCGACTTATTCATCCGAGCATTAATCGTCCGAATCGATAACCCTTGCAACCCCTGAATCCGCTCCAGACGATGAAAACGAGCGATCGCCCTCCACACCTCATCTGCCGGAATCAAACACAGCGTGTAAAACGCCTCAGCCTCCCCTCGCTTCTTCAACTGCCCCGCAAACCTCAGCAGGTAAGGCTGATCAGTCTTCGAGAACTTGTGCTGAATCACCTCGCTGAAGCGCCTGCCACAGACCGCCGCAATGCCCACTGCCAAATCATTGTGATCCTCACTGGCTAGAAGCTCTCGCGCCCTATCCAAATAGCGATCGAGATTCACAGACTTGAGGTTATCCTGCTTCAAATTGTTTCTAGCATTATCCGTTTCAGCAATATTGGTATACTCCTCACCATACTTAAACCTTGTATAGGCGTAATGCCCTCGAAAATGTCCTACAGCCCCATTGCGCTTACGATAGTCATACTCCAGCAACGTCTGCTCAGTCAGCGGCAAAGCCCCCGACTCAGAAGCCAGCAGAATCGCCTGACGGTAGCGAGGAATATAGTTCTTAGCGATCGTCGCATGTGGATAGCCCTCCTCCAACAAAGCCAGCTCAGCCGCGCACAGCGCATCAATTTCAAGCTGACTATCCAAACCCTTCAGGCGATCGATAAACCCTTGAATCAACCCCTCTAAGTCAGCGCTCGTCAAACGCACCCTTGCCCCTACCTCAACCCGTTCTCGGTACTGCCCAACAATCTCATCTCGATTCATATCATGTCCTCACAGAGTAAGCTAAGGCGCGCACCCTAGCGAGAATAGGTTAAAGTTCAAACGCTGGGCAGCGAAGCCAATAAGCAGCTCTTCTGCGATGCCAGTTGCGCTCTTGAGCGATCGCTGTAATCGCATCCTCAACTTGAAGTTGCTCCTCTGCGCTTAGATGAATCTTGCGAAGCAAAGCAACAGCGCTCGTGTTTGATCACATGGTGTTTGGCGGATGCCCTTGTGTATAACTCTATTATATACCTCTAGTCCTATACAAAGCAACTTCAAACGCATAGATGTACAAAGTTTTTCTAGAGATTGCAGAGATCTAAGCAGCAAAAACTAATAGCCTGAACGTACAGCAGCAAAGCATTCTAAGAATGCGATCGCCACAACATATTCCTTGCTACCCTTTAGAGGTATACATTTAGACCTAAACACGACTGATATAAATCTCTTATCAGTTATGTATATATACAGTTGAATCATCAAATATTTATATACATATACTCGAGTGTTGTACAGATTATCTATACACAGCTAAGGGCGATCGCGCTCATCTTACACCATGCTCACATTGTGCGATCGCTGCAATGTATGTATATCAATATTTTCAAGATTGTAGAGGTATACACGCCTGCGTGGATCGATAGAGGTGTGCAGCTATATACAGAAATATGCATTAGATATTGATGTACATAGCGCCATACAGATTATCTATACACAGGTGAGAGCGATCGCTCTCACCTTACACTACGCTTAAACTATGCGATCGCCGCAATGTATGTATATCAATACTTTCAAGGTTATAGAGGCATACAGTTATAACAGGACTATACAGTAGATATTAGTGTACATATAGTTATATACAAATAGCTTATATATAGTTCTGTATGGGGACGTATACTGTCTTATGTTATTTAACATAAGACAGTATACGTACCTATACAGAGTTATATATAAGCTATTTGTATATAAATATATGTACACTAATGTCTATTGTATAGACCTGCATATAACTGTATATCTCTATCGATCCACGCAAGCGTGTATACCTCTATAACCTTGAAAGTACTGATATACATACATCACAGCGATCGCATAGTGTGAGCAGGTGTAAGGTGAGCGCGATCGCCCTTAGCTGTGTATAGATAATTTGTATAGGACTTGAATATATGTATATAAATGTCTGATGATTCAACCGTGTATATACATGACTGATAAGAGATTTATATTAGTTGTGTTTGGGTCTTATTGTATACCCCTGGAGGGCGGCAAGAAATATGTTGTGGCGATCGCTTTCTTGGAATGCCTTGTGGCTCTGCGTTCAGGCTATTAGGTTTTTGCTGCTTGGATCGCTGCTATCTTTGGAAAAACTTTGTATATCTATGCGTTTGAAGTTGCTGTGTATAGGTCTAGGAGTGTATAATAGAGTTATACACACAAGGGCATCCACCAAGCACTATGTATCAAACATGATCGCTGCTGCTTTGCTTCGCAAGATTCATCTAAGCGCAGAGGAGCCACTTCAAATTGAGGATACGATTACAGCGATCGCTTAAGAGCGCAACTGGCATCGCAGAAGGGCTGCTTATTGGCTTCACCGCCAAGCGTTTGAACTACTCTAACCCATTCTTGTTAAGGCGCTCTCTGGGTGCCCTAGCCTACTCTGTGAGGACATGATATGAATCGAGATGAGATTGTTGGGCAGTACCGAGAACGGGTTGAGGTAGGGGCAAGGGTGCGTTTGAGCAGCGCTGACCTAGAGGGGTTGATTCAAGGGTTTATCGATCGCCTGAAGAGTTTGGGTAGTCAGCTTGAGATTGATGCGCTGTGCGCGGCTGAGCTGGCTTTGTTGGAGGAGGGCTATCCACAGGCGACGATCGCTAAGAATTATATTCCTCGCTACCGTCAAGCGATTCTGCTGGCTTCTGAGTCGGGGGCTTTGCCGCTGACTGAGCAGACGTTACTGGAGTATGACTATCGCAAGCGCAATGGGGCTGTGGGACATTTTCGAGGACATTACGCCTATACAAGGTTTAAGTATGGTGAGGAGTATACAAATATTGCTGAAACGGATAATGCTAGAAACAATTTGAAGCAGGATAACCTCAAGTCTGTGCATCTCGATCGCTATTTGGATAGGGCGCGGCAGCTCCTTGCGAGTGAGGATCACAATGATTTGGCGGTGGGCATTGCAGCGGTCTGTGGCAGGCGCTTCAGTGAGGTGATTCAGCACAAGTTCTCGAAGACTGATCAGCCTTACCTGCTGAGGTTTGCGGGGCAGTTGAAGAAGCGAGAAGAGGCTGAGGCGTTTTACACGCTGTGTTTGATTCCGGCGGCTGAGGTATGGAGGGCGATCGCTCGTTTTCATCGTCTGGAGCGGATTCAGGGGTTGCAAGGGTTATCGATTCGGACGATTAATGCTCGAATGAATAAGTCGGTGCAGCGGCTGGTGGATCGGCACTTTGGTGAGTCGGGGATTGTGCCGAGGCTGGAGGGTGAGAGGGCGACGACGATTCACAATCTCAGGTCGGTCTATGCGATCGCGGCGATTCATCTGTTTTGTCCTCCGAGTCAGGGGGAACATCGCTTCTTGCAGGAGCAGTTAGGACATGTGATTGGCAAACGGGATTTGCAGCGGTTGAAGAATAGTGGCTCTACGGCTCATTATTTCCATTATTTCTTGGTGGATGCATCTGGGCGGCATGTTGGGGCTAAGGGGGTGCTAATGGATGCTGTTGAGGCAACAGAAGCTATGGCACCTGTTAAAGCGGAGGTGGCTTTGTCTGCTCTGCCTCAAGCCTCTGATGTGGCTGAACTTACTTTACCGGAAACACAATTTATGGATTCTTTGATTGAACTCAGCAATACAATAGGTTTCCTCAGACGGGAGGCGGAGGCGCAGAGGTTGCGAGCAGAAGCTTTGCTGGCGGAGCGCGATCGCCTGGTGCTGGAGGTGGAGGCTTTGCAGCTTCGGCTGACTGAGGTGGAGCGTTCGGCTCAGGATAGGGCTAGTGTAGCGGTGCCGCTGCAATTGCAGGTGGAGGCTTTGCAGCTTGAAAATGCGGCTTATAAAGCGAAGCTTGAGGCTTTTGGACGCTTGCTTTCGGGGGGCACAGGTGAACCTGCGATCGCGCCTGATGTGAGTTCTGGCTCTACGGCTTTGACTTCTGCATCTCCCTCAGCGATAGCGATCGATGCTCCGGTTTCTACGTCTTTAACTCCTATAACTCCCTCAGCGATAGCGATCTCTTCTCCTGGTTCTACGTCTTTAACTTCTATAGCTCCCTCAGCGATAGCGATCTCTTCTCCGGTTCCTGATGGTGAGGTTCTGCCTGAGCAGGAGGGTCAGGTGGCGATTTCTAAGCGTAGACCAGGGCGGCGATCGGCCAGGGGGAAACTCGAAGGGGCGGTGAGGTTTCTTCAGGAGCGCAATGACTCTGTGGAGCCTGACCAGATGTGGGCGATCACTCAATCCATCATTGGCTCTCTGACGGGTAGCAATATCTCGCTGACGGTGAAGCCCTTCTGGAAGGAGATCGAGGCTGAGATGGAAAGCTATAACGGCGATCGCTCGATGGACGATAGAAGACAAAATTATGGCAGAAGTGATGAAATCCCTCGGCTTAAGGAGGAGTTTGAAACCTGGCTTGATGCTCAGGTAGAGTAGCGCTATTTACCTTTAATCGGACGTTTCGTTGTTCTGCTGAGGTGGCGGGTTCTCAATCCAGATTGTGCACTTACTGTTATTGTCATTTATACACTTAGTCAATCGGTTAGGATTGTCGCCAAGATTCATCAAACCTTTGGCGAAGTTATAGGTTGGCATCCCATTAAAAGCTTTGTAGGAATTCTGAACAGCAGCCTCTCGACCTTGCTGGTTCCCCAGTGAATAAGCCAATACTGTCGCCGCTAACAATGAGATCGCGGTTAAACCACCTGCCCAAATCCAACCTTGCCACAGGATGCTTTTTAAGTCGGGGGTGCGAGAGCTTGATAGCTCTTTTTCTCGATTCTGTAATGCTACTGCGTTAATTTTATCAATCTCTTTTTGATATGCGCCTATCTTCTTCTGCAATACCTCATCAGCCGTTTGCATCGCTTTGTTTTGAACAGCACCCCACTTGGACAAAAACTCAGCCAGCAAAGCTTTTAACTGCTCATGCGACTGAGTTCGATTGCTATCCATCTTGCCAGCTTCAGATTTAATCTTTGCAGCTGCATCGTCACCTGCTTTTACTATTTTTTGACAGGATTCAGATTTAATCTTTGCAGCTGCATCGTCACCTGCCTTTACTATTTTTTGATAGGATTCATCGGCAGCAGCTCTGATATCATTCGGGATCTCTTTTAGAATGATGACGTAGTATTGCATTGCCACTAGAAGCGGGTAAATCGGGTCGTCAGCAGGAGTCCCCAATTCAACCATTAACTGCAAAATCAGGCGCTGATCGTCTTCTGGAAACTGGTTCAGTAGCTTCTCAAGAATACTGTCTCCCTTTAGAATCTGCTTGTCGTTGCCACTCTGACTACTGCCGTTGTTTGCCCCATTAGTTGTCATAGTCTTTACTGGTGTTGATTGTGAATAATTCACCCCCTACGCTTCAATTTAGAAAGGCAGTCTGGGCTATGAAATAGTCTTGACAGATATTGATTGAAGAATTCTTAGCCTAAGCCCAAAAACTTGCCAGCCTTCAGCAGTTCAGCTTCAGCTTGATCTAGGAAGACTTTTACCCGACGACGATCTGCTAGATGTAGACCAGATTCGGGGGTGAGAGCATGGCTAAACGTCATGTTCTTGTCGTCTAGGCGATCATACGTATCGTCATACAGGTCAGGGAAGTTAATGACGATGCCGCCTTCTGACAAAAGCGCCTTTTTGGTTTTGGAGTTATCAAAGCGGCTGAACTTATCAGGATCACCGAAAAAGCCATTCTTGACTGCAATCTGATTTGCCCGACCGTTGCAGCACTCCATTAGAGATCGCAGTGAATTGATAGAGTCTTTCACTCGACTCAGAACACTCACCATTGTTAGTTCGTAGCCGATTTCTTCTAGAAGATCAAACAGGTTTATATCCTTCTCGAATTTCTCAAACAACTCGCCGCCCCCGGCGGGAAAGTCAATCAGCACGATTTGGGTGGCTTCTGATTCCAAGCTATTGATTAGCTTATCGGCTCCGCCTTTCACATTTAAGTCAATGCGGGCTACACCCTCCTCTGAGTCGAGGATAGAAGCGAACGTTTCGTTGTAGTAACGGTGAAGTTGAGCGTTGCGGCGATCGCAATCAAACGCCAGCATTGGAATGGCTCGTTGAATTGCAATATGGGCCATGACACGAGCGACAGTCGATTTACCGTTGCCGCCTTTGTCTGAGGTAGAGCCAATGAGGAGTCTGTTGCGTTGAAGAGACTCAACGACTTCAAGTGGTTTTTGAGCTTTTGCGGTCATGGGTACACTTTTTATATTTACTTAGAGATCATCATCGCTACGCATCTCTTGAAAGCCGTCTTTGTTGGTGTTGGTAAGCCGAGGCTTCACTTCACTCTGAGGCTCCAAGGATGAGGATTTGGTAGCTTGGGATTTTGTTTGAGGCAATGGCTGTGATTGTGAGGCTGGCGGCAGGTCGCTCTTCTTTAGCTTTGCTGGCTTGGGGGTTGCTTCTGGAGGGGCAGGGGCATCAGAATCTGAGGCAGATGTCCGACTCTCTCGTAAATACTGCTTGAGGGTATTGAGGGTAATCGCCACTCCCTCATCCTCAAATACCTTCACAATATCTTCTAAGGTATGGCCTACCGCCTGGGCTGCTTCGATCTTGGATCTCATCCTAGACACTAATTCTTTGACCTGTATCCCTTTTGGATTCTCGGCTAGGGTATCTAATTGGGTGCCTATTTGCTCAGCAATACTTTCAGAATAGGTTTTGGGGGGCTTACCCATAAACACCTCTTTTAATATTTTCCAAAGTTCCATTACGCCTAATTCAATACTCCTAATATCTAGATAACGAAACAAGGAACAGGTTGGTGATTTGACGAGGAAGGCATGGAAAAACTGCTGTCCCTACTTCAAATACCTGCGCCATTAATCTACTCCAACCTTGCTGGGTATCCTATGAGGAGAATTACGGATATCTCGTTGGCAAGTTGGAGGCTTATGCCTGATCTAAAAGATGATAATGATGCTCTAAATGAATTACAAAATGCGATCGCTCAAGAAATCGGGAACTCTCAAATCAACCCTCGTCGCACGATCGCTAAGCGCTTTTATCTGACGGAGGCGGAAGACCAACAGCTAGAGCTGCTCTGCCAAGGGGTCAGTCTTTCAGCGTTTGTTCGAGCTAAGGTGTTCTCTGCATCTGTGCCGCGTCCTCGTCCGATTGTGCCTCAAATCAATCGGGAGACTTATGTGCTTTTGGCTGGCTTAAGGAGTAGCTGCAACCAAATGGCTAAGGCAATTAATACGGCTGCTCAACGAAGTGAGGGGCTGCCTTTAACTCAGGATTATCTTGATCAGTTAGGTCGATTGGAGGGGCTGTTGGGGGCGATCTCGCTGCAATTCACTCAAGGGCATAGGGCTAACCAGAAAGATGATGAAGCATGATCGGTAAGGTTTTACAAAACAATAGTTTTAGCGAAACGACGGGCTATGTCTTGGGTAAGGAGAAGGTTAAGTGGCTCGGCGGTACGCTAATTGAATATGAAACAGATATTGTCTCTCAGCAATTTTTGATGTCTCGCGATATTAATCCACAGATCGAGCGCCCGGTTTATCACTTGATTCAAAGCTATAGCTATGAGGATGCCGCAACCCATGATTTGACGGATGAGTTTATGTTAAATAGGGCGATCGACCATTTCGCGGGGTTGGTGGTGTCCGCTCGTCACCCTGAACTGTTACGCCAAGATGATAAGTCTGAATTTAAACGGCAGGTTCAAGCTTTTATTGATTCGGAGCTTTATGAGTATCAATGGTTCTGTGCTGCTCATGAAGATACCCAGCATCAGCATTCTCATTTTGTGGCTAGCCGTATTAATCTAGTCGATGGTCGCTGTATTCCTACTTGGCAGGATAAGGAACGCAGCCATCGCGTCTGCCGCGAAATTGAAAAGGATCACGGGCTACGGCCACTCCAAAGCTTTTATGAGCTTGAACGCCGTTCTTTGACGCGGGGTCAAACCGAATCGTGGCAGAAGACGGGGATTCCTCCTCTCATGACGGTGATGCAAGAGGCGATCGTCCAAGAGGCGACTCCAGGTCGTTCCTTTGAGGCGGTGGTCGCTGCCCTGCAAGAAGGTCACGGGATTAAGGCAACGGTGGGGCTTTATCACGCTAAGCAGGGGGTCGTCTTTGAAAAAGTGGATGACCAAGGTGATATTGTCCGTTTGTCTGGTAGCCAGCTGGGTCGAGGCTTTACTTTTCAAGCGATTCACAACAGGCTAGGGCAGGAGGTTTTGTTATTGCCGGATGCTCCACAAGCTCAGGTGCAGGAGGAGTCAGATGAGGAGCTGCTCAAAGAGCCTGATTTGACGGAAGGGTTGAGGCAGGAACAACTGCCCCAGGAGCCTGATCTAGCTGAAGGGTTGAGGCAAGAACAGCTGCTCCAGGAGCCTGATCTGACGGAAGAGTTGAGGCGAGAGCAGGCTGATTTTGCTGAACACCTTGCTCCTCTGGTTAAACAGATTTGGCAGCTGCAAAAGTTGACTCAGCCTTTGCTCCAATCGGCAACCTTTGAAGATTACTCGATTCGCTTATCTCAGCAAGGCAACCCTGAACTCTACCGCCGCGATCTCCTCCTACTCGGCCACTCGGATAATCACGATTCGGATAGCGGCAGCGATCGCCCCTTGGGTCTGTCTCAACCCGATGGAGATGCGATCCACAGCTTCCTCTCACTCTCTCAACATCAGGCTCGTGAACATTTGCTCTTGCTTCATCAACAACAGCTGGAGATGCAGAAAAGCCAGAAAACGCAGAAAAAGAGGCACAAGAGTCCTCGCTCC
>DATNPL010000171.1:0-14189 GCA_036703255.1 Coleofasciculaceae cyanobacterium
AGTGCCGCGCTCCGCGCGGCACTTCCAAAAAACTATTCCAGATTAATTAATTTTCGAGCCTAATCAACAGTCAGCGTTTTATTTCCAGCAAATATAGCCATAGGCGTCCTTGTTGCGGTGTAGGCTGCAATGCCATATTCATAATTTTTTCCAGACAGCGGCTTAGGGGCTTCTAGCGCAACTGTCAATGTTTTTCCTGATGCTAGCGAAGGGTTGAACTCAATCCAAAAAGTTCCTGTTTCATCCATCCACGCGACAGAATCGATCACTTCGCCTGTCTCCCCTGGAGTTCCAACAAAGGCTTCAGCGTTGATCAAATCAAATCGCATAGGCATCGCAGATGCATCCCGACTCAGTTCACTAAACGATAGTCTGGAGAATGGCTCCACATTCTGGGGCATGACCACCGTAAAGTAGTACAGGCTTTCAGTGTCCGAAACGCGATCGCTTGTCACAGCTTCACTCGAAGGAACAGCAGAAATCTGGGTAGATGCGTCGCTGATATCTGCGATATCGATATCCAGATCAGCGCTGTAGGGCAGTGAAAACTCAGTTGCATACGCCCATGAACCCAGTAGGGCTGTGGTGATTGCCATCGTTAGACCTAAGCTAATTTGTCGCATAATTTACCTCTTATTTGAAGATTCAAGGCAGGGCTTTTGAGAGTCAATGGCTCAGAATTTAGGCAGTCAGCTCAAGATTTAGATAGCCAGCAACGAATTTGGCAGACTGCAAACATAACGCCTGTCAAAACGACTATGAATGTATACGATCGAAGTGCAAGAATGATGCAGCTCTTGCCCTTCATTTCTGATCAGAAGATTGCTCCGATGTGGAATTTAAGGACGAACAGTCACTGGAATCTCAAGCTCAAAAGGCTGGAAAGCTTCGCTTCTGGACTGTCCGGCAAACACAAGCCGATAGTCTCCGGCTTTGGGGAAGGTGATGCTTGTCCCCATGAGCTGTTCATGCCCCTCGGCTGAGACTGACGCCAGCGACGGACGTGCGATCGCTTGATTGAGAGAATCATAGACCACTACATTACAGTTGCAGTCCGCTAAAGGAACAGTCTCACCATCCGATCGCATCAGATGAATCCAGGTGGGGCTAGGCTGCTCAGCATAGGGAGAATCATCAGGCTCAAGATGAACAGTGGCTTGAACATCTTCCAGCGCTAAAGGTTGATGAGCGATCGCGTGGGGCATGTCCATGAAAATATGGGCTGGCACTAACACAATAGAGACAAGTAGAGAAAGATATTTGTGCATGACGATTACCAGATTGGGAGTGACAGGAAAGAATCGATCGCCCGAAGTTGCTCTACACATAACAAACACAAGACATAGCAGACACAAGCGAGCGAAAGTTTGCCAAAATAGAAAACCAAGGCAATTTCTGATCAGTTTCGGCAAGATCGATTGCCTGAAGCGCAGAAAAGCCGCAGGTCAGAGTGCTAGAGTCTGAATGCTAGAGTATCAAGACAGGCTTTGGGATTGAGTGGCGCTGAAGTCAGCTCTTACCTGTGACCAAGAGCCTTGGTAATGCAGGGTTGAGCATGGTTTACCCTTGCTTCAGAGTCTGGAGGATGTTTACCCCCTTGCTGTGATTCTAGCAGCTTATTTTAATTAGAACCACATTCTTTAAAGTTCCAATTAAAAAAAGATTAGAGGGAGATGCCGCGATCGCCCCAAGCTTCATCGTCTGGTGTGGCTAAACCAGGTAGCAGGTGTGACTCCATTTATAATTGGAATAATTTTCTAAAAATATGTTCCAATTAGCTTAGAAAGTAGCCAGATTGCCGTTGAAAAGCCAAACTACCCCTTGTTGGAAGCGATCGGAGCTGTTATATTAGCAAGTAACAGACATGCGCCAGCTCAAATGAGTTCAGGTTTTTAGGAGTGCAAAGGCAGCTCTTCTCTTTGTCCTTAGAGTTGCTCCTACCCAGTCTTTTCAGCATCCCAATCTTTTCAGCATTCCTAGTTATTCATTGAGCAGTTTCTCTACAAGACAAACTGAAATATTTCCATGCATAGAATTTTGCCGATTTTCATATTATCCGTATTTGGTATTGCCTTTGCTCCCTTGATAGGGACTTTACCTTCGATCGCCTATCGACAGCAGATGGCTAGTTCTAGCTCAGTTGGAGCCTCCATTCATCTAGAACCGGATGATATGCCCCAGGCCAATCAAGCTAGCCCGATGCAATTTGTGCTAACCCAGCGAGGGGGTGGCCTGATTCCTCCCGAAAATTGTGCTTGCCAGGTAGCCATTTACAACTCTGCCAATCAGGCGATCGCCCAAAATGTTCCCTTGTCTACCGCATCCCCAAAAGCATTTCAGGCGATCGAAGCCCTGATCACCTTCCCGGCTGCCGACAGCTATACCGTTGTTTTATCGGGGCGTTCAAAAGACGATAAGTTTCAGCCTTTTGAACTCATTTTTCCAGTCATTGTTCGTCCCTAATTCTTTCCTCCTCAAGGAGCCTCTTCATGACTTTACTTATCTCCTCGGTGATGCCCTTACTCTTACAAAAAGATTCTCAATCTGAGACAAACGCACAAAGCGAAAAAGCCCAAGCCGAAAATCAGCGAGAACAGATCAAGCAAGAGCTGCGCCAAAGCATTAATGCCGCTCTCCAAGCTGCGAAAGATTTACCGCCGGATCAATGTTTGCATGAGATCAGGCGTAGACTCTTCGCCATTCAACAGCGTTGTGCGAGTGTTGGAAAAACCTTTATTGCGATCGAGGAAACAATTACCTGCGATCAGTATGACTTAGGGGGATATGTAAAAGACTCTGCAACGTTATTTCGAGGCCCCAATGTAGAGGCATCAGTTGCGATTTGCGTCACCCACAAAGGCTCTTTGCTACATCGCAACAGCGGTGACTGGCAGGTTTATAAAGATATGGGAGATATTAGGATTGAAGTCAATCTGGATGAATTTCTCATTGCCTAATTACCTCCTAGTTACCTAATGTACGCTCAAGA
Organism: Coleofasciculaceae cyanobacterium; assembly: GCA_036703255.1. Lineage (GTDB taxonomy): Bacteria > Cyanobacteriota > Cyanobacteriia > Elainellales > Elainellaceae > Drouetiella. Next base: position 2,990 of record DATNPL010000171.1, read on the forward strand.
CAGATACCAGGCAGATTAATCAATCTCCTCGGCTACTCTTTTGAACCGCCGGAGTTGATCCTGCATATCTTGTTTTGTCCAGCTTGCAGCAAATTGATTAAAGCCGTAGCGCACTAGCGGGTTGGGAATATCAAACTCAAAGCGGTTAATCAGGTGAGTTCCTTTCTCATTGGGCTGGCATTCCCAGCGATCGCGTCCCTTAAAAAAGCCGCTGAATTCCCAAACGACCAGCCCTGGCTCTCGCTCAACCACGACGCTCCCGAGGGCGGGCTGCACCAGAGGAATCTGAATCACAAAACGGCTTCTACTGCCTAACGCTGTACTCCAAGATCCGATTGGCTCACAGCGCAGGGCAGGATTTAGCCAGCGGTGCATCAGCGTCAAATCTGTGATGCACCGCTCTACGGCAGTGGCACTAGCGTTAATTTGAATCGACTGCTCAAATACTTCAGACGACATGGGATCAACAGCCCGGTAGATTCCGTGTATTTTCCTTTTTTACTTTACTGGAATAGCGCTGCAATAACGAGCCACAGCAGTAATTTTGATACCTGTAGGGGTTTGGCCTTCGGCAGATGTGCCCTTGGTCGTAGCAAAGAGGGTTGTCAGAATGCTAAACCCTTACGCTTGAGGTTCCGGTGTTATTTAATCCGCGATCCCTAGAGTTTTGTGGAGCGCGCCACAAAACTCTAATCTCAGGAGATTGCAAATACTCTCCAATTTTCTTAAAAGCTGATCCTCCAAGGCGCTCGGTGCTTTGGAGGATCAACTTTTTGGGGTTTTGGGTTGCGTGGGATGGCTCAAAACCCCGTGAGCGCTCTTCTGCGCTGACAAGATCCATAAGAGAAAACTCAGCTATTTGGGCTGCATTTCAGCCTAAAGGCGGAAGTCAATCTCTAACGAGCGAAATAGTGTAACGGTGTTTGCTAGTTTTATGGCCTCTTAAGCCTTAAAGTTCTATCAGCGCATGGCAAAGTTTCTAGAAACTGACTGCCTCAAGCTGCCTCGCCTCTGATGGTTCTCCGACGGCATCTGCGTTGAATTAGCCCTGTACTCGCTCAAAGGGTAGGATTTATGGATCAGTTTTGGTGCTCACCTGTACGTACTCTCTGGCAACCGCCAATTTCCAAGGTTTTTCAACTTGCTCAGGTTGACCCCACCCCCGGTCAACCTGGCTCCATTCAACTTGTTCAGCCCGGTTTGTTGACACAGCTTGGCACTTACCTGCCCAGTATTTTGGGGGCGATCGCTCTCCTGATTTTGGGTTGGCTGATAGCGCTGGTGGTGGCTTCGGTCGTCAAAGGCATCTTGAATCGCACCAGCATTGACAATCGCATCGCCAACTGGATGACCGGACGGCCTGCCGGAGACGACTCACCCCCGATCGAGAAATGGATCTCGCTGCTGGTGTTTTGGGTGATCATGGCATTTGCGATCGTCGCTTTTCTCAATGCCCTGCGCCTAGAGGCCGTATCGGCTCCGCTCAACAGATTTCTGGAGCAAATTTTTAGCTACCTACCGAAGTTGGGTAGTGCAGCCCTGCTGCTGGGAGTAGCGCTGTTGTTGGCAACGCTCTCCAAAACGATTTTGACAAGAGGGCTAGCGCGGTTTCGCTTAGACGATCGCCTTGCCTCTCAAGCAGGCGAAAGCAGCCCCTTCTTGTTAAACGAAACGCTGGGAAATGCCCTCTACTGGTTTATCCTGCTGTTCTTCCTGCCGCTGATTCTGGATGTCCTTGAACTTCAAGGCCCTCTGGCTCCCGTCCAGAATTTGCTCGATCAGGTGCTTTCGGCCTTGCCCAAGATCTTGACAGCGGTCATTATTGGCGCTGTAGGCTGGCTGATTGCTCGCGTAGTGCGGGGTATTGTTACCAATCTTTTGGCGGCAGTCGGCACCGATCAGCTTGGCCGAAGAGTCGGCTTGACCCGATCGACAGGTGGCATGTCTCTGTCGGGTCTGTTGGGCACAATCGTTTATGTGCTAGTGCTGATTCCAACGGCGATCGCGGCACTAAACGCCCTGGAAGTCCAGGCGATTTCTGCACCCGCCACCCGCATGTTGGAGCAGATTCTCACCACGCTGCCGCAGATTTTTACCGCAGCTTTGATTCTGGTATTGTTCTACGTCATCGGGCGGTTTGTGGCTGATTTAGTGGCCAGCATTCTCACCAGCATTGGTTTCGATAACATCTTTGGCTGGCTGGGTTTGCCCTCCATTGCGCCTGTCGTCACGCCACCCTTCCCTGAAGATATCTTGGCCGAAGAAGACGTGACTTCCCGGAGGGCAATTACGCCACCCTTGCCCAGCCGCACGCCTTCAGAAATTGCGGGCATTGTCGTGTTGGTGGGCATTATTCTCTTTGGTGCGGTTGCCGCAACCGAAGTGATTGGGCTACCTGTGCTGACGACGATCGTTAACGGCATCCTAGCCGTTGCGGCTCGGGTACTGGTAGGTGTGGTCATTTTTGGCGTGGGCTTATACCTGGCCAATCTTGCCTTCCAGCTCATTACCGCTTCTGGCAATAACCAGGCGCAAATTTTGGGACAAACCGCCCGAATTGCCATCATTGCTCTCGTTACCGCTATGGCCTTGCAGCAAATGGGCATTGCCAGCAGCATTGTTAACCTGGCCTTTGGTCTGTTGTTGGGAGCCATTGCAGTGGCGATCGCCCTTTCCTTTGGTCTTGGCGGACGCGATGTTGCCGGAGAGCAAATTCGGGAATGGTTGGATTCGTTTAAAAGACGAGGACGATAGCATAGGGTGATGAGGGGATGAGGGCAGAGGTGGCTTAGCCTCTTTCTGCCTGCCTACTCTCCAGCTCCTCATCTCTCCCATTCAAGAGGGTGCCGATAACCGTTCTTGAATGGTCTGTACAGCATGAATTACGCCATTCTCAGCTCTAATCTTTTGACCCAGCACTTCAGCCCGTTGCTGTATTTCTGGATCAGCGACAAGATCTCGAATGACCTGTCCTAGTTTGTCTGCCGTCAGTTTCTTCTGAGGCAAGGGTTGAGTCCCAACCCCCAGATCAAAAACGCGCTTGCCCCAGAAGGGCTGATCGCCAAAGAAAGGACAGATTGCAGTCGGCTTTCCGGCACGTAACCCTGCCCCTGTGGTTCCGGCTCCACCGTGATGCACAACAGCGAGACACTGAGGAAATAGCCAATCATGGGGGGCAGATTGCAGGATATAAACATCATCGGCAATCTCTGAAGATGATAACCCACCCCATCCTGTCGCCAAAATAGCGCGTTGGCCTGAGGAGCGGACTGCATCCATCACGAGTTGCGCTGTTTGAGCCGCATCCTGAGATGCCATGCTCCCAAACCCTACATAAACAGGCGGTGAACCCTGCGCTAAAAAGGCAGTCAAATCAGCCGGAGGTTGCCAATCAGGCGAGGCATCCAGAAACCAGTATCCAGTGACGATCGACGACTCATCCCAATCTGCCGGAATTGGCACCACATGGCGGCTGTAGGCGTATAGTTTCGGGACGGTTTTGCCGTGCAATATGCGATCGCCTTGCAGCGAGGACAACCCTAATTTTTTCAACCGCCAGTCATCGATCAAACCCTGGAAAGGCAGCAGAGAGGCTTTGAGGAAGACCTCATAGCTCAGGCGATTCAGCAGCCCGCCATAATTGCCGCCGCCGAAGACCGGATTGGCAAATTGCTGCGTTGGCGAGTACGCTGGCAGCGCCATAGCTAAAAATCCGGGGATGCCTAGCTTCTCGGCAATGGAATAGCCCGCCAGCGGTTTCGGATGGTAAACAATGGCATCCGGCTGGTAGCTTTGGGCAATATCCCAGACATCATCCATCATTTCACGCAGCATGGGCATCATTTGCTTCAGACTAAACGCCTTTTTTCCAGCCAGCGCCTTTTTGCCTGCGTCGGTTTGAATGAGTTGGGCAAAGGGGGCGCGGAGTGGAGCGAAAGGCAGGCCATGACTCGCCACCCATGCAGAAAAGCTCGAATCAGTGGCTAGAGTGACTTCAAAGCCTGCCTGTTGCAACCCCAACCCTAAAGCAACGTAGGGCTGAATATCTCCTTGCGAACCCGCAGTCAAGATTAAGATGCGATTGGGCATAAAGGTTTAGAGTATTAGAACCGTACTTTATTTTCTCTGATTCAATCTCCCCCTGGCTCTCCCGTGCAATTCCTATTGCAACTCTCAATGAAGCGCTATCTGAATATCAGTGTTACGATTGCCTCAGAAGAAAAAAGAGGACATTAGCCAAGGATTAAGCGCTTCATGATCAACGAAATAGACAAGTCAATATCCTTCGATGGAAGGGATATTCGGCTGAAAGTAGGTCTGCTTGCACCGCAAGCAGGCGGTTCTGTGTTGATAGAGTCAGGCGACACCGCAGTTTTGGTGACGGCAACGCGAGCATCGGGACGAGAAGGAATTGATTTCCTGCCGCTGCTGGTCGATTACGAAGAAAGATTGTATGCAGCCGGACGCATTCCGGGAGGTTTTTTGCGTCGGGAGGGCCGTCCGCCAGAGCGGGCTACGCTGATTAGCCGTTTGATCGATCGCCCCATGCGGCCTCTATTTCCGGGCTGGCTACGGGATGATATTCAAATTGTCGCCACCACACTTTCTATGGATGAGAAAGTGCCGCCCGATGTGTTGGCTGTAACCGGGGCTTCGATCGCCACAATGTTGGCCAAAATTCCGTTCAACGGCCCTATGGCAGCTGTGCGGGTCGGGTTAATTGGCGATGACTTCATCATCAACCCAACCTATAGCGAAATTGAGGCAGGCGATCTGGATCTAGTGGTTGCAGGCTCACCGGATGGCGTCATCATGATCGAGGCAGGGGCCAACCAGCTACCTGAGCAAGACATTATTGAAGCGATCGAGTTTGGCTATGAGGTCGTGGCCGATCTGATTCAAGCACAGCGTGAGCTGATGGCAGAGCTAGGCATTGAGCTAGTGCAAGAAACAGAGCCAGCCGTTGATCCGACGCTAGAAAACTTTATCGGCGATCGCGTTACCGATTCTGTAAAGCATATCCTGGCTCAGTTCTCATTCACCAAAGCCGAGCGTGATGCGGCTCTAGATGAAGTAAAGGCCACTGTAGTGGAGGCGATCGCTGAACTTCCTGAAGAGGATTCTATTCGCGCAGCGGCTGCGGCTAACTCCAAGGCATTAGGCAACACCTTTAAGGGCATCACCAAGAAGCTGATGCGCCGTCAAATTGTGGAAGACAATGTGCGCGTGGACGGCCGCAAGCTCGATGAGGTACGTCCTATCTCTTGCCGCACGGGCGTTTTGCCCAATCGAGTGCATGGCAGCGGCCTGTTTCAGCGCGGGCTGACGCAGGTAATGTCTGTTGTCACGTTGGGCACTCCGGGCGACGCGCAGGACATGGACGACCTGCATCCCGATGAAGAGAAGCGCTACATGCATCACTACAACTTTCCGCCCTACTCGGTAGGTGAGACAAGACCGATGCGATCGCCCGGTCGGCGAGAAGTCGGACATGGTGCCTTGGCAGAGCGGGCTTTGGTGCCTGTGTTACCACCCAAGGAAGAGTTTCCCTATGTCATCCGGGTTGTGTCTGAAGTGCTGTCCTCCAACGGCTCCACTTCAATGGGTTCGGTCTGCGGCTCTACTCTATCCTTGATGGATGCAGGGGTGCCGCTAACCAAGCCTGTCAGCGGTGCAGCGATGGGCTTAATCAAAGAAGGCGAAGAAATCCGCATCCTAACGGATATTCAGGGCATCGAAGACTTTTTGGGCGACATGGACTTTAAGGTGGCAGGTACCGATCACGGCATCACGGCTCTGCAAATGGACATGAAGATCACAGGATTGCCCATCAGCGTCATTGCCGATGCCATCAATCAGGCAAGACCCGCCCGCATCCATATTTTGGAGAAAATGCTGGCGACGATCGATCAACCTCGTGTCGAGCTTTCACCTTATGCGCCGCGTCTGCTTACCATCAAGATCGATACCGACTTGATTGGTATGGTCATTGGCCCAGGTGGCAAAACCATCAAAGGCATCACCGAGCAAACAGGAGCCAAGGTGGATATCGATGACGATGGTACCGTCACCATTTCTGCGGTAGATGGCCTTAAGGCAAAGCAGGCGCGTGCCATTATTGAAGGCATGACGCGCAAGCTCAGCGCAGGTGATGTCTATATCGGCAAGGTAACGCGCATCATTCCCATTGGCGCATTTGTGGAGTTTTTGCCCGGTAAAGAGGGCATGGTTCACATCTCGCAATTGGCAGACTATCGCGTTGGCAAGGTGGAAGATGAAGTAGCGCTGGGCGATGAAGTCATTGTCAAAGTGCGCGAAATCGACAATCGCGGTCGGGTAAACCTCACCCGGTTGGGCATCCACCCCGATGAAGCTGCTGCTGCCCGCGAGTCTGCCGAGAAGTAGACTGCTTCACTAACCTGTGTTGCTCTCTACTAGGACTGCACACAAGATAAAATCGAATAGCTGTTTGGAAGTGCCGCTCGGCATTTCCAAACAGCTATTGCTAATTGATTCGTGATCCTTAGCTTTGCTCAGTATGCATCCGGTTCACCCGATGCATCTTTAGGGTAGCCCTAATCCCGAATCGGTTCAGGCAACTCTTCGGGTGCGGGTACTGGAGACGGATAGGGAGGATTTGGCGTCGGCGTTGGCGGCAGTGGGTCAGGTAAAGGATTTGGCGTCGGTGATGGCATAGGCGCAGGTGGCAGCGGTGGCTCTGGTGGAACGACAATAGCACGTTCACGGAGAGCTTGAGATTGAATTAAAACGCGATCGAACATAAGTCATTCCTCGAAAGTTGACTGACCCACGCTCCTCTACGGATCGACGCACAGGTCATAGCCGTTTCATATGTACAAACCTATCCTGATAAATTCAATAATTTCTCTACCAGAAGGTAGCAAGCCGCTTCAATTCGATCGTCATTAAGACAGATCTGAGGTGAAGCTTTTGAGAGATGTCAGGATTTTTGCGCCTTGCCCAAGCCACAAAAATCCTGACTCTAATTTGAAATAAGCCCAACGTTAAGAAAAGCCCAACGTTAAGAAAAGCCCAACGGGTATGCACATTCGCACATTACAACCGCATGAAGCGTCGTTGTTTCGTGAAGTCCGCTTGCGTGCTTTGGCCGACTCTCCCAATGCCTTTGCAGAAACATTGCAACAAGCACAGACTCAGCCGCAGACATATTGGGAAATGTTGACCCATTCGCTTAGTCAACCCAACAGTCATGTGATGTTTTTGGCTGAACAAGCAGGACTCGTGGTTGGGTTTACCTTTGGTCTTGTCGATCGCCAAGATTCTAAAACTGGGCATCTTGGCGGCATGTGGGTCGATCCAACCTGTCGTGCTCAAGGCATCGGTTCTGCGCTAATTGCAGAAGTCCTGACTTGGGCACAGCAACGCAGCCAAACCAAATTGGAGCTTTGGGTGACAGAGGGAAATGTCAAAGCAATGGGGCTGTATAAGAAAGTGGGTTTTGTAGACACAGGCAAACGAGATGTGCTGCCATCCAATCCTGCATTGCAGATCATTCAGATGTCCTTGAGGATCTTCACAGCAATAACTTGAAGAACTTTCTTGAGAAAGTTCTGGCTTTTAATTTTGTCAGGAGCCTTACAGCGTTATGCAAGCCAGGAGGGAGATAAGTATAGTGCTGTCAAATGCTCAACTCTCTAACCTCTGAGCGCTACAATAAGTCCAGCATTGCAGATGAAACTGCGCCCTCCAGGGAATCTCCAGAGAAGTTGAGCTTTCCTCTGGTTTTTTAGCAGCGGTTGCAACGTTTGGAGAGTCAGGTATGGCCATTCTTCACGGTAGCTGGATTTCGCAGCCTCAAGATCAGCGTGTCACTCCAGCCGCAAAGGCAGGAGAACCCAGCGATCGCCCTGTTTTTTTTGTGTGGGGCGAAATTTGGCGGCGGGTTGAACCTTTGGAACTGGAGAACTCAGAGCCTCACCTCTTTGCACCGCATCCCTTCGCCATGACGGCAGAAGAGTTAAGAGATTGGTTGCGATCGCTTCACACCTCGCAGCAGATCAATTGGACGGTAGCAGAATTTTCGCTGGCGGCAGCGGCACCCGGAAAATCGCGCAAACGCGGAGCCACACTGGCAGCCGACCCTCCTCTAGAGCGATCGCCCCGCTGGCAGAGTTTAACCTTTACAGCCCCCACCTACCGCATAGTGGCGGCTGATGCCGATCGTGCAGCTTTTGTGCCTCGACACTCTGCGGCAGAGGCGGTCGAAGAAGAGCTGCTGCTACATTCCTGGCAGGTGCAGGGCATTTGGCTAACGGCTGCTGAAACGCTGGCCTTGCTTCAGTCTTTGCCCTTGAGTTCGGTACAGGATGAGACTTCTGCCTGGATGGGCGCAGACTTGCGGTTCTGGTCGCATGTGGCCCGCTGGCAGCTCGATTTGCTAGCGCGAACCAAGTTTTTACCGCAGCTAACGCGGCCAACCGAGGCAGAAGCGATCGCCCAGTGGCAAGTTTTGATGGATAGCGCCACCGATCGAGCGCGACTGGAGCAGTTTGCCCAGCAAATGCCCGGTGCCTGCCGCGCCTATGGGATCGCCGATGAAAGCGATGGACAGAGCAGCAATGAGCAGGGCAACGATAGTGAAAGGCTGATTCTTTCTTTCCTAAACGGCACGATCGACACAGTTTTGCGATCGCTCACGGCCACCCAGCCCTTGCCCAATTTACCCTTACCCAAAGAAACGCCTCTGCGAGAGTGGCTTCAGGCGTTAGGGGGCAGCCCAGTCATGACTGCCGATATGGCCAAACTCGATCGCTTAGAGTCTGTGCTAACGCAGTGGACTGCTTTGCTTCAGCATCAGCTTAGCCAAAAGCTGGCGACATTTCGCACCTGCTTTTACCTACAGCCGCCTGCTACGGGTCAAGGCAACTGGTCGCTGGAATACTATCTCCAGGCCGTGAATGACCCCGAGTTTTTGGTGGGCGCTCGGGTGATTTGGAAAAATCCGGTTGAGCGATTAGAGCATATGGGACGGGCGATCGACCTGCCGCAAGAAACGCTGCTGGCTGGATTAGGGCTGGCTTCTCGGCTCTATCCTGCGATCGAACCTAGCCTTCAGGTACAGCAGCCGCAGTCCTGCCCGCTCAATCCGCTCCAGGTCTATGAGTTTATCAAAGCAACGGCATGGCGCTTGCAGGATAGCGGCTTTGGAGTAGTGCTGCCCCCCAGTTTAGCCAACCAGGAGGGCTGGGCCAATCGGCTAGGGCTGCGGGTGCAGGCCGAAGCGCCAAAGCTGGCTAAAAAACAGCGGCTGGGACTGCAAAGTCTGCTGAGCTTTAAATGGGAGCTGACGATCGGTGGACAGCGATTGTCTAAGGTAGAGTTCGATCGCCTGGTGGCGCAAAATACTCCACTGGTGGAGGTCAACGGCGAATGGGTAGAGCTGCGGCCGCAAGACATCAAGGCGGCACAGACTTTCTTTGAGAGCCGCAAAGAGCAGATGGCGCTGTCTCTAGAAGATGCTCTCCGCATTAGCACGGGCGACACGCAGATGATTGAAAAGCTTCCTGTGGTTGGCTTTGAGGCATCCGGCACGCTGCAAGAGCTGATCAATGCCCTCACCACGGGCAATCAGAGTGTGGAATCGATTGCGACGCCCCAAGGCTTTCAGGGAGAGCTACGCCCCTATCAGTTGCGCGGAGCCTCTTGGCTGGCGTTTTTAGAGCGCTGGGGATTAGGAGCCTGTCTGGCCGATGACATGGGGCTAGGCAAAACGATTCAGCTGATCGCTATGATGCTGCACCTGCAAGAACAGGAGGTATTGGAGAAACCCACGCTGCTGGTTTGTCCCACCTCTGTCTTAGGCAACTGGGAGCGCGAGATTCGGCGGTTTGCCCCCAGCCTGAAGGTGATGGTGCATCATGGAGACAAGCGATCGCAGGGCAAAGCCTTTACCAAAGCCGTCAAAGATCAGCATCTGGTCATCACCAGCTATTCACTAATTCATCGTGACCTCAAGGATTTGCAGAGCCTTCCCTGGCAGGGAATAGTGCTAGACGAAGCGCAAAATGTGAAAAACTCTGACGCCAAACAGTCTCAGGCTGCCCGACAGATTGACACCCAGTTCCGCATTGCCCTGACCGGAACGCCCGTTGAAAATCGCCTCTCGGAACTCTGGTCAATCATGGACTTCTTGAATCCCGGCTATTTAGGACCTAAGAACTTCTTTCAGCGCCGCTTTGCCGTGCCGATCGAGCGGTATGGCGATACGGCCTCTCTAAAAACCCTGCGGGCATTGGCTCAACCCTTTATCTTAAGGCGATTGAAAACCGATCGCTCCATCATTCAAGATCTGCCCGAAAAACAGGAGATGACGGTTTTTTGTGGCCTGACGGCAGAGCAAGCCGCCCTCTATCAAAAGCTGGTGGATCAGTCGCTAGAAGCTATCGAGTCCGCCGAGGGCATTCAGCGGCGCGGCATGATCTTAGCGCTGCTCACCCGGCTAAAGCAGGTCTGTAACCATCCGGTGCTGTTCAAACCTGATCCCGATGCAGAAGCGCCACCTGGCGTTCTAGATCAGCCTGCTGCACGCTTTGCGGAGCAGTCGGGCAAACTGCAACGCCTAGAAGAAATGCTAGAGGAACTGCTGCTCGCAGGCGATCGCTCTCTCATCTTCACGCAGTTTGCCGAGTGGGGAAAGCTGCTTCAGCCCTATCTGGCCCAAAAGTTCGATCGCGAGGTGCTGTTCCTCTACGGTGGCTCTTCCAAAAAGCAGCGAGAGGACATGATCGATCGCTTCCAAAACGATCCACAGGGGGCGAGGATTTTCATCCTGTCCCTAAAGGCGGGCGGCGTAGGCTTAAACTTGACGCGGGCGAATCATGTGTTTCACTTCGATCGCTGGTGGAATCCGGCGGTAGAAAATCAGGCCACCGATCGCGTCTTCCGCATTGGGCAAACGCGCAACGTTCAGGTGCATAAGTTTGTCTGCACAGGTACCCTAGAGGAACGCATCCACGAACTGATTGAGAGCAAAAAAGCCCTCTCAGAGCAGGTGGTGGGCGCAGGAGAAAACTGGCTGTCTGAGCTGGACACCAACGCTTTACGGGATCTGCTGCTGCTCGATCGGGCAGCGGTAATTGATGACGGCGACTCATCTGCTTAGGATCATCGATTAAATAAAATCCAACAGTTTTTTGGAAGTGCCGCGCGGCACTTCCAA
>DATNPL010000195.1:0-92184 GCA_036703255.1 Coleofasciculaceae cyanobacterium
ACAAAATCTTTGCAATGGCCTGAATGTGTTGGTCAAGTGCGATTTTTTCTTCCCGGGTCATTGGCAGGTGCTCCACGAACAACAAGAACCTCATCATCTTACAGGTCTTATTTTTCTCTGCAAAAGGGTGACATGCTCCCCACTCTAACCTCCTACTTTCAAGCTTACTCGCTCTTAATTCACAGCTTTGTTGTCAAGTTCTGCTTGCAATTTTTTTCAAGATACGCAAAATTACGGATGTAGATTTCTCTTACAATCCGCGTAATTAGATATATTTCCAATAGACTTTATTTTTTAATGAGGATGGCAGAAGACAAAGCTTCTGCTGAGCTAGCCCAAAATTTAATCGGCTCAAAATCTAATCTGTCATGAAGTCTTGTCATGAAGTCTGATTAGAAAAAAGGGAAGCAAGATGGTTCCGCCATCTTCCAAGTTAGCTCAGGATATATGGCCTAACGTCAGGCTCTGCCTAATCTGCCGCTCCAGGAGATTTTATCGCGATGGCTAATCAAAAAGTCCTGATTATCGATGACAGCAAAACCGTCCGTATGCAGGTAAAGGACATGCTGCCCAAAGGTAATTTTGAAGTCCTAGAAGCGGTAGACGGGGTAGAAGGACTAGAAATTGTCAGTCAGGAAAATCTCAGCCTGATTTTAGTAGATTTCTTCATGCCACGGATGAATGGCTGGGAAGTCGTCCAGAAACTACAAGATGACCCCAGATTAAAGAGCATTCCGGTGGTGCTGATGTCTGGGCGTAGAGAAGATGTGGAAAAAGCCGTGCCTGATCAGTTTGGCTATTTTGAATTTGTGGGCAAGCCCTTTGAGCAGCCTGCCTTAGTGCAAGCTATCAAATCAGCAATGGCAAAAGCGAGGAGCCGCCAGCAGGCGCTTCAAAAGCCTCCTGCCACTACTGCCGCAGCTTCGTCTACTGCTTTACCTAACGATACAGCCGCTACTAGGAATCCTCAATCACCAGCAGTTTCTGCCCCTGCACCATCTGCTAGCCCTGAAATTCTGACGCTACAGACTGAAGTCAAGGCACTTCGCAGCGAAAATATGCAGCTTAAAACCGACGTAGAGGGATTGAAGAAGCAGGTGGCTCAAATCATGGCGTTCATTCGCCAAAAGATGAAGTAAAGCCAATCTGCTCTACCAATCTAGGTAGCATTTAAGCTACTTATCTTCGGTTTCCAATCCAGCCACGATGACAGCGCAGATGCCAAAAGCTGCAACCAGAGGCATGGGACAGTCTAGGAGATAGGTAGAAGCGATCGCCGCAAGGCTGGCACCGATCGCCGCCCAACAGCCAACTTTCTCATGAATCGTCAAGCCATGTTCTTGTTTGATCGTCTGGAGCGCTTGAGAAGGAATAGGCACAGGCATCACACCATTAGGTGGAAATGCCCAGAATTCATTGCGCCGCTCTACGAACGGTTCAGTCCAGCCATTCTCAAAGCACCAGTTTTCAATCCAAGTGAGGCAATAGTGATTCATAAGGCAATCTTTTTAGATATTTTATTAGCGGCTGATTAAATGTAAAGACAAAAGAAGTATTCAAGGCTAAGTAGGATGATCCCTAAAACAGCCTCGTAACTCATCTATGCAAAGTGCAAAAAATCCGTATCTATACAGACTACCAGAGACATCTCAGGGTCAGGTTTGAGAGAAATTAAAGTTTACGCAATAGCCGATTGAGTTTAAGTTGAGTAAAGCGCGATCGCTGACCGCTAACTATAATTCTTGCCAAAGCTGGCTTGCAGAGTGCGCCTGAATCCGGCATGATTTTCAGCATCCGGCTATATTCTCGTTAATTCTTTCTGGCATCTCGCTCTTTACAGTAGACAGTCTTGCTATGAATAGCCTCGCTCGGAAGGATTTTTTCTTTTGTTTAGGAATTTGGTTAGCGATCGAAATTTTCTGCTTTGCACTACTGCCTTTGTTGCGCTTGGCAGAGCCTAACCCACCCATTGAAGTGTGGTTCAAAACGAGCCTGATCGGCGGCATTGGAGGGGCTGCTTTGATTGCCTATGGCACTCACTTAGCCGCTTCTGCTATGGCAAAGGGCAAACCTCCAAGGCGACCAATGAATTTGCTCATCTCGCTCTTGAGCTGGTTGGGTTTATTAGGAATTGCCTTTCCCTTGATGTTTGCCAGCGCTCAGGTTTTTGCCAAGTTGCTTGCTTTAACAAAAATCTAAGGTGGCAGTTTGTCTTTACCCCTAAGAGTCCTAGATATAGCTAGAGTTCACCAGTGTTAAGACAGGGATCGCTTTTTGGAAGTGCCGCGCTCCGTGCGGCACTTCCAAAAAGCGATTACAGGTTATTAAGTTCGTGATTCTAAGGGGCTGGAGCGGGTGTTTGAGGGGACTGAGCCGGGGCAGGTTGAGCAGCCTGTTCAATTTGAGTTGTAAAATAAGCAACCTTGTAATTAAGCTGTTGGGCAATCTGGAGGGCTTGTCGAAATGCGGCGATCGCCTGGTTCATATTGCCCGTGGCACGGTAGATTTGCCCCATCTGATCATAGGTGTTGAGCCTGCCTAACATGTTGTAGGACTGTTGCTGCACATCTAGCAGGAGCTGATAGACCACGATCGCATCCTCTGGGCGATTTAAGGAGCGATAGAGAGTTGCCAGTCGCTCTAGGGCATCACTAGCCTGAGCATATTGTTGAACCGATCGCGCTGTCGCAAAAGCCTCCTGATAGCTGGGAGCCGCCAGATCGGGGCGTCCCATAGCGACATAGCTATCCCCCATGTCGATTTTGAGGAGTGGAATGGGCAAAAAGTTCTGCTGCTGTCTGTAGAGATCAACGAGCTGCTGCTGCATGGCCACCGCTTGGGTTGGCTGGCTATTTTGCTGATAGATATAAGCTAACTGCTTGAGATAGAGTTCCTCATTCGGGCGATTGCCCTGCTCTCGAGCCATGACCAAGAGCTGTTCGTAGGCAGCAGACGCATTAGGGTAGTCAAAGTAGGCAAGCTGCATTTCTGCCAGAGCCGTAAGGATTTGCTGCTCTAGCGCTCTATTTTGCTGCTGGCGAGCCTCGGTGAGGAGCTGATCGTACAGCGCGACGGCAGGAGTCCGGGCGCGCATGGTCTGGTACGCCTGAGCAATTTTGAGCAGGAGGTCATAGTCTACAGGAGTTTGAGCCTGTACCTGCTGCTGAATTTCTAGTAGTCGTGCCGTAATGACACGCACCTCTGTGGTTTCGCTTTGCCGCCATGCCACGTCACCCACACGGCTGAGGGCTTTGACCTCTTCAGCCGTCCCCAAAAAGCGCCGCAGCCTTAGCTCTCGATTCCAAATGAGCAACGCACCCGGCAGATCCCCAGATTCGAGCTTTGCCAAACCCTGACGTTGCAGTTCATCCAGAGCCGTTGTCAAAACCGCCTTTTCTGGGTCGCTGAGCGGCCGATCGACTACCATTGCGGGCAGCAGTGGATCGGGTTCAGTGATCTCTAGGGGGCTGGGCGGCAGCGCATCAGAGGGTTCTTCTGCAAGCGCAGGTAAACCGCAGCAGAGAAGGGCGATCGCCACCACAATGGCTCTGCAACCCCTGCCCCAATTGCCTTGATGAATCGATCGCCCCACTTGAAAACTCATAGACCCGACATCCAAAGCGATAGAATTTAGCTGTTTTATATTTTCGCCAATTTCAATCCGGTTTCGGGGCATTTAGAAAAGTCTTAATGTGAAATAGTCTTAATGTGAAATAGGCGTTTGTGGGTCAGCCTAAGTCGATTATCCTAAGGTATGGTCGATCCTGCCCGCAGGATGCTTTTATGAAAGGTCAAGATATACCAGCAAGGGTGGACAAAGCGTGAGAGTTTTGGTGGTTGGAAGCGGCGGACGAGAACACGCCCTTGTATGGAAGCTTTTGCAATCGCCGCGTGTCCAGGAGGTTTTCTGTATTCCTGGCAATGGAGGCACGGCACAGCTCGATCGCTGTCGCAACATTGCTATGGGTGTTAGCGACTTTGAAGGCATTGCCCGTCTAGCGCTGGTCAACAATATTGGTTTGATTGTGGTCGGGCCAGAAGTTCCCTTAGCAGAAGGCATTACAGACTATTTGCAGCAGCAGCAGCTCATGGTGTTTGGCCCGACTCAGGCAGGCGCACAAGTTGAGTCCAGTAAGGCTTGGGCAAAAGCGTTGATGCAGGAAGCCAAGATTCCAACGGCCAAGTCAGCCGCGTTTACAGAGGCTGACTTAGCCATTGCCTATGTCAAAGCTCAGGGTGCGCCGATCGTCATCAAGGCAGATGGCTTAGCAGCAGGGAAAGGCGTAACGGTGGCAAAAACCGTAGAAGAGGCGATCGCGGCCTTAGAAGCCAGCTTCGGCGGTCTGTTTGGGGCAGCAGGGCAGCAGGTGGTGATTGAAGAATATTTGGAAGGCCAGGAAGTCTCGATCCTAGCGGTTACCGATGGCTTAACTATCCGGCCGCTGCTGCCCGCCCAGGATCACAAACAAATTGGCGAAGGGGATACTGGAAGCAATACGGGCGGTATGGGAGCTTACGCGCCTACCCCGATTGTGTCTCCAGCGCTCATAGAGCAGATTCAGGTCGAGATTTTGGAGCCTGCGATCGCCACTCTGCGCGCCCGAGGTATTGACTATCGAGGCGTTCTCTATGCAGGACTCATGATTACCCCTCAGGGAGAACCCAAGGTGATTGAATTTAATAGCCGCTTTGGCGATCCCGAAACCCAAGTCATTCTGCCACTTTTGGAAACGCCCTTAGAAGAAGTGATGCTGGCCTGTACGCAGCAGCGGTTAGAAGAGTTGGCACCCTTGGCTTGGAAGGCCGAAGCCGCCGCCTGTGTCGTCATCGCGTCGGGTGGCTATCCAGAAGCCTACAAGAAGGGGCATCCCATTCAGGGCATTAGTCAAGCAGAGGCGACCGGGGCGATCGTCTTCCACGCTGGAACAAAGCTTAAACAAGAGCAGCTCGTGAGCGACGGCGGACGTGTGCTGGCCGTAACGGCACTCGGCAGCACATTTGAGGCAGCGATCGCTCAAGCTTACAAAGCAGTGGAATGCATCCAGTTTGCAGATTCATACTACCGTAAAGACATTGGTCATCGAGTTTTGGGCAGTAAGGCCAGTTAAAGCGGTAAAGTGTTTTTTAAGTGACGTTAAATTAAGAAAAGTTAAAGTAAGCAACTTTGTTAGCCCTGCCGACCAAAATTCGAGAAACGATCGCCCGTTGGTGGTCAGACTTCACCCTCCAGACTCGCCTGATGGCAGCGGCAACTTTAGTCGTTTCGCTGCTGATGAGCGGCCTGACTTTTTGGGCTGTCAATACCATCCAGCAAGATGCCCGTCTCAACGACACCCGTTTTGGGCGCGATCTAGGGCTTTTGCTCGCCGCTAACGTGGCTCCCTTAGTCAGCGAGAGCAACCGTACAGAGCTTGCCCGTTTTTCCCATAGCTTCTACGGCAGCACCTCTAGCGTTCGCTACATGATCTACGCCGACGAAGACGGTGAGATCTTTTTTGGCATCCCTTATTCAGAGTCAGAAGTTCAAAATTCTCTGACGATTCGTCGCCGGATTCAGCTACCTGAAACCTATGCCGAAAACGCCAATGAACCGATGGTGCGGCAACACATCACGCCCGATGGCGAGGTGACTGACGTATTTGTGCCGCTCAATCATGACGGCAGATATCTAGGAGTAATGGCGATCGGCATTAATCCCAACCCGACGGTAGTCGCCTCTTCTCACTTGACTCGAGATGTAACGATCGCCGTATTTATCTCTATCTGGGTCATGGTGATTCTGGGAGCTGTCTTTAATGCGCTCATTATTACCAAACCCATCAAGGAACTGCTGCTGGGGGTGAAAAATATTGCAGCCGGAAACTTCAGGCAGCGGGTCGATCTGCCCGTGCGGGGCGAGTTGGGAGAACTCATTCTCAACTTTAACGAAATGGCTGAGCGGTTAGAGAGCTACGACGAGCAAAACATTGATGAGCTGACTGCCGAAAAGGCCAAGCTAGAAACCCTGGTTTCGACGATCGCCGATGGGGCAGTTTTGTTGGATACCGACATGAACGTGATCCTCACTAACCCAACCGCTCAGCGAATTTTTGGCTGGGAAAGCCAAGAGGAGATCATCGGTAAAAATGTGCTGTATCACTTGACCGATGCCGTCAAGGTCGAGCTGACCCGACCCCTTTACCAGTTGGCCTCTGGCAACGCCTCAGACGAACTCAAGGATGGCGCAGAATATCGGATTACTATTCCCGAACCGATCAACCGCACGGTGCGAATTTTGCTCAACACCGTTTTCGATCAGTATCGTGAAAACATTCGCGGCATCGCTATTACGGTGCAAGACATTACCCGCGAAGTTGAGCTAAACGAAGCCAAGAGCCAGTTCATTAGCAATGTCTCTCATGAGCTACGCACGCCTTTATTCAACATCAAGTCGTTTATTGAAACGCTGCATGAATATGGCGAAGATTTAACTGAAGTCGAAAAACGCGAGTTTTTGGAAACAGCCAACCGCGAAACCGATCGCCTCACCCGTTTAGTCAACGATGTCCTCGATTTGTCTAAGCTAGAGTCGCATCGTCGCTATAATCTTGAACCGGTTGAAATTACTCAGCCGATCGAGCAAACCTTACGCACCCATCGCCTCAACGCCAAAGATAAAGGGATTGAGCTATTGCAAGAGGTTCAGCCCGACCTCCCATCCGTTTTGGGCAACTACGATCTGCTGCTGCAAGTGTTCTCAAACTTAGTCGGAAATGGGCTAAAGTTCACGCAGTCAGGTGGCTCTGTGATTATTCGAGCCTATGTCTTGGAAACAGAGAGCGGCCATCATCTTCAGCCCACCCATGTCCGAATTGAGGTCGCTGACACAGGAATTGGCATCGACCCAGAGGATCAGCAAGCTATTTTCGATCGCTTCTTCCGAGTTGAGAACCGCGTACATACCCTTGAGGGCACAGGGCTAGGGTTGTCGATCGTGCGCAACATTATTGAGAAGCACCATAGCCAAGTACATTTGGTTAGCGAAGTGGGCGTGGGCACAACCTTCTGGTTTGATTTAGCGATTTACAAAGAAGGCGGATCTGTATTTGATGAATTGCCGATCGCAGAAGCCCTTGCTTCAGCAAAATCTGCTAGCACTAGCTCTTAAGCGGCTCGGCAGAATGGCTAACAGAAGTGCTTCAAAGCTAGCTCAACTACGTATTGCTGCCTGTCTCACTGCCGTTGAATAGCTCGAAAATCTGCCGACAAAAAAGTTTCAGTTTTTCCTGCACCTCATCTGTAGGTTCTGTAGAGCCAACAAACTGCCAGTCCTTAATGGTAGACAGTCGCCATTGTTCGCCCAGATGGGTAAACCCCGCTGCCTCAAGTCCGATCGCCCGACGAGAGGCTTCGATTAAATTTTCTTTTAAGGAATCACTTTTTAAGGAATCACTGTGGAAGCGAATTTGTACCAAAATACTGCGGCTTTGAATCGAGCGACTCCAGCCAGGGAAATGAAAGCCAATATCGATCGAGTCAGGATCAATATGTTCCTTAGTATCAGGGTCGTTTGCCCAAGGCTTTAGGTCTGCCTTGGCATCGGCAAACTGCGCCTTAAACAGAGTCACGACAGCCGCAATTTTGGTTGCTAGCTCTAGACCGATCGCTTGCTCTGCTGCATTCACTCCAGTTACTCCTTCATCCTTTGTCACATTATGGGTGGATCACAGCAGGAATGGGCAGTACCGACTGATACGATTCAGACAAGTTGAACTATAGCTGTAGGCGGCGAGGCTAGGACGGGGACGTTTTGGGTGGCGCGCGAAGCGCGCCACCCAAAACGTCCCAAGTGAGTTAGCTATGCGTTTATCAAAAAGCTACGGAAGAGTCAAGGAGGAGAAACCCCTCATCCAGGGCATCGATCTCGAAAGAGATTATTCTAAAAGCCATACAGAATTATAAAGAATTGTTAATTGAAGGAGTTTTGCGAGAAAGCTCATGAACATTACCGAGAGAGAATGGAAAAGCATAGGCCAGAATGATAGCGAACTCTCTTCAACGTTATGTCTTCCCATTCAGCCTCCCATCAAAGAGCCGATGACTCATTTGAGCAAATTGTGACTCGAATTTCACCCGATGCCAGAGCCACTTTTACAGCCGAACAGCTCAATGCGCTCAAGTTAGCCTTTCGTCAGGTGAATTGGAAAAATCATCACCTCATCGACATTCGCTTAACCATTCCGCTCTTTCATCGCAGTCTATATGTAGTTTTGCTAGCAGGTCGAGATCGCCGCTCAGTGCAGAGGCGTCAGGGTAAACCGATCGATCGCCGCAAAGCGCTGACTAGACTAGCCACCTTTGTTCTGTTAATGACAATAAGCCTAGGAATCATCTACGAGGTGGTTCAGTTCGCGCTTGCCGCATCTCAACGCGACAACATCCACCCCACTGCAATTCCTTGGTTGCAGACCCAAGCCGCCTGTGAGCATACGGGAAGACTGTGGGAAGAGGGCACATGCTGGGACAGCGTACAAAGTCCAGATTTCTGAATCTATGCGGGTCTGCTTGTAAGCGGGTCTACTTGTTGTTGAGGATGGCAAATTCAGAAAATCTTTTCAGCTAACTCATCCACCCAGCTAGCTCATCCATAAACCTAAGCAGCGAAAATAGAAGCGCGCCTAAATTTTCTTGAAGAAAATTTAGGCGCGCTTCTTTATGAGCCTTAACATCTAGCTTCAGCCCAAGACGGAAAATGGCTCTCCTCTTAGCAAAAGAGAGCACAATTCTCGGCGTGAGAATTCTGAGAACACTGTTACAAAGCTATATCAATAGCCCTTATTTTTCTAAGGATGCGCTAGCGTTAATTTATCCTTATTCAAGTGCCAAGTTGGGATGGGTAAATTGTCCGTCCTAGATTAGGTACAAGTTGGAGGCAGGGTTGCAGTCTGGCTTTTGCCGCTACAGAGCTAAAGGCTGCGATCGCAATCTCAGAAAATCCCAGATAGATCTCAGATTTAGCCTCGCATCAAACTTTTAGTTGCAGTCCGTTGTCAGGAGCAGATTCATGGTTATTGCCCATAAACCCAGCACAAACCCCGTTAGTGAAGGTTCTAGAGAAGAGGCATTGGTTCTCTGGTTTGAGGAAGTCGGTATTGCAGATATTCACCTGGTGGGTGGCAAGAATGCTTCATTAGGGGAAATGATTGGACAATTGATGGCTCAAGGGGTAAACGTCCCGACAGGGTTTGCCACCACAGCCTACGCCTTTCGCTACTTCATCGAAAATGCGGGACTAGAGGCGCAGCTACGACAGCTTTTATCTGACTTGGACGTTAACGATATCCCCAATTTGCAAGAGCGCGGCAAACAAGCGCGATCGCTGGTTTTGCATACGCCCTTTCCGCCAACGCTAGAAAATGCCATTACCACTGCCTATGCCCAGCTTTCGCAGCGCTACGGGGTTGAGCAGGGAACGGACAATCTGGATGTGGCAGTTCGGTCTAGCGCGACCGCTGAAGACTTGCCCGATGCCAGCTTTGCAGGGCAGCAAGAAACCTATCTGAATATTCAAGGCGTGAGTGCGGTGCTAGAGGCTTGTCATCGTTGCTTTGCGTCGCTCTTTACCGATCGCGCCCTTTCTTACCGCGTGGCTCAAGGCTTTGACCACCTGGACGTGGCGCTGTCTGTGGGCGTGCAAAAAATGGTGCGATCGGACTTGGCTACGGCTGGGGTGATGTTTTCGATCGATACTGAAACAGGCTTCAAAAATGCAGCACTGATCACCGCAGCCTATGGCTTAGGAGAAAACGTGGTGCAGGGTGCTGTGGTGCCAGATGAGTACTACGTCTTTAAGCCAACCCTCAAGACCGGATTTAAGCCGATTCTAGAGAAGCGGCTAGGCAGCAAAGACATGCGGATGGTGTATGACGAAGCAGGGGGCAAGCTGGTCAAAAATGTCCCCGTTGAGGAGAGCGATCGCCAAAAATTTGCCCTCAGCGATGAGGAAATTCTGACCTTGGCGCGCTGGGCTTGTGTGATCGAAGATCACTACTCAGGCGTGCATGGCGGCGACACCCCTATGGATATGGAATGGGCAAAAGATGGACACACAGGCCAGCTGTTTATTGTCCAGGCGCGCCCAGAAACCGTGCAGTCCCGCAAGTCAGGCAATGTCTTGCGCACCTATAAGCTCAAGGATTCTCATCCCCCAGAGCCGCTGTTTATCGGTCGGGCTGTGGGCGACTTGATTGGTCAGGGTCAGGTACGAATGCTGACCGATGTCGCTCGCTTGGATGAATTTCAAGCGGGGGAAATTCTGGTGGCCGATAAGACCGATCCCGATTGGGAGCCAATTATGAAAAAAGCTAGCGCCCTCGTTACGAAGCAGGGCGGGCGAACCTGCCATGCGGCGATCATCGCCCGCGAGTTGGGCATTCCGGCTGTGGTGGGCTGCGGAGATGCGATCGACACTTTGCATGATGGACAGGAAATTACCGTCTCTTGTGCCGACAGCGACGAAGGCAAAATCTATGGCGGACTGCTGCCTTACGAAGTGGACGAACTGCATTTAGACGACCTGCCTCAAATCCGCACCAAAATTTTGATGAATGTCGGCAACCCTCAAGAGGCGTTTTCGCTGGCATCTTTACCCTCTAGCGGAGTAGGTCTAGCGCGATCGGAGTTCATTATTGCCAATCAGATCAAAATTCATCCGCTGGCGCTGATTCACTTCGACCAGCTTCGAGACAAGGGAGCCAAATGGGAGATCTCTCAACTGGCGGCAAACTACGCCTACAAGCCTGATTTCTTTGTCGATAAGCTGGCTCAGGGGATTGGCAAACTGGCAGCTGCCTTTTACCCCAATCCTGTTATTGTTCGCATGTCTGATCTCAAGAGCAACGAGTATGCCAACCTCATTGGCGGCAGGCAGTTTGAGCCAGACGAAGAAAATCCAATGCTGGGTTGGCGAGGAGCCTCTCGCTACTATGACCCTAAGTACAGCGAGGCTTTTGGGCTAGAGTGCAAGGCGATGAAGCGCGTCCGAGACGAGATGGGCTTGACCAATGCCATTCCCATGATTCCGTTTTGCCGCACCCCCGAGGAAGGACGGAAGGTTCTGGCAGAAATGGCGAAAAATGGGCTGGTACAGGGTGAAAATGGCTTACAGGTCTACGTGATGTGCGAACTACCGAGCAACGTGATCCTAGCCGACGAATTCAGCGAAATCTTTGATGGTTTCTCGATTGGCTCTAATGATTTGACGCAGCTCACCTTGGGAGTCGATCGCGATTCTTCTTTGGTAGCCCATGTGTTTGATGAGCGTAGCGAAGCCGTCAAAACAATGGTGCGTGTCGTCATTCAAAAGGCCAAAGCCAAGGGGCGCAAGGTCGGCATTTGCGGTCAAGCACCTAGCGACTACCCAGAATTTGCTAAGTTCTTGGTAGAGCAGGGCATTGATACCATTAGTCTTAACCCTGACTCTGTGGTGAAGACTCTACTGGCGATCGCCCAAACTGAAGGTGAGGTATTGACCTGATCCAACTCCGTACACAACGTCTTAGCTGTATTCACAGCGGTTAGAACGACTGCGAAGGCATCAATACAAGATCATGTGTCACGATTGTGACACATGATTTTTCACTTAAAATTAAGACAGACCATAAGAAAGTCACCGTCTTTCACGACAAAACCTTAAGGTGTTAATGAGATGTTTATCTTGTTGAAATACGGCTTTCATCTCGTTTTTCTTGCGCTTTAAGTAAGTTTCACAAAAAGTTAATTAAGCTACTGCACAATTTTTTGTGATAGATAATTGTGTAGCAGAGTGAACTTTTCCGGCAGTCTTGTCGGTCTAGAAAGGGTGGTGTCTATCAAGAGGCTGAATTAGGTTAATTCTAATTCGGCTTTGCTGTGGCTATTAAGCAACCATATTTTTTCCCCCTTTCTCATACAAGCCCATTGATCATCCACAAACTTCGCAACTCCAACAAAGGCTATAGGCAGAAGACAGCGCTGCTGCGACGTATTGTCGATCGCATCCGCACCTCCCTAGAGCTAAACGTTATTCTCCAAGCTGTGTTAGACGAGGTGGCAACGTTGCTGCACCTCGATCGCTGCCTGTTTTTCTGGTACTTTCAAGACAGCCAGCACATTCAGGTGGTCTGTGAACACAGTAAAGATGGCAGTCTTCGCTACAGAGCAGAATATGCTCTAGCCGAGTTAGGAACAATTGCGCCTTGGGTGCAGGCTGGGGAAGCCAACGTCAGTCTCGACGGCGTTACGCTTGAGATGTTGGGTGCGCCTGTCAGTCTTCTGATCCCTGTTAATGGGGAAGAGGGAGCCAGCGGATTTATCGTTTGCCTGGGCGATCGCCATCCGCGTTGGCGTACCTCAGAAGTAGATTTCATGCAGGCAGTGGCCCAGTGCCTAGAAATCGCGATTCGACAAACTCAGCTCTATGAACAAACCTGCCAGCAGGCTCAACAGGAGCAGTTAATTAACCAAATTACGACGCTAACGCGCCAAAGCTTTGACCTCAACACCATCCTGACGACGGCGATCGCCCAGTTGCTAGAGGCGTTGGAGATCGATCGCTGTCTGGTACATTTAATCGAGGACTCCAATGAAGCCTCTATTGTGGGGCTGCCTGGGGCAGAGGCTTTGCCCCCTGTCTCTCGGCGGCGGCATCTTTATGAAATCTGCCGTCCTCCGTTGGCTTCTTCAATTGATAGCTTTAATACCCACGGGCCAATTACTCAATGGGTCATTCAGCATCGCGAGGCTGTAGCGATCGCTGACATCACTCAAGATCCGCGAATCGGCGCTTCCAACCCCGAGTATGAGATGGCGCAAATCAAGTCTTCTCTGGTGGTTCCGGTGCAAGCCGATGAGCAGATCCACGCCATCCTTTATCTCAATCAATGCTTTCAGACGCGCCGCTGGTCAAAGGGCGATCGCAAACTTGCCCAAGCGGTTGCCGATCAAGTAGCAATTTCAATTCAGCAAGCGCATCTCTACGACCAAATGCAGCAACAGGCTAGCGCTAGCGCCACCCAGGCAAGGCATTTAGCTGAAGCCTTATATAATCTCCGGCAAACCCAGACTCAGCTTATCCACAGCGAGAAAATATCTAGCTTGGGGCAACTTGTAGCTGGGTTAGCCCATGAGATGAACAACCCCATTAGCTTTATCTACGGCAACATTCCCTACATTGAACGCTACATCGAAGATCTAGTGTTTTTGATGCAGTGCTATCAAACCCGCAATCCGCAAATTGCGGAAGAATGCCACGATATCGTTGGGGCAATTGACCTAGACTTTGTTATGCAAGACTTGCCGCGCACGCTCCATTCCGTAAAGGTGGGCGCGACTCGCATTCGAGAAATTGTTCAATCTCTGCGGAGCTTTGCCCATGTCGATCAGACCCAGCGCTGCCCCGTTAATCTGCACCAAGCGCTGGAACAAGCGCTAACCTCGTTGAGTTCTCAAATCCTGCCCGACATTCAGCTTGTGCGCCAGTACGGTGAAATCTCGACTATTCTAGGCTATCCAGAACTCTTGCATCAGGTACTGCTCAATGTGTTGATCAACGCGATCGAAGCCTTGAGTTCTCCTGGCAGTCCAGCAGCAGAGCCAACCCTTAAGCACATCACCATCACCACCTGCCCTAGCTCAGATCTGGAGACGGCTGAACCCTGGGTTAGGCTGACGATCGCTGACAACGGCTGTGGTATTCCTGCCCATGTTCAGTCGAAGATCTTTGATCCCTTCTTCACCACCAAAGATGTCGGACAAGGCACAGGGTTAGGGCTTGCCATTAGCTATCATGCGATCGTCAATCAGCACCAAGGACGACTCAGCATTCAGTCTGCCTCTCATCAAGGCACTGAGTGCATCATCGAACTTCCAGTCAAGCCTGCTCAAAATCAGTTCCGGCGGCATAGCCTGTTTTCTCAGGGATCAGAGAGCAACATTGAGCCGCCGTTCAACCCGGTTTCCCAGCCGATACCGCAACAGCCCTCAGCAGGCTTCAGCCAGGGGCAAGATGAGAGCTAAAGCCGTGGCCTAAATGGGTTTTGAGGTCAGGACGAGCCGCAGTTTGGCATGAATTAAGTTGAGCTGTGCCAACCCTAAGTCAACCTCACCTTCCAAGACGACTCCGGTGTTTAGAAGGCGATCGAGCAGTTCTAAAATCGTTGGGTTGGCAGAATTTGTGCCGGGATAGTAGCCGCCCGCCTTGGGCAGCAGCGTGCCAATTTCTCCTAAATCAATGTTTAGATCGGCAGGATCTACCTCAAAAATTTCGCAGAGATTAACTACCTGTTCTTCTAGCTTCCGCAAGCTTTCGGCAGCGCGATCGAGATCGGCATCTTCCAGTTCTCCCGCCTCCATACGACGGATGACCTGAGCCTCCATGAGCTGACGCACTAGCTCTACCACTGTCAGCAGTAGCGGAGCCAATCCCTGATCTTTCAGAGAGGGCGTTATCGAATTCGGTATGACATCCAGTGGCGCATCAGAAGCATTCATACGTCCTACGATATCGCTTCTGCCAACAATTGACGGTAGTCCTCAAAGAGCAATGATTTGAGCAATGAGTTTTGATGGATAAGCTTCGCCTGTCCATCAAAACATCATTGCCTGAATCTACAACTCAATTTATAGTCCCCAGAATTAAGCTTCTTGGGCAGCTCGGAGCGATCGCAGTTCGACTTCCAAGCTTTCGACACGCTCTAGCAGTTTCTGATTGACCTCTGTAAGCTGGCGAGACTGAGTGCTAAGAAACGGATCGCTTTCCCACCAGTTGATGCCCATCTCTTTAGCCTTATCGACTGAGGAAATGAGCAGCCGAATCCGAATACTCAGCAGTTCTGTCGAGCCAACCGAGACAGAGATATCGCCCGCAATCACAATTCCTTTGTCTAGCACCCGCTCTAGCACATCTGCTAGGGTCGAGCCTGACGTAGAGGTCGCAATTGTCCGGTTAGGTTGGGTGGCAGAAGAGAAGGTCATGGTGGAGGCCGTTAGAGGAGTGAGGGCAACTTATCCTGAGCATTCAGCAATAGCGCTATTTTTTCCGAGGTTTGTGGGCGATCGCGAAAGCC
Source organism: Coleofasciculaceae cyanobacterium (assembly GCA_036703255.1). GTDB lineage: Bacteria > Cyanobacteriota > Cyanobacteriia > Elainellales > Elainellaceae > Drouetiella. The sequence continues at coordinate 15,084 of DATNPL010000195.1, forward strand.
GAGCCAGAAGTTTGAGGGGGAAAGTTCTCTACTGGGCTGTTGCTGCTGCCAACAGATTCTCGGCTTTCAGAAGGCAACTCAAGGTCGCTTGAGCCATTATCGTCCACAACAGCAGTCAGCTCAAATTCATCAGCAGGTTCTGCCTCGGCGGCTGCGCTCTTGGGGATGATGCGCGCTTGGGGAGCATGGTCAATGGCTAATCCTGAAGCCGCGACCTCGTTAGGGCTTGCAGCAGCGATCGGATCAGAAACAAGATGCCCCTGATTCACCTGATGAGACTGCATCACATCCGCCTGAATCATTTCATTGAAAATATTCCACAAAATGCTAGTCGCCTCATCGATAGGCAAACCCGCACGCGAAAGCAAAATATCTTGACAGACATCCCGAAATTCAGAATTTTCGGGCATGACTAAAATTTCATGCTCAAGACAAATCTTGGACAGCATAAGGGACGATCGCAGTCCAGAGGCTTTTTCATTTCCGGTACGTGTCCGAAAGGCTTTCACCAGACGAATGATAATCAGCGCACTTTCGCGATCGATTCCCGTTTTATGAGCGGCAATCTCCTGCTGGGTCAGCTCATCTGGCTCAGGCATATTGATCGTCACCAGGCGATCGAGCAAAGCATCCTGAGTGGCATGCACACCGCAGTATTCTTCAGGATTAGACGTAAAGATCGCCCTAAAGTGGGGGCTGACGCGAATATACTCACTCCGATTGTTGTTTGGCGGCAGCACCAGGAGCTTTTCTTCTAGCGCCGATAGCAAAACATTATTCACCTCTGGGCGAGAACGATTGAACTCGTCATAGACAAGCGTGAATCCCTCGCGGCAGGCTAGCGTCAGGCGAGAATCAACCCAATGCTGACGCATTTCATCTTCAACCTTGACAACACTGTGGATGTAGTTGTCCACTACTTTTTTGCGGGTATAGCCTGTCTGGTTGCCGATCAAATCAGAGGTTTTAAATTCGTCATCCCCAAAGATCAGCATGATCGGCCGAGCCATGAGGTCAGCTAGGTGCAGGGCAAGGGTGGTTTTTCCGGTTCCGGCTGCACCGCGCAAATGAACCGAATAGCCTGACTGTAAATAGCGAAAGGCGCGTAGGGCAACTCGCTCGACGGCGGGCGTAGCAACAAACTGTCGGGGGCTGGCTTTAAGAACAGTGGTCACAACCGGACTTCCTTATAGGTGAAGGGGGCAGAGGCTAGAAGTCAAACATTTTCAAAATCGCAATTCAAAATCATCCATTGCTTTGCAGGCGATCGCTCTGCAAGAGATAAAGCCGATTGCGCTGAACGACTAGACCTTGTTTGATTAGCGATCGCAAGGCTTCAACAGCCTGAAATCGATTGATACCGATCGCCGTCTCAATTTCCGTCAGACGCGCACCCTGCGTATGCTCAATGTGCTGGTAAATCTGCTGTTCCAAGAGGGATAACTCCTTTGTGGCCAAGGAGGGAACTGGAGTGAGCAAAGACATCGCTGTGGGTACAGCGGCAGGAGCAGCAACGGCAGGCTGAGGGGCTATTTCGGCTGGGGTGGCTGGCTTAGCGGGCGTTACGGCCTGAAGTGCAATCGGCTTGACAGGGCTTGTGGCTAGGACGGCTGGATTGCCTCCCGAGCTTTTAGGTTGAGGGGCTGTGAGCGACTGAAGAAGCGGCTGAGCCTGAGGCTCTGTGCCGACCTGACCCCAAACCGATCGCCGCACATCTGCATAAATAGAGCGTAGCTCTGTCCGAAATTCTGCTAGCTGAGCGAACAGGGCTTCGGTTTCGGCAAGACGACGATCGCGCCCCTCCTGAAGCTGCTGTTGAATTTGCTGCGATCGAACTTGCCGGGACTGAGCCAGTTCACTCAAGTAAGTTTGCACTTCAAAATGCAGCACTTCAATGTAGTTGCTCAACTCCTGCATCAGTTCTATCTGGTTCTGGATACGCTCCTGACGGTGGGCTTGCAGTTTGTCCTGAGTTTCGGTGCGCAAAAGCTGAATCTGCTGCTGCAAGTTTTCTCGAAGCAGCGCTGTTGATTCATTTAGGCTGGTGTGAAACTCGCTCAACTCTTGAAAAAGCTGCTGAGCCATCAGGGCGCGATCGGCAGTCTGCATTGACAGTAGTTCCGCTGTTTGCTGCCGTAAAAGCTGAGTAGAGCGGCAGAGCTGTTGCGTAAGCTGCATGGCTTGCTCTTGGCGCTGAATGCTAACTTGTGAAAGAAAATCTTGGGTCTCTTGCTGGAGCTGCGCCTGAAATTGCTGGAGATTGTGTCGCAAGACGATCGCGCTATCTTGGCGCGTTTGCTGAAAGCGATCGAGCTTGACGCGAATCTGCTGTTGCCGCTGGGCTAGAGTCTGCTGGCGCTGCTGGCGCTGCTGTTGCCAGGAGGCTTGAAGAGAAGTTACAGGAGACATGGCAGGAAGAACGGGTGTAGAAAATGGGGTGAGGAAGTGCGGTGCCCTGAGCGCAAGTTCAACTTTTCGCCTATCCGGCGTTCAAGTCCGGCCTATAACCGGACTTGAATAAAGCCAGATGCTAGGAAGCAGGTACGGCGGCTTGAGTGGTCAGACCTACCGCTTCGGCGTACTTCAAATAGGTTTCAACTGAGGCGATGACAACCCGAGCTTCAATGGACAGTAATTCGATACCTACCAAAGACACCCGAACCCAAGCATCAATGACAATACCCTTATCGAGAATGCGATCGACGACTTCAGCCAAGCTAGAAGAGGAGTTAACTTTTTCGACAGCCATGATAAATTCCTATGTGTTTGTAATGAATATGAAACGCTAAATGTTCTGCTTTCCTCACAAGAGGGAATCTATGTAAGGAGAAATCCAGAAGCTGCGGTCTACACGACTAGAATAGGGACTCGTAAAGAGAGAAGGCGCTGGCGTAAACGCTGAACATTTACCAATTTCTGATAAAGCACCCTTGCAGAAGTCCGAAATTTCACTGAAGGTTAAGCCGCATTCTGAGAAACAGACACCTCAACAGAAGCGATCGCAAAACTGCTTGTTTTAAACTGTTTGACGAAGCTTGATCTGTAGATAAGCCAATCTTTCCCACACCCGAGGGATTGCTAACACGGGTATCTAAAATAGTTTTTCTCAAATCGATTCAGCTCATGGAATTTGACACTAAAAACCCTCCAGCGCCAATTTTCAGGGGGCATCGGAGGGTTTGCATTCAATTGAGTTATGTAAAGTTACTGAGCATAATGTTGCTCTAAGCACTTCACGCAGTATAAGATTCAGACGGATGGGCTATGTTCAACAACTTTCTCTATTCCACCAGGCACTTTTTTTAGTCCAGAGAGGTGATTGACATCGCTCTCGGCAAAGCTAGGGCGAGTAGACTCAATTTTTCCCTGAAGCGCCATCGTCATGACGCGATATAGCCGTGCGACTTCATGATCAATGTTGAACTCTTTCCCAACCTTGGCACGACCTGCTGTACCCAGGCGATTGCGGAGTTCGGCGCTAGATAGCAGCTTGGCAATGCGATCGCCCAATGCAATCGGGTCTCCAGGCGGCACGAGAAAGCCGCTGATGCTATCTTCAACCAGTTCACTCACGCCTGCAATTTGAGTCGCCACCACAGGCACACCCGCCGCCATTGCCTCCATCAGCACCACAGGCACCCCTTCCGCAAAACTAGACATCACAAAAATGTCCGTTTGCTGCATGTATTCCCGCACTTCAGCCTGTGACTGGTAGCCAACAAACTTAACGTTTGCCGTTAGCCCTAGCTCTGCCGCCTGTTGCTCTAGCTGGGCGCGATCGGGACCATCGCCCACCACCGTCAGGACAATATCAGGATACGATGGCTTCAGCGCCGCCAAGCTTTCTAGCAAGATTGGCAATCCTTTAACCACTGCCAAGCGCCCCACATAGAGGAGGTTTTTGCCTACCCCTTGATGGTTGACCTGTTGGAACAGACTTGGCTCAACACCACAGTGAATGATATGCATGCGCTCCCAGCGATCGGAGGGCGCAAAAATCATGCCTTGACTGCGGCAGAAATGGCTGATGCAAGACACAAACAGGGCGCGGTTTATTTTTTCGCCAATTTGCCAGCGATGCGGCTCAAAGAAGATAGACGGCCCATGCATGGTGAAGCTGAAGGTAAAGCCACCCAACTCCGCCGCCAGCATGGCAACCGTGCAGCTAGAGTCGGCAAAGTGGTTGTGCAGATGCTGAATTTGTTTTTGACGAATTTGCTGCGCCAGAATTCCCGCTTCCAGGAAATAAAATGCCTGATAGAAAGTGCCCTTTAGTCCTACTTGGCGCGTAGACCAAGCCAGCTTTATGGCCTTGAGATAGCGCGCTGGAGAGGCCAGCACCAGCCTCAAGTGAGCCATTAGCAGCGCGATCGGCTTGACGGGCAAAATGTAGAAAGTGCGATCGCGTTCGGCAGCTTGCTCGACTCCAACAATATGCTCGTCGCCCGTTCTGCGAATGGAGAAGGTTTGAACCTCTACGCCCTGCTTGCGAAACGTAACCACCTCCCGCTGAATGAAAGTATCCGTGGCTCTGGGATATTCGCCCGTCAGATAAGCAATGCGCATCGATAACTCCTAGATTCGGTCGGGTAAAGGGGCTTTGAGCAAATATTTAACTGGATACGGCCAGCAGATCGGCATCGCTGTAACTGCGATCAATTGCGGCGGTAAAAGAATATTGAGGCTGCCAATGCAGCACTTCTTGAGCCTGCGTATTGCTATAGCGGAGCGGCTTAAACCGGGCATGTAGACTCGCTGGCACCAATAAACCCGGTATTTTGAGCTTGCCCTGAAACAATAAATGATTGATCTGCGCCAAGGGCTGAGCCAGCCAGAGCAAAAGACCCCAGTTCATCGACATCACCCGAGGTGCAGCCTGGTTCTGCCGTGCTAGAGCCTGAATAAAGGCGCTCTGCGTTGGCAAATCGCTATCTACAATGTTGAGGGTCTGACCGATCGCTCCATCTTGCTCAGCCGCTAAGACGATCGCCGTAGCACAGTTCTCAACGTAGGTTAAGGGCATCTGACCATTGGCTCCAATCTGAAGCCAGAGGCGATCGCCTGCATTAATGCCTAAATGAGCGTTCCACAGGTGATCGCGTCCGTAAATCATGCCGGGACGCAGGATGGTCACCCGCCCCGTTTGACCAAATCGTCGCACCGTCGCTTCTTGAATCAGCTTGGTTTGGGTATAGGCATCGCGCTGAGCCGGATTTTTTTCTAGCGGAGAATCTTCCTGAATCGTCGCGCCATCCGGCAGATTGAGGTAATCAAACACCGAAAAGGAGCTAATGGCGATCAGCCGAGAAACACCCGCATCTTGCATAGCGCTCAGCAGATTTTCAGTAGCGGTCACGGTTCCGGCATATTGCGCCTGAAAGTCTCCCCGCAGGGTGGCGGCTAGGTGAATAACCGCATCGACGCCTCGCACCGCATCCGGTAGCGTCTCTCGCTGGAGAAGATCCACTTGAGCCAACTCCAAAGCCGGATGATTCTGCCAGGGCAAGGGCGATCGCCCTGCTGATCGCACCCCTGCCCGGACGTGATGCCCACGCCGTAGCGCCTCTGCCACAACATATTGACCCAGAAAACCGGATGCCCCCGTGATTAGTAGCTTCATGCTCCCTGTGCTCCTTTGTGGCAGGTATAGCTGTAGACAGCAAGGTTAGAACAAAGACATTTTGGGTGGCGCGCTCCGCGCGCCACCCAAAATGCCCCAAGTAAAGTGGCTACGGCTGCGCCCTTGTAGTCCGCTCTGGCGCTGTCGCTTAATTTTGGATAGGTGTGAGGCACAAGGCTAATCGGAACGGCTAAGAGATGAGCGACTGAGATATTAGCAACTGGGATATTAGGGGCTAGCATTTGCGCTGGGTACCTTGTATTCAATCAGCGTGGCTTGCTTTCCCTGCCAACGCGTTAACCAATATTTCACCTGGCCGATCGCCTCGGGTAGCTTGCCCAAAATGCAATAGACCGCATAAAGTCGCGCATCTGCGGCAGAATCGCCAAAGCTACGGCGATATTTGTAGACCCGCCACACCAAAAGCGGATACAGCAGAAACGCCAGCAGGCTCAGCCCAGAAGTGAACCAGGCAAGACCGAGTGCAGCGATCGGCACCGCTAGACCCCAAAGCCAGCGATTGCGGCTCTCTTTAACCATGTAGCGTTCTGGCAAATTGCCGTGAAGAGCCGCACCCTCCGCCATTGCCCAACCGCCCCGGAGCGATCGCTTCCACCACTGACCAAACTGAAACATAGCCGCATCGTGATAGGTCATGTCGGCATCAATCCGGTGAATCTTCCAGCCGCGCTGTCGTAGCCGCACGCACATCTCCGGCTCTTCGCCGCCGATCAAGGTCGGGGTATAGCCGTTAACTTCACGAATAGCGCTCACCCGCATTAGGGCATCCCCCCCGCAAGCCTTAGCCTCTCCGACGGGGGTGTTCCACTCCATATCGGCTATTCGGTTATAGGGCGAAGCGTCTGGAAATCGTTCGCGCCGTCGCCCACAGACAATCGCCAATTTTTCATCGGTGGCGATCGCCTGCAAAGCCTGCTCAATCCAGCCGGGGCACAGCTCACAGTCCCCATCAATGAACTGGACATATTGAATCTCAGGGAAGTTCTCAACTAGGTAAGAAAATCCAGTGTTACGCCCACGCGCCATCGTAAAGGGCACAGACATATCCAGGTCGATGACCTTTACGCCTAGAGCCTGAGCTGCCGCAACGCTACCGTCGGTCGAGCCAGAATCAACATAGACGATCGGCATGCCTTCAGGAAGCTGAGCAATGAGGGACTTGAGGCAACGAATTAGTCGATCGCCTTCGTTTCGCCCAATGGTGACTACGCCAATACTACTCATGCATCTATAAAAAGTTACTTAGTTTGTAGAGTGACTCAATTGATGAAATTGCTTCGAGGTTAAGTGACTCAGGGCTGATCACACAAAAAATTAAGGCAGAAGCATCAAGGCAAAAAACGGGTAGCGGAACGTTCTTGTAATTTTAAGCGCCTTTACAGCAGGTCATCGTGACGACGCTGCCAATCCTTGCCGATTCCTTAAAAATGTCCAGAGGATTTGTGAAGTTTGGGTGGGGTTCTCCCTCAGTTGACTTATGAAACAGCATAAAAACGAACATTCTCATACCTAAATCTTAGACTTCTTGCGTCAATGCTTTTTTGAAAGCGCGAACTGAATGAGGCTGTACTCACAGGAGTTGGGGCAAAGACATGTTTGGAATCACTTGGCTCATCCCCTGAGTTCATCCACCTGGAGGAAGCTAGAGCCATTCTTTCTAGGGGATTTTATAAACAATTGGGTTCTGAAGGAAACTATGACGATCGCTCTAGGCTCTGAACTGATAAAGACAGCTATTTAGTTGAGGCGAATGCAGAAAACCTCGGGACGACATATTTGGGTCATAGGTGCGATCGCCTTCACCTACTTTTTGGCTGCAAAACTTTCTCTGCTCAGTCTCAATTTAGGCGTTGAAGCTTCACCGCTTTGGCCTCCTGCGGGCATTGCGGTGGCCGTGCTGCTTTGGCGCATTCGATGGGCATGGGTGGGCATTGTGTTAGGCAGCCTCTGGGTCAATTACGCGATCCATGCTCCTTGGCTACTGGCCGTAAGCGATACGGTAGGTGACACATCCCAAGCGCTGCTAGGGGCTTTTTTGCTGCAAAAGATCGGCTTTCGCAATGCAATGGATCGGCTGCAAGATGTGCTGAGCTTTGTGGTGCTAGTGGTTTTAGCGGTGCCGCTGGCCGGAGCCACGATCAGCACCCTGCTGGCCTATGGCACAGGGCAGATGGGTTGGAGCCAGGTGCCTCATAACTGGGGAACTCTCTGGATCGGAGACGGCATGGGCGTTTTGGTGCTGACTCCCCTGCTGTTGGATTGGCAGGTAAACGGGCAAATGAACAGGCAAATGAATAGGGGCAGGAAACCCTGGCAGACGCAATTGTCCTTTTCTTATCCCTCCGACAGACTAGCGCAGCGCAGCGGGGAAAAACTGCTGGTCTTAGGGTTGCTGATCGCCCTGAGTGGCGTGATTTTCTACAGCAGAGTTCCGCTTCAGATTGCCCTATACCCCCTGGAATATTTGTCCTTCCCCTTTGCCATTTGGGCGGCGCTAAGGTTTGGGCTACCAGACGCTGCCCTAGCCAGCTTTGTGCTGTCGGCGATCGCCATTAGCGGCACTGCACTGGGGCGAGGGCCATTTGCGGTCATGCCTGCTGATGCCGGACAGGAGGTGCTGCTGCTGCAAGCCTTTACGGGCGTGATCGCCATGACGACGCTCATTATCGCTGCTGTCAAAGCTGAGAGCCGCCGATCTGAGGCGCGCATCCTGCTGGTAGCAGAGCGCAATCGTTTGCTGAGCGAAATCTCTCTAAGAATTCGGCAGTCTTTAGACCTCGACACCATTCTGAATACTACTGTGGCGGAAGTGAGGCAGTTTTTGCAGGCCGATCGCGTGTTCATCACCCAATTTAATCCAGAGGGGTGCGGCAGGATTGTAGCGGAGTCAGTCGGGACAGGCTGGGATTCTCTGTTGGGGTGGCAGGTGGCAGATGCGGCAGTGCAGCAAGAAATTGCTGCGATATTTGCCCACCAGAGCATCAAGGTGATTAACGATACGGCACAGGCGACGCGATCGCCCTTCATCGAGCAGTATCACAACCGCTATCAGGTCAAAGCGGGCATGGGGGTGCCGATCGTTATTGAAGCCTCAGAAGCCAGTCCTTTCTTTGGCGTTTTAGTCGTCAACCAATGTTCAGCTCCGCGCCAGTGGCAACCCCTCGAAACTGAGTTGATGCAGCAGCTGAGCACCCATGTGGCGATCGCCATTCAGCAATCTCAGCTCTATCAGCAGGTGCAGCACCTCAACGCCAATTTAGAGCAGCAAGTGGCAGAACGCACTGTTCAGCTTCAGGACAGCCTAGCAAAGTTGCAGGGACTGAATCAGTTTCGCGACATGCTGATTCATGCGATCGCTCATGATTTACGCACTACCGTCATGGGGACGTTAATGATCCTGAACAATCTCAAAAAACAGCCGGGTGAGAAAATTGCCTTGGCTCGCAGTCTGCTAGAGCGCATGACCTGCTCTGGAGAAGTGCAGCTCAATAAACTCAATCAGCTCTTGGAAGTCTACAACTATGAAACGGCAGAGGTGAAGCTCTATCGCCAAACCACCGCGATCGCGTCAGTGCTGCCCGCTGTGATAGATAACCTAAAAGAGGCACTCGCGCAAAATCAAATCACGCTAGAGAATCACATCTCGGCCGACTTGCCTCCGGTGTGGATCGATCGAGCGCAAATTCAGCAGGTGTTTTGGCATTTGGTCAACAACGCCATTAAGCACAACCCGCCCGGCATTACCCTCCTCCTGCGTGCTGAAGTCGAGGCAGGCCGCCTACGATGCAGCGTAGAAGACAATGGGCAAGGCATGCCGTCAAGCCAGTGCGATCGCTTGTTTAACCTCAGAATGGCTAACGAAGAACACCAGCTTATGGGTCTTTGTCTAGGGCTGTATCTCTGCCAGCATATTATCTCGGCGCATGGTGGGGCGATCGGGGTGAACAGCATTCCCTGCCAAGGCTCTCAGTTTTGGTTTGTGCTGCCTTTGGCAACAGAGTAGGATTGTGCCCTCATCCAATTCATATGGGCAAAAGGTTTATTTTTTTGCGTTAAATTGCAGGCTTTCTAGAATCACCGTCGATCGCGGCTCGAAAGCATTGCGGTACTCAGCCGGATAGTGGGTAAAGGCATAGAAGGCTGCGCCATCCTGCTCCCCGATATAAATAGAGCCAATAAAGGTTTGATCTGGGGCACGCTGTTGGTAGATCAGCTTTTCTTTTGCCCAGGCATAGCTCACGATATCGGTGCGATCGACCAACTCCCAGCCGTTACTCGCCAGCAAACCGCCATCTCCCACCAACCGATCCTGCATACCCGCAACGCTAATATTTTGTGTCGGCAAAAAGATGTGAATATAGGCTTCGTCGTTTCTCACGCCCTTGGGGCTGTAGTAAAACCGCACGCCTGTGCCCTCTTCGGAAGACCCAACCTCATGGGTAAAGTCTTTGACCGGAACATAGGTGGTAATGGGCAGGGGCGATTGAGCAAACAGCTTTAGCTCAATTTCTGTGACCTTGCCTTCAACATTGACAGGCAAAATTCGAGAGTTGGGTCGCTCGTCTGTTGGGGCTACAGCTGTGCTAGAGGCGATCGGTGAAGGGCGGGCTTCTATCTGCCAAGAGCGCGTACAAGCCGACAGCACAGTCAGCCCCGATACGATTAGCAGATCAGCCACCCTTCGCAATTTCATCTCACCCTTTTTAACCCACGCAGATCGCTTTCACAGTTAGCTAATCACAAAGTTTACTAACTTTCCAGGGACAACAATCACCTTTTTGACTTCTTTGTCTGCAATATAGCGCTGCGCCAGCTCTGACTCACGGGCAAGCTGCTCTAGCGCGGCGCGATCGGCCTGAGCCGGAACCTGGATCGTGCCCCGCGTCTTGCCCATGACTTGAATCACCAGCGAAATTTCATCCACCACCAGAGCAGCGCGATCGAGCTGACACCAGGCTTGGGTGTGAATCGAATCGGCGTGACCTAAGCCATGCCACAGCTCTTCGGTGATGTGGGGCGCAAACGGAGCCAGCAGCTTCAGCAGGGTATCAATGCCCTCGGCATAGACAGGCGAATCTTTACAGGCGGCATCTCCTAAGGCATTGCTCAGCTTCATCACCTCCGAAATAGCCGTGTTGAACTGATAGTCGCCCTCTAAATCTTCACTGACCGCCTCAATTGCTAAGTGGATCGATCGCCGCAGATCTTTCTCGGCTTTTGTTAACTCCTGGAGCGATCCTGACGTTTGGCGCTGAGCGGCTGTTTTGCTCTCGGCAAATTCTGACACCAATCGCCATACCCGGTTCAAGAAGCGGAATTGCCCTTCTACATCAGCATCATCCCACTCCAGATCCTTTTCAGGGGGCGCTTTAAACAAAATAAACATCCGCGCTGTGTCAGCGCCCTGTTTGCCCAGCACATCCTTCGGATCGATGCCGTTGTATTTAGACTTCGACATTTTTTCGTAGAAGACCTCTAGCGCTTCACCCGTGTCGGGATCGCGGGGGTCAGCTGGGTTAATTTGCTGCGGCGGCACATACTTTCCGGTGGTCGGATTTTTGTAGGCTGCCGCCTGCACCATTCCCTGAGTCAACAAGCGGCTAAAGGGTTCATCGAAGTTTAGCAAGCCGCGATCGCGCAACACCTTCGTGAAAAAGCGCGAATACAGCAGGTGCAAAATCGCGTGTTCAATGCCGCCCACATACTGATCCACAGGCATCCAGTCATTGGCCTTTTGAGGATCAAACGCCTGCTTGTCGTTACGAGCATCGGGATAGCGGAGGTAGTACCACGACGAACACATAAAAGTGTCCATCGTGTCGGTTTCGCGCCGTGCCGGGGTGCCGCAGGTAGGGCAAGGCACATTAATCCAGGAGTCTAACTTGGATAGAGGCGAAGCCCCCCGACCCGAAAACTCTACTTCTTCAGGCAGCAAGACAGGCAAATCGGCATCTGGAACAGGCACCGTACCGCAGTCGGAACAGTGGATCACCGGAATTGGTGAACCCCAATAGCGCTGCCGCGAAATCAGCCAATCTCGCAGACGGTAGTTGACCGTGCCCACGCCCTTACCGTTGGCTTCTAGCCATTTGACTGCCGCCTCAACGCTCTGCCCTGCGCCTTTACCCGCTGCAACGCCATCTAACGCCTCCGAATTGACCATGAAGCCCTCATCGGCATAGGCAACTTTCATTGTCTCGGCATCTAGCACCTGATCGGGGGGCTGCACGACCACTTTAATCGGTAGGCTATATTTCTTGGCAAACTCAAAGTCACGTTGGTCGTGGGCTGGAACCGCCATGATTGCGCCTGTGCCGTAGCCCATCAACACATAGTCAGCAATCCAGACCGGAATTTTTTCGCCATTGACAGGATTAAGGGCATAGCTACCCGTCCAGACTCCAGTTTTCTCTTTGTCTTCAGCCGTGCGATCGATCTCACTCTTTCCGGCTGCTGCCGCCTGGTAAAGGGCGATCGCCTCTGCCTGTTCTGCCGTTGTCAGCTGTGGCACGAGCGGATGCTCAGGCGACAGCACCATAAAGGTCGCCCCCCAGAGCGTGTCTGGGCGGGTGGTAAAGACAGGTAGATCTTCCCCCGTCTCGGTTTTAAAGATGACCTGTGCTCCGATCGATTTGCCGATCCAGTTTTCCTGCATCAGCTTGACGCGCTCTGGCCAGCCCTCTAGCTTGTCCAAATCGGTCAAGAGTTGTTCCGCATAGTCTGTAATTTTGAGGAACCACTGCCGCAGCAAGCGCCGCTCTACTAGCGCCCCCGATCGCCAAGATTTTCCTTGGCTATCGACCTGCTCGTTGGCCAACACCGTCTGGTCGATCGGGTCCCAATTAACCGTAGCTTCTTTCTGGTACGCCAATCCTGCCTTGAAAAACTCCAAAAAGAGCCATTGCGTCCAGTGATAGTAGTCGGGCGAACAGGTCGCGACTTCCCGCGTCCAGTCAATCGACAGCCCAAGCTGCTTGAGCTGATTCCGCATCTGCTCAATATTCTGCTGCGTCCATTTAGCCGGAGGAATGCCGCGCTCGATCGCCGCATTTTCGGCAGGCAGGCCAAAGGCATCCCAGCCCATAGGGTGCAACACCCGATAGCCCTGCATCCTCTTGTGGCGGGCGATCACATCCGTAATGGTGTAGTTACGAACATGTCCCATGTGCAGATTGCCAGAGGGATAAGGAAACATCGAAACCGCATAGTATTTCGGCAGATCGCTGTTTTCAGGCGCTAGGTCTAGCCCCTGATCTGCCCAAACTTGCTGCCACTTTTCCTCGATCGCTGCCGGGTTGTAACGGGACTCCACGGACTACTCCTAACTGAATAACGGGGGATTAATAACTTCACTCCATTCTAGAGGGATGCCAGAGGGATGGAGAATGTCAGACTAAAGATTGAAGATTAGATTATCCGCTGAGGCGCATCTTAATAAATAATTTTCATGGAGCAGTGTTCAGGAAGATTTACAGAAAGGCTGGTCATGACTGAACCCGTCAAAGTTTTTGTATACGGAACCTTAAAGCCCGGAGAATGCAACTATGAATCTTATTGTGCGGACTCTGTTATCGAAGTGCAGGCAGCCGTCACCTATGGCGAACTGTTTGATCTGCCATTTGACTATCCTGCCATGACCGAAGGCGATCGCCCGGTACATGGCTATCTGCTCTGCTTTCCCAACCCCACAATTCTGAGCGACTTAGATGAACTAGAAGACTACAATCCCGATCGTCCTGAGGAACAAAATGAATATTATCGGCAAGAGCTAGAGATATTTAGCCCTGAAGGAAAATCTTTGGGCAATGCCTGGGTCTACCTCATGAGTGCCGAACGGGCGATCGGCATGGGTGGTATTTTGCTGCCGGACGGTAAATGGATGGGGACTGTCTAGTCGCTATTACACAGACGAATAGGCCAAAATGTCAGCGCGAAGCGCTCAATCAACAGCAGCTTATACTAGACAGCAATAGAGCAAGCAACCGGATAACTCAGGCTGTTTGCTCTATTACTGTTTAACCTATGATGTCTAAACTGGAGGCTCAGCTAATATTTAGCCTAGTTATGAGCCTGTGTAAGCTTCAGGAAAATCAGGCTATGCCAATTCCTCAAGTGTCCTTGAGTATGGCGCGATCGCCTCTCTTTATTGAGGAGAGCTAGGAGCCGCAATAGCCGCCTTGGGAATCTCAATCACCGGGCGATCGAGCGCAATCATCAATCCATCGCTAGGAACCGCCTGCTCAGACTGAATTCTTGCCATCGAGGGAGTAAATTCTGACCGAGGCACCAGACCCACTAATGCTCCGACAAACAGAGCGGCGATCGCCAGACCGCTACCCCAAACCACTGCGCGTCGAGGCTTACGCTCAATGCGGGCAAATACCTGCGCTACCGTCTGCTCTACAGGCTGCTCTGAAGGGGGCACAGGCAGGCTGCGGAAGCTGTAGCGTAGCTTCATCAGGCGCATGTGCAGACGCTGCATTGCCGGATCAGTTGCCAATAGCACCTCAACTTGGCGCTTCTCATCAGCCGTGACTTCGCCATCTAGATAAGCGCTAAGCAGCTCAAAGCGATCGCGCTTTTCAAGAGCTTCTAGAGTCAACCCATCTGAAGCCAAGCAAGCAGAGTCTTCCGCTTGACCCTGCGCGAAGCGCGAAGAATTGGCATCATTATTGTACTCATCAAAGTTAGGAGTCATTTCTATAAAATCTCTCAAGAGAGAAAGAGTGGACAGCTATCTAGTTCAGCTCAGTTAGTCTAAATTTACCTGGTCTATACCGATCGAAGCACCCGATTCAACTAAATAGCTCAGAGTAAAGAGCAAATAGCTCAGAGAACCGAATCCATTTGCCACAATCGCATTTCAAATCTCAGTAAAACTGTATCGAAATACACGGACAATCCTCTGGATAATCATGCTTCATTCATAGCCTAGAGAATCAGGACTCGTCATCTGTGCAAAGGCTAAGCTTCTAGGTAGTTTTGCAACTGAGACTGTAGGCGCTGGCGTGCTCTAGCAATGCGAGATTTCACCGTGCCGAGCGAAACGCCCGTAAGTTCAGCGATTTCTTCGTAAGCCATGCCTTCAATTTCCCGCAGCACGATCGTAGTACGAAACACTTCGGGCAGGTCAGCGATCGCTTCTCTGAGCTTTTCGTAAAACTCCTGCGTTGCCAGTTCGTCATCCGGGCGAGGATCATCGGAGGCGATGTCCCAGCTCATTTCCCCATCTTCCAGGTTGAGGGGCGCATCTAGAGAGAGCGGTGGGCTAACTCTTTTGCGCTTGCGTAGCTCGTCATAGAACAGGTTTGTTGCAATGCGGCTCAGCCATCCCCGGAATTTTTCTGGCTCTTGCAGTCGGGTGATATTACGATAAACGCGAATCCAGACTTCTTGAGACAGATCGGCGCGATCGCTCCAGTCGGGTGCCAGGTGATAAAGCACCTTTTCTACATGAGACTGGTAACGCCGAATAAGTTCCGCAAACACTGACTTACCTGGACGCAGCCCGGTCTGACATTGCAAGATCAAGTCATAATTAGAGAGCTTGTCAACGGGCATAGCTGCTTGAGTAGCGATCGCCTCAACCGCCGACCAGGATACGGGCAGAGATTCACGGCTCATGGACAGGACTTGACTCTGAGGGATTCCATTATTGAATGACGCTGACATTTGTGAGATGTTCCCTTACTTGCTACAGGTTTGCAGGAGATTGTGCTGTGATATGGACTGAATCCAGATCGAAGGTTTGAACCTAAAGTAATCTTCTGAATCTTCAGTTTGTTCAATTATTACTGAACATTCAAGGAATAAAAAAAGTTCAAAACTTTTTGAACCTCTCTTTAGACCGTCTACAGCTTGATTTGGAAGAATCCGGAAGGTTTTGAAAATTTCTTTCAAATTCTTGAAGTGATTGAGCAGAGGCACTTTCGTGCAGCTAAATCAGTCAAAACAAGCAGTGCATCAACCAGCTTGAAGAGCCACCCCTGTGTATAGGTCTAGCACTTTCGATAGAGCGATCGCTTCACCCGGTAGGACAATTTCGTATCTGGATAGATAGTCTGGACAGACGGGACAGGAAAGAACTGAGTTCCTGAAGGCATAAATCTCTCTAAACCCTGCCACCTTATAGGTTGATATAGACCCAAGAACAGCCGTTCACTACACTACGCCGATTCTGTGGTGATATCTGGCAGCTCACCAAGGGTTATAAGGTCAATAGGGTTGCGGGTCAATAATTGTCACAGCCCGCTCCTACCCTCTCGACTGAGATGCAAAACCTCAACAGAAGCCGCTCTCTCCTTGTTTAGCGTTAAAAACTGCTTTAAGCCGCTATTCATTCTGGCTCAGCCCGACACGCCGCTTTAGCTGTTGCCACACCGTTCTAGCTTTCCAAAACTTGCTGCTTTGCATAGCAGCCATCTCCTGCTGAGCTGACTCTAGATGCGCTTCGGATTGCTGAAGGTGGCTACGCAACTGCTTCTTCTCCGTTCTGAGTTTCTCAAAGCGCGATCGCTGTCGATCGATTTGCAATTTTAAGGTTTGAGTGAGGGCATACGCTTGGCTCAACTCAG
This sequence comes from Coleofasciculaceae cyanobacterium, assembly GCA_036703255.1. Taxonomy (GTDB): domain Bacteria; phylum Cyanobacteriota; class Cyanobacteriia; order Elainellales; family Elainellaceae; genus Drouetiella. Next base: position 31,299 of record DATNPL010000195.1, read on the forward strand.
TGCCAGTCTGCTGGAGCTGTTCTTGCTGCTGTTGAAGATGCCGATGCTGCTGCTGGAGCTGTTCTTCCTTCTCTTGAAGTTGTATCTGCTGCTGCTGGAGCTGTTCTTGCTGCTGTTGAAGATGCCGATGCTGCTGCTGGAGCTGTCCTTCCTTCTCTTGAAGTTGATCATGGGTAGATGTCAAGTCAGTGAGAGCTTGTTGCAGCCGGGTTTCTAGAGCAGGTCTCACAACCGTATCAAAAATTGCCCGCGTGTAGCTACCCAGGGTTAGATCTAGAGGTGCTATGGCAGGAATGTCAGAGGAAGAGGGAGCGATCGCCATTGTGCCTTGATCGACTACATCTTGATATAGCGCCAGGTAGCGTTCTGTCTGGACTGAGATGGCATATTCTTTTTCCACGAGTTGCCGACAAGACGCACCCAAGACCTGATGTTTTTCAGGGTTAAGTACGGTCTGCAAAATAGCCTCAGACATTTGGGCAATGTCGCCTACAGGAACCAGCCATCCGGTTTTGCCAGGAATGACAACGTCCGGGATGCCGCCCACATCAAACGCCAAAACTGGCGTACCGCAGCTCATGGCCTCCAGCATTGTATTGGGCAAATTATCCTCTAGCGACGGCAGCACAAAGACATCGGCTGCTGAGTAAATCTCTCGCAACATGTCATCGGATGCGATCGTGCCAAAGGAATGCACCGGAATTGGCAAAGATTCGAGGAGAGGATCAGGTTCGCCAAAGCAGAGCAGTTTTAGTCGCCCAGCGGCTGCCAAGGCATGAAATTTAGGGTTTTCCAGGCATTGCTGAGTAGCTTGGAGTAGCTCTGCAAAGCCTTTACGATGCTCAACGGCGGTAAATGCCCCAAACAGCAGCGTTGTCGTATCTGGAGCAATCTTGAAGCGTTGCTTGGCCGTTGATTTGTCCATTGGCGTGAATTGATCAGTTTCCAATGAATTGGGAATGACTTCAACTCTCAGGTTGTGGAACAGGCGGCTACGCCTTGCACATTCTGCCATCCACCGACTGGGCGTAACGATCGTCAGTCTTGCCTCCGCGAAAAGATCGAGCTTATCTTGCAGCACAGCAGCCGCTAGCCCATGCGAATCATGCATCAATTGAGGGCAACTGGCACAATCAACCTCGTACTTCAGGCACCCAGCCGAATAGTGACAGCCGCCTGTAAACGCACACATATCGTGCAGCGTCCAGACTACGGGCTTACCCAAGGCAAATAGCTTTTTTAACGTGGCTGGAGACTGAAATTGAGTCACCCAGTGAAGGTTTATCAGATCCGCTGCCTGCACGACTGGCAAGGCACTCACATCCCAACCTGGGTAAGGAAAGGAAAATAAAGTGTTGGAGAGCGGGGTTCTTACCGCATCGATACCATCAGATTGAACGAGGCTTATAGAAAGCCCATTAGTTTTGCAATCAATAGGTTCTGCGGCAACTTCTAGCACCGCTGGATCTTTTGACTTCTTAGAAAGGCAAACCAAAGTTTCTTGGTGCCCCTGCTGGAGCAAGCCTTGATGCAAACGATAAACGGCTCTAGCAGCGCCACCCTCAATATCCCAGGTATTAAGTTGAACGATCTGCATGGAACGACCTGCTGTTAACGCTTGGGTGTAAGGATAAAGGGTATTGATACCGAAGAAGGCACGTAAACCTATAGAGCTTAGCGAAAGAGCGATAGCAAACGGGTTTCCCAATTGCCAGAGGCAATCTCTTGTAGAGAAATGAGGCGATCTAGCTTCGAGCGGCTGCCTAGAAAAGCAGCAATTTTCCCCCCTGATGTGTAATCGATCGCGACATAGGGAACGCCCAATGTTTCAGCAAACAAGACAGAATGGAACCTCATACAAATGTTAAAGGTTGACTGCTGCATATGTTGAAGTATTTCAGCCGGAGAAACAGGCATCCGCTCAACCTCAAGTGAAAAAGGGAGAAGTTCTGAAGCTTCTGTTGCCGAGTCCATTATCAGTCGAGAAAACCTGCGATTAAAGCAGCGATCGTCCCAGCCAACCTGAAAAGTATGCATTGGAAACAAACCGACCTCTGACGCGCTACAGAGGCTTGCCGCCTGTGAGACAAATCGAGCGAGCTGAAGTTCAAAGACTTGCTTTGTCGTTTCGTAGTCTGCCAAGCTCAAATCAGCCAGATATTCAGGTGTCCATTCTCTCAAGAAGCAAGAGACGCGTGGCTTTTGAGCAGCCTCTAAAGGTGGCGCGATCAGGGGTAGCTGAGATTTAGCGCTCAACACATAATTTACGGCTGGATCAGAAATTTCAACGGCGTCATTTCTACCAAATTCAGTCTGGCAGCGCCGAACAGAAGATGCATCTCGCAGAGAAATATGATCCGACAGTCTAAAAATTTCTGAAACCACCTGAGTATAGAGAGGCGATTTAAGCGGCCCTACACCACATCCTTCAACACGAGCGATCGCCCTTCGAGTCGCCGCCCTCGAAAAAGCATAGAGAATGTGATTCAGCGGCTCAATATCCATCAGCGGCCCACCGCCTACGACCACCTCATCCACATGATTACAAGCAGATTCAAACTCTTTTGAGTAAGTTTCAACAATAGAAATATTGCCTAGCTGCATCTCCTGCACTGTCCAGCGAGAAATAAATGGATAAAGGCTAGCGAGATAAATTTCTTGGGGAGGCTGAGAACGAGCCTTTAACTGCTGAATGACAGACCACAAAATCGCTTTATCGCCCACTGTTTCCGTCCCATACCAACCCACGATGAGAACCGACTTTGATTTCAGCGCAGAGACTTCTATAGCTGTTGGTTGAGGTTTGGCAACCTGCTTAACGGCTTGCAGCAGCGATGCACATTCATACTTTTCGCGTCTGCGGGCTTCTCGCTGATCTGCCAGTCGCTCGCGAACGGTAATGGGCTGATGATAGTCATGAATACAGTTATCACAATGGTTCTTAATCACATCCCTTCGTTTAGAGATATTGGAAAAGTAGATTGAGCTGGCAGGCTGTTCTAACGCATTTCCTAAAATAGGCGATTTCGGAGAGCAGTAGAGTAAATCCCCACGCGCAGTTAACACGGCTCCTCTAGTTTGGTATTGACAACCAATCTGCCGAGGTTTTTGCTCCGCTAGCATCCTCCGAATATTTCGATAAGTCTTTTTGAAGATCGGATCTTGCTCATAGTCATGCTCAAGCCGAAAAAAGAAGAGCGCTAGGTGATAGGCCGTTTTTTCATCGAACGAGCGAATAAATTCTGATTGGTCGCTGTTGTAGAGGCGATCGATAAACTCTGCAATTCTAAATCTGCCGTAGAATCCTGCGCCTTTCACATAATCCAGAAGCTCATCTACATAAGGCGCATTAGAGCGTGTAATCGTGCAACCAAAAGACACCGGAATATCAGTCTCTTGCTTAAAGAAATGGAGTAAAGATAGGGTGCTTTTAAAGTTGTTTGTCCGTCCTCGAACCGTATCATGAACCTCACCAATGCCATCCAGAGAAATCATGACGTTAAAAGGAACATGATTTGCCTTACAAATTTCCGCAGATTTCAGAACACGCGATTTAACCGTTTCTTCAATAATGCCATTGGTGATAATGCCTGTTCCTAGAATTTTGGGCTGCTTGGCACAAATCACTTCAAATAACTCTGGCAAATCAGATCTTAGAGTTGGTTCACCACCGCTTACTCCAACATATTGCAGATTAGAAAATAATTCTTCATTCAAGATCTGTGATAAATCACTATTGCTAAACTCTTGATCCTTCTTGTTTTTCCAAATCAAACACATCTGACATCTGGAGTTGCAGACATCATTCACCATAAGGTTAAGAATCGTCGGCTTCAGCGGAAAAAGTTGCCCTAAATACTCTTCTCGAATTTCCCCAATTAGGGTTCTAGAGAGAGCTTGAAAAGACTCTATTTTGGGGCGGAAACTGTTTTTCTGGTGTTTAAGTGAAGCAATCGCCGATCGGATCAGCAGCTTGGGTAGTTTTGCAGAGATCCCCTGTCGCGCTTCAATCCATTCGATTGAATACAGTAAAGATTGCAGATGAGGATGGGTTTCAGGCAGCGCAGCAGCGTAGGGTTTATTACAGAAAACAACGTAGGTGCTGTTGGCAAACACCGGGAGCATTGTTTTTGGAATGCTCAGCAAAAACTGAGGATTGACTTGATTTAATTCATCCTGATGTAAGATTGCCCATTGAAGTTCAGCATTCGTTTTTTCGTAGCTTGAAGCGTAGATTACAACTGACTCCAACTGATTCAAGAATTGAGCAGAAGCAAACGCTGTGTCATTGGCAGACCAATGCTGTTTTACAAACCCTGAAACTTCCAGAAAATCCTGCTCAAAGCTCATACTTAGAAGAAACAAATAGATTCAATAACGAGACACGGAAAGTAAATATCGTTCAGAAAAACTATCTTTCCTGGGTTTAGACCTTAGCAAGGAATCCAAAGCCTTTATCGCTCAAGGTTATCATGAGTGGCTAGGTGTAGGCGATCGCTCGAATCTACAGTCGATCGCCACATCCATCGAAAGCTATCTCACTTTTCTCGCTTTTTTAGCTGAGTTTTTGCCCTGAGTCTGGGGGGAGTAATAGGCATCAAACAGCTCACGCAGCTCTTGGTGAAACTTTATCAAGGATACTCCGGTCAAATGTTGTCATACATGTACATATTGTTCAAGAACGAGTACTATACTTTACGATGCGCGTCGATCCAGCATTTATGTCTGCTAAAACCTTGGACAAAGTACCTGTGCTTCAGCAAATCCCTGCCGATAACAGGGGTAAACGGATAGGCATTCTGATCGTTGCTTACAACGCAGTCACTACGCTGGCTCAGGTCTTTAGGCGGATTCCTCAGGATGTCTGGGAAAATGTTGAAGAGGTTGTGGTGTTTGACGATGACAGCCAGGATGATACCTATGAACTGGCAATGGGCTACAAGTTCACCTCTAAGATCAAGCACCTCAACGTCTTTAAAAACCCCCAAAACTTAGGGTATGGCGGTAATCAAAAGCTAGGGTATGAGTATTTCATTTCCAAGGGGTTCGACGTTGTTGTGCTGCTGCATGGGGATGGTCAGTACGCACCTGAGATCTTGTCCCACCTCTATCACCCCATCATTGCAGGTGAAGCAGATGCCGTTTTTGGCTCCCGCATGATGAAGGACTATGGGGGACCGATGAAGGGTGGGATGCCCTTATATAAGTATGTGGGCAACCGCATTCTCACCTTTTTTGAAAATGCTGCTCTGGGCATGGACTTGACTGAGTTTCACAGTGGCTATAGAGCCTATAGTCTGGCGGCACTCAAGCAGATCGATTTTTCAAAAATGACCAATGATTTTCACTTCGACACAGAAATCATTATCAAATTGAATCATCAGAACTTCCGGATCAAGGAAGTGCCGATTCCAACCTATTACGGCAACGAGATCTGCTACGTCAACGGCATGAAGTATGCGCGAGACGTATTTAAGTCGGTATTCAGGTACAAACAAACCACCCAATCCGTTCGCCGCAATTCTGAGTTTTCAGAGTATTTCATCAACTATCCCATTAAGCAAAGCAAGTTTTCGAGCCACTATTACTTTCGTCAGTTAGTCGGCAAGGGCTTTAGAGTGCTAGATGTCGGATGCGGTGAGGGTTTTTTTGCCTCGACGATCGCTCAAGACAACAAAGTCGTGGGCATAGATTTCTTAGAGAGTCCTAGCCAAAATTCGGCATTTGAGCAGTACATTTGGGCAGACCTTGAGAATGGATTGCAAGATGCCTTGGGTGCCCTTGAGGGTCAGCGTTTTGACAAAGTGCTGCTGCCTGATGTGCTAGAACATCTCCGCTTTCCAGAACGTCTGCTATTCGACTGTATGGGTGTGCTTAAGCCAGAGGGGCTTCTCTTGGTCTCTGTACCTAATGTCGCCAACATCACGGTGCGCCTGTCTTTACTGCTGGGACGCTGGAACTACACTGAGAGAGGCATTCTCGATAAGACCCACTATCGCTTTTATACGCACGCAACGTCACGGCGTCTGCTAGAAGCAAATGGCTACGAGGTGATCAAACGAATGACCACCATTATGCCGATTGAGTTGGTACTGGGATTGCCCTCAAACAACCCTTTGATGGTACTCTTGAATCGCATCCTGGCATTGGCAACGGCACTTATGCCTGGATTATTGGGCTATCAATGTGTTTTTGTGGCTCGAAGGAGACAAAGCTAATCTAGAGGTCTAGCTTAGTTGACACAAGCAAGTTTGACACTCTGGCTGCCTACCTCTGGAGCGCTTTCAGGCATATTGGGGAATTGAACTGATCTATGCTGAGCAATCTCAAATCTTTGGAGAACATTGCAAATCGTCCTGTTATTGCTTACACAGCTATTGCATTACTCCAGCTAAAAGCAATCTGGCGGATTTGGGATTACAAAGATTTAGCTAACGGAGATACGTCCAGCTATTTTCTAACTGCTTACACTTGGTCAAAGTATGCAGTCAGCGATATTGTTTGGTCGCCGCTATATACTTCGTTTTACGGCTTCTTTCTAAACATCTCGTCTGACGTTTACGCTGCAACTATTCTGCATCGTATTGCCATAGTTTTTACGGCTACTCTGCTGGTTTTGGCAGTTCTGCGGCGACTTTTACCGCATAGCGTGGCTTGGCTCATCGCTGCCTGGTGGGCTATTTTGCCAATCAATTTTGATACGCTTTACGAGGTTCACCTATTTTCGGTTATTCCTACCCTGGTAGCCTGTTTAATCGTATTGTCCAGCACTGCTCCTTGGGCGCGAGGGGTAGCAGTCGCCATTATGGCAGCTGCAACAGTTCTTGTGCGAAATGAGCTATCTCTGGCGACAGCAGCATTTGGCTGTATGTGCTTAGCCTGGGAAATTTGGCAGTATCGAACAGCAGAGCAGAAACGCCCTATTCTTACCTATGCTCTGAGCTACGCAATTCCTCTGGTCTTAGCTCTGAGCCTAATCATATTTTTCTACGTTCATTCAATTATCAAGTTTCCGGAGCTATCTACCTATGCAGCTCCAAAACATACGCTAAATGTTTGCCAAGTTTATGCTTTTGGCTATCAGCAGCGCTACTCAGACTGGGTAGGCAGTCCCTGGACAGAATGCCAGTCCTTGATGAAAAGACAGTTTGGACAGGAGCAGCCAACTCTGTTTCAAGCGTTTCGAGCCAATCCTTCTGCGATAATTGAGCACTTCTTATGGAACTCCAGTCTAACGTTGAACGGCATTCAGGTTTCTTTGTTCAACGCCACTTCAGGCAACGTTAATCCTGACTATGCGCCTGTCACGTTAAACGCGAGGTGGGTTATCTTACCAACCCTGTTGGTCGGCATGGCATCTATTACTGGATTGGTTTTAATTTACCGCGATCGTCGCTACTGGTGGCAATTTTGGCTGAAAGATAAGGCGCTCGGCTGGCTGTTGCTTTTTTGTGTCGCTGCTGTTGGGTTCTTTGTTGTAATTCCCATGCAGCGTCCACGCCCTTCCTATCTTTTTGCATTGTCGTTCTTTCTAATGGCAATTTTAGGCATGAGCCTCTTTGTTATTGCTCAAAGATGGAAGCGATTGCAACGCATTCCTGCTGTACTTTCTTTATGCATGATCGCATTAATACTTTTTCTACCTAGTTACTATACAAATGTTAGTGCTGAGCGTAGATTACTGAGTTTTTATCGTTTTTTTACACCTTTCCAGGAAACCATTAGTCAACCTAATACTGTTTTCTTGACTAGAGAGTTTAGTTCAGAGCTTTGTTCTTTCTTAAGAGATGAAGATGTTTGTCAGCCACTGAGCTATAGCGATGAAGCTTTTTTCTCATCAATGCCTGCTGATACGCCTATAGAAGATTTCTTAAACCAACGTGAAGTTGATTTATTTTATGCGGATAAAAACTTTATAGCAAAATTTAGTGGCGACTCTCGGGTTGAAAAGCTATTAAAGAATCCCCAGGAAGTAGGTTGGAGGCTTTTAAGCATCCAGAACTCTGATGCTTTTGGCGGTATGTTATTTGAGCGACTAAGCGATAGCACTGTATCCTTTTTAAGCGATGTCAGGAATAACAAGTTTAAGCACACTGGGATTTATCAAGATGGTTGGATAGGTCGAAAATCATCGTTTGATTTACCTCAATATGTGCAAACCTCTAAGCTGGTTATATCGGGAACAATTCCGGCTTACAAAAATCCAAACTTCAAGCCAAGGCTGCGAGTCAAAGTTGATGGCAAAGAAATAGTTAGTCAAGAATATCCGGCAGGAGATTTTAATCTTGAGTTAGAGGTTCCCGAACAGCAGAAACAGACAGGATTGCGCTCGATCAGCTTATACTTTTCTAAAGCTCAATCTCTACCCACTCCGGACAGGAGGCGTGTTTCGGCAAAGTTGACATTTATTGGATTTAAAGAGAATGGTTAAAGGGATCTTTAAGCGTGCGTACTACTACACCCTAAATCCGCTATACAAGGTTGTGAAAGCTGAAGCAGCCGATGAAGCGCGATCGATTTCACGCGAGTATGTAGAGCAGCTAGAGCAGCAAATCAAGAAGCTGACTCAAGAGGTTGAGCGGTTAAAAAAAAGCAGTCTAGAGCAGCACAATAGAACAGCTCATCAAGTCTCTACAGAGTTTGTCAAGATGTATCAGATGATTGACGACATTAAAGCCGATCGCGCAGATGTGAAGCTAAATGTGACGATCGTTGACGAACTGGTTAAGATCCACCAAAGCCTCGAAGCCCTCAAGTATGAGCGTAATGGAAGCCACTAGCAGCCCTCCTAGAGTTAGTACTCCTAGAGTTAGTATTGTCACCCCTTCCTACAATCAGGGCAAGTTCATTGAACGAACCATTCTGAGCGTTATTTGTCAGGATTATCCTGATCTGGAATACATATTGGTGGATGCAGTTTCTACCGATCAAACAAAAGACATTCTTGAAAAATATCGGCAAGATCTGAGTGTTTTGATCATTGAACCCGATCGCGGCCAAACAGATGCTCTAAACAAGGGCTTCAAGCAAAGTACGGGCGAGATTTTAGCTTATCTCAACTCCGATGACTGCTATGCCGACAAAGATACGATCGCCACGGCTGTCCGCTACTTTGAAGAAAATCCTGACGTTGATGTCATCTATGGTCGGCGCAACTGCATCAATGCTAATGGGCGTTTTACCTATTGCCCGCCTTACCAACCTTTCTGCAAAAAAAGTCTCTATCTCAGCGATTACATTGCTCAAGAATGTGTTTTTTGGCGACGCGAAATTTTTGAGAAGGCGGGGGCTTATGTCGATGAAAGCTTCCACTTTGCGATGGATTACGAGCTTTGGCTGCGCTTCCTAAAGCATGACGCAAAATTTCTGGCTGTTGACGAATTCTTTGGGCTATTTCGCAGTTACCAAGAGCAAAAATCGATCGATCTTTGGGAAACCGTAGGCTTACCTGAAATTGCCCGACTCCATGAGGCTTATTTGGGGCGATCGCTGCCCGAAAAAGAGATGGTAGATTACTACCAAGAATATTTTTTTGGTGCCCACCCAGTTCACAATCCTGAGGCTTCACGGTTTTCTCAAAACATTTGGGGTAGCTTTATCATGCACAAAAAAGAAGTGCTAAATAAGCAGCCTATTGATACTTGGGGGCTAGAGGAATACGATCGCAAGTTCAAAGTTGCCGTACCTCAAGCTTAACTATGGCTGTGAAAATTGCCGTTCAAAATCCGTTTGCGGGGCAGCTTGTTGCAGAAACTGAGCTGTCTCGACGGATCGTGATTGCCGCCCAAAATTTGGGTTGGGAGGCGATCGAAGCGCATCATTCAAAAGAGATTCAGGTCTTTCAGCCTGACTTTGTGATTGCGCTGCATAATAATAGCCCCAAACTGTCATCATGTCCGACTTACGGCTGCATGTGGAACCCGCCTGCTTTCTTTGAAGGTACTGAGAAATACGTCAAGCATGTGTTGAGCTATGACGGCTATTTAACTTCTTCTAAAGCGATCGATCGCTGGCTGCATCATCTGCTTTACAACACGCCCAAAGTATTTTTCACTGCGCCATTTTACACAAGCTGCCCCCAGAATTCCTATCAGCCGCCCCAACTGGAAAATTTGCGTTTGGCCTATCTAGGATCTAATTGGGATGGTCTAAGATTTCAGGAATTATTCGAGGAATTGGATCGCCAAGACTATATGGAAGTCTACGGCAATCCTGCGGGTTGGACACACTTAAATCATGCTTATAAAGGTGCTATTCCCTATGATGGGGCAAGCGTTTTACGTACTCTAAACCAAGCTGGAGTAGGGCTATGTTTGCATCGAGCAGAACATCGCCAAGCGGCGCTGCCCTCTATGCGAATTTTTGAAATTGTGGCATCCGGTGCGATCGCCATTTGTGGCGATCATCCGTTTATTCAAGAGACATTTGGAGATAGCGTTCTCTATGTTGATCCCGATGCAAATGCGGCTGCTCAAGTCGAGCAGATCTCTAGCCTGATGCAATGGATTAACGCCCATCCTGAAGATGCTTTGGAGCGATCGGCAAAGGCTCATCATATTTTTCTAGAAATCTACGCTCTAGAGAAACTATTGCTCAATTTGTGGCCTTATCATCAAGCTTTAATTCAGCAAAAGGGATTTGTAGCGATTCAGGAAAATTTGCCTCAGAGTCAGCTTCCTTCTGTTCAAATCATTCTAAGGTGTGGCGATCGAACTCCTAGCGAACTCGCACACGCACTCCATCAGATTTCGCAACAAACTTATCCTTCCTGTTCCGTTACGCTGGTCAAGTCTACAGATGAGCCGATCGAGCTAGCCCTAAGCCCCTATTCGCTGTCTATCCATATCGTAGAAGCAGAGCCTTCTAGCTACTCCAGTAGCTCTCTATGGGCAGGATTGCAGGCGATCGACAGCGACTATTTTATGATTCTAGATGCCTCTTGTTGCATCTATCCCAACCATATTCAAACGCTCATTGGCCTGCTCGATCGCTCAAGTTTATCTGCTGTCTACTCTGGTGGATTATCTAGCGAATTGTCTCAGGATAGCGATGAAGAATTAATCAACTTTTATCCCTATAATCTTGAGTCGTTTCTGGCTTTTGAACAGCACTTTGATTTAAGTGGGCTGCTGATGAAGCGATCGCTTTTGGACACTACCTTCCTCAAAGATCCACAGCTCAATCAAGCGGAAGATTTGTGCCTCCTGCTGCATGTGATCCAGAGAACGCAGTTGCTATTTAGCTATGAGCTGACCTATGCGGCTCGTCCGTTAAAGTCTGAGGCTCTACAGCAAGCAATGCAAGATTGGTCGAGCGAAATTTCTCGTCTAAAATTCATCTTTTGGCATCAGGAATTTGCTCCTGGAAAAACGCTGCAATCAATGCAGCAATCTCGGCAGGGGCAACAGCAGCTTAAGGCCAAAATTGAGCAAATGCGATCGCAACTTACTGCTATCACTAAACTCAATCGCCAACTTCAAAACCAATTGCAGGACAGTCAGGCCAAGGTGTCCGCGATGCAGACCAGCAAGTTTTGGCAATTGCGATCGGCTTGGTTTAAGGCAAAGCGATGGCTGCGGCTAGCCTCAACAGAGGACTGAACCCACTCCTAAAGTAGAAAGCAATGCAAAATTCTACGGTAGTCTAAAAGGGTAAGGCTTCGCTTGAGCAATTTCTATTGCAGACAATCTAATCCCGTAGCACCCAAATATTTGGTCAGGTAGGGCGAAAACACCTCATAAATCAGCGTAATCGGGCGACCGTGATGCCAAAACAGGTAGTGCCGTCCCCAAAAGGGGCCAGATTGCCCAAAGGCCAGCTCTAGGGCGGGAGAGTGACCATACTGCACACCCTGAATGTCTCGATATAGCTCAGTCCGCGATCGCGCTAGGTTTGCCCAAATCGGGATCGAACGATTCTGCAAATATTCATCAACATGGTTGGCTTCCCACCAAGAGGTGGCATAGGCTGTGCGCTGTCCTGAGGCCGTCCTTAGCCAGACCTGTCGCCGCAGCAACGCTCCAGACAGGGCGCTAATTGGCTCTGGGGCACCATCTGAGCTTTCACCAATCAGAGACATGTCAATGACATCAACCTCGATCGATTCCCCCGTCAGAAGCTGCATATGTCGGGTGGGTGAACCATCTCCCAAGAGCAGCATTTGCCAGGGAGGAGCCAACTGCTGGTGAGGTAAGCCAAGCTGAATCACCTCTTCTCCGGCTTGCCAGAGCGGATGAAGGGCATGCCACTCCGTCGTCGGCATCAGGCTTTTTGTAGGTGTAGAAGCTGAAGTCGCTGGGTTTGCCAAATTCAAAGTTGAGTTACAAAACTTTAAGTTCCTATCTGCATGATAGCAGCGAAGGACTAAGGATCAGGGATTAAATAAGGTACACAGAATTCTCTCCATTCCGCAGTCTGTCGATTAGGATGACGAATTGAATCACAGCTCAACCGCTATTCCCATGCTGATCCCTGCTGACCCGATCGCCCATTACACCCGTGAGATCGAAGCTGACCCAAACCTGCTGGCCAATTACTGGTATCTGGGGTTGGCTTGGCTGCTGCAAGGCGACGAAGCCGAGGCGCAGACGGTCTGGTTTGCAGCAGTGACGGCAGCCGCGCCAGAAGTCGTGGAGGCTGGCGTGGCAGATCTGCTAACTATTTTGACGATCGCCGCCACAGAGCAGCTTCAAAGCGGCAAATTTCACACAGCCGAGCGCATCTTTTTGCAAAGCCTGGAAATTGATGCCACAGCAGATATCTTTTTGCCGCTGGGCAGCGCCGTGGCTCAGCAAGGCAGATATGAGGAAGCGATCGCCCATTGGCAGAGCGCGATCGATCTCCAGCCCCATCAGGCAGAAGCCTACAGGCGACAGGCAGAAGTCTGGCAAAAGCTGGGGCAGTGGCCAGAGGCGATCGCGGCTTACACAAGCGCCATTGAGTTTACGCAGGGTGAACAGTCCCTGAAAGCCAGCCCTTTCCAACTTGCCGAAACCCACTGCAATCTGGGCGGGTGCCTTGGCAAGCTAGGGCATTGGCCAGCCGCCGCCACGCAGTTTCAACAGGCCATCGCCCTCGACCCCGAAAACGCTGCACTCTACGGAGAGTTGGGTTGGGCGTTACTGCAACAGCAAAACTGGGATGAGGCGATCGTTCAGTTCCGGCAAGCCGTTGCTCTCAAATCTGACTTTGCCCAAACCTACTGCCGTTGGGTAGAGGCGAACAGGCAGCAAAGCCCCCCACTACAATCCAATGCTCGGCTGCTGCATTTGCTCTGTCATGCCTCTCCATCCACTGAGCCACACGCAACCTTGAGACATCTGCTGCAAGAGCATAGCCGAGAAAATCACTCAGAGGAGGCGATCGCTTTTCCCCTAACAGCTGAGCCAGAAGCACAGCGGACTGAGCCACCGACTGGATTTTATGAAACAACTCGCGATTGGACCAGTCTTGAGCTTAAAGGCGGCACATACAAACCGCTCGATGCTCCCCACTGGATTGCCCTCACACCTCCCAAAACCCTAGAGGCCGAAATTCACTTTAGCTTTCGGTTTGGGGAAGCGATCGAACTCCCCGAAACCTTTGTGGCTGAAATTCCGCAGGGGCGATTTTGGCTAAATACTGACCAGACAAGCAGTGCCGTCATCGCACCAGATCATCGGCTGTTGGGCGACCTTTCTGCCGAATTTCCGCTGCTGAGTCCGCAGCATCCCGATCGCCATCCCAGTCACCATTCGGCTCTAAAACTGCCCTCCCTGCCTCCGGTACAAAAACTTGACGGTACGGTTGTGGTTCTGTCAGGGCTAACGAACGACCTGTACTTTCACTGGATGCTGGATGTTTTGCCCAAGTGGGACTTGCTACAGCGCAGCGGCCTTGACCTAGACTCTGTTGACACATTTGTAGTGAGCGATCGCCTGCCTTTTCAGGCTGAGACACTGGCTATGTTGGGTATTCCGCCCCACAAGCGTATGGCAACGGACTCAGTGCTGCATATCGAGGCGCAGCGGCTCATTGTGCCCTCCTATCCGGGTAGCCCTGCCTGGATGCCTCAATGGGCTTGCCACTGGCTCCAGCATTTACTCAGCCAGACCCCTAGCCCAGCAGATGCTCGGCCTGCAAAAGGGCGATCGCGCCTGTACATTAGCCGCAGCCAAACCACCAATCGGCGGTTAATCAATGAGGCAGAGGTGATGCATCTGCTTCAGCCTTTGGGCTTTGAGGCCGTAACCCTAGAATCGCTCTCGGTGCTGGCTCAGGCTGAGCTGCTGTCCCACGCAGAAGTAGTCATTTCGCCCCACGGGGGTGGCCTGACCAATCTGGCATTTTGCCGACCGGGCACAAAGGTGATTGAGCTATTCGCGCCAGATTATGTTTATCCCTGCTACTGGTTTATCAGCAATTTGTTAGGGCTAGAGTATTTCTATCTGGTGGGCAAAACGCCCGCAGGCAGAGGGCTACAGCAGCTTCTCTATCCAGATGCTCGCCTAGCCGACCTGCTGATTGATTTAGAAGAGCTGCGATCGCTCCTCCATGCAGCAGCCATCACAGAGTAAAGCTCTACGCAATCAGGTTAGAAAAAATATTCGTTGGATTTAAGCACGTAGCGCTATAAAGCCGCCATAGCAGTTTCTTAGGATCGTTACGGGCAGCAAAATTTTGGCGGCAAACATAGACTTTCTGTAAGGTTGACAGCAAATTTTGCCAGATAGCCACATACTTCGATAGAAAATGGAAGCATGCATAAGTGTCTGACGAAATCATGATCTGGATCACCCTGGCAACTTTAGCGGCTGGATTAGGACTTGGGGCAGTAGGCGGCTGGCGGCTCGGACGCAGAAGCCATCAACCGATCGCCCTACCTTCAGCAACGCCTGCATCACTCTCAGTTGAGCAGAATACCCTAGTAGATCAACTCCGGCAGACCCAGATTGCTTATCACAAGGCAACTGAGATAGAAAAGTTTAAGTCGGGTTTTTTGGCGCGCTCCTCCCATGAGTTGCGATCGCCCATTAACAGCGTCATCAGCCTGCATCAGCTCATCTTGTCAGATTTATGTGAAGACCCAGCCGAAGAGCGCGAGTTTATTGGTCAAGCCCAAGCAGCCGCAGAAAAAATGTTGGCATTGCTCGATCGCCTGATTAGCCTGTCAAAAATGAGCTACGGATTAGAACCGCTGCAAACTGAGCCGTTGCGCCTAGAAGATGTCTTTGCAGAAGTGCAGTACTTTGTTCAGTTGCTGGCTCAAAATCGCAACATTCGCTTAGAGGTTACCCCGCCTGATCCTGACCTTTATGTTCAGGCAGATCCGCGCTGGCTACGGCAAATCCTGATTAGCCTGATAGATGCACCTCTTTTGCTCATGCAAGAGGGATATATTCGCCTAAAGAGTCAGGTTGATCTAGAGCGTCAGCAAGTGCAAATTTGGGTCGAGGATGAGCGTCCAGTTGAGTTTTGGCGAGAGTCGAGCGATTTACTAGAGGCTGTCAATGGCAAGAGCCTAAACCCCAATGTTGTAACCGATCCTCAGCTTGCCAATGCCCAGCTTGTCAAGGCTGAGCTGCAAGAGGCGATTGCCAAAATTCCTTCACCAGGACTCACGCTTTTAATCATCCAAACCCTGCTAGATGAAATGGCAGGACATCTGGAAATCCTAGAAATACCATCCGAGAGTTCTCCAGAAAATCACCTGACGCGGATTCAGTGTTCGGTTCCCCTGGCCGATGGGCAAGAAAGTGAATAGGCTCACACCTTGCCGAGTATGGCAGGAGAAATCCTCCGCCACACAACAGCTTGAACGACCCGACGGACTTAGCTGGCCTGATACTGCTCTAAGGTGTGCTTTTCCCAAAGAGATTGATACAGCCCCGGCTGGGCTAGCAGTTCCATATGTGTCCCGATCTGCACGATCGTCCCCTGATCCATCACCATAATGCGATCGGCTGTGGCCGCTGCCGAAAGCTGGTGAGAGATGAACAGCACCGTTTTGCGGCGCGTCCCTTCAGAAAGATTTCGCAAGATTTGCGTTGCGGTTTGGTTGTCAACACTAGATAGAGAATCATCCAAAATCAGGATAGGCGCATCCACCAGCAGTGCCCGAGCCAGCGCCGTCCGCTGCCGCTGCCCGCCTGAAAGCGTGATGCCCCTCTCGCCCACGATCGTTTTGTACTGCTGAGGAAAGTTAAGGATCTCGCCATGAATTTGCGCAGCCTTAGCAGCCAGCTCCACCTGCGGCTGTTCGCTCACCGGATCGCCATAGCGAACATTATTTTTAATCGTTGTACTAAACAAGAAGCTCTCTTGCGGCACGTAAGCGATCGCCGCCCGCAGGTCTTGCAAGCGAATCTGGGTAATGTCGTAGCCATCCACAAAAAGCTGACCTGGCGCGACATCCAACAAGCGGGGCAGGGCATTAGCCAGAGTAGATTTGCCTGAGCCGATTGAACCAACCACGGCGATCGTCTCTCCCGGCTCAATCACAAAATTAATGTCGTTTAGCGCGGCAGTCGCAGCATCGGGATAGGTGTAGGACAAATGCTGCGCTGTGATCCAGCCTTTCACCTGCTGCCGAGGCAAAACGATCGCATTCTGCACATCCTTGATCTGCGGCTCGTTAGACAAAATAGACTCAAGGCGATCGATACTCACTTCACCCCGCTGGTAGGCCGTAATCGTAAACCCTAGCAGTGCTGTCGGAAAGACTAAATTTTGGGCAAACAGCAGCAGCGCCACAAAGCCGCCCACGCTGATCGTCCCATCGGCGATCGCCCCCACCCCCAGCGCCAGCAGCGCCAACTGGCTGATGCTAGCCAAGCCGCGCAGCAGCGGAAACAGGGTATTTTGCGTCTTGGCCAGCTTGAGGTTGCAGGTCAGCATTTGTTGATTGAGCTGATGAAAAGCGCGACGTTCATTGTCTTCCTGAGCGTAGATCTTGATCAGCGCCATACCGCTCATATCTTCCTGAATCAGATCGCTCAGGTCAGCATTGGCCTCTTGAACTTGAAGCTGTTGATTACGAAGACGGTTGCTAAACAACTGCACCAAAATCAAAATACAAGGAAAGATGACGATCGCCACCAGCGTCAGCCAAACGTTAATGCTCAGCATCGCGGGCAGCGTCAGCGCGTAAGCAAATACCATGTTTGCCAGACTCAACACCGCAAAACCCAGCAAACGGCGAATATTATCCACATCGCTGGTGGCACGGCTGATCAAATCTCCGGGCGTATTCACGGCAAAATAGCTTGGCTCAAGCGTCAGCAGATGGTTAAAAATCTTCTGCTTTAGGTCAAACTCGACCTGCCGACCCACCCCAAACAACAGCGTCCGAGAAGACATCCTCACGAGCCACATGAGAGAGGCCAGGATTAAAATCAGCACCGCGTAAAAAATCACCCGCTCCATCGTGAAGGTGGCTTGCAGCTCATCCAGCCCGTCCCGAATCAGCAGCGGAATATAGACTGCTAGCCCATTGACGACCAATAAAGACAGAATCCCCAAGGCGGCTTGCCGCCAGTGGGGACGCATATAGGCAACCAGTTTTTGTAGTCGTGCATCAGCCATGTTGAGAGGAGAGGGTTGAGATACTCCCTAGCTTACACACCCAGCGGATCAGTCAGCCAGCCCCGCAGGAAATAGTAGACGGTTGCCAGATACTCATCTACAACGCGACTGCTAATCACCAAAGCTTCGGCGCTTGGAATCAGATCCGTCAGCGCCGCCAGTCGCAGCCCTGCCTGACTCTGAAACACATAGAAATCTGTGGGTTTGGGAATGATGCCAAAATTGAGTCGGGCGAAGGTAGAGGCCGTTCGCCTTAGCCCCAAGGCCGGAGTCACAAGCTGAATGGGAATCCGTGACCCAGAAGCAGCGGCACCAGTCGGCACTTCTTGAATCGAGCCGTTATCGCAGGTGGCATACAGACGGCAGTTGTCACTCACATCACCTGGACTGAGGATTTTACGCACGGCGATCGCACTGCTGCGCGGATCAACGCCATCCGTCTCAATTCGTACCTGTGACCCATCTACCCCCGCCCGCTGCACCAAAAAGTTAGTAATCACATCGGTTGAGGTGACATCGGGCTGAGCCAGAATCGGCTGTGGCCCCGCACTGACAATCACGAGTGGCGTATTGCCCCGCGATCGCTGCTCGGCATAGAGCTGTCCTGCATACAGCAGCCGAGACTGAAGCGTCACGCTCAGACCATCGGCAATGTTGCTCAACTGCGATCGCAGCCGATAAGCCGGATTGCTGGGCGTCGTGCCATCTCCCAAAACCACAATGGCAGGCACATCGCGATCGGTCGGACGCTGGCTCAGTTCCAGTGCCGATTTCTGCTCCGTTTGCGCTGTCAGAAGGTAGGCGGTCAGGGGCAAGCTGGCAATGAGCAAAATAATCAGGGCGGCCATCACCTGCGAACCATCCACTTTTTTCGTCCCTACCCGCACCGAAGAGGCCAGGAGAATCAGCACCAGCCCCAGAGGCCGCAACGGAAAGGAGATCACACCCCAGAGTACGCCAACAGTTTTATTGGTGGGGTCTAAAAAGGCAAGCACCATGAGCAGCACCAGCACTAACCCACCCAACCATGTCAAATATCGCCGATCGATCCAGGTCAGCAATACGAAACGCACCAGGAAATAAATTCCTACCAGAACAAGAATTTGAGTGATCAGTTCAAACATTGCGACCCTCTCTTACACCACCCATACAAAACCTGCCTAATTAAAGCTGCATATTTAGCGTATTGGACTAGCCTTGTTTAACTGTAATCAAACTCTGCTCAAATCAATCACCTAAAAGAAAATTAATTTAAGAAATTTTAGGATCGCCTGATGAAATTTAGGGTTTGGAGCCTGAGTTCGTTCACCCTGGATCAAGATACGCCAAAAAAAAGGGCGAGATTTTCTCACCCAACCGACGTATGAACGCTCAATATGAAAGTTTTCTGCTCTCAGGTTTGCAAGATTTCCCTCACTCTACTCAACCCGAAACCCTCTAATGAAGCGGCTACTAGTAAGCCCCTGCCCGCTTGGTCAACAGTACGGCTAAGGTTCTCCAAATGATCGCTAAATCATAGAGAGGAGTCCAGAGAGCCTGATACCGGAGGTCAAGATCCACCACATCTTCAAAGTTTTGGATAGCCGATCGCCCGTTGACCTGCCATTCGCCCGTTAGCCCTGGCTTAACGTTAAGCCGCTGCCAATGGCGGACATCATACTGAATCACCTCATCATGGGTGGGAGGACGGGTTCCCACTAGGCTCATCTCACCCACCAAAACATTCCAAAACTGGGGAAATTCATCTAGGCTGGTCTTACGCAGAAACCGCCCCACCCGAGTCACTCTGGGGTCTTGCTTGTTCTTAAAAATCAGCCCCTGCGCCTCATTGGGCACCGAGGTCTTCAAATCATCCGCATCTTTCACCATCGATCGAAATTTGCGGATAACAATGGGTCGCCCCTGCAAGCCGTAGCGCACCTGCTGGTAAAGAACAGGGCCGGGGCTATCCAGCTTGATGAGAATCGCCAAAGGGACAAAAAGAATGGCAAAGAAGATCAGTCCTACGATCGCCCCACCGATATCCAGCGTGCGCTTGATCAGGCACAGCGTGGAGCGATGGGGTGAATCAAACTGAGGAGATTCAAACTGAGGAAGTTCAGGAAGGTCGAGCGCTGCTGATGAAACCGAGTTGCCATTCATTTTGGTAGTGCCCTGGAGAAATATCCACGCTGACTGGATTGCTGCGAAACTTCAGTGTTTCTACTGGCAATATAGGATGGTTTCTCTGGAGACATTGACTCAAAAGCTGCCTTTTTGCAGAAACTTCTTATTCCCTCACAGATTCTCTATTTTTGTGAATTTTTCATGAAGTTCTGCCGATGCGTTGCAATATCTATATCTTTTACGTTGGTCGACTCTGGAAATAAGTCACTTTAAGACCCTCAGATAAATTTCAAGTAAAGATCAGCCTCCTACTCCAGAAGGAAATACGGATTGTATCTGCGGAATACACTGAACTCAATTTGTTTATTTCATCACCTAAAGCCAAAAAGCAAAGGCTGTATCTATAGATACAAATCTGAATATTAGTAGAGACTTCATTCCCCTATCTGCTGCGGATCGTGGTATTTACGTAAGGATTTTTTGAGGCGTGGGCAAAACCCACGCCTCAAAAAATCCTTACCCTATTTAGGACAGTACCCTGCATTCCTGCTTGCATCTTGTTACTTATTTTTGTTGAACCCCCACAAGCTAGAGGTTAGGTGTAGTGTTGGGATGTAAAAGACGCTTCGGGAGTGCAAGCCATGTCATTTGCTGCCCAGCCATCTGCTACCCAGCCATCTGCTACCCAGACTGCGATCGCCTCTTCCTTGCCCCAACTGCCCGAAATCATAGACAACTTGCCCAACCTTTGCGGCGCTGAAGCGAACGTTCAGGCCATCACCCAGCTTCAGCAGCCAATCTGGCTACCTCACACCAATCTGCAACTGCAAAATATCTCAGCGGGATTTGCGATCGCCCTGCACATGCACCAGCCCACCATTCCAGCGGGGGCAAACGGCGAACTGATTGGCAATTTACAACGCATGTTTGAGCATCCCAACGAGGGAGACAACCACAATGCGGGAGTCTTTGCCTGGTGCTATTCTCGCATGGCAGATTTTATTCCAGACTTGGTTAGCCAGGGCTGCAACCCGCGCGTCATGCTGGACTACTCCGGCAATCTGCTGTGGGGGCTGCGGCAGATGGGACGTGGCGACATTTTAGACAACCTGAAGCGCATCACTTGTGAGCAGGATTACCAGCCCTATGTAGAGTGGCTCGGCACCCTGTGGAGCCATGCCGTCGTGCCCTCTACACCCATTCCCGACATCAAGCTACATATTCAAGCCTGGCAGCATCAGTTTGCCGCTGTCTTTGGCTGGGAAGCCCTGGCGCGCGTCAAAGGCTTTTCCCCGCCAGAAATGCATCTGCCCAACCATCCTGATACGCTCTACGAATTGATCAAAGCGCTGAAAGGCTGTGGCTACCGTTGGCTGCTGGTGCAGGAGCATTCCGTAGAAAGCCTGAACGGACATCCTTTGGGCTTTAAGCATGTGCCGCATCGGTTGGTGGCGCGCAATTCTGCGGGTGACGTTGTGAGCATGACGGCCTTGATCAAGACTCAGGGATCAGATACCAAGCTTGTCGGACAAATGCAGCCCTACTATGAGGCCAAGACGCTTTCGCCTGTACAAATTGATGGGGTGATGATCCCGCCGCTGGTGTCGCAGATTAGCGATGGCGAAAATGGCGGCGTCATGATGAATGAGTTTCCCTCTGCCTTTAAACAAGCCTGGGAAGACGCCAAGCAGGGCAAAACCGTGGGCTTTACAGGCAGCGAGTATCTAGAGCTAATTGAAGCAGCAGGCTGTAATTTAGAAAATTTACCGACCTGTCAGGCGATCGGCCAGCATCAGATTTGGGAGCGCATTGACACCTGCACACCTGAGAATGTGACGCGAGCGATTCAGGAAATCCAGGCAGAGCATCCTAACTTTCATATGGATGGTGCCTCTTGGACGAGCGATCTGAGCTGGGTTAGGGGCTACGAAAATGTTTTGACGCCGATGAATCAATTGAGCGCTCAATTTCATGAGGCGATCGATCCCCTCATACAGTCTGATCCGGCAATGGCTCAGCAGCCACGCTATCGCAATGCGCTCTTGCACAACCTGCTGCTGCAAACAAGCTGCTTCCGCTATTGGGGGCAGGGTGCCTGGACAGACTATGCCCGCGAGATCGCTAGACGCGGCGAGGAAATTTTGCGCGCTGAGTTCTAGCCGTTTGCCTTGGCTGAAACTTGGGGGCTGAAACTTGGGTGGAAGTCTGCAAGGATTTTGTGTGGCATGGTCTTGGCTCGTGTCACACAAAATCCTTGCCGTTCTGGGACTACCAAAATTTTGTAGGAGCCAGTTGACACTCTGCCTAGAGAGACTGTTAAGATAGGGGAGGTGAAAACCGTTGGGGCGTCGCCAAGTGGTAAGGCAGCGGGTTTTGGTCTCGCCATTCCTAGGTTCGAATCCTAGCGCCCCAGTTCTACAAAGTCAGCTAGACAGTTCAATAAACCACCAGTTTGGTGGATTGTTTTGACTCAAGGCGAGTCTGCTTCAAAGCCTTAAAAGTAAAGGTGTTTCTGTAGCCTGTCCCATTGCCGCAAAAACACCCTCAGTGTAAATCAAGCCAAGCCTCAAGCCTATAGAAGCTTAGGACTTTTCTTGATCAACTTGCTCTGCTTGGCTAACGCGGTGCAGCTTAATGACATCACTCATTTTGCGGATCTGCGTGAACGTGCGCTCTAGCTGGGCATGATCGAGAATGTCGATGCCTAAGCTAATGGTTGCCGTTTGCCCTGGGAAAGTCTTAACTTGAGCGCTGCGCACGTTAATGTTGTAGTCGCTCAGCCGAGACAAAATATCTTTGAGCACGCCAACGCGATCGATCACCTCGATTTGCACCTGTACAGGATAGGTTTGAGGACGGCTGCTGTTTCTAGAATCGTTCCAGCTGACTGGAATCAGGCGATCGCCCGGAATGCTGTCGGTGTTGTGGCATCCCTGCCGATGGATTGAAATGCCTCGGCTGCCCAACGTCACCACCCCAATAATGGCTTCACCTGGAACGGGGTTACAGCATCCAGCCAAGCTATAGAGCAGTCCCTCGACTCCGGCAATGGGCGAATCTTTGGCGCGGGTAGAAACCGGGCTAGCAGCCACAGAGTGGGAAGGCAGCAGCAGCATTTCCTGCTCATGGGTGGCAGCAGGAGCGATCGGCTGTTTGGCTTTGACGGCTTCCCGAATGCGGTTGACTACCAGATTCAAGGTGATCTCGCCGTAGCCCAGCGCCGCGATTAGATCGTCGGGAGAGGCATAGTTACAGCGTTCGGCTACCATTTGCATCGGGTCGGACTTGAGCAGCGCATCTAGGCCGCTCTTGCCCAGCTCTTTTTCCAACAGTTCTCGACCCCGCAGCATGTTGTCATCTCGGTTCGATCGCTTATACCATTGTCGAATCCGGTTTCGAGCGCCCGTTGTGACTGCAAAATTGAGCCAGTCCAGGCTAGGATGCGCATTCTTCTGCGTAATGATTTCCACAATATCGCCATTTTTGAGGCAGGTATCTAGCGTGACCATGCGCTCATTTACCCTAGCTCCGGCACAGTGGTTGCCCACCTCCGTATGAATGCGATAGGCAAAATCTACTGGAGTTGCCCCCTGGTTCAGCGCTACCACATCACCCCCCGGCGTAAACACATAGACATCATCGGCAAATAGATTGTCCTTGACGTTTTCCAGATACTCCTGAGCATCTTTTAGGTCACTTTGCCACTCCAGCAGCTGCCGCAGCCAGGTAAATTTTTCGTCATCTGTAGAAAGCTTGGCACTAGAGTGACCGGACTCCTTGTATTTCCAATGGGCAGCAATGCCATATTCGGCAATGTGATGCATTTCCAGCGTGCGGATCTGGACTTCGATCGGTCTGCCTGTCGTGCCAATCACAACCGTATGCAGCGACTGGTAGCGGTTGGGCTTGGGCAAACCAATGTAGTCTTTAAAGCGACCTGGAATCGGGCGAAACGCATCATGGACGACGGCTAGCGCCCGATAACATTCATCATTGGTTTGAACAATGACGCGAATGGCCGCGATATCATAAATTTCCTGAAACTGCTTTTGCTGCCGCTGCATCTTGTGATAGATGCCGTAGAGATGCTTGGGACGGCCACTAATTTCTGAGCAGTGAATACCAAGCTGCTGGAGGCGATCGCGCAGGGTTTCGGCCACCTGCTCTAACCGGGTTTCGCGATCGATGCGCTTATCGGCAACCAGCTCCTGCATTTCCCGGTAGGCTTCCGGCTCTAGATACTTGAAGGCAATGTCTTCAAGTTCCCACTTAAAGCGACCGATGCCCAACCGATTGGCTAAAGGCGCAAAAATTTCACGGGTTTCTAGAGCAATGCGACGGCGCTTGTCATCCGGCAGATGCTCCAGGGTGCGCATGTTGTGCAGGCGATCGGCTAGCTTGACAACAATCACCCGGATATCCTGCGCCATTGCCAAAAACATGCGGCGAAAGTTCTCGGCTTGTCGCTCAGTTTTGCTGGAAAAGTTGAATTTAGACAGCTTGGTAACGCCCTCAACCAGCAGCCTCACCTCTACGCCAAAGCGACTCTCAATTTCTTCGCCCGTAACGTCTGTATCTTCAATAATGTCGTGCAAAAAGCCTGCCGCAATCATGGCTCCGCTCCCGCCCAGGTCGCGCAATAGCCCCGCAACCGCCACCGGATGAGCAATGTAGGGTTCTCCAGAAGCGCGATATTGTCCTTGATGCAAACAATAGGCAAATTCAAAAGCCTTACAGAGCAGCGTTGCCTCTGCCGAAATGGGACTCCCATCGCAAGTCAGAGGCGATCGCTGCTCAATGATGCACCCCTGAAGCCACTCAGGCAGGGTAATGTCTGTAGGAATATCTGCTGCTAGGTTCATGCTATCGAGGTCAGATCGAGTGCTGCTGATCATTGGCGAAAAGGGCTAAGGGATAGATTTTGCTGATTTTACGGTATGCAGATCACGCGGATCACAAAATTGTCATTCACAAGGGCTTTGAGTTCTCGAGGGCTTTGAATGCTCCCCTGAGTGGGAATCGAAGCCAAAATGTTGAGTTACAAGGCTGAGCGCATTTAGCGATACCTGATCACTCCATAACACTTCTAATGCTTTAGAAGCGGGGAGTAATTTCAAATTTGGCTAGCTTTATGTTTTGCTAAGCCACCTATTAACTTTCGCTATAAATTAAAGATAGATAAGCTGCCGAAGCTCGATCGCGATCGCTTAGGAATGGGGCAAACCCTCTACAGGGCTTAGAAAAGAGCTTAGAAGAATCTAGGGATTTCAGCGAGGTCTGAGTGGGAATATCTGAGACAATTATTTTCGTATTATAGAGATCTGTTGCGATGTGTTACGCACAACCTGCTTAATCTAGAGAAAACTAAAGGATAATCTTTAGATAATTTTTGGTTTTTGTTTTTAATTATAGGGAGCCGTACAAAACTAAGTTGCCCCGTTTTGTGAGCGTTAGCCTCAAGCTGTACGGTGCCAAAATGAGCGCTTAATGTTCAGATGGTCAGAGTCTACCACTAGAGTCCATGCTGCCAGAACCTTATCGTCAGCTTTACCAGAACTTTCAGCGCCTGCTCTATCAGTTGCAAACACAGTTAGCTCAAGGCGATCGCTCTCTTCTCCAGGCCGATCTTGCCGCAGCTCAAAGCTATTTTCAGTCTCAAATCCTGGCAATTAATTTAGAGGAGCTTGAACCAGAGGGACTTGAAGCTGCCGTCGCTGCCAAAACACAGTCCTTTCAGGTCGAGATCAACAAGCAGATGCGCCTCCTCAAAACCGACCTGATGTTTTTGCAGACTGCCCGTTTGACCATTACCCAAAGCCAAAGACAGCAGCAAATGGGCGATCGCATCGTTCTGCTGCTGCGATATTGTGAAGCGGTGCTGGGCGAAACCTAAACGGCTAAACAAAAAACAGATCCTGCCTTTAAGGTCAGGATCTATTTGCGGGTTATGAATTTGCCAATCTAGCGCGTGATCTGCAAATCAGGGCGGATGCCGCTAGACTCCTGGGGGCGAGGCAACGGATTAGCGCTAACGACGCCATTAGGAATTGTTTTTTTGGCTTCCACCATTTCTAGCGCCTTTTTAAGACTCTTCCAGCCAATCGAGGCAAACAGCGAGTCGGCTTTTTGCTCACCCGGCTTAATGCCCTTGATGAACTGCGCCAGAGAATACTCTAGAGCCTGACCTGGATCAACCATCGTCCAGCCTTGGGGCGTGAGTTTGTGAAACTCAAAGTGCAAATGAGGGCCTGTAGAATATCCTGTACTGCCCACCCGACCAATCACTTCACCCTGCTTCACCATATCTCCAGGCTTGACAAAAGCCTCGGACAAGTGGGCGTACAGGCTTTCTTGCGTATCTTTGTTGTGGCGCAGAACGACGGCCAGCCCATAACCCCCCATGAGATCGGCAATTTGCACCTTCCCGTCAAACACCGCCATCACCGGAGTGCCCTGGGGTGCGCCCAAATCTGTGCCCGAATGGAAGCGGCTCTCACCTGCGATCGGATGGATTCGCCAGCCAAACGCAGAGGTGATAGCAGCCGGGATCGTTAGCGGAAACTGAAGGCTAATATTGCCATTGCTAATCTGAGCGGGCGGACGCACCGTTAGATTGTAGAAGTCTTGCACCGAAGGTAGCGCCACGGCGGTATTGTAGGTGCCGCTATAGCCGCTACCAGAGCCACCTGCTCCGCTAAACTCCACAGAGTCAGCGGCGAGAGAGGGCGCTAGGGGACAAATGCTATTGGGCACACCCTGTCCCGAAGGCAGGACGGCCTGACATCCGGTAGAGCGCTCAGACAAAATCACATCTGGGCTGGTCGCGCCTAGCGAGTAGGGCGTCGGATCGATGTAATCGCCATTGGGTTGACCAAAAGCAGCTTTAGCATCGTTTTCTAGGTCAGGAGAGAGCAAATCAGTCGAAACGGACGGCTCCTCAGCAGCGGAACTGCCGATCGCTTCTTCCGGCTCTCCAACAGGAGCGATCGCCTCAGGTTCGGTCAACATCTCAGAGGGTGTGGCGGATGGAGATGTGGGCAAAGGCGCTACGAGATCATCTACAAATAAATCTTGGGCGCTGGGAACGGCTGAGCTATCGACTGAGGAGGAAGGCGTTTGGGCATAACCTGTACCTGCGCTGAGCAGGCTAAGACCACTTAACCCCAGACTGAGCAGTAGGGAACGCTGGCTCAAGAAGCCTTGAAACACCCGGTTTGAATCACGTTTAGTCATCACTATGTCCTTAGCAGGCTGCATTCAAGCTGAAATTAAGCGGGGCAAAGGGGCTAAATCACAACCCAAGACATCATAATCTGGATTTTGACGACATTGGGAGAGACTCCCTCATCCGATCGGGGGATTTTCTCAAAGAGTTGAGTATTTATAGTCGTCAATTTATCTATCAAAGTTCCGATCTTTCTCAGATTTTTAGTAAAAATCTGCAAATTTTTCCGGTCAGAGCGATCGCACCCCAGAATAAGTATAGATTTACCCTGCTGTATTGTGGATATCGCTGATGCTGGATGGAATTTTGACACTGCTCCACCATAGCGCAAACAAATGGAACCGTCTGCCCACTCTGCTCTGGGGGAGTTCCAAAAAACCCACTCAGTTCGTTGCTGCCGATAGATTGCAATAAATTTCACGAGGGCGCTTCTGGCCTTCACAACCTCCATCAATGAACTTAGGATCGTGGATTAAATAACACCGGAACCTTAAGCGTAAGGGTTTAGCATTCGGGCAACCCTCTTTGCTACGACCCAGGGCACCTCTGCCGAATGCCAAACCCCTACAGGTATATCGGTTTTATTTCGTTCTCGTTCCTTAGCGTACACATCCTTATTGCAAGGCTTGTCGGTAGGCCGCGTGAATGCGCCGCAGATAGTTCGTCATGCTGAAGAACTTCGCCACCTGTTTACCCTCGGTAGAAAGCTGCGATCGCAAAGCAGGGCTGTTGAGCAGACCTGCCATCTTGTCTCGAATGTCGCCCACCTCATAGGGATCAACATACACGGCCGCATTGCCGCAGACTTCGGGCAAGCAGGAAACATTGGATGTAATCACAGGACAGCCAAAGCTCATCGCCTCGACCGGGGGCAGTCCAAATCCTTCATACAACGAAGGAAACACCAGACAGAGGGCACCCCGATAGAGGTAACGCAAGCTGCTTGTGGGCACATATTCCAGTAGCTTCACCTGTTTACCCGGATTTTTGCTGTTGGATACATAGCCCACTTTAGACAGCTCATCTTCCCAAAGCCAGCCCTTTTTACCGACAATCACCAGCGGCATATCCGTATCCAAGCCAGAGTAGGCATCGATCAATCTGCCCACATTTTTCTTAGGTTCGATCGCCCCCACAAACAAAAAGTATTTTTGATATTCCAAGCCATAGCGCTCTAGAAATTCTGCAACTTCTCGCTTAGAGGCTTCCAGTGGCTCTAGGGCGATCGGTTGATAGGTCACGATGATTTTGTCTGGATCGGCCTCGTCAAAATAGGTCAACAGATCCTGCTTCGAGCTTTCAGAAACGGTGATAATCGCCGCAGATTCCTTCAACGCATCTCGAATTTTAAAGTAGAAGTTTTCTTTGTCATCCAGCGTGGCATAAGGCAGGCGCAGCGGAATCAGATCGTGAACCGTCGTAATTTTTTTGGCTCCCCGAATTTGCATCGGCAGCGGATAGGTGGCGTGCCAGAGATCAATTTTTTCGGGAACAGAAATTTGGGTCTTTAGCCCCAGTTTTTTGTACAGAACATTGGCAACGCCATAGCATTGGGGCAGATTAAAAGACTCAGCGTATTTGAGAACATCTTCGCTATGTTGGCCACGGGTAACGACGAAATTGCGATCGCCTCTTCTGCGCCGCGCCCGATACAGGGGCGAAGTCGATTTTGCCAAGCCTTTGAGCAAAAACAACAGGCTATGATTCTCAGCCGGATTGTCAAAAAAGAAGACCTCATCCAAAATCTCATTGGACTTGTAGCCGCCTCGGCTCAGCAGCACATCAATATGTGCCCCTAGCAACGTCAAAGCCTGAATTAGGCTAATGCCGTAGGTCTTAATGCCCGTCCCCTTCTTGAGCTGCAAGTTATACCCATCAACCAGAACATTCACTCCCGCGAGGCTCAAGTCTGATGGTACGACGATCGGCTGGGGTTCAGATTTCGGCTTTTTGGATAGGGGCTGAGCAGCCTGCTTCTCGCCCGATGCCGCTTCAGAGAATGCAGGCAACTGGCTGACCTGAGCCACCGGAGTCGGATACGCGATCGGCTGAGGCAGATCCACCGTTCTACTTTCGACCGAGAGTTCACTCAGGTTGCCCCAGGTAGAGTCTTCTGCTGAGGTGCGGAACGATCGCACTAGACCGGGCACACAAACCACATAGCCTCCCTGCTTGACGATCGAGCGGGGCGACCAGCAGGTAATCCACCAGTCCTCATCGGCACCCTGTCCTGGCTTACCTCGGTCGGGCTTAGGCGCACCCAGATAAGGCGTGGGAATCGGCATGACGCCTCGCCAATAGTCGCGGTGGGCATGGAGGTGCTGACCGGGCATCGATCGCTTGTACAAGACTGGATATCCCGCTATTTCACCTGTGCCAAAGTTAGGATGCTCCAGGGCATCGCGTCCGGCTAGCAGGGGGCGATCGCGCGGGTCTTGAATCTGCGCCAAAACTTTCAGCGTATCGGGGTTGATGTCAACATCATCCTGAAAGTAGGAAATCCATTCGATCGCTGGGTCAGCCAGCCAATACTCCAGCCCAACATTCATCGCGTTAGGCAACCCTCGGTTTTCGGGAAGGCCAATCAGAGGCACCTGATGCTGCTGAGCAATTTGGCAGTTTTCCTGGTGATTTTCTGGCGTTGAGGCATCATCGACCACTACTACCGGAATGCCAAGCGCCAGCACCTGAGGCAGCGATCGCGCTAGGCTTTGCGGGCGATTATACGTCGTAATAACGGCAGCATAGGTGGGCGGGCGATGGGACTGCTCTAAAGCTTCAAATACTTCATCAAACTGCCGCATGAGCGCTGTAATGTGGACTTTGTCTGGCGGCTGTACGCCTGCAATTGGCGCGCTGGCATAGATGACAAACACTTCGTTGGCAAAAACAGGATGAAACTGCTCAAGCACTTTTAAGGCCACAGGTGCTTCAATCTCAAGCGCCATGCCTTTGTGAAAGACAACAAACTGAAACTGCTCAGCGGGCAGCAGGTAAGAGACGTTGTAGTGGTAGACTCCGGAGAAACAATCGAGGAACTCGTTAGGAGCCAAAATTGCGTCAAGCGGTTCGGCATAGGTCTCCAAAAACGATCGCGCCTGCATCCAAAATTCATCTTCAGTAGGAAATGGCATGGGAAAGGGGGTAAGTTCTCCGGCGTTTCTGATTTTAGGGATAAATCTATGATTGGGCACCCGTGCTGCAAATTCCGAGTCATCAGCAAAACCTTGACCGAATCGCAAAGCATTTGCTAGCCTAAGCAGATAAGCGCAGGTGAATTAAGTTTTAGCAGAGTAGATTTCACAGCCATGTACCCCACAGCGCCCTACTTTTATTTTTGGTTTAGCAAGGTTCACCTGAGGTGAGTCCAGCTTTGCATGGAACCTCAAGGTGAACCGCAGAATCGACTCTGCGGTTTTTGTTTTATGTAGGCTTTTTCCTCCTTCTTCCGTTTCCTCTCACAGCCGCTTATTCGCATGACTCACCTTGCCACCTGGTTTTTTGGATTTTACTTCTGGAGCGTCAACCGCTTCGGATGAGAGAGTCGTGCAAACGTTTCTTGAACCCGGAGCCAAACAAGGTTCCGGTTTTTTTTTGAATATTTAGCTTGTTGAAGATCTAGCTAGTTTCCCCCATCCCTTATATCTCAGGAGAACTCCAATGCAGAAAGCTAAACTCGCACTCAAAGCCAACGCCGACCACAAAACGATCGTCCAACTCTCGCCTTCTGTTAGCGTCGGCGGCCAAGATTTACTCATTGTCGGCGGCCCTTGCACCGTAGAAAACCTGGCGCAGATGGAAGAAGTGGCCAGTCGGTTAGCGATCGCCCCTGTTCAAGCGCTACGAGGTGGCGTCTATAAGCCCCGCACCTCTCCCTACGATTTCCAGGGCTTAGGCATTGAAGGGCTAAAAATATTGCAGAGCGTGCGCGATCGATCGGGAATGCCCGTTATTACTGAAGTGATGGCGATTTCTCAAATTGCTGATATTGCCGCCTATGCCGATGTGCTGCAAGTGGGCAGCCGCAATATGCAAAACTTCGACCTGCTCAAGGCTTTGGGCGAAACTGACAAGCCAGTGCTGCTGAAGCGTGGATTAGCCGCAACCGTCGAAGAATTCGTCATGGCTGCTGAATATATCCTCAGCCACGGCAACCCCAACGTTATCCTGTGCGAACGTGGCATTCGCAGCTTCGATACTTACACCCGCAATGTGTTGGACTTAGGGGCCGTTGTGGCTCTAAAGCAAATCACTCATCTGCCCGTGATTGTTGATCCCAGCCATGCGGCAGGCAAACGCGAACTGGTTGCCGACCTAGCCAGAGCAGCGATCGCCTGTGGAGCCGATGGCGTAATTGTGGAATGTCATCCTGAGCCTGAGCAATCGGTTTCTGATGCCCGTCAAGCGCTTTCTTTAGAGGCAATGGTGGCGCTAGCTGAGAGTTTGGGAGCGATCGCCACAGCGGTCGGCAGAACCATTCCTCAACCCACAAATATCCTTAAAGCCGGGACTTTACCCCGGCTTTCGCTTGTGTAGCAAAGTTGGCATTGCTGAATCGGCAGATAGTTTTGCGAAAGGGAAGCTTAATTTCTCTCTCTCAAAATTATCTGCTCACCCGTAGCGCAGTTCTGGAGCTACCTGCTCTCATTCTCCTTCGCCTTAAGGGCATAGTCTCGAAAGCGATTCATATCGGCTTGCAGGGTTGACTCTACGACTCGACCGACGAAGCCGTTGTCCATGATTCGGTTCAAAATGCTGGGAACCGCAAAAGCGACGGTTAATTTGACGATGCTGCTCTCGCCGCGATCGTAAAACCGAATGGCACCGCGATTGGGCAAACCATCCACCGATTCCCATTGAATAATTTGATGGGTGACAATTTTGCTAATGCGCGACAGCCAGCTAAACTCGAAGCCCCCGGTCGCCAGTTTCCAGCGGGAGAGATCGGGGTTATCAGGCTGAATCTTGACAGAA
Organism: Coleofasciculaceae cyanobacterium; assembly: GCA_036703255.1. Taxonomy (GTDB): domain Bacteria; phylum Cyanobacteriota; class Cyanobacteriia; order Elainellales; family Elainellaceae; genus Drouetiella. The sequence continues at coordinate 63,166 of DATNPL010000195.1, forward strand.
TCGATCCACTTCATCCAGTTGGGCATCTGCTCCAGATCAGACCAGAGTCCCCACACCAGAGCGATCGGGGTTTCGACTTCGACTTGAACCGTATACTCTAGCCAGTCACTCATACCAATTACTCATAAAAGCAGGCTTGCGCGGCAAAGAACAAGAATTGAATCAGCTTATCTAATATTTGAACATCTAGTATTTAAACAAGCCTGAGCCTTTGACCTTATATCCTGTCGGCTCCAGGATAGCGGCGGCTGCCTGCTTGCCCGAAATGGTCGCACCTTCCATACTGTCGATATAGTCCTGCTGCGTGTAGCTGCCTGCCAGGAAAAAGTTGGGTATGGGCGTTTTTTGCGCCGGACGGTAGAGATCCATACCCGGATTTTCTCGATAGAGCGACTGCGCCAGCTTGACGACGCTAAACCAGGTCATATTCAGCTCGCGTGAAGAGGGAAACAGCTCATGGAGCTGCCTCAGAGCGTGCTGAGCAATCTCTTCATTGCTCATCTTGACGAAGGGATCACCGGGAGTCAGCACCACCTGCATTAGGGAACCTTGCCCCTCGCGATAGTAGTCTTTGGGGCTGGTCAACGCCAGATCGGCAAAGCAGGAAAAGTCAGCATCGGCGCTGTAGAGCAGATTGTCCATTCCAGCCGCGTGGTCGAGCTGCTTTCTCTGCTCAGCATCCTGCATCTCTGTGACCCAGCCATCAAATCGCAGCTGCACCGTCACGACGGGAACGGCCTCTAGCTTGTAAATATTGTCGAACTCTTTCCATTTGCGCCATTCTTGGGGCAAGAGCCGATGGATGCCAGGGATATCGCAAGCTGCTAGGTAGATATCAGCGGCGATCGCCTCATCTCCATCGCCATTAGCGACCACTAGCCCTGTCACCTGAGTTTGTCCATCCCGCTCCTCAAACAAAATCTGGCGCGTCTGGCGGCGAGTGTGAATCTTGGCTCCGCGTGCCTCCAGGTATTGGAGAATCGGCTTGTGGATATACTCGTCGGGCGATCCGGCCAGCATATTTAGCCGCGAGGCTTCGGTCTTGGCCGCAAACATCATAAAGATAGTCAGCATGCAGCGCGCCGAAATCTGCTCAGTGTCAATGAAGCCCAGCGCCAGGGCGATCGGATCCCACATCCGCTCTAGGCTGTGCTGCGAACCGCCGTGGCTGCGAAACCAGTCGGCAAAACTGATGCGATCGAGGTTGCGGATCATTTTCATCGCCGCATCGTAGCTGACCAACCCAGGAACAATGGGGCTAGTGCCGAGGGCGATCGCATTCTGGATCTTGTCTTTGATTGTGAGTTGCCCTGTGGTGAAAAACGCCTTCAGCCCATGAAAAGGCGCACCCAGCAAGAAACGAAAATCTAGCTTGCCGATCTCGCCGCCGCGATTGACAAAATTATGGACATGCTCTTTGGGCAGCAGCGCCTCAAAGGTTCCGACATGCCGCAATAGGGCAAACAGGTTGTTGTAATTGTTGAAGAAGACATGCAGACCCATTTCAATATGGTTGCCCTCTGCATCGATCCAGCTTCCTGCCTTACCGCCAACAAACGATCGCGCCTCAAATATTTCTACTTCATGCCCAGCATCTACCAGCTCAACGGCAGCCGCTAATCCAGCTAATCCAGCTCCAACGATCGCAACTCGCATTCCCACCCATTCCCGAAGAGTCTCTTTACGTATCTTAAAAGAATGCGACTCACTTCAACCAACTTTAGCCATCTGACTCACATCCCAATTTTTCGCAGGCAACCTATCATAAGCAGGATTGAAACCTGATTTGAAAGGCGATCGGCAATAAGTAAAGGGTAAACAAAAGGTAAAAAGGTAAAGTTGTGAGCATGGGCGTGCTAAGACTTTTAACAAAATCGGATTATCTGCTGCGAGAAACGCTGCTGGGCTTGCGGCGAGGCGGCTGGATGAACTGGGCAGCCGTGAGCACTGTCACCGTACTGCTGTTTCTGTTTGGCATCAGCTTGCAAGCCTCTTGGCAGATGGAAGGCTTGCTGCATCAGTTTGGTAGCCAGCTCGAAATATCCGTATATCTGGATACGGGTATCCAGGCCAAAGATTTGCAGCCGATTATGGCAGCCATGCCCGGTGTCACAGGGGTGACAGCCATCTCGAAAGAAGAATCTTGGGCAAAGCTGATGCGCGAGATGGGACTGTCGGACATTGAAGGAGCGACAGAACAGTTGGATGGCAATCCACTTGTAGATGAGCTGCGAGTCAAAGCTGCCGATTCAGACACTGTGCCCGTTTTGGCTGCAAAACTCAACCAGATTCAGGGCGTTGACCATGTGCAGTATGTCGATGAAGCCGTGAAGCGTCTAGCTCAGCTCAGCCGAGGGCTAAACTGGGTCAGCGTGGGCATGACGACCGTGCTAAGTTTGACGGCGATCGCCGTTGTCACCACCACCATTCGGCTGATTGTTATGGCGCGGCGGCGCGAAATTGAGGTGATGCAGCTCGTGGGAGCCACCACCACCTGGATTTATCTGCCGTTTATTTTGCAGGGTCTAGCCTTGGGCATCGTAGGGGCGATCGTGGCTTGGGGATTGATTACAGGGCTGCAAAAATTTATTCAAGACCTGCTGGCTCAGCAACCTGAGTTCATTCAGTTTCTCACAAACGGCATGCAGCTTTCGGCTAGCGAGAGTCTGCTACTGCCTTTGGCGTTGCTGGGTCTGGGGCTTTTGGTGGGGCTAATAGGCAGTCTGTTTGCCGTGCGCCGATTTACAACTCGGTGAGACAAAGCTTTGCGGCAATTTTCTTTGTTGTAGAGGCGCTCCGCGCCTCTACAACATAAATCCTTAGTAAAGTGGCTACGGTTACATAGATCTGAGCAGCTGTTACGGGCAGAAAATGCAGTTGCGGGAAAGTGCCTGTTTCAAGAGCTTGTCATACTCCCGTTTGCCGACGACGTAAGCTCCAAACCGAGCCAAGTGAGGGTTCATCATTTGGGCATCAAATAGGTGGAAGTGACGCGATCGTAAATGATCTACCAACTTCACCATAGCGGCCTTAGAGCCTTCGGGAATGTTAAAAAACATCGATTCGCCAATAAACGCTCCACCGATGGCGATCCCCAAAATGCCTCCGGCTAACGCATCACCCTGCCAGGTTTCAAAGCTATGGGCATATCCTGCCTGGTGCAACTGCCAATAGAGTTCTTTCAGATCTGCCGAGATCCAAGTGACATCGCGATCGGCACAGCCTTCTACCACTGCACCAAAATCTCGATTAATAGCGACCGTGAAGCGATTCTGATTGAGGACGCGCCGCAGCGAGGTCGGGTAGCGAAAGCGATCGTCGAGGGGAATCAAGGTTCGCTCTCGGCTAGAGTACCAGCCTAGATTGCCGCCATCGTCATCGGCCATCAAAAACAAGCCTTGAGCGTAGCCATTGAGGATGGTAGGAATGTCGTACTGAGTCTGAGTCACGGAGCCGCTGAATCCTCATATCAAGGGTTTGAAATGTTTTAAAACCTAAACTTCATAAATTTCGAGGGCATGGCTGAATCCGGCTATAAATTATTTTGAGAGGCGGATTCAGCAACGTCCGAGTACCAGCTTTAGAAGTCGTTAGGTTGGGCGGCTTGATGTCGGGCAATCTAACGATATTCTATAAAGAAATAGGGAAAGAAATAGGGCTGGCGGTGTTTAGCAAGCTCGCGGATGCACCTACAGGCGATCGACCCAAAATCCTCTGCGTTTGGAGAAAGGTTTCATGGCTGAACCCATCCAGTCAATTACGCTGCCCCCTGCCCGTGATGCTCAGCAAGAGGGCGAGTGGCTCAGAGCTGCTCTACAGCGCTGGCTTGACGAAGAATTTCCCCCAGAGGCCGTCAATCAGACCATCGCCGTTCGGGCTTCGCAGGTCTTTGTACGGCAGCGGATGGAAGGCGAAAACGATTTGTCTTCTCTGGTATTGGCACTCATTGTCGAAATGCAGAGCTTCGATTTTTCCAAAAGTTTTTACAGCGAGTTTGCCGTTGCCAATGCCGTTAGCGATTTATTGCTAGATAGTTTGGGAATCGATCGCTGTTGTGGGCAGGCATAACAGGCATAAACAGGCAAAATTCAGTCACATATTATTTTCGCGCTCAGATAAATTTAAGACGCAACGTTATTTTGTATCGCGTTTTACAAAATTTCTTATTTCTGTATCAATTCGGACAGAAATTATTAGGATTTCTTATTTTTTTCACGAAGTCAGCCAATTTTATTCTGATAAGATGGCGGTGAAGCGCTGCGACATAGTTGATCTATATGGCACTAACACTCACACCAGACGCGATAAAACTTCAGAGAGAGGTGAAGCTCGGGCGCGTTCTAGTGGTTGAGGACGAAGAACTGATTCGAGAAACGATCGCTCTGGCGCTGGTTGAAGAAGGCTATGAAGTGGTGGCGGCTGAAGACGGACGTAAGGGTCTGAGCTTGGTTTGCAAGTCTGCTGACTCTGCCTATGCCACCGATAAGCTGCCCTTTGATCTGATTATTCTCGATTTGATGCTGCCCTACGTCAACGGCTTAGATTTATGCCGTCTTGTGCGGCATGAGGGCAACAGCGTCCCTATTTTGATGCTGAGCGCCAAAGGCAGTGAAACCGATCGTGTGGTAGGTCTGGAGGTCGGAGCGGATGACTACCTGACCAAACCCTTTGGTATGCGAGAATTGGTAGCCCGGTGTCGTGCCCTTATGCGCCGCCATCGCCACACGCAGCTTCAGACTCAAGAATCAAGCCTGCGCTTCCAAGACATTATGCTGTACCCGCAAGAATGCCGAGTCACAGTACGCAACGAAGAGATTAACCTCTCACCCAAAGAGTTCCGAATTTTAGAGCTTTTCATGTCTCACCCTCGCCGGGTTTGGTCACGAGAGCAGCTCATTGAGCGCATTTGGGGGCCTGACTTTATGGGAGACAGCAAAACAGTAGATGTCCATATCCGCTGGCTCCGCGAAAAATTAGAGAGCGATCCCAGCCGTCCCGAATATTTGCTCACGGTTCGAGGGTTTGGCTACCGCTTTGGCTAAGGCTCCGCTGCAAATTTGGTAAACCGCAAACCGTTTTTTGCGGTTTAGCAGATGCCGCAAAAACCCAAAAGGTCATGCGTTGGGCAATACTGACCATTCAGATTGACTTGCTGTAGAGTAAGGGATAGCTGACTGTATGAAGCCATACTGCTAGCTATTCCCCTGTTCTGTTTTAGCTGTGGCAATTCTTGAATTCCTCTTAGGGTTAGGTATTGGACTATTGCTGCTTTGGTGGCAGCGATCGCGCTCTGATGCCCGGTTAGAGAACCTTGCTCGTAAGCTAAGACCCGATGTTATCGACTCGCCCTTCTCCTCTACCTCACAGCTAGCATTAGCGATCGGCCATCAGCAAAAAGCCCAGCAGCAGCTTGAGCAACAGATTGAAACCTATCGTCAAGTGATTCAGCTGGCTCCTGCCGCCTACCTGCAAGTCGATGATGAAAATCGATTTATTTGGTGTAATCAGCAGGCGCAAGTCATGCTGGGCATCACGCCAGAAATTTATCCCGCCAAGCCCAGGCTTTTGCTAGAGCTAGTTCGCTCCTACGAACTAGATGAGTTAATCGAGCAGACCCGTAACACGGGCAAGCTCTGCCAAAGCGAATGGATTTTTTATCCGGCAAGTGCCGATCCCTTAAATCTTTGTGTGCAAGAATCATGCGCTTTGCGCGGTCACGGCATCCCGCTTCGAGAAAATCAGATTGGCATTTTTCTAGAAAATCGCCAGGAAGCCATGAATATCATGGAGCAGCACGATCGCTGGGCTTCCGACTTGGCGCATGAATTGAAAACGCCTTTAACCTCCATTCGGCTAGTAGCTGAAACGCTGCAATCTCGGCTGGAGGCACCCCTCAAGGGCTGGGTCGATCGCTTAATTAACGAAACCGTGCGCCTCAGCAACTTAGTCGAAGACCTGCTCGACCTGAGCCGAATTGAGCGCGGATCGCCCTCACCTCTCCAACTCAAACCCACTGACCTAATCGGATTAATTTACTCTGTCTGGAATAGCCTAGAGCCACTCGCCCGCGAAAAACAGGTGAGCCTAGAGTACTTGGGTCCCGAGCAGCTCATAATGGCGCTTGATCAACCCCGGTTTCACCGTTTATTGGTTAACCTGCTAGATAACAGCATTAAGTACAGCCCTCCCCAGCACCCCATTCGTGTAGCCGTTAGCTTGCAGCCTTCGCACTCTGAAATTGATGAAGCGCAAGATTACAGCCATCTCATCACCCCAGAAACTCCGACCAGCCTGTATCTGGACGTGATTGATTATGGCTCAGGGTTTCCAGAGAAGGCGCTACCCCATGTATTTGAACGATTTTATCGGGCAGATCCTTCCCGATCAAGGCTGTCTGTTCCATCGGTGGGCGTTATTGCCAAAACGGTTCTAAGCAATTGGAGCCAATCCTCCAACGGGGCTGAGGGACAAAGCCAAGGAGGCAGCGGGCTAGGGTTGGCGATCGCGCGTCAAATTGTGGAAGCACATCAAGGCTCGATCCAAGCGAGCAACCATCCTGAAACAGGGGGCGCATGGTTGCAGGTGCAGCTTCCTTACAATGTTTCCTAAAGCCTTTTTCTATTCAAGCCTTTTCCAGTATTTGCCTCATCCTCTGCCCAGATCCACTCTGCCCAGACCCACTTCACCGACCCCAGCCTTGCACACCATGACTGAACGCTTGCAAAAGATCCTTTCCCAATGGGGTATTGCCTCCCGTCGTCAGGCCGAGCAGATGATTGTAGAAGGCAGGGTGCGTCTTAATGGAGCCATTGGACAATTAGGGCAGAGGGCTGATCCAGCGATCGACCAGATTGAGGTTGATGGTCAACTGTTGCAGCAGCGCGATCGCCCCCAACGGCTCTATTTATTGGTGAATAAACCTGTAGGGGTGGTTTCGACCTGCCAAGATCCGCAAGGGCGATCGACAGTTCTTGACCTGCTGCCCGAAGCAATGCGGCAAGATACCGGGCTTCATCCCGTTGGGCGGCTCGATGTCATGTCTACAGGAGCATTGCTGCTAACCAACGACGGCGAAGTAACGGCCTGTTTTACCCATCCGCGCCACCAAATTACGAAGGTCTATCAGGCGTGGGTAGAAGGTTCTCCCTCGCCTGAGGTTTTGCAGCAGTGGCGGCAGGGCGTCTGGCTAGACGATCGGCTGACGCTGCCCGCCGAAGTCAGCGTTTTGGATGTTAAAGCCAAATCGGGGCAGCAAAATTTGCAGACTGGCCTAAAGCAAACTAGCTTAGAGATAGTGCTGCGTGAAGGGAGAAATCGTCAAATTCGTCGCGTTGCCGAGCAATTGGGTCATCCGGTAATTCGGCTACATCGAGTGGCGATCGGGGCAATAAACCTGGGACAATTACCAAGCGGCAAATATCGCCCTTTGACAAAGGCAGAGATCGAGTACCTGCGGACTCAGCAAGCTCGTTCAGGCATCCAGCTCCAGATATCCAGACTCTAGGCACTCAGACTTCAGACATTCAGATTCCAGAGAGCGGCAAGCGTGTGAAAGTGAAGGCAAACCATTATGACTAGAGAAACAATTCTCACCCAACAGGAGCAAGTCCATCGCCTGATGCAAATTGGAGCCTATTTGCGCCAAGTGCGAGAAGATCACGCGCTGTCTCTTGAAGAAGTCGCTGCCAGAACTCTGATTCAACCTCGGCTGCTGCGGGCGATCGAAGCGGGTGCGCTGCATCAGCTCCCAGAAGCAGTCTATATTCAGGGCTTTATCAAACGCTATGCCGATAGCTTGGGGCTAGATGGCACAGATTGTGCAGAGGCTTTCCCAGCAGAAAAAGTGCTGCGCATTCCTCAAGACTCCTGGAAAGATAGTCCTGCGGCTCAGTTGCGACCGCTCCATCTCTATGTTGCCTATGTAGCGCTCATTATGGCTTCTGTAAGTCTCCTGTCTTTCATTGTAGGGCGATCGGCTCCAGGGACAATCAATTTGCCCACGTCTCGAACAGGTACCGGACAGCCGCAGATTGGACAAGTTCAGGGGCAAGTTCAGGCGGCGCAACAGCCTGCAAGCGGCAGTTCAGATCAAGCGACGATCGGGCTATCTAGTTTGGCTCAGTCTCCCCCGGCACGCCCCCCCGCAACCAATAAGCCTGTCCAGGTTGACATGAAGCTCACGGCTCAGTCTTGGATTGAGGTGGAGGTCGATGGAGAAGTTAAGCTCGCCGAGGTGTTGCCGGAAGGCACAGAGCGCACCTGGGCGGCAAATAATCAACTGCGGATTCGGGCGGGCAACGCTGGAGGCGTCATGGTGGCCTATAACGGCGAACAGGCCAAGCCGATGGGTCAGCCAGGTGCGGTTGAGGAGAAAACTTTTGCGCCAGGGCAGAGTGCAGCAAGCTTGCCCCAGTCAGGCTCTGAGACAAGCTCTGAACCGACCCAGCAATAACGCACAGTAAACCCTCTGGAAGCTACCCATATGTTAAAGACTCTCAACGCATGGCTACATCGTCATCCCGAAAATATGAAGGCGATCGTCGAAATTTACACTTGGCAAACCTGCCCCTACTGCATTCGCGCCAAAATTCTGCTGCGATGGAAAGGGGTACAGTTTACAGAATATAAAATTGACGGCAATGGCGCAGCCCGCGTCAAGATGGCAGAACGCGCTAACGGACGGCGATCGGTGCCCCAAATCTTTGTCAACAACCAGCACCTTGGCGGCTGTGATGATCTCTACACTCTCGATCGCAATGGACAGCTCGACAGATTGTTAATGGAAGCCCAGCCCATAGGGTAGCTCCCTAACAAAAATTACGTCTTTAACCATCGCTGCCGCTCAGGATCATAGATCAATCACCCTGAACATCCCACCTCCTTTACTCAATCACCCTGAATATCTGCGACACTACCGTTGGATGAGTCGCGCGATCGCATTGGCTCAGGCAGCAGGCGAAGCCGGAGAGGTGCCAGTTGGGGCTGTGGTCGTGAACGTCAGCGGTGACCTGATTGCTGAAGCCGAAAACCGCCGAGAGCGCGACCACGATCCCACGGCTCATGCCGAAATTATCGCCTTACGTCAGGCAGGGCAGGCATTATCCACCTGGCGATTAGAGCAATGCACGCTTTATGTGACGCTAGAGCCTTGTCCGATGTGCAGTGGGGCAATTGTTCAATCTCGGCTAGGGCTACTCGTCTATGGCGCAGATGATCCTAAAACTGGCGCAATCCGTACCGTGATGAATTTGCCAGACAGTGCTGCCTCTAATCACCGCATTGCCGTACTGGGCGGGATTTTGGAAGAAACCTGTCGGCAGCAGTTAAAAGCCTGGTTTTTGCAGCGACGACAAGCCACCGAATAGACAGCACTAGAACTGTCCTCTGGTGGATAGGCATAACGAAGAAAGCCCTTATTGTTGTACGTAGGTGTAGAGGTTGGGACGTTAAAGCGCCAGATAGGCGGGACGTTAGAATTTTGCCAACCGTCATATTTGATTGGCTGTAGATTGGCTATCGTCCTGCAATATTAAGCTTGCACAACAGGCTTTAGAGGGTGTAGCTGCGCGTAATTCTGGCGCGATCGTGATTGGTGCTCCTGATTCGCTTTAAATATTCTCCTCTTGTAAGTATTTTTCACATTGAGCGTTTATGGTTTTGCTGAGTCCTTGGAAGAGTCATCCCCTGTCTGACCTATTGCGATCGCGCCCATCTGCGCCATTGGCTAAGCTGGCCATTGAAACTGAGGCTAATGCTGCGGCTGAGGTACAGCCTGCTCCATCCCTTGACGAATTGAGCAGCCCCTCGGACTGCCAACCCGTCGAGCCACAGATTACGGCCATCAACTCTCGCGTTTCATCCTGGCTTACGCCGATCGCCTATGGGCTAGGCGCAGTGGTGCTGCCGACTTACTTCCGCATTCAGATGACAGGGCAAGAGAACCTGCCGCCAGAGGGGCCAGTCATTCTGGCTCCGACCCATCGGGCGCGATGGGACTCTTTGCTGGTTCCCTATGCGGTGGGGCGGTTTGTCACCGGACGCGATCTGCGGTTTATGGTGTCAGCTAACGAAATGGCAGGATTTCAAGGCTGGCTGATCCAGCGCTTGGGCGGTTTCCCGGTGAATCCTCGTCGTCCGGCGATCGCCAGCCTCCGCTACGGAGTAGAGATCCTGCAAAACCGAGAAATGCTGGTGATTTATCCAGAGGGCAATATCTTTCGCGACCAAAAATTGCGCTCCTTAAAGCCTGGTTTGGCACGTATGGCGCTTCAGGCAGAGGCTAGCAAGCCTGACTTAGGCATTAAAGTTGTGCCGATTCACCTTGAGTACAGCCAGCCTTTTCCCAAGTGGGGTTGCAAGGTGAATATTGCGATCGGCAAGCCGCTAGAAGTCCAAACCTATCGGCAAGGATCGGTCAAGCAGAGCGCTCAACGCTTGACAGATGATTTAGAAACCGCACTGCGGCAGCTTGGCGAGCAGCCTGCTTAACGGCTTTTATAGGATGTTTTAGGTTGGCGCACTTCGCGCTCCACCTAAAACATCTTATTAAAAGTGGCTACGGCTATAGCTAATCCACTTTAGCCAAAGTAGGCAATTCCACAGTCAAGGTTGTCCAGCCTTCACTGCTGATGGCATCTATTTCTCCGCGCAAAGTCTCTACCAGCTTTTTAATTAACGCCAGACCTAATCCTGTACCGCCCTGCTGCCAAGGATCGCTCTTGGGAATCCGGTAGAATTTTTCAAACATGCGCAGCAGTTCGGAATCGGGCACCTGCGCTTGATTGCTCACCTTAAAGGTGATGGTCGGCATGGAAATCACTAAGCCATGCTTATTGTCCAGATTGGATTCTACCCGTAAAGAGATCGCACCCCCCGGAGCCGTGTACTTACAGGCATTGTTTAGCAGCTCTGCCAAGATGCGCTCTAAGCTTTTGCGATCGCTCACTACCGTCGAGATGTGATCGGGCAGATCGAGTTGCAGGGTTTGCTGACGATTTTGCGCCCGCGACCGAAAGGGAGCCACCACATCCGGTAGCCAGGTGGTTAAATCAATCATCTCGAAAGCGATCGTGTAGCAGTCGTTTTCGAGGCGCTGCAAATCGAGCAGGTCATTAATCAGCTCGGTTTCACGCATGCACTCCGCTTCTAAGATCTCCATATAGCGATCGCGTCTGGCCGAAGGGGGGGCGTTTCGCAGCATGTGAATCGCCATTTTCATGTTAGAAAGCGGCGTGCGGAGTTCGTGGGACACCGTGCTCAAGAAGTCATCTTTGAGCTGATTGAGATACTCTAGCTCTTTAACCTGCGACTGAGAAGCTTCATAGAGGCGAGCTTGACGAATGGCGATCGCACAGTGGTTTGCCACCTGTTCCACTAACCGAATGTCCTGTTCGCTAAAGCTATAGTTTTTGTGGTTAATCAGCCAAAGGTCGCCAATCACGCCCTGGTCATCCAAAATGGGACAGGTCAGCATGGCGACTAATCCACGCTCTGGATTGGGCACCAACGAGCAAAACTGAAAATACTGACCTTCTAAAATCTGGTCGTAAATCTCTGGCACGGTAGAAAACTTGGACACCCGCCCCTGATAAGGCGACATAGCATTTGTGTATTCGTAGCAGGTTGTAGAAGTGCCTTGTTCAATGTCATATAGCGAGGCATTGCAGCAGCTCACGCCAATCACAGTAGCAACTTCGCGCACAGCAGCCTGCAAGATGAGATCTTCGTCTAGACTATCTCGCACGCGATCGGTAATCCGCTTGAGCGTTGCCTCAAATTCAAACGCCAGCTTGAGCTGCGTGGTACGCGCCTCTACCTCGCTTTCTAAATCGTCATTTAAGCGCTGAATTTCTTGATACAGCTTGGATTGCTGCACGCGCAACGCTTCCTCAACCTGTTTGCGTGCGGTGGTATCTAGCGCAATCACGCCTACGCCCTGCCCCTGCGGCAACGGCACCGGAAAACAGGAAATCATCCAGTAGCGGGCAATCCCAGGCTGGGCTTTGCTTTCTCCATGAATTTCTACATTGGCAACAGGTTCTCCTTTATCCAGCACCCGCCGACAGATCGGTTCCAACGCGACTGAAAACTCAGGAATGACCTCCTGCATGGTTTTACCTAGATATGCCTCTAGGGGCAAGCCATAGATTTCTGCCAATGCCTTATTAATGCGAACAAACCGCAGCTGCTCATCATAGATGCACAATCCAGCAGAAACGGTCGAAGCAGCCGCAAAAAAAGAGTCCAGAATCAGATACTGGGCGCTATCGGCTGCGTCAATGTTTGGTTCGCAGGTCTCAAGACCGTTCACCCTGTCGGTTTCCTCAAGATTAGGCGACTCACCTTGAAAAGAAGAAAGCATGCAGAATCTGTCCGATGATGAAATGAACTCAGGCGATCGTGAAGAGCGTAGATGGTGTTCTAAGCATACCCAATCTTTACAAGCGACACGTTAACAACCTAGCTGAGCAATGGGAGAGTGATGAATAACTCAATAAATCCTTAGAATTTGACTGTAGAGGAAAATATTTAGACCTTCTATAAAAGATGGAAGTTCCGCGATTCAAGCGTCAGATGTAACGTTCTGGGCTTGTTACCAGCCTTTTGGCTGCTATATCTTTTAAACGACCTGGATTCAACCCGTCTTATCGATCGCCAGTTTATAAAATCTTGCTTCTAAAACCTTTGATTCTCAGAGAGTCTCAAACAGTGAATTAGTAACATTAACATCCATAACCCATCGGCCATAACAGCCTTTAGGCTGAAACTAAGATAGGCTGAAAGCGATCGCCCGGTTTGGGCGTGACGAGCTGAGTAGAGATTTTCTTCTCCTTTAGCGCCATCCGTAGTGCCTCGACACTGCCTTTTTCTTGCAGCACAGCCGTCAGCAACCCTTCATACTGCACCTCGCCTCCGGCTGCCGTGGGCACCACTACTTGAGGCTTGAGCCACTCAATCACCTGAAGCGCTGTTTTGTTACCTTGAATCACAGGGCCTAAAAGCGGAATTTCTAACCCAATTACAGGCGTGATAATTACATCCACCGATCCGACAGATTGCAGGGTAGCTGAATGAAACCCATGCGGTTCGTAGTAAAGCCGAGTATTGGAGATAAGGTCAGTCATCAAGTAGCCATTTTCCACCAGAAATGGCCCAATCGGGGCACCTGGCGTTGCCTGAATTTTGATGCGATCGCCCGATTCACCCCGCAGAATATGGCTCTCACCATGCGCCAAAGCCGTGACCTGAGCGTATCCCAAGCTTTGAGCCACTTTGGCGGCATTAGGAGAAGCAACTACCGGAATCGAGCGATCGAGCTGCTGCAACGTCGGCAGATGGGCGTGATCGGCTAACCCCTGAGACAGTAAGATCAGATCAATTTTGGGAGGAATAGGGCGAGGCTGAGCGTGGGTGGCTTTGAATAGCCAAGGCATATTGCCAAAGATGAGCGAGTCAACCAACCAAGGATCGAGAAGAATCTGCTGTCCTCCCATCTCAATTAGCCAAGAATTGTTATCTAGCCAGGTGAGATACATAACTGTTTAATGTCCTTGCGTTTGTTCGCTCTGTTTTTGAGATGGCTCCCTAAACTTATCGTAACAAGTCGCTCACAAAAAGCCTGAGTTCAAGCGCCTAAATCCAGTTGGCGGATCGCAAACTCTCCTCAGCAAACCGCTCAATCATCAGCTTTCAGGATTCCGTGGCACGCTGCCTAGCCAAAACGTGAGTTTCAAGATTGGCTGCAAGCGAGTCACGATTTAACGGCAATCTGATTAAGTGTCCTATGGCCAGATTTTCAATCGAAAAACATGCGCTAATCTTTACTTTGAGTCAAGGATTTGATTCAAAGTAAAGCTTTCACTTAGGCAACAACAGACGCGGCTATGGGGTCTAGATCTATGCAGCCTGGGAGAGTAATTCCGGAAGTTTCACCCAGGCAACCTTTGTTTTTCCTCCTGTCGTTTTTTAAAACTGGCTGATTTATCGATCGCAACTCTTATGGCACAACACTCTAATTCTTCTGGCTCAGGAAATCTGCTGGTGCGGGGCTTTTTTGGCATTCTCTCCATTACAGCAACCGCAGTTGTTTCCACTATGGTGCAGCGCTATTTCGTGCCCAATGCGCCTAGCTCGTTCACACCTGCTCCGCCCATGCAGGCTAGCCCGATAGAGGCCGAGAGCCTAAACTCTGCCCCAGCTGCCTCCGATTTTCCGCCTCCCGAGGCCAGTTGGGGCAATGAGTCTACAAATGAGTCTACAGAGGCAGGGTTAGACAACAGCCCCATCCAGGTTGAGACTCAGCCTGTTCCTGAATTTAGGGCTGTTCCAGAAGCTCAACCTAATGCTGAAATTGACCCTGCGCCGTTCAATGTTGAAGCGATCGGCACTTCTGAGCCGCCCACATCCGAAGATCAGGCACAGCCCGACGGAACAAGTTTGAGAGAAAAGCTGGATAGCGCCTTGAGAGAAAAATGGAATAAGTAAAAGCTGGCCTATCTATTGGGCAAGGATGGGCTTGTTTTCTGCGATCGCAGCCTCTTACACCTTATCTATAGCCATTGACCGGAGATTAGACACTTTTGAAAGCTTTATTCCACAAGGCTTTCAAAGGTGTTTGCTGCATTTACTTTTAATAAATATTCGCCATTAGGAAATCCTTTATGAACCGCGAACTCCGTCAAACCCTGGAGCAGCAAAATATTCAATTTGTCCGGGTGTTGTGGTGCGACAACGCCAACGTGATTCGCGGCAAAGCTTTTCATACTGGATTTTTGGCAGAGCATCAGCAGCAGGGCATCAGTATTGCGATCGCCCAGCAGGCCATTCCCGTCATGTATGACGCGGTAGCGCCCGACAGCGGCTTAGGCCCTGTGGGCGAAGCGTGGCTAGTGCCAGATTGGTCAACTTTTAATGCGTTGCCCTACACGCCAGGTCACGCCAGCGTTATGGGCGACATGGTTAGAGGCGGTGAGCCTTGGGCGCTGTGTCCCAGGAACTTCCTCAAGCGCATGATTGCTGAGGCCGATGCAGAAGGGTTGCAGGTTTTAGCCGCCTTTGAAAATGAATTTTATCTGCTGCGTTCCCTAGTGCCAGACCCAGCAGCGCAAAATTTAGGGGCGATCGTTCCGGCAGATACGACCGTATTTGCCTCAACTCTGGCTATGGATCTGAACTACAGCGTCATCGGTGACATTGCCGAAGCGCTGCTGGCTCAAGGCATTCCAGTAGAACGCTATTATCCAGAGTCAGGGGGAGGGCAGCATGAGATTGCCATCCGCTACACCCAGGCTTTGCAGTCCGCCGATTGGCAAATCGCCTTCCGAGAAACCGTGCGAGGCGTAGCGTTACGCCATCAGCTCCGGGCTTCCTTTTTGCCCAAGATTTTTGCTGACCAAGCCGGCAGCGGCTGCCACCTGCACCTGAGCCTGTGGCGGCAGGGACAAAATCTCATGCCGGGTGAGAACGGCGAACTTTCACCGATCGCCCGTACCTTCATCGGGGGAATTCTGCACCATCTGCCCGCCTTGATGGCGCTCACTACGCCGAGCGTCAATTCCTATCGGCGGCTTCAGCCTCACTTTTGGAGCGGAGCCTTTCGCTGCTGGGGCATGGACAATCGTGAGGCAGCGGTGCGGGTGCCTAGCAATCCGACGGCTCCTAGCCCAACCCATATTGAACTCAAAACCGTAGATGCTTCGGCAAACCCCTATCTGGCGTTAGGGGCAACGATCGCCGCAGGCTTAGATGGCATCCGGCGGGGGCTTGATCCGGGTGAGCCGCTGGCGAGCGATCCAGGACACCTACCCGAGGCAGAACGGCAAAAACGCGGCATTGAACGTTTGCCTGCCACCTTGGGAGAGGCGATCGAGCATTTTTCCTGCAACAAAACTTTACTTGATGCGCTGGGCGCAGTTTTTTTTCAAGCCTTTTTGGCCGTCCGCAGAATGGAGTGGAAAGCCTTGCAGGGAAAGACTTTAGAGGAAGAGGTGAAGCTGCTGCTGGAGCGTTATTGACCCAAAAAAGAGGCGATCGCCTCGATAAATGTTCAAAAAAACTTTTCTAGGGGGTTACGCCCCTCACCTGTTTAATGGCATACTGTGTTATGTAGATGCACCCTGATGGTTGGGAGAGTTGTTCAACGGCTCTCCCATTTTTACTTTCTAGCTAATTTTTGAAACAGCCAATGCTTTGAAAGCGCCACTTCACGCTTGTTTTCAAAGAAATCAGCCCAAAAAATAAACGAACGGCTGTAACCCCCAGAAGACTCGATCGCTCCTAGACTTGAGATGAACTGGCATTACTGTCGTCTCATTTAGAACCCCCTGAGTCATGCGATCGCCTAACCCCTTTTTAGTGCTGCCCTACGAATCTGCCTTCGAGCGTCTGGGAGAAGACTACGCCGACCCGGTAGCGGCAGCAGAGTTTCCCCAGCATACGCTACGCTTTCGCAACGATGACCTGCTGCCCCAAATGGGGCTAGACCCAGCGGCCGTTAGCGATGACGACTTTATTGCAGCCTTTGGACAATTTCAGGAGCGTCAGCCGCCGAGAGATCTGCTGGCAATGCGCTACCACGGCTACCAGTTTGGTGACTATAACTCGCGGCTGGGTGACGGCAGAGGGTTTCTCTACGGTCAGCTTCGGGGTCAAGATGGCGAACTGTATGACTTGGGCACTAAAGGCTCAGGCATTACTCCCTACTCGCGGGGCGGCGACGGACGGCTGACGCTCAAAGGCGGGGTGCGCGAGGTGCTGGCAGCCGAGGCTCTACATACGCTAGGGGTAAGAACCTCGCGCTGTCTGAGCTTGATAGAAACAGGAGAACCCCTTTGGCGGGGGGATGAACCCTCCCCAACGCGATCGTCGGTTATGGTGCGGTTTTCGCGATCGCATATCCGGTTTGGCACCTTTGAGCGGCTGCATTTCTTAGGCAGAAAAGACTTGACCCAAACGCTGCTAGATCATGTGATTGAGTATTACTACCCGCATTTGCAAGGGCAGGACGATCGCTACATCCGCTTCTATACCGAGCTAGTGCAGCGCGTCGCAGAGCTAACGGCTCAGTGGATGTCGGTTGGGTTTTGCCATGCTGTGCTGAATACAGACAATATGGCGATTACAGGCGAAAGCTTTGATTATGGCCCTTATGCCTTCATTACCCAATATGATCCCCAATTTACGGCAGCCTACTTCGATCACTATGGCCGCTATTGCTACGGCAACCAACCTTCAGCCTGTCTCTTGAACCTGCAAATGTTGCAAGTGCCGCTGAAGGGCTTAATAGATTCCTTTGAGATGGAGGCGGCTCTGACGCAGTTTGAAGCCCATTATCTTGCGGCCTATCGTCAGCGGATGCTGCGACGACTCGGATTTGAAGAAAGCCCTGAGATCTCCGCTGAGGTTAGCGATCGCCTGTTGCGCCTCACCCTGCGGCTACTCTGGGAGAGCAAAGTCAGCTACCACGATTTCTTCGGCAGCCTACGGCAGCAGTTTTCGCCTCAGTGGCAGCAAGGCGTACAGCATATCTTTAGCGAAGCCCTCGACCCGGCACTTCAGTCGTCAGTACCGTCTGGTGAAAAGGCAGGCGAGTTGTCGGACGATCCCGCCAATGCCCAACAAACCCTCGTTGTTGCCGCCTTTGAAGAATGGCGACAGTTCTACCACCAGATCTTGATGAGCTTGCCAGAAGCGGAAACAGAGACGATCGCCCATCGTTTGGCTCAACACAACCCCACTACAGTTTTGATTCGGCCAGAAATTGAGGCCGTGTGGGAGGCGATCACCACAGATAATGACTGGCAGCCTTTCTATGGGTTGGTCGATCGCCTCAGAAACGCCGTAGTCAAGCCATAGTTCAGCCATAGTCCCGTCAAATTAGCGGGGAGTCTCTCATATTTCTAGTCGCTAGATGCCTGCCCAAGGCAGCAGAGGAGCAATATTGTTTCTTATCAGAGTTTTTGCGTTAAGTTTCTTAACAAAAAGCAATAAGTGATTAGAATGAGAAAAACCCGTACTCTTAACCGCATCGCCCATGCAGTCTAACCTCACCGAGTCCAAGCAGCCCTACCTGCCGCTGCTGCTGATTGCGCCATTTTTCCTTTGGGGCACCGCAATGGTAGCCATGAAAGGCACTGTGCCGCATAC
The DNA here is from genome assembly GCA_036703255.1 of Coleofasciculaceae cyanobacterium. GTDB lineage: Bacteria > Cyanobacteriota > Cyanobacteriia > Elainellales > Elainellaceae > Drouetiella. The sequence goes on from DATNPL010000195.1 coordinate 81,310, forward strand.
CACGCCGCTCTTTATGGCAGGAGTGCGTCTGTTGCCCGCAGGTCTTTTGGTGCTGTCAGCCGCCTTCGTTTTAGGCAAACCCCAACCGCAAGGATGGAAGGCTTGGCTCTGGATTATACTGTTTGGGTTGGTAGACGGAACGCTATTTCAAGGCTTTTTGGCAGAAGGACTAGCCCGAACAGGGGCAGGTTTGGGTTCAGTCATGATTGACTCTCAGCCGCTGGCCGTGGCGCTGATGGCGCGGTTTTTGTTTGGCGAACAGATTGGGCTGTGGGGCTGGCTAGGGTTGGGGTTTGGCGTCATTGGCATTGGCTTGCTAGGGTTGCCGCAGAGCGTGATTTTGGGGCTAATGCAGGGTGAAGTGCCGATGACGAGCGAGGCAGGCTTAAGTCTGCTGGAGCAACTCTTCCAAAGCGGTGAATGGCTGATGCTGATGGCCGCGCTGTCGATGGCGATCGGCACGGTTATGGTGCGCTATGTGTGTCGTCACGCTGATCCGGTGGCTGCGACGGGGTGGCACATGGTCATCGGCGGCATTCCGTTGTTTGTCGGTTCAGCCGCTTGGGAGTCGCAGCAGTGGGTCAACCTGACGGGCGGAGACTGGATGGCGCTGGCGTACTCTACGATTTTTGGCAGCGCTATTGCCTATGCTCTGTTCTTCTTTTTTGCCAGCACAGGCAACCTGACTAGCTTTAGCTCATTGACTTTTTTGACACCCGTGTTTGCCCTGCTGTTTGGAAATCTGTATCTCGATGAAATGCTCAATTCGGTGCAGTGGGTCGGTGTCAGCCTGACGCTCATTAGCATTTACTTGATTAATCAGCGCGATCGCCTCTTGGAAAAACTCAGGGCTGGGCAACCGCTCGATCTGGCAACCCCGGCGGTGGAGACAGAATCCGAGGTATCGGGCTAGTTAGCCGTTAGGATGGAACGGAGGAGTTGGGTTTCATCTCCGTTAGCCTCCGTGACTCTACGATCGCCCCATGTTTTCTCGCTCTAGGCTCGACTTTTCTAGGTTTAGATTTTCCCTGCTCGCAGCCTGTGCGATCGGTATGACTCTGGCTGAAGGCAGCTATGCTTTGCAGGTCAGCAGCATACCCGATCGGCTTCAAAGTTTGCCCCAGAGCTTAGTGTCTCAAAGTGTGTCCCCAAGCTCAGGGGCAGCTGCACCCGAAGCTTCCCCTCGTCTAACATCCTCTGAGACTCCTGCTTTCGGGTGGGTTGGGTGGCTTGCCTTAGCATTAGGTGCAATAGCGGTGCTCAGCCTGATTTACCGCTTGCTTTTGAAGCCGCGATCGCCCCAGCCGTCTTTACCAGACGATCTAGCAGTTGCAGAAAACAGCTCAGAGCAGCTCAAGCCTGCACGCTCAGTTGATAAAAATCAGGCTGATGAAGATCATCCTGATCGCCAAGAGCCTTCTCTCGCGGGCGAAATGACGCGACTAACCAAAGTCGATATTGTCGAAACCTTGATTACTGACCTGAATAGCGCTGATCCGGGCAAGCGTCGTCAGGCCATTTGGCAGCTAGGGCAACGGGGCGATTCTCGCGCCACCCAGCCGCTGGTTGATCTGCTCATGGATTCTGACTCAATGCAGCGCAGCCTGATTTTGGCAGCCCTCTCAGAAATTGGCATGCGATCGCTCAAGCCCATGCACCGGGCGCTCATGCTATCGCTTCAAGACAACAGCCCTGACGTGCGCAAAAATGCCATTCGAGATGTCACCCGAATGTATGACGCGATCGCTCAAGTCAGCCAGCTTTTACAGTACGCCACCAGCGATGCCGATAGCGAAGTCCGCGACACGGCACAGTGGGCGCTAAGCCAGATGAACCGCATTCGATCGCTGCCAGAAGACACAGCCTCGCCCAGATCTCCACAACTGCACTCAAGTTCTGAAGACGCTGCTGAAGACTAGCGCTCAAGGTTGAGGGTGCCACCCGATGGGCAAACTCACAGGCTTCTTTCCGAGTTCTTTACCTTCACAGTTCTAAGATGCGAAGTGTAAAGGACAATACAGGAAGAAATATAAGATGATTCGTTTCAATCAAGCGATCGCAATTGGCGCAACTCTCGGTATCTTGACTCTGGCAGGATGCAGCACGCCTCAGCAAAGTGCCACTACTGAACCTGCATCTCCCAGCACCATGACTTCTGAGGCATCTCCCGATGCCATGTCTAACATGACTGCAACCCAAGAGTATGCAGACTTGACCACCGTAGTCACTAGCACCACCGCTGCCGTAGACGCAGGTGATTTTACCAAGGCTCAAGCCGAAATCGCTAAATTTGAAGAACCCTGGTCAAAGGTAGAAAAGAGCGTCAAGGCTAAGTCTGGCGACACCTATAACGCGATCGAAGACAATGTAGAAAAAGTGCAAACTGCGCTGAATGACTCAAACAAAGAGCAGGCGCTAGTAGCCTTGAAGGCACTGGGAGAGAGCGTCAGCCTCGCTGCTAAGTAGTTTTATCGCGCTTCGCTGCTAAATAGTTTTATCGCGCTTCGCTCAAGTCAGATTATTTTTTGAATGTTTGGCTTCGCAAAGCTTTTACAGGAAAACGTTGACATTCTGATTTTGCGGATAGTGGCTTTAAGCTGTCCGCAAAATTTCCCTTATGTAAGGTGCCATTCATGAAACGAGTCTTTCGCAAATATCACCGCAGCCTAGCCATCATTCTTTGTTTGCCGATCGCCCTCACCGTCATTACCGGAATTCTGGCTAGCATTACCCAAAACTGGACTTTTGTAGACACTGGGCTATCTTCCAATCTGATGTTGAAAATCCACACGGGGGAGATTTTTCACTTGGAAGCCATTTATCCGCTCCTGAATGGATTGGGGTTAATAGGTCTGCTCATTACGGGCATGAGCATGACCAGCCTGTTCAATAAAAAAAGTCGCTCTACACCCAAATCTTCGACCTAAGCTTACTCTCTCTGTGATGCAGTTTGTGTGGCGGCTTGCGTGACAGCTTGGGAAGTTTCTAACGCTTCATAATATTCTCCAACCCAAGGAATTTGTGCCAAATCGGCAAAGGTGGTCTGACGCTGCTGCCGATCGAGATCAGCAATTCGCTGCTTTTCGGCATAGATCTGCTGCTGATAATATTGCGCCAGATCTGGCGAGGCCGTGCTATCCATTTTTTCCCAAAGGTTGAGGAAATGACGGCAGCGCTTTTCGCACATGACCCGCTCCATGCAGGCTGTAGCAGCTCGGATAACCAGAGGCGATCGCAACAAATCTCGCTTGGTTTTCTCATCGAGCTGAAACAGCGGATACAGAGCTGGCAGCTTTGCCGGAAAGTCGGTGCAGCGGTCTTGCAGTTCGGCAATCAAATCGCAAGCGGTAGACTGAACCGAGTCTGTCTCCCAAGCCTCCTCAATATGCATAATCTGCTGCCAGAGAAAGCGGTGGTGCGCCATGCTGAAGTCAAGATCGCGTTCGTCTAGCGCCTGCTTAATGAAATCGCGGTACTCATGCAGATGCAGATAAACGCGCAGAATTTGCGCCTCTGACTCCTCTAGCAGAGTACGATCGCCCGGTCTGACCCATTTTTGCGATCGCCCATGCCAGCGCTGCCCCCTCACCTGCGTGCGCAGATCGGCTTCAAGTTGCAGGGTCAGGTGGGCGTTGTTTTGGCTAAGCAGCTCTGCACAGCGATGAATATAGTGGGTTCTCAGCGTGGCGTTGGGCAAATTGCCTAGTAGCTTGACGATTTCCTGCGTGCTTTGCTGGAATTGATCGGACTGGTTGAGGTCAGTTCCTTTGAGCAACTGCTGAATTTGCCAGTCGAGCCAGAGGGGAGCCTCATTGAGCAAGGTCAGGTAGTCTTCGGGCTTGTGAGATTTGAGAAACTCATCGGGGTCTTTGCCCGCCGGAATGTTGAGCACCCGGAGCTGCACTTCGCCCTGGTAGGCCAAGTCGGCCACCTCACCGATCGCTCTTTCGGCGGCTTTGTTTCCAGCAGCATCAGCGTCAAAGTTTAAGACAATTTGTTTAGATTCGCTGTAGCGCAGCAGCTGCCGCACCTGATGCAGACTCAGTGCCGTACCCAAAGAGGCCACCACATGGGTAATGCCCACGGCATGTAAGGCAATAACGTCAAAATAGCCCTCAACGACGATCGCTTTGTCGGCTTTGGCGATCGCCCCTCTGGCCTTATCCAACGCAAATAGGGTTTTACCCTTATCGAATAGCTCTGTTTCGGGCGAGTTGAGATATTTGGGCTGCTCGTCCCCCAAGGATCGGCCACCAAAGCCAATGACCCGCCCTTGCAGATCATGAATGGGAATCATCAGGCGATCGCGGAAGCGATCGTAGTAGCCCTTGCCCTCAGGACGGGTGACAATCAGCCCCGCTTTTTCCACCAGCTCGACCGGATAGCGCTTTTGCTCAATCAAGTAGCCATAGAGGGTTTGCCAGCCCGCCGGAGCGTAGCCGATCTGAAACTGCTGAATGGTTTCGGCACTGAGCTGACGCGCAGATTTCAGGTAGGTCAGGGCAGCCTCACCTTGGGGCTGTTGCAGCGCATGTTCATAAAACTTGGCCGTGAGTGCCAGCACCTCATAGAGCTGTTCGCGTAGCGAAATCTGTCGCTGTAGCTCCTGTTTTTGGGCTGGCTCCAGGGTTTTAATCGGTACCTGGTAGCGTCGCGCTAAATCTAGCACCACATCGGAAAACGATCGCTTGCCCAGCTCCATCATGAACTTGATGGCATTGCCGCCTGCCCCACAGCCAAAGCAGTAGTAGAACTGCTTGCCAGGACTGACACTAAAACTGGGAGACTTATCATCGTGGAACGGGCATAGCCCCGTAAAATCTTTACCGCGTTTGCGCAGCACTACATGCTCCGAAATCACGTCCACAATGTCGGCGCGTTGTTTGATCTCTTCGATCGTGTCAGGGTGCAAACGAGGAATATCCACGAATTAAGCCTCCTTCGGCAGCGATTCCATCCGAAAGGACTTCAATATACCACTACCTATAGCGGTCGGTTACCAAACTTGAGGCCAACCTAGCAATACATCTAGAGTAGAAACCTACAGCTAATATCAACTCCGGATTAATGACCCTAAGAACCCGTTCATCGTTTTAGACATTGTGGGTTTTCCAAACGGATTTGATCTGGCTGCCCCAGGCTAGAGCGAACAGGTGTTCTGCTAATCTAGCATGGCGATCAGATCTCGGCTGAACGAAATATATGCGTGAATTGGCTGCTTGCGTGAATTGCAACCTCTTTAAATTCCTAGAGTAGTCAAATGTTTAGTTCAGTGAACCTGCGCGATCGCTATAAATCGATTCCAGCTTCATTAAGATTTTGGGCTTAATTTCATCCAATGCCGATCGCAGATAATCCTTGCTAATGGTCGGGTTAGGTGAAGCCTTAGACATTTGACCGATGCTTGCCCAATCCTGCAGGAGCTTGCACTGCGCAGCGGCAATGCTCACAACCTGAACATTGGCGCAGCTCTGCGGATTCTCTTGAGCAAAGAACATAATCCGGTACTTCCCAGTTTTGCCCAACAGCGAAGCAATTTGCCGCCCTGCGGGAGTCTTTAAGTCAATAAAGCAAGGCAGCCAGCGCGGTTCATGCTCCCGGTTGTATAACACCGTCAGCCACAGCGCCATTGGGTGAGGCGCTTCCATAAACAGAAATTGATTGTAGCGAGTACAAACTAGACGCTTTTTTATCTCTCGCTGGGGCAACATCACCCATAGCGTCGGCACCGTACCCTCACGGGTAGTCATAGGCTTAGGAAAGACGATTTCTGCGATCGGCATGTTGTCTGGCCAAGAAGCCGCCTGACTTAGCTCTTGCGAGGATGTAGTAACCTGGGTCGTCGAACTCGCAGAAGAGAGGGTAGTGGCCGCTTGAGAAGCTGTAGAAGTGATGGGAAGCCGCGATAGAGAAGCCCCGATTTTTCTAGCAATTTGTCGTCCGGTGCCAAAGCGCTCCTCCAATGGCTCTAGAGCTTTTAGCACTGCCCCAACACTCTGAGGGCGATCGCCTGCTGACTTAGAAAGACAGCTCATCACCAGAGTTTCTAGGGCTTTTGGAATTTTAAGGCTGGCATTGGCAGATTCAAATGTTTGAGGCTGAAAAAAGTGATGGGCTTTATACCAACCGCCAAACGAATGGGTATCGGCATGGAGGGGCATTTTTCCAGTCAGCATTTGGAACATCATCACGCCCAGGCTGTAGATGTCAGAGCGGGCATCTAACTCACGTCCCTCCATCTGTTCTGGAGAGGAATAGGCTAACGTGCCCATAAAGCAGCTAGTCTGGTGCTCTTCACCTTGTAGCATTTTGGCAATGCCAAAGTCCAAGATTTTAGCCAACTCTCCCAAGCTCTCGTCATGGCTGACCAAAACATTGCTGGGTTTGATATCACGATGAACGATCGGATAGACTTTGCCATCAATTTGAATGCCCTGATGAGCGCACTGCAAGCCTAGGCAGACCTGCCGAATTAAACCTAAAAAGCGGGGAAGAACGATCGATTGGCGGCTGACAACATCGCTAAGGCTCTCACCCCGCAGGTACTCCATGACATAGAAAGGAATACCTTCGTCATCAATGCCATAGTCGGTAACGCGAACAATGTGAATACTCCGCTGCCCTAGCTGAGCGCAGGTTTTTGCTTCCCGCTCAAAGCGATCGCGCATCTTATGGTTAAGCAGCGCCTGAGAGAGAAACTTGATCGCAACGGGCACCCCACCCAGAGCCGTATCTTCTGCACCATAAACGCGCCCCATAGAGCCTTGCCCCAACATGCGGGAAAGGCGGTAGCGATTTTGTAAAGTGCGACCCACATTGGCATCTGTCATCACTGTCCTAATCTCCCTAGCGCAGAGGGTGGCAAGAGCCAACTCGTGAACCTAGCACAGATCTTTTTTGGGTCGAGAAGCACTGCCCAGAAAGATGGTTATACCTTGCCAGAATTGCCTGCAACGTCAGTATCACCTACTCAACACCCTCAGTAAAAATCTGAAAATCTCTACCATAAAATTTCGATGGTAGACTCAACGGGCTATGTTTCAAATGTGTCGTTTATTTGGAGTGCAGTTTTTTAAGTGACGCATGAAAGAGCAGATAGCAGCAGGAGCGAAGAACTGAAGGGTAAAGTCACTTTGCAGCTTGAGCACCCTATGTTTAACGTCATATGTTTCAAAATGAGTTTCAAACCCAATCAGCGTGAAATCTATAGATATCCCCAGCTTCTAAGGAGTCATAGATTGACCTGCGGCACTTTCTCTAAAAATATATCCTCCCTCTCTAGATTTTGGCGACCCAGAGGACTCCTTTGCGCAATAGTCGAGTTCCTCCTAGCTAGCTGATGCTGAAACGTGTCTGCTTCACATGTTCTAAGTATATGAACAGAATTACCTACAAGCCCGATTTTGGAGGCTTACCCCCATAATTGAGCCATTTGTTCAGCACAACTGCTTACGTATTACTCACCTGCGCTTCTTAATATGTTTGGCTGATAAATTTGACAGCCTGCATGTTCACGCTTTCTACATAATGATCAGGATGCCCAAAAGTATCGAACGGGCAAACAGATCATTCGTACCCAACCCCTCATTCCGCAATTTGACCACAAGAAATAGAGGCTTCTTTTTGCTATTGAATGCAATTGTCCAATCTCTATTGATGGGCAACCCTAATGATTTGGGCGGGACTTGGACATTCCCGCCGCTAGATTGGTGGTGCAACTCAAGCAAGGGCGGGTGCAGGTCTTCCGGACAGCATTCGTTTTTGAATACTGCCACTATCTCCCCCTCTTTGACAGATAAAGCAGGGTTTGAATATGCCTCTGAGGTGCAGTCATCCTAAATGTAAAGAAATATTGCGAAAATTCAACGATTAATGTTAAAGTTCTTAACAGAGGTGCAGAAGTTATGCAGAAGCAATAAGCGTCAAAGCCCTGTTTTGCATGTCCTTCACAGTGATCCTCTGTAAGTATTGGGTCATCTCCTCCCAACACAGCGAGTTCAGCCAGCCCGAAACAAAGGCTGGTTTTTATTTGTCGTCAGGTTAATTAGCTGAGATGGGCTATTTATCCTATCTGCTTAAAAAGATTGTTTGAAACAAAAGATTTGACTTTTAGGTCTAAGCCATAGCACAGCCTTTCGGAAGAAATAATCTTGCAAAGAAGCATGTTAGATATTCAGAGTAGAGATGAAATCTTTGCTTTGAACTAGCTCCAAGTCCAACACCGTGATACCTTAGTGAATGGCGCAGATATGCCGATGCGATCGAACCCTAGTCAAACCTCTAGCTCTTACGTTTCAGTGTTGAGAGAAACGCAGCCCCTAGGTGGCTGGGTTAGCTTTTTCCCTCCTAAGTGTAGATCTTTGAGAAGCAGGTGTCGTCTAGCATCGATAGAAGTACTCACCAAGCTGTATTGTCAGAATGGGTTCAAGGTTAGTAAGTTGATCTGCACACTCTCTTATATATTCAGCTTTATCCAAAAACAGCGTCATATAGACACGTTTCAAATCGTTTGTTACTGAAGCCTCTGGAGGGATGATTTCATGTCTATTCGTCTTTATGTGGGCAACTTGCCCAAGGAATTCGAGCGGCAAGAGTTAGAAGCCGTGTTTAGTGAATTTGGTGACTCAGCCTCTACAAAGGTGATCACCGATCGAAAGACGGGTAAATGTCGCGGCTTCGGTTTTGTCACAGTAAAAACTGAAGAGCAGGCTGATCAGCTGATTGAGAAATTCAACGGATCAATGTTCAAAGAAACTGAACTTAAAATTGAGCGCGCACAGCCTCGCACCAAAGGTAAGGAAGAGGAAATGGAGCCAGTTAGCTCTGGTAACGCGCCTGCCGTGAATCGTCGTGCCAAGGGTGGCGGCAGCAAGCCTGCGGGTCGCAAACCTGCTGTGATGGGCGATCCTGAGTCCGTCCAGCCCGATCCTCGCTGGGCACAAGAATTGGAGAAGCTAAAGCAGCTGCTTCAAACGGCTAATCCATAGGCTGTCATACCTTTAACAGCTCACTACTGCCCAACTTCGGTACCATTCATTATCGCCTGCCGCTTACCTTAATTATAGGTAGGCGGCAGGCGGTTTTTTTCACGCCTTCTCACCTTAAACCGCGTGCCCGTGAGTAACTCAATGGAGCTTTAACCAGGTCATTTTCCTGAAAACGACTGTAACGAAAGAGCTTAAGGTTTTCCACTCTCTCGTCAGATTCTCCCATAATGAATCGACTCATCAGATCACCGATGATCGGGCTGAGCTTATACCCATGACCGCTAAAACCGATCGCACAGTAAAGACCAGGTACATGCTCAAGACGATCAATAATGGGTTGATAATCTGGCGTTACACCCCACATGCCAGAATAAGTCTGAGTAATTTGCCCCTCAGACAAACCAGGCATTCGATGCATCAGTTTGTGTCGCAAGGTTTCACAGATATCCGGAAAGATTTGACCCGTAAATTGATTAGCATTATCCAAAAAAAACTGAGAATGGTATTTGGGATCAGAATTGCCGATACGTGTGTAAGGTTGATCCGTATCCGATCGCAAATAGCAAAGATTGACTAAATCTGAAACAACAGGATGAGGCGCAGCAAATTCTATGGGCCTCTCCGCTACTACAACATGTTCCACCACTGGAGTTACAGGAAACGGCAAATCAATGTCTGCCGTAAACTGACGCGCCCATGCTCCTACACAATCTACAACTGTGCGGGTGGCAATAGTGCCTTGAGGCGTCACAACAGCTTCAATTCGCCCTTCTACATCAAGATTAATTGCTGTCACAGGGGTTTGAGTACGAATTTCAACACCCAATTCAACTGCTCGCTGGGCAAAGGCAAGAGTCGTCATAGGTGGACTACCATAACCAGAATCTGGCTCATAGGCAGCAGCGACAACATCTTCCAGATAAATAGATGGCACAGCGATTTTGACTTGCTCAGGATCAATCGAGGAAACATTAATACCAAAAGACCGATGCTGCTCAACAATGCTGGTTAAGGTTTGAATATCTGCTTCACCTACCAAAATATAATAGCCACACGGATTAAAACCTGACTCATACCCACCATAGCGTTCAGAAAAATGATGAAACCGAAGTAGCGATTGGTATGCCAATTTGGCTAAAGTTGGATGCGTGTAGTGGGTACGAATGATACCAATACCCTTCCCAGATGCACCGTTAGCCAAATCCTTCTGCTCTAAGAGAAGAATCTTTCCAGCATGTTTTTCTGCTAGGTGAAGGGCGATCGATGCTCCCATACATCCGCCGCCAACAACCACAATATCCGCTGTCTGAATCATGCTTTTTTTACTTCCCCCAATATCGTATTGGCACGGGTGTAGACGCAATCATACCGAAGACATTTCGCTAGGCTTTATAAGGTACCCTCAAAAAAATGCTCCTGCTAATTCACTCCAACTTTACGAAAATCCAGAGGTGAATAAAGTGAGCAATCATACCATCTTGTCATAACAAGTTCTCAAGTATTCAATTCCAGCTTAAAGCTAAGCAGCCAGACTAAACATCCTTCTTCAATCACTCTATCAGGATAAAAATATAGGCTGTAAGTTGAGTTGATAGACAAGGGGCTGACAAATTTACGGGTTGGTAAGTTGCTCAAATCCCCGACTCAGTGAGGCGATCGGGAAGACTTATAGCCAGCGGGACTTGGCTAAAAAATGCTAAAAAATCGTATTCGCATTGTTACTCTCTATGCAACTCCATAGCAAAATACAGCCCCTACTCCATCACTGGAATAGGGGCTGTGAGATATCTACCTGGCACCGAGCTATTTTTGCAGGGAGCTGCCCCCCAACTATCTTCGCCGCAGGTGCGTTTCACATCTCAGTTCGGGATGGATAAGCGTGGTTCCA
>DATNPL010000213.1:0-38431 GCA_036703255.1 Coleofasciculaceae cyanobacterium
CCCCCCCCCCCCCCCCCACTTCCAAAAACTATTCCAGATTAATCTGCGATCCTAAGATGAAATTTCTGTTGTCTTTTGCAGATCTGTGAGCTGCTCCGCTCGAATAAACTGCTCAGCCGCCTGAGCATCCATAGGCTTAGAAAAGAAATAGCCCTGAGCATATTCGCACCGCAAAGCATGCAATTGAGCCAGCTGCTTCGCAGTTTCCACACCTTCGGCTACCACTTCCATGCCCAAATTCCAGGCCAACATGATAATCGTTCGGACGATCGTCAACTGCTCCCCATCCACATCCAAACGGCTGATAAAGGAGCGATCGATCTTCAAAGTATCGATCGGAAAGCGGTGGAGATAGCTGAGAGAAGAATAGCCCGTGCCAAAGTCATCAATGGCAAGCTGAATGCCCAACTCCTGAAGCTGAGTCAGCGTTAGCACCGCATATTCAGCATTTTCCATCAGCAGGGATTCCGTGATTTCTAGCTTGAGCTGACGCGGATCAAGTCCTGTATCTCGCAAGATTTTGCTAACTTGCTCGGTCAGGTGGGGGCTAAACTGCTTCCCTGAAACATTGACATTGATCATCAAAGGCGGGCGATCGGGAAACATTTGCTGCCAGCTCTGCATCTGCCGACAGGCTTCTCGCAGCACCCAATCGCCAATCGGCACAATTAGCCCTGTTTCTTCGGCGATCGGAATAAATTCATCGGGCGATACCTTGCCACGGGTGGGGTGCTGCCAGCGGATCAAAGCTTCAAAGCCGATCGCCTGACGGGTTCGCAGCGAAATAATCGGCTGATAGTGGAGCTGCAACTCCTGTCGCTCCAGTGCCCGACGCAAGTCAGTTTCTAATTGCAGCAGCGCAACGGCACGGGTGTGCATTTTGGGGTGAAAAATCTCGTAGCGGGCACGACCGTGGGCTTTGGCGCGATACATCGCAATGTCTGCGTCGCGCAGCAGGTCTTCTGGGCGGGCATACCCTGTGGTGCTGAGGGCAATACCAATGCTGGCTGCCGTAAAGACTTCATGCCCTTCTATGTCAAAAGGCAGCGTCAGCGCATGCTGAATTCGGTCTGCAACTTGCGTCACACATTGATTGTTTTTGATCTGCTCCAGCAAAACGACAAACTCATCACCGCCCAGTCGAGCTAAGGTATCGCTGGGGCGCAGACAGCTCAATAGACGCTTAGCAATTTCAACTAGCAACCGATCGCCCACGCTATGCCCCAGGCTGTCATTGATCATTTTGAAGCGATCGATATCAATAAACAGCGTGGCAAACAATACATTGTCATTGTGCTGGGCAATTTGTACGGCGTGCCGCAGCCGCTCCATGAGCAACACGCGATTGGGTAAACCCGTCAGGTGATCATACAGCGCCTCATAGAGCAGACGTTCTTCCATGAGTTTGAGATCGATCGACTGCTGCTGGGTCGTCACATCTCGCAGCATCGCCACAAAGTAGAGAATTTCTCCTGCCTCAAAGATTGGATCAACTGTGATTTCATTCCAAAAACAGGTGCCATCTTGGCGATAGTTCAGCAATGTACAGGTCATGGATTGCTGCTGGATAATCGCCTGTCTCAAGAGGTGAACCGTAGTGGGATCAGTATCTACGCCATGCAAGAACCGACAGTTCTTGCCCATCACTTCTGCCGCCGCGTACCCTGTGATCTGGGTAAACGCAGGGTTGGCATAAACAATAGGGTTATCAGGCTGGTGCGGATCAGTTATCACAACACCCACTGAGATATTGGCGATCACTTGTTCCAGGCGGATGTTCTTCGGCATGACCAAGGAAAATTTTGTTAACGGCGCTTGTGCGAGGACATACCGCCCTGCGGGGCATTAATGCTTAGGGTTCCCGGATACTTTGCAGAATTTCTAAGCATTAGGCAGAGAATGAGTATATTTTGTTAAAGAATTAAGGGCTGAAGCCGATCGAAACAGCCTCCCGATAGGCTTTTACCTGGGCATCAATGCCCGTAATGGCCGTGCCGACCACGACCACATCTGCGCCCAGTGCGATCGCCTGTTGTGCCAGAGCCGGAGAAGCCACCCCCCCTTCGCAGACCAAGGGCAGGTTTAGCCGTTCGACCATAGCTGCCAGCAGATCAAATCCGGGGGGTGTGAAGGTGCGCGTTGCAGCCGTGTAGCCGTAGAGGGTGGTGCCTACTAAATCAGCACCAGCGTCGGCAGCAGCGATCGCCGCTTCTAGGGTATCCACATCGGCCATAACGGGCTTGCCTAACTTCTGGTGAATTTGGGCAATCAGCGCCTGGAGGGTCTCGCCTCCTGGACGCTGCCGTAGGGTGGCGTCAATTGCGATGATGTCGGCTCCGGCAGTGGCGATCGCTGCTGCATGATGAAACTGCGGCGTGATGTACACCTCAAACTCAGGCATCTGCTGTTTCCACAGTCCGATGATCGGGACAGACACTTTTTGGCGCACTGCGGCCACATGGGTTGGCGTGTCAATCCGCACCCCGACTGCACCTTGATTAACGGCAGCTTGGGCGATCGCCGCTATGACGTTGGGTGCATGCAAGGGTGAATCGACGGGTGCCTGACAGGACACCACCAACCCTCCTTGAAGCGACCGAATTGCAGCATGGCCAAATTGAGAATCCCGTTGGGCTAACCGTTGGGCTGACCAAGATTCAGTCATAAGCACGTACCGTTTATTTGATTTGATATGTCTTTGATTCAATTCGCATTTAGATGGCGCTGCATCAACGGTCTTTAGAGTAGGCAATTTTTCGCCCACCGTATTAAAGTTGACCGTATTAAAGTTGACAGGCACCGAGTAGACACTGAGTGCCATTAAACTGCAACTTTATGCATTCGAGATAACGGGGTTCTCCCCCTTTTTTGCATTTTTGCAGACGATCTCTCATATTTTCTCAGCTTTTCTGATAAAAAATGCAGATTTGATTAAGAATTATTGCAATGTCAAGGTACGATACTGTCACTCCGGCGATCGGCTTACAGGATGGAAAAGATGATGCGTGAATATCGAGATCCTGGAAACATGGCGCAACTACTGGCAGGTGACACAGGCGGCACCAAAACGATCCTTCGCTTGGTGAATGCCGAACCCACAGAGACTGGAGTTCGGCTCAAGCCCCTGTTTGAAGAACGCTATATCAGCGCTGAGTTTCCTAGCTTAACGCCGCTTGTGCGGCAATTTCTTAAAGAAGCCACCCACGAGATGGGCTGTACGCCTACACCCGAGAAAGCCTGTTTTTCGATCGCAGGCCCCGTGGTGGATAACACCTCTAATTTAACCAATCTCTCTTGGCTGCTAGACAGCACCCAACTTCAGCAAGATCTCGATCTGGCGAAGGTGAGCCTGCTGAATGACTTTGCGGCAGTAGGCTATGGCATTGCAGGGCTAAGCTCTGCTGATCTGTATACCCTTCAGGCTGGGGAACCGCAAGCCGATGCGCCGATCGCCGTCATTGGGGCAGGCACAGGCTTGGGCGAAGGGTTTCTGATTCCTCAAGCCAACGGGAGCCATCGCGTCTATGGCACCGAGGGCGGCCACACCGACTTTGCACCCCGCAACGAGCTAGAGTTTCAGCTCTTGAAATACCTGCGGGACAAGATGGATTTGACTCGCATTTCAGTCGAGCGGGTGGTGTCAGGGATGGGGATTGTCGCCATTTACCAATTTTTGCGCGATCGCCAAGGCATGACCGAAGCGCCAGAGATCGCAGCGGCCATTCGCACCTGGGAACGAGAGGCAGGCATGTTGGAGAAGTCGGTCGATCCGGGAGCCGTGATTGCGATCGCCGCCGCCGAACAGAATGACCACCTCTGCCAAAAAACGATGGACATTTTTGTAGAGCTATATGGCGCTGAAGCGGGCAACTTGGCATTGAAGCTCTTGCCCTATGGCGGCCTATACATTGCGGGTGGAGTAGCCGCTAAAAACCTGCCGCTGCTGCAATCGGGTATCTTTCTGCGTGCCATGAATGACAAGGGGCGGATGCGTCCATTGGTCGAGCGCATTCCCGTGTATGTGATTTTGAACCAAAAAGTAGGGCTGATTGGGGCATCGCTCTGTGCGCTGAGGCTGTGAGCACTGAGGCTGTAAGTAGCGCGGTTTACTGACCCAACGCCAAATCTAGCCGCTGCTGGGCAAGCTTCAGCGCCGCCTCTGGCGTACTTTTCTGCAAGAGAACCGATTCGATCGCCCGTCCCAAATTCTCAGAAATGCGATTATAGCCGGGGAAAATGGGGCGCGATCGGCCATATTTTGCCTGCTCCAAAAAGACCTTGAGCACGGGCTGCTGGCTTATAAACTCCTGATAGGTTGGGCTTTGGCGCGACTTGAGGTTGACGGGCAGATAGCCTGTGCCCAGCGCCCACTCCGTCTGAAATTCTTCGCTAAGGACATACTCTGCAAAGACTTGGGAGGCTTTCTCTTCGGCGGCTGTGGTTTTGAAAATGTATAGATTTTCGCCGCCGATGCTGGTGGCAGGTCGGACACCTGTTGGGATTGGCATGACGGCATAGTCTACGCCTGTGTCTTGCAACTGTCCCAGCGTCCAAGGCCCCGTGATCTGCATTGCGACTTTACCCGCCAAAAAACCATCTAGTTCGTAACCGCGTTCTGGCTGAGACAAAGCGGCAGAGCCGTTGCTGATCAGGTCTTGCCAGAACTGGAGGGCAGCGATCGCCCCTAAGTTAGCCAACTGAATAGGCGAGTCCGCCCCCAACGCCGGGTCTAGCAGTTCGCCACCACCGCTCCACATAAAAGGCAGCCAGGTAAATACCGTCCATTCCCCCTTGCCCAAGGGCAACAGCAGACCCTGCTGATTTTTGTCGGGAATAGTCAGCTTTTGGGCTACCTGCCGCAGCGCCTCCCAAGTGGTGGGAATTTCAGTAATTCCAGCCGCTTGAAACAGGCTAGGGCGATAGAAAATGCCGACGTTATTGACATCAAACGGGATCGCCCAGGTATGGCCTTCTAGGACGATCGCCTCTTGCAGCGCCGGATCAATTTCGGCTTTGAGGGGGCTGCGATCGAGCCAGTTCTCTAGCGATCGGATTGCGTCAAGTTCTACCAACTGTCCCGTAATCATGGGGGCATACCACAGCAGATTGGGCGGGGCGTTGCCCACCACGGCAGAGAGGATCTTGGGCATCTGCTGATCGCCTTGCCCAACGTAGAGAGACTCTACCTGAATCTGAGGATGGGTCTGGTTGAACTTGTCCACCAGCTTTTGCAGCACATCGCGGTTGGGGGGTGGGTTGACGCCCTGCCAGAGGGTGAGGTGAACGGTGCCAGGGGCGATCGGTTTGCTCTGACAGCCAGAGAGCGCCATCAGCATGACGCAGAGAAGCATGACAAAAATCTGTTTAAGAAGAATCATGATTGTCAGGGTTGGCTTGCTGATATTTCTGGCGCGGCTAATTTAACACTAGAAGAGGGGTGAACCGTTGTCGATGGGGCTTTCAAGATCGCACATGGAATAAATCCAGGGTTTGGGTGCTTTTCTTAGGGGGAAGGAGACATCCAAAGGTAGTCAGCGATCGCGCCTCTATTGCTTTGGCTCAGGTCTTCTGGGTCGGGATTAAGCAGGATCGATCGCTGCTCTATGCCAGATAGACGGCGGGCAACGCGGCTGGGGATGCCGTCACCGTAGGTGATATGGCCTTGCCCTACGAGAACAATGATCTGAGTGTTGGGATGGCTGCTGAGAAAGTTGGCGATGCCCTCGGCCATCGTTTCATCCCAAACAACCTGCGCCTGAAAGAAGAAGTCAAAATTGCTGCTGACGCTGTGCCCTTGATGGATGGACTCATAGACTTGCTGAATGCTTTGGCGATAGGCAGCGTTGCTCAAGTCAATGTCGGCGATCGCAGGAATCCATTGGCGATCGTCAGCACTCAAAGACTCTAGGCCAGACTGTGCCACTTTGCGGGTCACTTCGGTGGGCGTATTCAGCGCCAGTACAGGCAGCTGCTGGGTTTGGGCAAACCGCAGGATCGGTGCGTAATAGTCCCAGGGAAATCCCCAACGCTGTTGATACTGGCTACGCTGCTGCAATTCGGTTTCGCTAATCGTTCCCGCAAGGTACTGATCCAGTGCGGCTTGGTAAGGACGCTGAAACATCTCTAGGGCGATCGCCAACTGGCGGCGGGTAGAGAGCGCCTGAATCAGTGTCAGCTGTGCCTCGTGGTCGGCGGGGTTGTCGTGGGTTTCGCCTAGATAGAGAACGTTGCCCTGAGCCAAATCCTCAAAAACGGTATCGGTGCTGAGGGGGATGCCTTGGGGCGATCGCCAGGGCGTAGCACTGTCTGGCCGAGGGGGGGATTGGGCGATCGCGGGGGCACACAGCAACAGCAATCCCATGAGCAGGCACGCCCAGGCAGAAAGTTTCAGGGTTCGTTTCATGCCTTTATTATGAGGGCAGTCATTGTGAGAATTGACGTATTTTTGGCGGACTGAACGATCAGAAAATCGTCTTTGCGCCATCAACTACCAGGGATGCTCCATGCATCAGCGCCGGGGCCTCACTCGCCAAGAATAGCGCAACCTGGGCAATTTCTTCGGGCTTGCCCAATCGACCGATCGGCATGGTGGCAATACCTTGGGCTTTAGCTTGCACCGGATCAGCCTCTACATCAAACTCCTGTTGCAGCATAGGCGTATCGATCGGGCCTGGGCAAAGCGCATTAATCCGAATATTGGACTGAGCATATTCCAATGCCAAAGCCCGAGTCAACGAAAGCACGGCTCCTTTGCTGGCGCAGTAGGCCGTGTAGAGCGGTTGAGCCACGATCGCCAATTCCGATGCCGTGTTGATAATCACTCCGCCTTGAGGCTGCATGAGAGGAATCACCTGCTGGCATAGGTAAAAAACAGAGAAGAAATTAACCGCCAAAATCCTTTCTACTGTCTCTGAATTGGTCTGCTGAAAAGGAGTCACCGCTGATATGCCAACATTGTTGTAGAGAATATCGATTTGCTGACAGGAAGCGATGCATTGTCGGACACTCTCAACACACCCCGCCTCCTGAGACAGGTCGGCAGCATGAAAATGAAAGGCGTACCCTTGAGCTTGCAGTTCTGCTGCCAGGGCTTTGCCGGACTCTAAGTTGCGATCGACCCCAAAAACCGTTGCCCCCTCTTGACAAAATAATTGGGCAGCAGCTCGCCCGATGCCCGAACCCACTCCCGTAATGAGCGCAACCTTACCGACTAATCGATTCATTGTGTTTTTGGCGTAATCTGGCTTAAATGCCGATAGCGTTTCGCAGATGTTGTTTACTTTGCCATAAAAACCTAAAGGGCTGCAATCGGAGAATTCCGTGAATTATAAAGAGTTTCTTTGCGGCGATCGCAACCTCTATCTATTGACCTACGGAAGACTGCAAAATAGGGTAATAAAGTTGATTTTTATGCAATAGTTCTCTGCAATGCTATGGTTCAGGCAAACGAAAGTCCTTCAATTGTTCTAGACAATCTTGACCAAGAAATTATTGGTTTGCTCAAGCTCGATGGCCGTATTGCGTTTACCGAGATTGCCAAGCGGTTGAACATTCCTGAAGCGACGGCGCGCTATCGCGTCCAGCGATTGCTTCAGTCAGGTGCCATTCAAATTCACGCATGGCTCAATCCTGAAAAGCTGGGTACCCCCCATGTCGTTATCGTGCGGCTCATTGCAGAAAACACGCGAATTGAGCCGATCGCTGAAGCGTTAGCCCGCATGGTAGAGGTTCAGTTTGTGTCCATCACCACAGGTCAATACAATATTGTGGCGGATGTTTACTTTGGTACCCATGATGAGTTGCTGGCCTTGTTTGCCAAGATTCAGCAAATTCCAGGCATCATCAGCTATGACTCTCAGGTGGTACTCAAGCTGTTAAAAGCCGAGTATCAGTATCGCTTTAGTGAAGGGTTAGCTCAGCCCGAATAGGGCTGGGGCTGATGCAAGAATCGCAATCAAAGCAGGTATTAATTACGGATATCGTAGTTGGACTTGTAGCTGCTGCGGCTGAACATAAAATTACTCAGAAAGTCTTGCTGAATCCCAAAAGTTCTGCTGCTGAATTGTCACATGCCGCACATTTTTAGGCGATCGCCCCCTTTATGCTGAATATAGTGCATATTGTCTCAGCAATATCTCCTCAAAATATCCCAAAAGTTGATGACCCAAGACGGCGATCAAGGCGGCGATCAAAGACTATGACTGTAGATGTAACCGCAAATAAAACTCCAGATAAAGCCCCAGATAAAACTCCAGACTTTAGTTTTTACATCAATCGCCGGACGCACTGGACGAGCCTTCTGATCAACGGAGTGGCGATCGCCTATGTGGTTTTGGGGTATGGGTTTGCTCTGTTCTGTCTCATGCAACCCGTCGGGTGGATCAATCTAGCGGGCGTTGTGCTGCTGGTTCATACGCTGGTGTGGGCAGCCTATTTTGTGCATGAATTTGTTCACGGGACTATCTTTCGTCAGCCGCGCTGGAATGCTGCCTTCGGACGGCTCATGCTGTTCATCACCGGATCTTGCTATAGCGCCTATCGAGATATTGCGAGTAATCACCTGGCGCATCACAAAAACCGGGCAGACTTTTCCGTTTTTTCCATCCCCCACTTTTTGCGATCCCTGCCTCAGCCACTTTTGCAAATCATTGTGTCGCTGGAGTGGCTTTACTTCCCGGTCATCAACTTTATGTTTCGCTGGCTCAATACCCTTTCGCCTTTCCTCGGACAGTCGCGGCGAGATGAGCGGCTGCGAAACGCGGCTCTGCTGCTGCTGCGCGGGAGCCTATTTACAGCCCTTGCCCTGTATAACTTCAAGGCAGTGATGCTCTACTTTTTTGCCTACATCTGCTTTATCAATATTCTGCGATTCATTGACTGTTTTCAGCATACCTATACTGTTTTTCAGCTCGGACAACCCCTGCCCCACTACAGCCTTGAGCATGAAGAAACCAATACTTTTTCCAATCTGGTTTCTCGCCGCTGGTCTTGGCTAAACTTGCTGCTGCTCAACTTCTCTTATCACAATGCGCATCATCGCGTGATTCGCTGTCCCTGGTATCTGTTACCTCAATTGGATGCAGAGCTATACCCACAAGACTACCGCCAATGTGTAACGCTGGGGCGCTTAGTAGGCAACTATCATCGCTTTCGCGTTCATCGTCTGTTTAACGATCAAGGCGTCGTAATCGAGACAGAGAAGGGGCTAGATTTAGATCGATTTGTGGGCGCAGTCGGCGTTTCTTTCTTGTTCTCGCGCGAACCTCTAGATTGGCTAAAACTGCCTGAGGGTAATGGCGCTACATCCCCTTTGGCGTAGGAGAATTTTATGCATCCTTTGCTAATGAGTTGCTTGAGTTGGGTCGAGTATCGGGAACGAATTCGCGATTCTCAGGCGATCGTTCTGATTCCCTGTGGTGCCCTAGAGCAGCATGGGCCGCATTTGCCGCTAGGCACCGATGCGCTGCTGAGCGCCGCCGTGGCGCAGAGTGTGGCAGAACGGGTCAACGGCATTGTTGCCCCCACCTTTAGCTATGGCTACAAGTCTCAGCCTAAGTCTGGTGGTGGACAGCATTTTCCGGGAACGACAAGTCTAGATGGTCATAGCCTGAGCCAGATGATACGCGATGTCGTGCGGGAGTTAGCGCGGCAGGGGGCAACTCAAATTGTCGTGGTCGATGGTCATTACGAAAATCAGTGGTTTTTAACGGAAGGAATTGATTTGGCATTGCGCGATGTCGGCGGTTCAGATCCTCTGCGCGTCATGCGGTTAGAATACTGGGACTTTTTTACTGAGACCGTCTTGGGAAAAGTCTTTCCAGACGGATTTCCTGGCTATGCTCTGGAACATGCAGCGGTGATCGAAACCTCCATGATGCTGCATTACTATCCTGATTTAGTGCGTCTCGATTTGATCCCAGATGATAAACCTGCGGACTTCCCACCCTATGATATTTTTCCCGCTCGTCCAGAATGGGTGCCCGCTTCAGGCGTTCTGTCTTCTGCAAAGGCGGCAACCTTAGAGAAAGGAATTTTGATGGCGGAGCAAGTTGCGGAGAGTATTGCTGCCGCCGTGAAGCATGAGTTTCAGATTTTAGCTTAGTAGCAGGATTAATTTTTTTGAAAAGGGGCGCTCCGCGCCCCTTTTCAAAAAAATTATCCCAGAGATCAGCAACGCCTCAGCGTTAGGTTTCAGCTTGCGGGAGAGCCTCGATCGCCGCAATCAATGTTTGCGATGTCGTAACCGAGCCAAAAATACCGCCCTCCATTTTCACCATCTCGATCGCCGCCAGATGCATCTGATAACTGCTCTCGCCACAGCAATCTTCTAGCAGCAGCGTATCGTAACCGCGATCGCTGGCTTCCCGCAGTGTGGAATGCACACAGACTGCTGTGGTGACTCCGCACAAGACCACATGAGAGATGCCTTGCTGCTTGAGCAGATGATCGAGATCGGTAGCGTAAAAGGCACCATTTCCGGGCTTGTCGATCACCGCCTCACCGGGCAGTGGAGTCAGTTCTGGAATAATGTCCCAGCCCGGTTGTCCCCTAACGAGCAGCCGCCCCATAGGGCCAGCACTGCCGATTTCAGCGCCCGCCTGCTGGCTTCTCCAGCGTTTGGTTGCAGGCAAATCGAGCAGATCGGCGCGATGGCCTTCGCGAGTAAAAAAGATAGGAAAGCCGTGGGATCGAGCCGCTGCCAAAACCGCCTGAATGGGGGCGATCGGCGCTCGCGTTAGCGATATATCATATCCTTTCTTGGCAAGATAGCCATCCGGGCTACAAAAGTCAGCCTGCATGTCGATAATAATGATTGCCGTGTTCATCGGACTCAGCTTGCCGTTGAACGGATAGGGATAAGGATTTGCCTGTACAAAAGTCATAAGGAACCTAGAGCTTGTGTTAGCGAAATATATTGGGTTATGGAAGCGCGAATCGATTCAGGTGGCGGATGCAGCACCCTACGAAGATTCGATCGTCTTCTGGCTTCAGGCTGAAAAATATTTTGCCGACATTCGGATTCCGTTAACTCAGCCCGCACTGCCGCTTCACAAGACGCTGTCTGATCTGGAACCGACTGAACTCTCTAAGTTTTCTCAGTTCAATGCCTTTGCAGGTACGATCGATGCCACTGAACACTGGATTCGCTGGAATCGTGCCATTGATTTCAAGCCTGATCCCAGCCGCGTGGATCAGGGCAGCATTCATTTTGAAGGTGACAACCTGATTGAAATCGGTGAATTTGATCTAGAGGATGAAATCCAGCAGTACCTGGAGGTTTGGGTGCCGCAGTCCCGCAGCATTGGCGATCGCCTGGTGCTAGAGCTGGCTCAAGAACTCAATGCCACCACTCAAACCGTTACTCACCCCAAGGCGCTCTGGGTGACGGTCGGAGAAGACTTTATTCGCGTCTACGACGATCGCTTTTACCCAACCGATTTCGTTACCCCCAGCGAACTTTCGGATGTGGCGCTGCAACAGCTTATGCAGTTCCAGGTCGATTATGGCAAACGTCAGGGGGAAGCCCCTTGGCAAATTGCCCTGTCTAACGATCCCAGCCGAGTTGGTACGACCCTACAGTCAAAAGCCAACTATCAAGCTCAGTGGCTCGATGACCTGTTTATTGAAAGCTGGGTGGCCACGACCGGAGAAACGCTAGAGCACCATTGGCATGTGCGCGAATCTACAGGAGATCTGGAATCAAATGGCTTAGCTTTTCCTGCACGAGGGCAGTAATTTGGCGATCGCGGTCTGTCCAGACTCGGGGTTGCCCAAACACACAAGGCTCCAAAATGCCGTAGAGCTGACCTGCGTAATAGATCGGCGCATGAATTAGGGCGCGATGCCCAAACCCTTCCTGCTCATAGGCAAGATTGACAGTTTCTGCCCCGGCGGTTTCAATATCCTCTACAAAGACCGCTGATGGCGTGCGAAAGGCGATCGCCATCAGCGGATCTTTAGCGGCTACATCGCCCTCCTCAATCCAGGTGGCTCCCACGAGATTGGGGAACTCTGGGCTGCGGCTGTAGCAGTGAGTGATGCGCCCCTGCCCCGTCTGCGGCTGACGCAGGTAGAGAAAACAGCGATCGCACTCCAAAAGCTGGCAGAGGGCGGGCATGAGAGCAGCGCAAATCTGATCAGGCGTGCCTTCTGCAAAAATGGCGGAGATGGCGATCGGCAAGGTTGCAGTCATAGGTTATTTGAGTGAGCCTAGAGCGATTTCACGATCGAATCATCGTACAAAGCGCTGATATCCATCATTTCGGGAATCACCTTAGATTCGTAGGCAACCTTGACGGTGAGTTCCAAGTTTTTCATCAAATTGTTCTCATGGCTGGGATTAAAGGCGATTGTCTTGTTGCCTTCGATATCGAACACCTTAACGCCTGCAAGCTGCTCAGACATCTCTGGCGGAGTGACGCCCAACTTGTCTGCCGCGATTTTAATGGCGTCTGCGTCAGCGCCATTGACCAGCGCTACTGCCTTAGCACAGGCGCGGATGTAAGCCTGAAGATCGGCCTGTCGAGTCTCAATCATCTTCTGTCGGGTCACGATGGTATCTGCAATCAGGTTTGTGTCTTTGGTGCTGAAGATCACCTCACCGCCGCCCTGTTTGGCAGCCTTACTCATCCAAGGCTCATAGGAGACCGCTGCATCAACTCGCTTGGCTGCAAAAGCAGTGGCGGCATCAGCAGCCGTTAAGTCCTTGATCACGATATCCGCTTCGGTTAGCCCGCCTTTTTCTAGGTAGGCACGCAGCAAAACTTTCTCAAACAGCAGATTTTCTCGCCCTACCGTTTTTCCCTTCAAATCCGCAGGGCTGCTAATGTCTCGACCAATAATGCCGTCGGAACCATTGGAGTAATCTACGACGTAAATGATGCGGATGGTCGGATCTTTGTGAATCATTTCGATCGCATCCCCAGAAGTCGTAGAAAGGATATCTAGCTTACCCGCTAGAAACCCCGTCAGCGATTCGCTGGCACTCTGGAAAAACGTTTCCTGAACATTGACCCCTTCCGCTTTAAACAGATCTTTGCCCAGAGCCACATAGTGTCCTGAGTAACCCGGCCACGGGCTAACGCCAGCAGTTAAGGGCTGGGCAGCGGCCGCAGAGGTGGAAGAAGTCGAAGACTGGGTGCAGCCATGCAATGCTATGCCCCCAACCAATCCCCCAGCCAGCCAGAGCGCCCGACGACGTGAAATTTTTGGAAGGTAATCATTCATCATTTCAAAGTCCTTGCTGCGCTCTACGAAGTTAACCTTAAAAAGTCATTAAACTGAGTTCTGAGCCGTGAGAATGTCAGGTGAGATACAATCCCCTGATTAAAAAGCGAAATCAACGCGCTGGAGCTGCGCGAATTCACTCACCTATATCCCAGCTTTGGCTAAAGCTTGCGAAAAGATGAATTGATAAACCCATAACTCATCTTTCCGGAAGTTATCCCCTGTCAGATGCGTGGGCATCCTCTCGCAAAGCATGGACAATCTCTCGCTTAATGTCCATAAATTCAGGCGACAGCTTGATTTCTAAATCACGATGCTCTGGCAAATTGACAGTCACCTGTATCTTCATGCGACCCGGAGATGCCCCCATGACATAGACCTGCTGAGACAGAAAAATCGCCTCTTCTACGTCATGCGTAATCATCAGGACGGTGGTGTGGGTTTTCTCCCAAAGCTCTATTAAAAACTGCTGCATTTGCTCCTTGGTTTGAGCATCTAGCGCCCCAAAAGGCTCATCCATCAGCAAGACAGCGGGTTCGTTGGCAATAGCACGGGCGATCGCCACACGCTGCTTCATGCCCCCTGAGAGCTGCTTCGGTAAAGCATGGGCGAACGGAGTCAACCCAACGACATTGAGATAGTAAGCAATGCGATCGCGCTGCTCAGCCTTAGGCATATTGCGAAGCTGCAAGCCAAAGGCAATATTTTGAGAAACGGTCAGCCAGGGATAAAGCGTATACCCCTGAAATACCATGCCTCGATCAGATCCGGGGCCTTGAACGGCTCGACCATCTACCAAAACTTGTCCTGCCGAAGGCGGAACCAGCCCCGCCACGATATTAAGCAGCGTAGATTTGCCGCAGCCCGATGCACCCACCAGGCAAACAAACTGTCTGGGGTAGAGCTTGAAATTGATGTCTTGCAGCACCACTAACTGCTGCTTCTTTTGTGTTGGATATGACTTAGACAGCTCTCGGACTTCCAATTTAGGATGGTCTAAGCTGCTCGATTCGCTACTGGTATGACCTATTTGTTCCCGCGAGGCATGAGTTGGGCGGGCATCAAGCATGATTCCTAAGCGTCCTATCGTGTGAGGCAATGGATTGTGATGCTTCTTAGTTAAACTCATGAGAATCACTGAAAATGTTATGTCAGAGACATTTTTTCATTGAGTTTGTGGATGTGAAAGTAGGAAAGGGGTGTAATTATTTTATTTTTAGAAATCAATAAAATATGAGCTGTCTTTTAATCAATTCGCAACCGGATTCTGCCAACTCAAAGCTATTTTTCTACAGGAGGCAGGAAAAAAATCAGCTTTCCGAGTCTGGGCAACCAAACTGATACAAATGAAAGGAAATTGAAAACCTATCAAATATTCTGTACTCGTTCCTCAATCCGCCAAAATCCTGGGATTTAAGGAATCGTTTGTGTAGCCATTGGCTTTTTTCAACCCTCCTGTAGCAGCAGCGTTAATAGATTTTGATATCAAGAATTCTCTGAGGATTTCGCCTGTTCGTATTCAGAGATACAAACTGGAAATTTAAGACATTCATAGACTGTTGGCATTGGCTCGCTGGCATTGATCATCTGGTATCGATCAGCGATCGCTCTCATCAAGTCAGGAATCAGGTTAGATCAGAAAGCAGGCGATGAATTCTATGCCAGTCCAGGTTAATCCGAGTGACAGTCAGCAGGATGTGCTGCGATCGTGGCAGGGGCGATCGCTCCAGCATGAAGCTGTTTCCCTCCCGGCTGAAGTCTACTATTCTCCAGAAATTTATCGGCTAGAGCAAGAGCAAGTCTTTGGTAAATACTGGTACTACGTTGGACATGTGAGCCAGTTGGCAGGGCCTGGATCTTACTTCACGGTAGACATCGCTGAGCAGCCGCTGGTGATTTTGAAGAACAAGGCCGATGAGCTGCGCGCTTTCTACAACATTTGCACCCATCGCGCTGGGCCAGTGGTCGTTGGCAGTGGCACCTGTAATCGGCTCACCTGTCTCTACCATGCCTGGAGCTTTGACCTAGAGGGCAATTTACGCGGCATCCCCGACATGGAGGCAGCCGAAGGCTTTGATATCGCAGCACATGCCCTCACCCCAGTTCAGGTCGATATTTGGGAATCCTTCATCTTTGTCAATCTTGATCCCCACTGTGAACCACTTTTGACCCAGCTAGGGGAATTACCTGAGTTGTTCAAACGGTATCGCTTAAAGGGTTGGAAACGGGCACATAGTATTGACTACTGGACGGATACCAACTGGAAGCTCTATGTAGAAAATAATACCGAGAGCTATCACGAACCCTCTGTGCATCCGATCTTGGCGAAGTACTATCAGAGCATTGAGGCAGAAGCAAGGCATCATTACTATCTGCAATACACGCCCTTTTTTGGCAACGATGACTTGCCGACCAATCTCAACCCTGACCTGTATCAGGCTGGATTGAACGATCGCGAGATGGCGGGCGTTTCCACCATGAGCTTTTTTCCCAACTTTGCCTGGATCACCTCCCCCACCTGCGCCATTATCTACCTGATTGATCCTCAAGGACCAAAGCGGACGCGCGTTCGCTGGGATTGGATGGTGCCCGATACCGCAGCCGCCAATTCTGCCGCTAACCTCGATCCGCTGATTGAGTTTTTCGACAATATTCAAAAAGAAGACTTAGACCTGCTGCCTGCGGTACAAACGCGAATTCAGTCTATGGGCTATAAACAGGGGCGGCTTTCCCCGACACGCGAAGTTGGAACGCATCTGTTTCAAGAGCTGATTATGAATGCGATCGCTTCCCCCGCGAGGTCTGAGCGCTAATGGCAGCTTCAGACGCTGATGCGTTACCCGTTTTATGGGAAGAACTGACCTGGGAGCAAATTACCGCTCTACGAGAAAGCGGCATGGATATGGTGATCTTGCCTGTGGGTGCAACCGAGCAACACGCCCTGCACCTGCCTGTAGGGGTGGATACTTTTTCGGCGATCGCCGTGGCACATGGGGTTTCTGTCCAAACGGGGATTCCGGTACTTCCCGCCTTGCCCTATGGCTGCTCGCTCGGCCATTCCAAAAAATGGGCGGGCACAATTTCTCTACGCCCCGAAACCCTGTCTGCTCTGGTGCTAGAAATTGCAGAGTGGGTCTGTAGTGCTGGCTTTTCCCGCATTTTGCTGCTGAATGGTCATGTCACCAACTGGGCACCGCTGCGCTGTGGCCTAGAAAACGTCCGCCACCGCTATCCTGACCTACGTATCGGGTTGCGATCGATCTGGGAAATTTCCCCTAAAGTTCACGAGTTTTATCATCACGATGCGGCTAACTTTCATGCCAACTGTGCCGAGACTTCGGTGATGCTGGCGCTGCGGCCTGACCTCGTTCAGCTTGACAAAGCGATCGATGAACCCGATCGTTCGGCAGGCTGCTTTTTTGCCTATACCGTCAACAAAGAAAGTGTTCATGGGGGCGTTGGCTCTCCGAGCAAAGCCGAGGTGAGTTTAGGGCAAGAAATCCTAAAGACCTGCATTGCAGAATTGAGCCTGCAACTGAAAAAGGCGCTGATAGAAGGAACGCCACTAGAGGAAATGCCGCCTAGGTTGCCTTAAAGGCGCTCCCTACAGCGATTCACAGACTCTTGTCTCACGTGTCAACTTACGTATCAGCTTATTAGGAGCAGCCGCAATGACGATCGCAGACGGCACCTCAATCATCAGAGATTCTCAAATTCATCCCCTTACGATTCAAATCTCTATTCGAGATCCTAACCTGGCTAGCTATCTGAATGCATGGCAGCCAACGTCCTATAAGCAGTCAAAATCCTTTCCGGCTTTCATGTACACTTCCGAGGAAGTATATCAACTAGAGCGATCGCTCTTTTTTGGCAAAACCTGGATCTACGTCGGACATATCAGCCAATTAAATGGGACAAATTCCTATTTCACCACCAGCATTGCTGAGATACCGCTGCTGATTGTCCTAGATCGGCAGGGGATATTGCGCGCGTTCCACAATGTCTGTCCGCACCGGGCTGCTCCTGTAGCCGTTGGCAGCGGCCAATGCAATCGTTTCATTTGCCCCTATCATGCCTGGACATTTGATCTGGAAGGAAATCTACGGGGAGTGCCTAACTTTGAATCGTATGAGGATTTTCATGCGGCTGAGCACAACCTGAACGCAGTGCATGTAGACCGCTGGGGACCCTTTATTTTCGTCAATGCGGCTGCCGAATGTGAACCGTTAGCAGCTCAGCTCAATGAACTACCCGATCTCTTCAATGCCTATCGATTGGATGAATGGAAGCGGGTTCACAGCATGGACTACTACACAGACACTAACTGGAAGCTGTATGTTGAAAACAATGCGGAGAACTATCATGAACCGATCGTACATAAATCCAGCTACAGCACAAACGAGGTGTCGTGGAATAACAGCTATGACTTAATTCAATGTGAAGCGCGGCATTACTACTATTTGCAGCATACGCCGCACCCGACAAGCAGTTCAGAGCAGACTTCAGGAGATGCTGCCATAGCGCACGGATTTAAGCCTGAGCTGATTCAGTCCGATCTGCCTGAGCGGCTGATGGCCGGATCTTCCATCATGAGTTTTTGGCCTAATTTCGCCTGGATTGCCTGTCCCGAAAGCATCATTGTTTACACGATCGATCCGCAGGGGGCAGGCCGCACGCGCATCCGCTGGGAGTGGCTCGTACCCAATACAGAAGCCGCTCAAGCACCTGAGAACTTAGAGAGATTGATCAGCTTGTACGATCGCGTCCAGCAAGAGGATATGGATCTGCTACCGCTCGTACAAAAAGGCGTTGCATCGCCTGGATATGTTGCAGGGCCGTTTTCTCCTAGCCGTGAGGTCGGGGTTCACCGCTTTCAAGAGCTGCTGATGGAACATCTATCAGGCCGTCGGTAGCGCCATAGCAGCTTTTGATGGCTATGTCCTGGCTCAAGTTAGCGGCTCAATTCTCATATTGCCATTATCCAGTTTCTATAAATCCAGTCTCCATAATTCACATGTCTGAACCCCTCACTCCTGAACTAGAAGCGCTTAAACAATCCCTTCAAGATCAGGGGGTGAAATATGCTCTAGCTAGCTTCGTCGATATTCACGGCATGTGCAAAGCCAAGGCAGTGCCGCTGTCTCACCTGGGGCAAATGATGGCAGGGTCAGAGCTATTTACCGGAGCGGCGCTGGATGGCGTACCCCAAGATGTCAGCGATGAGGAGGTGTCTGCCCGTCCTGACCCTGATTCGGCAACCGTTCTACCCTGGAATCCGCAGATTGCCTGGTTTGCTAGCGATCTCTATTTGAAGGGTAAACCTTTTGAGGCTTGCTGTCGCAGTATTCTCAAGCATGTGCTGGCAGAAGCGGCTGAGATGGGCTTTACCTTTAATCTAGGTATTGAAACAGAATTTTTTATCCTTAAGGAAACAGCAGAGGGGAAAGCGGTTCCGGTAAGCGATCGCGATACCTTAGCGAAACCCTGCTATGACGTTCAAGGGCTGCTAGACAATTACGCCTGGGTGAGCGAAATTGTTGAAGCGATGAACAGCATGGGCTGGGATGTGTATTCCTTTGACCATGAAGACGGCAACGGTCAGTTTGAGACAGATTTTGCCTACTGCGATGCCCTCAAGATGGCCGATCGGTTCACCTTCTTCCGGCTGATGGTAAAAGAAATTGCGAGAAAACACGGCTATTTTGCCACCTTCATGCCCAAGCCTTTTGTCGATCGCACAGGCAGTGGCGCACATTACAACATGTCTTTGGCCGATCGCCAGACGGGAACCAATCTGTTTGTCGAATCTGACGATCCGCGAGGCTGTGGCCTGTCTAAGTTGGGCTACCAGTTTATTGCTGGGGTACTCAAACATGCGCCTGCCATTTGCGCTGTGATAGCCCCAACGGTCAATAGCTACAAGCGGCTTGTGCCCAGAGGCAGCATGTCGGGCTTCACTTGGGCACCTGTCTACATCTGCTATGGCAACAACAACCGGACGAACATGCTGCGGATTCCGTTGGGTGGCGGTCGGGTTGAGTGCCGAGCTGCTGATATTTCTAGCAATCTCTATTTAGGGGCAGCCATGATGTTGGCGGCAGGCTTAGAGGGAATTAGAGAGCAGCTTGATCCAGAGGAACCCCACACGGAAAATATGTACAACCATTCACTCAAAGAGCTAGCGCAGATGGGTATCCAGTTCCTACCGCGTAATTTAGGAGAAGCGATCGCCGCCTTTTCTACTGATCCTTTGAGTGAGCGAGTCATGGGTTCGCTAATGTATCAAACCTATGTAGATTTTAAGTCTCAGGAATGGCAGGAGTATCACAGCCATGTCTCTGATTGGGAACTGCAACGGTATCTGAAATTCTTCTAATTTCCCGTCCTCTAGTTTTTCAGCCTTTCGCTCTTCTAACTATGGCAGTCGCACTTATCACCGGGGGAAATTCTGGAATTGGTCAAGCCACGGCTATGTTGTTTGCCCAACGAGGCTATCAGGTGGCGATCGCGGCACGGCGGAGCCATCCCCTGGAGCAGGTTAGAGCCGCGATCGCCCAGGCTGGAGGAACGGTGATGTCTGTCACCGCCGATGTTTCTGTAGCGGCAGAAGTGAATCAGATGGTGGAGACTGTCATGATAGCCTGGGGACAGATTGATACGCTAATTCACGCCGCAGGAATTGCCCACGAAGGCACTATTTTGGATACGACTGAAGCCCTGTGGGACGAAACGATCAATACCAACCTTAAGGGCACGTATCTCGTGAATCAGGCGGTGCTGAAACAGATGGTCGATCGCGGTCAGGGATCGATCGTCAATGTCGCATCCGATGCCGGACTCACGGGAGGTCGCAACCTTGCGGCCTATTGTGCTTCCAAAGGCGGAGTCGTGCTGTTGACGAAAGCAATGGCGCTTGATCATGCTAGGCAAGGCGTTAGGGTGAATGCCCTTTGCCCCGGCCCAGTAGAGACGCCCATGACGGCAGCCATGTCCGAGGAAGAAATGGCGCACTGGAAAGCAATGTTGCCAATTCAACGCTTTGCTTCTGCCGCAGAAGTGGCTGAAGCCGCCTACTTTTTAGCCCATGCCGCCTACGCGACGGGTAGCTGTTTATCAATCGATGGAGGAAATACTGCTGGTGGCTCAATCTAGTTTCGATCAACCCAACCCTGCTGAAGCACCGCGTCAATATCGCTATCTTCAACCCTCTGTGTTTTGGAATATTCGCCAGAGATTTCCGCGCAAGCTATCGCTGCTGGTGGTCATGGTTTCTCTGGCTGTCCCGCTGCTGCTGTGGACGATTATTAGCTACGCTGGACTAGTTCCCGCAATATTTCTACCCACGCCTACCGCAGTTCTAGACGCAGGTTTCAAACTGTTTACCGAAGATAATCTCATCATTGATATCTTGGTGAGCTGTAGTCGAGTCTTGGCGGGTTTTCTGGCTGCTGCTTTAATCGGGGTGCCTATGGGTATCGCAATGGGGACGTTTGGCAGTATGAATAGCCTCTTTGCTCCTTTCGTCGGCACAGTCCGATATATGCCCGTTACGGCATTCGTACCCTTGATCGTGATCTGGGTTGGGTTAGGAGAAGAAGCTAAGATCCTAATTGTCACCCTTGGCGTTGTTCTCTACAACGCAATTATGGTTTCTGATGCCGTGAAATTTATTCCCAACGAGATGATCAATGTAGCTTATACGTTGGGAGCCAATCGCCGTGATGTGTTGTTTAAAGTCATCATCCCTGCAACGTTTCCCAGCGTCTTGGACACGCTACGCGTCAATATTTCGGGTGCCTGGAACTATCTGGTGATTGCTGAATTGGTAGCGGCTCAGAGCGGTCTAGGGTACAAAATCATCCAGGCGCAGCGCTTCCTGCAAACGGATAAGGTGCTATTTTGTATTGCCATCATTGGCTTGATTGGTTTGACGATCGACTACGGTCTGAAGTGGCTTTCTCAACGCCTAACGCCTTGGGCCGATCAGGCTCGTCACTGATGTTTTGCCGTTGGGGACTGCCCTCGCCTGACCTAAGTGCGTCCGAGCGGCTGTTGCGAACGTACTAGAGTAAGTCAAAGCAACCAACACTTTGACTAAAACTTTGACTCAGTATCCTTTGCTTAGCTCAGAAATGCTCTACCTTGAAACCCAAGCTCTGTCGCCCTCTTCCCAAAAGTCTCTCCTGCGAAGGCGTGACCCTGTCTGCTATCTGCACCCGATCGCCTGAGTATCGTGAGGTAGACTGTAGGTATTTGTAACCTGATCTGATCGATCGGCAATACCAGCACACCTTCTTACTATGCGTCATGCATTCTGAGCAATCTGGAAGCACAGAAGAATCCTCAAGCCAGACAGATGTAGAACTCTACCTGTCCCTGAAATCAGGCCATGCAGAGGCTCTTGGCGTTCTTTACGATCGCCACGCTGGTTTAGTCTACGGGCTAGCGTTGAAGGTTTTGGGCAGCCCTCAAGAGGCCGAAGACTTAACCCAAGATATCTTCCTCAACCTGACCCATTCTTCCTCTTACCAGCCCCACCGAGGTTCCCTCAGAACATTCCTGGCCATCTTAACCCGGTCGCGGGCCATCGATCGGGTGCGATCGCGCAAGACGGCTCTGGCCTCGCTAGGACGATGGAAATCGGATAGCCCTGAAGAAATAAGCTCCAATACCCCCCTTGAATACGTATTTCAGGATGAGCGCTCTGAAGAAGTTCGGACTGCCCTCGCGCAATTGTCAGATAGCCAACAGCAAATTCTTAAAATGTCTTATTACGATGGCTTTAGTCAATCAGAAATTGCTAAGCGACTAGAAATTCCTTTGGGAACCGTTAAGGCCAGGGCAAGGCGGGGGCTTCTCAGATTGCGTCAAACTCTCACAACCTACATGGGATAGTCGCAGTTATGGCTAGGTCGATATCTTCAGAACTTTCAGAACATCTACAGCTCCTGATCGCAGGCTATGTCTTGGGCGATCTCGATCCGAATGAGGCGACGGAATTTGAACAGATTTTGACGGCTGATCCGGCGATCGCCGCAGAGGTCGCACAGATGCAGCAAGCTCTGGAGCTATCTTATGCTTCGCCTGAGGTGAAGCCTCCCGCTCATTTGCGTTCGGCCATTATGGCGGCTCAAGTTACAACTCAAGGCGCAGCTCAAGACGTGGTTCAAGACACAGCTAGCCAGAGCCGTTCACGCCTCACCGCTCAGAAGGCAGGCATCTTTCCTTGGGGCAGAGCTATGGGTGTAGCGGCGGCTGTCCTCATTGCCGCTTTGGGCATCAATAATTATCAGCTTCGGCAAGCTCTCCAGGCGGCAGAATCTGAGTCACAGCCCAATCTTCCAACCTCAGGCTCGCTAACCTACGTGCTGGAGAGAACAGCAGCCCTTGATCAGGCTTCGGCAACAGTTGTTGTCAACCCCAACACATTAGAGGCCAACCTGACGATTCGGAATCTCCCGCCTTTGCCCCCTGGAAAAGTCTATGTGTTGTGGACAGTGTTGAAGCAAGGGGCACCCTTTACAACAGATGAGAAGGAAGCGATTTTGACGAAGGTGCTTGATGTTGACGCCGACGGGAGTATTTCCCAATCGATCGCCGTTCCGGTCGTGTACCAGTCTAAAGAGCTGGTTTCAAGGGTCGCCATTACAGTCGAAGATGCCGCAGCACCGCAGCGTCATGAGGGCGCACCTGTGATGATTACCAGCCTCTAGCTCGCAGATTGGCATCGTAGTGCTACAAGCTTAGGTTAGGACAAGCACTCGGATTAGACTTCTTGCAGAAATGCTTTTTTGAAGGCGAGAAGCGTTGCGCGGCTCAGTCACACAACGCTTCTCGCAAAAGGTTCTTCAATCGAGCAAAACTACTCAAGCTTAAAGCGACCCACCCCCTGCTGTAGAACTTTAGCCACCTCTCGCAACTGTTCAAACGAAGAAGAAGCCTGATCTGCCTCGGTTGAAGTTTGATTGGCGATCGCTGCCACATCTATCATTGTCTGGGTGACGGTGGCTGAAGCCTGAGACTGCACCACGGTTGCACGGGCAATGGCTTCCACCAAGCTTCCAATTTGCACGCTAACTTCCGTAATTTTGTTCAAGCTCTGTCGGGTTTCGTTCACGAGGCTTGTTCCAGTCGCTGCCTGAGTAATGCCAGATTCAATCTCTTGCACAACTTCTTTAGTCGCGATTTGAATGCTGTCCACCACCTTGTTAATTTCTTCCAACGCCTCTTTAGACTGTCGGGCTAGCTCCTGCACTTCGCTGGCAATGGCTGCAAAACCACGACCTGCCTCACCCGCCCGCGATGCCTCGATCGTCGCGTTGAAAGCCAACAAATTGGTCTGCGAAGCGAAGGTTGTAATTAGATCAACGATCGCAGAAATTTGTTCAGAGGATTCTCCTAAAAGCTTCACTTTTTTCGCAGTCTCGGTCACGGTGGCCTGAACGGCCTGAATCCCTTCTACAGTACGGTTCATGACAGCATCTCCTTTAGCCACCGTGTTGGCAGCGAGCTGCACGGCCTGCTCAGCCTGTTCGGCGTTGACAGCCACGGCTTGCACGGCTCCGTCCAATTCTTGAACGACATCGAGAGCGACGGAAATTTCCTCAGCTTGCTTCAAAGCTTCAGCCGACAACTTCTGCACGAGGGTTTCGCTGGTGCTAGCCGTATCTACAACTTGATTGGCTGCGCTTTGGACTTGGAAAATAATTTTCCGCAGGTTGTCTACCGTTGAATTGTAAGAATCTGCGATTGTACCAATTTCATCATCTGTGACTCTTGCCCGCGTGGTCAAATCGCCTTGGCTAATGGGTTCAACTTCTTGCAGTAGCTCGATCGCGCGTTTTTGCAGGCTCTCTTTGAGTTGGCGCTGTTCTTCTGCTAGCTTTTCGGTTTCATCCAGCAAGGTTGCCCAAAATGTGGCAAGTCCCAGCTCATTACCCAACCGTCTCATGAAATTAATTTCAGTCTCCTGCCACAGGTGAGGGTTGGAGCAATCGTGAGCAATGAGTAATCCAAACAGTTGCCCTGCGCCTAAAATGGGCACAACCAGACTGGCTTTAACCGATAGGCGTTCGAGTAATTTTAGATGTTCTGGGTGCAGCGTCGCTTCAGCAACGTGATCGATCGCAACAATCCGTCCCTGTTGATAGGCTTTGTATAATTCTGGCGGAATACAGTTATCGCGGAGTTCTTGCTGAAAGGCGCTAGGCAATCCACTGCCGATGGCTTCTGCAATCACTTCTCCGGTCGATCCACTGTTAATTTGGTAAACAGCAACGCGATCGAGCTTAAATAACATGCGGGTATCTCGAACCGATCGCTTAAAGATTTCCTGCAAGTCTGATATGCGAATTGCGCCACTGCCTCGGGCTGCGACCAGGAGACGTTCTCGCTCTGCTTCTAATACCTGTGCTTCTAAGAATTTCTGAAGCTGATCCGCCATGCTGTTAATGTTGTATCCCAGGCTGGCAATTTCGTCTTGCCCTTGGATATCTAAACGAGTGCCCAAGTCGCCTTGTCCGATTTTTACGACGGCATCTGTTGCGGCCACAATGGGTCGAGTCACTCGATTGGCGATCGTTGCTGCGATCGATCCGACAACGGCGGCGGCAATGGCGGTGCCCAGCAATAGCGCTAAGGTTAGGGTGCGCTCAGGCGCAAAGGCGACAGACGTGGGCTGATAAATTAGCACGCCCCAATTGACAGGCAAGTTTCTAATTTTGGGAATGGGCGCATAGGCCAACACATAGGTATCGCCGTTAGCGTC
This sequence comes from Coleofasciculaceae cyanobacterium, assembly GCA_036703255.1. GTDB lineage: Bacteria > Cyanobacteriota > Cyanobacteriia > Elainellales > Elainellaceae > Drouetiella. The sequence continues at coordinate 24,995 of DATNPL010000213.1, forward strand.
TTTGTCAATCAGGGTTGTGGGTTTGCCTGTATTCCGTAAATCTTGATAGCTGGGAAACAGGGCGTCAAGCTCAGAGTTGAGATCGCTATCTCCACCATTAGAGACAAATACCCGGTTCTGTTTAGCTGTAATTGCGCCGCCAGGCTCAAACGGCTTATTGTCAATCTTGACGGAGTTCTCGCTGATTTGAATTCGGGTCGAAGGGATTTCTTCCTCCCCTTTCTGCGTTTTCTCAAAGTACGCTGTCCCATGATCCACCAACCGGAATCCGATCGTGCCACTCTCTTGGGAATCAACGAGTTGGGAAATCTGTCGATTGATTAATTTAGTAATTTCGGGGACAAAAGTTCGAGAAAAAATAACGTAGCTGAGCTGTTTAGAGTTGGGATTGATCGAGGGCGCTGCAATGTAAAACCCAGATTGTCCGGCAGTTGTAGATATCCGGAGAGGAGAAACCGCAGGCTGTAGGGTATCTCTTGCCGCTAAGAAATAGGGGAGCTTGCGTTCCACTAGAGGTCTAGCTCCGGGTGCATCGACTTCTGATGGATAGTCAGCGTCTGTGTTGCGCAGAGGAATGCGCTCATCCCCCAAGAAGCCGAAAGCGCCCTCTGGTGTGGCCGCAGCAATGGCGGAATAGGAGGGATCGCGCTTTAGATAACCATCAAGGTAGGCGATGATTTCTCTTGAAGCAGTGTTAGACCGAACCCGAGGGTCTGAGATGATGGGGTTGCTGGCGATCGTCTCTACATCATTCAGGCGTTTCTCTACAAAAGCTCCCATCTGGAGGCTGACTTCTACAGCAAGGTTCTGCTGCCGAGATAGCGTCTGTCGAGAGATGGTTTGACTTGCAAAATAGGTAGCCAGTCCTCCCACAATCAAAACGGGTATTGTGCCGATTAAAACAGCCAAAATAGTGGCTTTTGTCTTGACTCCTAACCCAGGTCTGGGTTGCTCATTGGGTAAAACAACAAGAGAATTCAGAGCCGAATCATTTGAGTGTAGCGGGACTGCCCGCCCAGGGAAATTCACAGAATCCGCAGACCGTCGAGTCATATTTGTATACTCAAAAGCTATAGGTCGAGCGGTAGGCAACCTGAGATAAGAAGATGGGTTATTGCGACATCACCCGCCCATTCTATTCGCTGACTTGGTATCGATAAGACATTTCACCAAATCTTTATTAAGCCCTTATACCCCTCAAACCATCAGATCTGGGAAGCCCAAATCAGCATTTCCCCAACCTCACGCTGTTTTGATGGCTACTCCTATTGTGCATCTGTACGGACTTTATCCACATACCTACACCCTAAGAGGAGCCTGCCTTTCAGGGAAAATAATGGCGTTTCAGTCGATCGAAAACTTCAGCCGTTAAAAAAAGCCGAGTCTCACAGGCGCAGGTGAAAATCGACTCCCCATAAAACTGAGTCTTCCGTCATGCAGAACATAACAGAAGACTCAATTTGAAATTTATAGAAGGACTAAAGAGTTAAAAAGTTTGGCTCCCTCTGATGCCAATCGATGTAACTAGGCTGCTGCGATCGCCGCAGGGCTAGGTAGAACGATGTTGGGATATGTGCGGGTCAGTTGTGTGGTCAAACCTGGAGTTCTGGTAACGATCGCAATCATCTCTCTATCTCTCCGGTTGATGGGATAATGAACCACCCCAGGAGGAATGTGCAAGTACTCACCCTCTAGAACAACAACCACTTCTTCAAGGGCATCGCCAAAGAATACAACGACTTCTCCTTTTTCAATGTAAATTGCTGTTTCTGTACCAATGTGGGCATGGGGAACAGCTGTCTCCGCCTGATGAGGCGGAATGACCACCTTGCACATGTAAATTTGACTCTGTCCTGTTGTCAGTTGGGAAACGGCAATAGTTCGCTTGAGACCTTCGGCATGTTCAGCCGTTAACTGAGACTTACCAATCACGGTGATAGCGTTCTTTACCAGGACATTCGTCATAGTTGACCTCAGTTGTGACTGTTTAAAGTTACTAAAATGTTGCCAGAGAATTGTCAACATAGGTAGATATTTAATTCTTAGCAAAGCAGGAATTGAATGTCAAAGTTCGCAGTGAACTGAATCGTGCGTAGGACTATTTCGTGTACTGAGCTTTACTGCTCTGATACTGTAGCAAGATATAAATTTGTGACGGTAGATTTTTAAATTTGCCAACCGTTTCCGTATAATTCGTGGTTATTTCGTAATATGTCAGTATCAAAAGTTGGGTTGGCAGAAATATTAATAGGTGCCGAAAATAATTAAGAATTTTTGGTGTTGCAATTTTTGAGTGCTACTATCTTGGGGTTAAGCGCTTGATTTCTCTAAGCTTATTTAGAGTTTGTCAAGTCTCTGTGATACTCTTTGAGACATTCAACGCCAAGCAGCTTTGGGCAAATTGCAGCATTACGTTACAGTTTTGATTTGCTAGAGTTGTGTTGAGCCAGGATTGATTGGCTGCTCTAAGCTCTGGCTAATGGCTGGAAATTTGTGCGATGAGTAACACTCAACGAGCTAGTTTTTTGTATGGCCTATAGAGAATTTTGGGGAGATGGTTTGAGTTCGAAAAGCCTCATGCAATGGGGTAGGTTGCATCGTTATTAATTAGAATGAGATGATTCAGAAGTTACTGGAAGCCAAACTGTTTTCTAGACAGCAACTCGTCATTCTGGCGTTGGACATTCTAGTAGCTATCCCTCTAGACTTGGTTCTCAGGTGGGTGGTTGGTTCAATTCATTGGTTACTCAGTGGATTAATTGCTGGAGCAGTTGTTCTCTACAGATACCGCAAGGTTCACGCCTCGACTCCCCCTCCCAATCGGCTGATTAGGCAAATCGGACTGGCACTCGTGGGTTTAGCGATCGGCTTTTCGATTGACTCCAGTAGTCTAGTGGGCGTACTCGGTTACGTTCCCATATTCATCGCAACGAGCTTTCTGCTGTTGGCGAGCTGTACTGCGATCGGATACCTGTACGCTCGGATGAGTGGAATTAACTTGTTGACTGCACTGCTCGCAACAATTCCTGGAAACCTGGTTTTGGTCGCAACTATTGCAGCAGATTACGGCAGAAATGTTGCCTTGGTTTCCTTAGTGCAGCTCATTCGGTACACCTCGGTGATATTGCTCATTCCTTTTGTGGCCAGGGCTTCGACCCAGGCGTCAGGTTTAAGCAGCCCCGTCAATACCTTTACGCTTACCCCTGCTTCAGTGGGGCTGCTCTTATTGGTTGCGTTGCTGACGGGGTTGGGGGTTTACATTGCAGAACGGCTAAATGTGATGGCCGCGCCTTACTTTGGGGCACTTGTGGTAGGCGTTGCCTTTAACCCATTGGTGCAAGGACTAGCGCTGACCTCAACTGATTTTCAATTACCTGTTGTGTTCAATGTTCTCGGGCAGATTTTGCTGGGCATTTCGATCGGGGAGTACTGGGGGAAAAAGCCAGGGCTAGGACGGCGAACTGTTGGATATGCCCTGGTTTCTGTCTTGCTAACGCTGATTGCAGGATTTGCGATCGCATTTTTGATCATGCAGGTCACAGGATGGGATTGGCTGACTTGTGTCCTCGTAGCGGCTCCGGGTGGAGCTGCCGAGCTGGTCTTGGTGGCGCTTACCCTCAACCATCATGTCGAGATTGTCACCGCAGGCCAGGTCATTCGACTGATCGCCATCAACTGCGCCATTCCCATCTGGTTTACCTTGGTGCGACGGCTTGATCGATCGACTGGGTAATTTTGTTCAGCGGGATGCGCCGACAAAAATATGGGCTGTTGAGCCTGTCACTTTGGCTGTCACTTTGGCAGAGGCAAGCAAACTGTAAAACTGGTTCTCCCAGGTTTCGAGTCCATTAAGATCGAACCCTGGTGCCGATTTTCCACAATCCGCCGCACGGTTTCTAATCCCAATCCGGAGCCTTGACCCACCGCTTTTGTAGTGAAAAACGGCTCATAAATGCGGGACTGAATTTCAGGAGGAATACCGCTGCCAGAGTCGGTAATTTCAACACGAATAGAACTCCCCTTGTGTTGAGTGGTGATTTCAAGTCGGCCTTGATCATTCATGGCAAAAACGGCATTGTCAATCAAGTTTGTCCATACTTGGTTCAATTCGCTGCCATAGGCCAGCACTTTCGGCAAGTTTTGATCATAATGACGATCGACTTGAATGCCATGCCTGAGCTTATGGGCAAACAAGCGCAAGGTATCTTCCAATCCCTGATGAATATCCACCTCTTGCTGAATGCCTTGATCCAGGTAAGAGTAAGACTTCATGGCTTTTACCAATTCTGAAATTCGTTCAGCCCCATGCAGCCCATGTTTAGTCATAGCCATGACTTCAAATGAGAGTGCTAGCCAGTGCAGCCCTGTTTCTCGCAGTTCTGTAGGGTCATTGCGCCAGCGCTCCATCAGTTGATCCAGGGTTTCAGGCTCAACACCCGCCGCCGCCAGAGGTTCCGCCAGTTTCCAGGCTTTGTCTACGCCGTAGTCCTCTAGCCAATTCAGCAGCGTCTCTTCGCGATCGCTCAAGGTCACAGCATCTACTCGACTATTGAGGATGGCGTCATATCCATCATCCCGTACCTGAAACCAATGCTGAGTATGCTCTGGAGCAGGCTGACGTTGCCCATAGACTAGGCTCATGCGTTGCAGCTCCAAAATGGCGGCAGGCATTTCTCGCAGTGCCCGCACTAGAGCCGCAGCGGGGTTATTTAGCTCATGGGCTAGACCCGCTGCCAACGTGCCTAATGCCGCCATTTTTTCCCGTCCGCGAATGAACGACTCTAACCCCCGCAGCCGTCGCTCGACCGTGCGAAATACGATACGCTCAAACTCTCGACATTCATGCAGCAAGGTGAGAAAGTCTTCTCCCTGAATTTCATGCAAAGAGCACTCAGTCAGGGCGCGCAATGTCACCGCCATCGGGTCATCGGTAAGAACCTGAACTTCACCAAAGAAAGCCGGGGCTTCATGCCGTCCTAGCGGAATTTCCACCCCTTCGCTGCGGCGCGTGATCACCATTTGCCCTTTGACCAAAACAAACAGCCCGCGATCGCCATGCGCTTCTCCTTCCTGCACCAGCACTTCTCCAGCCGGAATCTTGAGAGCTTGAGTCCGATCGCACACCCATTCCAGCCGCTTTCTCGGAAGATGTTGAAAAGCTTCCAACGTCAGCAAATCTTCGATGCATAGCTTATTGGCCACAGCGTTACACCTTGCTCAAATAGCGATGAATAAATTGAACGGCAATTGCGCCCTCACCGACCCCCGATGCCACCCGCTTTACCGAGCCATAGCGCACATCTCCTGCGGCAAAAATGCCAGGAACGTTCGTCTCTAGCAAAAAGGGTGGGCGATCGAGATTCCAACCTTTGGGCATTTTTCCTTCACGCATCAGATCAGGCCCTGTCAAGACAAAGCCGCGTTCATCTCGCTCCACTGTGCCATCCAGCCAGTCTGTTTTGGGCATCGCCCCAATGAAGATAAACAGCGATGTGGCATTGACGGTTTCTAGCTCGTCGGTGGCGGTGTGCTTAATCACGATCGCCTCTAGCTGAGCGTCGCCTTTGACTTCTTCGATGACGCAGCCTCCGCAGACGGTAATGTTTGGCGTTGCCTCGATCTGGTCGATCAGATACTGCGACATACTCTTAGCCAAAGGCGATACGCCATCTACCGGACTGGGAGAACGCACCAGCATCACCACTTCACGAGCGTATTTAGCAAAGTGCATAGCAGCCTGCCCAGCCGAGTTAGCACCCCCCACGATGTAAACGATCTCACCTTGACAGGCGATCGCCTCGGTCATGGCGGCTCCATAGTAGACCCCGGCTCCGTAGAGCTTTTCCATGCCGGGTACATCAAGCTTGCGATAGGAGACACCTGTCGCCACCAGCAGCGCATGACAGCTAATCTCACTGCCATCTGCGAGCTGCAAAATCTGGTAGGGTTCTGCCAGCCGAACGCCCATCACTTCTTGAGGCGTCAAGATTTCTACCCCAAATCGCCGCGACTGCGTTACTGCACGACGGGCTAGGTCGGCACCGCTCAAGCCCACGGGAAACCCCAGGTAATTTTCAATCCGAGAACTAGAACCTGCCTGTCCGCCGGGTGCCTCTCGCTCAATCATGACGGTGCTCAACCCCTCGGATGCCCCGTAGACAGCGGCCGCCAATCCAGCAGGGCCACCCCCAACGATCGCCAAATCATAGAAGGGTTGCTCTGCCTGGGTTTGTAGGCCGATCTTGGCCGCGATCGCCAAATTAGACGGCTGAATTAAGCGGGAACCATCAGGAAACAGCACGAGCGGCAGCGCCTGCTTGCCATCCATTTCTGCGTAGGTCACGAGTTTTTCGGCTTCTGGCTCCAGTTCAATATCGAGCCACTGGTAAGGAATCTGGTTTCGCGCCAAAAAATCTTTGGCTTGGTGCGAGAGCGGCGACCAGCGATGACCAACCACCCGAATTCCGGTAAAGGGCGGGCGGAAAGCCGATAGCCAGTCATCTAGCAAATCATCCAGTACAGGATACAGCCGCTCCTCAGGTGGGTCCCAAGGCTTCAGCAGATAGTAGTCTAGGCGGGCGCTATTAATCGACTGAATTGCCGCTTCTGTATCGGCGTAAGCCGTGAGCAGCACCCGTTTTGCTTCAGAAAAAATAGCTCTTGCCTGTTCCAAAAATTCCACACCGCCCATTTGCGGCATGCGCTGATCGACTAAAAATAAGGCAACGACCTCATTGCGTAATTTGAGCTGCTGGATCACCTCCAGTGCGGCAAGACCAGACTCTGCCCGCACAATGCGAAAGCGATCGCCATACTGATTTCGCAAGTCTCGGGACACCGCCTGCAAAACATCGGGATCATCATCAATGGTTAGGATGGCTGGTTTCGCCATAGGGTTGATCCTCTGAGCCTCAATTGGATGACTCTATTGTTTCACCTTGCCTTCTATATGTGCCGTCAAAGGGTTTACGGTTTGGCATTGTGATCAAGTCTGGCATTGCTAAACTGATGCATAAGTTTTAACAAAAAGTCGCAGCCCTATTCTTCTACAGGTTCAGTGGGCAAAGCTTCAACCTCAGGCTGTGGAGCAGAGGGGATGGGTGCTGCATCAATAGGTGCTTCATTAACGGGTTCAGGCTCCACATAGGCTGGCTCTGAGGGAATTGCCTCAGGAATAGGCTCAGGCTCCAGTACAGATTCGGGCGATGCTGGCGCAACTTCGGGGAGAGGAGTCTCTTCTGGGAGCAGAGGAGAAGATTCTGTAGAAGGCACTGGAGAAGATTCTGTAGGCTGAGGTTCCTCTGAAGCTGCTTCCGGCGACTGAGGCGTGGGATCTGTCGCTGACGAAGGATTGAGCGGTTCAGTGGGCGCTGCTTGGGGTGATGCTTGGGGCACTTCGGTCGCTGCTTCCGTCGGTGATGAGTCCTCAGCGACTGGGGCAGCGCTAGGAACCGTCACTTCTCGACGTTCGCCCTGTTCACGAGCGGCACGATTAGCATCTGAACCTTCTAGCGTCATGTCTACTTCGATCGGAATGGAAGCCCCTCCTGACCCAACCCCCTGAAACTCATACTGTTCGCGCACAGTTTCTAGTACAGCCTGATCAAGGGCAGCATTACCACTAGACCCTGTCAGAATGACGCCGATGACATTGCCGTTCGCGTCCACATCCACACTAACTTTGACCTTCCCTTCTGCTCCAGCCCGTAATGCCTCTTCGGGATAGTCTGGCTCAGGGCAGTTGCGACAGCCAATTTGTTGCGCTCCGCTCGGACGCGGCGGGTTTTCGGTTGCTGTGCTGCGCGCTGTGCCGCTGCCTGAGCCTGAACCGCTGCCTGAGCCGCTACCCGAGCCACTGCCTGAGCCGCTACCCGAGCCTGAACCACTACCTGATCCTGATCCAGTCCCAGTACCTGAACCACTGCCTGATCCTGATCCTGAGCCAGTACCTGTACCCGTGCCGAAAAGACTATTGCCTGAACGTCCGGCGGCCTGACGTGCTTCTCGATCGCGCCGCACTCGCGAGAGCCAATCGCTGAGTTGATCGGTAGTAGAGCGATCGGCACTGGGCTGCGAGGCTGCGGGCTTCTCTGGCGTTTCGGCTACAGGTGAAGGGCTAGAAGAATCTTGAGGTTCCTCTGCTGTTGTTTCAGGAGTTACTTTAGGTTGATCGTCAGGCACAGGTGCGGCAGACTCTTCGAGTGGCTGCTCCGGTACCGCTAGCTCGGAGTTGGCAATCGGCTCAGGCACAATCTCAGTGGCGGTGGCGATCGCCTCAAATGGAGCTGCTCCTTGACCGCCACCGCCGCCACCGCCGCCACCGCCGCCCGTCAGCAGGTCGGTATTCTCTGCGGCAGGTTCTTCCTCAGGAAGAATGGGTTCTGTCACGACGATCGCAATTTCTTCTGGATTGGCTGAAGGAGTCGGCCAAAACGACACAAAATTCAGCAGCAGCAGCGCCCCATGCAGCCCGCATGACCCCAAAAAAGAATAGGCAATGAAGCGTTTCAGTGCCCTTGCTTCTTGTTCTCGCTGATTTGATGCCGCAGTAGAGAGAGTCATGTCAATAATTGGAGTAATTTTTTCGACTTATTAGCTGCTATTCTCAACTAATGCCTAAGTTTTGTGAGCCGCAGGAGTTCGATCGCCATCCAGATTCCCTGTTTATGACTTTACAGTAAATTGTAGGAATAGCAAGGCTTGGAGAGCTGAAATCGCAGAAAAATCCTCGCCAAACTCATTAAATTTGGGATCACTCTAGGATGGTTTCTACTTAATAGTATGCTTAGATGGGAGAAAATTCTTAAGACTAATTCCTATAAAGAGATCTGAAGAGAGTCAGGAGAAAGGCTGGATATTTCGCCAAAATCTCGATAAAGGTTCCAGCCTTAAAAATTCCAGCCTTAAAAGTTCATGCGGTAAGCAGTTTATGCAGTAAGCAGGTCGTACCTATGTTGATTCAAGATTTATTTGAGGCTGGCGGAGTCGTCATGTACCCGCTGCTAGCCTTTTCGATTGTGGCGATCGCCCTCATTATCGAGCGCTGCTTGTTTTGGTACAAAGTGTCTCGACGGCAGCGACGAGTAGCTAGAGAGGTTTTAGCGGCTTATCAAGGCAGTCCAGATCTCGTCTTACCCAAACTGCGGCAAAATATTGATCTGCCGATCGCCCGCATCTTTACTGAAGCGCTAGAAATTGACTATGCGCCCCCTCAAGCTTTCCGAATTGCTCTAGAAGGAGCGACCCAAGCAGAATTGCCGTTGCTCAGACGCTTTACGACCATCTTTGACACGATCGTGGCAGCCTCGCCACTACTGGGTCTGCTGGGCACGGTCTTGGGGCTGATTCGCTCGTTTGCCAGCTTAGATTTGGGTAGTGTGGGGCAAGAAGGAACGGCGGCTGTCACGGGTGGGATCAGTGAAGCTCTAGTTTCGACTGCATCTGGCTTGGTCGTAGCCCTGGTAACGCTGCTGTTCTCTAGCAGCTTCCGAGGATTTTATCGACGGCAAATGGCTTTGATCCAAGAGTTTGGCAATCAACTCGAAGTGCTGCACCTCTGCCGCTATGAAGAGAAACACAATCGCGTCTTTGTGGGCAATCGGGAGGCATAATGCATATTCAAGAAGATGACTTTGACTTACCCCCGCAGATCAATATCGTGCCGATGATCGATGTGATCTTCGCAATTTTGACCTTCTTTATCATGGCAACTCTGTTTATGACGAAATCGGAAGGATTGCCCGTCAATTTGCCCAATGCCAAAACTGCTAACGCGCAAAACCAGAGAAGCAAAATCACCGTGACGATCGATACAGCAGGTCAGGTGTTTCTCGATCGCCAGCCCACTCAAGTTGCAGACTTGGCAAAACAGGTCAAGGCATTAATGGGAAATAGCCAGCAGTCTTTAGTCGTGATCAATGCAGATCAAAAAGTAGAGCATGGTCAGGTGATTACCGTGATGGATCAATTGCGAACGGTAGAGGGAGCAACATTGGGAATTGCCACAACTCGTGCAAAGTGAACGCAGACTGCACAAGTTAAATCAGCGCTTTCAAATGTATATGCCATTGAGCCTACGGTATCTCTGTAGGCTCATCTGTAGGCTCAGTAGAGTCGATCGCCAGTTCTCGATAGGTGGTTAGGGGATCAAGCTCTCGCCGGAATCTCAGGTGGGGCAAAACGCCGATGATAATTTCTGCGGTGGTGTAGATCAGGCATCCCGGCATGACATGGCCGCCCAAGGTAAGTCCTGTCGGATCAGCGATCGCCATATGATAGTGCGATCCATGTCTAGACATGACGCCCGTTAGCGACAGGATTTCAAATTTGCCTTCCAGCAGTGTGCCTTCGGGCTGGCTAGCAAACCGCAACATGGCTTGAGTCAGACTGCCAACGCAGGTGATAATGCAGGCCGCTTCAATGCCCTGGACTCGCACAAAGTTTTCAAGTTCAGTTTTCAGATCTTGCTGCGGATGAAGGCGTAAGGCAGTTGTGTGCATTAAATTATGGGCATCAAATTGTATGCATTGAGTAGGTAACTTCTATATCCTAAAAATATTCTTGTAAGGGCGTAATTAATTCACTATGCCACTCAAGAAGCGAATTCATGGTACTTTTGCGCGAGTGCCCTAGGGATGCGAATAGGCTTATTATTTTGTGCGTCAAAAAAGATTCCCACTTGTTCTCCTAAAGCCGCTACTTTTGTATTGACAATAATCTCAGCATTCACAGTCCAGCGCAATGCCCCTATTGTCTTAATCCACATTTTGCCGTTTGGAGCGTCAGAAATTTTAAGAGACTGCTTGTAATCAATTTTCGTTTGCACAATCACAGGCACAATTCCATTTTTGAGTTGCTCATTCAGTGGGAAATAGTGCGCCAGCATTTCTAAGCGCAGATCTTCCAACCAACGGACGTAAACGATATTGCTCACAATTCCGGCAAAGTCGATATCGTAAGTCTTGATGGGTAAAGGCATCTCAATCTCAAACGGCCTCTTTTGCGGAGCTGCGTTCATGCTTAGCTTTTAAGTTGCAAGTTAAAATTTAGGCTAGCAAGCTGGGCTGTAAAATGCAAGGCTTGTAAAATGCAAGTAAGGCGATATCTCCCTGCTGCGATTTTACTTTTAGCCATGCCTCAACCTAGACGATCCCTGTGCCCTGTTGCCTGTACGCTAGATCTGATTGGCGATCGCTGGACGCTGCTGATTATTCGAGACATGATGTTTTTCAAAAAGCAGCGATTTGAAGAGTTTTTGGAGTCTCCTGAAGGGATTTCGACAAATATCTTGGCAAACCGTCTCAGGTTGCTTGAAGAATCCGGCTTAGTAGAGAAGCAGCCCTACAGCAATCATTCTCGTCGTATGAACTATCAGTTGACCGAGAAAGGGAAAAGCCTGAGCCCTGTTGTCAAAGTCCTAACGGCTTGGGGTTTGAAGCATATTGTCGATACAAAAATTCCCCAGTGAGAATTGCTGAAATCGTACAGGCATGATGCATTGGGGCAGCGAATCTTGCTAGAGTGCAGAGTGCCCCCTCAGCCTGGATCGCTCATGGATATCCTAGACATCCTGAAAGCAGACTACCGCAAATTTCCTCAAGACCAGACCTACAGCATTTATGCGCCCGACGTATATTTCAAAGACCCCATGAACGAATTTCGGGGGTGCGATCGCTATCGCAAAATGATTGGTTTTATCAGCACTTGGTTTATCGATCCACAGCTTGATCTGCACAACATTCAGCGCACGAATAATCAAATCCGTACAGATTGGACGCTGAGCTGGACAACGCCCCTGCCGTGGAAACCCCGCACCCGCATTCCTGGCTGGAGCGAATTAGAGCTGAATTCTGAGGGGCTGATTTGCGCTCACATTGACTATTGGCACTGCTCAAAGCTAGATGTGCTGCGTCAGCAGTTTGGGGGCGATCGCCCTCAGGCAGGCTAGGACAACCCTTAAAGCAAATTGAATCGCTGGAGCTGAGTTTCAATCGCCTGAGGCAACAGCTTATTCAAGTCGGCTTTGCCGCGAAACTGCACGCGATTGCCGCTGGGCACATCGAACAAAAACTGCCCGTTAATATCCGATCGCTCCATGTGAGCCAGCAAAATCTGCTCTGTGCGCTTGCAGTGCAAGGCATACCCAACCTCGACACAGACTTTGGGGCTAGGCACGGGCTGTGGTGGGCTACCCTCAATCTGCAAAATGGGAGTCCCGTCAGCCACAAACAGCAGGCTTTTGCGGATCTTGCGCATCAAAGTGCTGTTGAGCCGCACAGGGCCTTCGGTGAGCCGATGAGATTCTTCTAGCGTGATGGGAAGACGCGATCGCTTGTTCAATCTCTCCAACACCGACTGGATCGACTCCCGCAGCAGATCGCTCGACTCCAAATACTCTGTCTGGTAGCAGAGGAAAATGGTCGGTTCCAGTTGCGCCATGACATCTTTTTTAGTGAAGTAAAGTTCATGGCTAATCAGATCGATATTAGAGATGGCATAGCCGCCACTGCCTTCAATGTAAAATTCGACGGTTTCTCCATCTAGGTAGCGCTTAAACCAGGCAGACTCACGCACTTCTGCACTATCTTCCAAAAAATCTGCTCTCAAGGCAGATTTCAGCAGACTATTTTTGCTCAGGCGAAGATCATGGGGACGTTTTTCTAACTCACGAATTGGCTCATATTCCTGAATGTACCAAGCCTTTAGCGCAATAATTGCCATGATCCATTTCTACCTGTCTAGTGAATGAGCTGTCTTGGAGCATCTGCCTGAGAGCATTTAAGCTGAGAATTATATCTTTTTTATCGACTCTGTAAACGAGTCAAAAGCTATGGTGATTGCCCCCGCTTGCTGGCTGAAATTGCAAACTCACCCACTAGCAGCCTTAACGGCCTCAGTCTAAGAGATATGGCCTTATCCATCAGCGCTCTGCACTCCCACAAAAATCTTACTCAACCATCATAAGTACATTTATACTATTCTAGCGAAAAGTTAGCAAAAAGTTGGCTTTGCGAGCATCTAGCCTGCGTGTGGACAAAGCCTCTCCAGTCAGAAAAGCCAGATGCTCACACTCCAGATATTGCAAAATCGACTATGAGCACAGCTGTACGATCGCCCATAAACGGCAACATGCAATGCTTAATGGATGCTGAAATAGGGATGTTGAAATGACGTGAGAAAGCCGCTCAATTTAGCAGATAGAACATTGCCTGAGTTGATCTCTATTTTTCGTAGCCCTTTAGTGAGTCAGCCTGTCTGCTAGTGCAACATTTCTCTAGCCCCATCTGCCAAGAATTAGTAATTGCTCAACTGGGGGGTTGACAAGACTAGGGAAATCGCTAGAGTGAAAGGCATGAAAGAGCTTCCAGACCTCAAGCAACTCACAGACTCCGATAAGGACGCGCTGATCCAGATGCTGTGGGATAAGGTGCAAAAATT
>DATNPL010000049.1:0-108413 GCA_036703255.1 Coleofasciculaceae cyanobacterium
TGGCCCAACTGATCCGTTGCCAAACCTCCTCAGAGATGCGGTAGGAAGGATGAATCTCTGTAAAGTCCATCATGCCTCAATCCCTGAAATAGTCTCTCTGCAATCATTCTAGCAAAATCGGGTTTTCGGATAGGCTCTTAGGATTGACAACTTCATAAAGCCTGAGATTTTCGGCGCGGCTGATTTTAGCTAAGAAGTTTATTTTAAGAGGCACGCAGAGCGCGCTTCTCAAAATAAATTTCCTAGCTGAATTAGACTTATCTGGCGATCGAGCTTAAAAGGGTATATTGGGAAGTATCTTCTTTAGAGAAGATATCCCTGCTGCTCTATAAATCCCTATAATTGCAGTCCTAAATAACTCGTGAAATGCGTTAAAGAAAGGCTATGCCCAACCTCTTTGACGCATTTGTGATGGTCACATCATTAATTTCTGTTTGGAAATGGGTACTTCTTCTAGCTCTCAACCCCTTGCCCCATGCCTTCCAACTCAGAACTTCCTGCTTCAGATGCAAACCTCTTCAAAGGCATAGCGCTTTTTACGCCAGGAGGTGACTTGGTGTATTGCATTGATCCTGAGAAGCGTAGCCGCTGGCATTTGCAGCTTTGTACCGTTCTTCAAGAGCTTTTAGGATTGGCTGAACCACCGCATTTCTTGGTACCCTGCTACACGGCTACCATCGATCGCTGGCGTGATCCTAAAACGCAGCATATTCAAACCTTTGCTGAATCCAGTCCTTTGGTTTTGCGGCATCAGGCTTTGCTCAACGTCCTGTTTGGCGTGAATGCCGTTGTTTGGACAGCGTTATTGCCTCCTGAAGGCGTGTGCGATCCTTTGGTTGTAGAGTCCTATCGGCAGCAGTTTCCTCAGCTTTGGGAAGAGCATGACTTAGTGGTGCGGTTTGATCGCACGACCCCGCGATCGCCCCTCTACTCAGGTGAAAACAGTACTCTATCTTGGCTACCGGATTCCTCAGAAAATTTGTTGGATACGGAGGCCGCCTCGGGCTATGTGCTGCGACTCTTTGTGTCGGGTAGCAGCCCTGCGACTGAAAAAACATTGCAAGTCTTGCATCAGATTCTAGAACAGTCGATTCAGCGACCCTACACTCTGAAGGTGATTAATATTCAGAAGCATCCTGATCAGGCAGAAGCCAATCAAATTACGGCCACTCCTACGCTGGTGAAAGTCTGGCCTCACCCGGTCAGACGAATTGTTGGCGACCTCACCGACACGCAAAAGGTGCTACGCATTCTCTCAGGCAGCGATCGGCTTTAGCTATAGAGAAATAAGCTCTCCCTGGTATGTAGGCGTGCTAGGCGGGTAGGAGCGATCGCTGGCAGATTGGGCAAATGGCGTGAATGGTGAGCTGGCAGTCGAGCAGGTGATAGCCTTCCTTCTGGGCAGTCTTAGAACCCATTTTTAGAATGGAATCGTTTTTAAACTCGATCGTTTTGTTGCAGCGAACGCAAATTAAATGGTGATGATGGTGCGGAGAGGGCTGATTAATTTCATAGTGCTTATGGCCTTCTGCTAGCTCTAGCTCTCTGAGGATGCCCATCCGAGACATCATTTTCAGGTTGCGATAGATCGTAGACAGGCTAATGGCATCTCCATCTTGTTGCAGCAAGGTGTGTAGATCTTCAGCGCTAAGATGTTGCCCCTCTGGAAGGTTCTGGAAAATTTGCAGGATGGTTTCTCGCTGGGGCGTGAGCCGCCAACCGCGTTCGTTGAGTTCAGCTTTGAGCGAGGATGTTGTGTACATAGTTTAAAGAGCCTTTCTCAACAATGCTGCCTTAATGAGAAGGATACATGACTATACTAACGATTTTCAAGAAGAACGCACTATTGCGAATAACTCTGAAAAGTGTTTTCTACATCACCTGCGAATCATCTATCAATTCACTCTATATTTGGTTATATCTCACAGAAGCTTAGGCTTCAGCCCGATCGAAATGACTAATTTTTTACTGAGCAGATGGGCGCAAAGTCCAAATCAGGGGAAGACCTGAGTCTGCTCTTGCAACTTTGTAGCGATTAGCCTGAAAACGCGTGCAAAAATTTACAGTTACTTAGAATTTTTGTGAAAGATGAGGCTAGATGCCTACACTGAGAAGTAGGCTTCAAGCCTGCAAAAAAGCATTTGTGCAGGAAGTCGATTCATCCTATTGGGAAAGCTATTGTGTTTACAGGTCTGATTCGTGCGGTAGGAACCGTTCATGTGCAAGGGGAGAATTTACTGCATATCACCTCCGGAGCGATTGCCCATCTGGGAGACTTGGAACTGGGCGATAGTGTCTCTGTAGATGGCATCTGCCTGACGGTGACATCCCTGCTGCCTAAAGGTTTCACGGCAGATGTTTCGCCAGAAACCCTCAGCCGCACAACCCTGGGAGAAGATTCAGAGAATGCTTGCGTTAACCTAGAGCCTTCGCTCAAGGTGGGGAGCAAGCTGGGCGGACATTTTGTCACGGGTCATATCGATGGCATCGGCTATCTGGAGTCTGCTGTGCAGGCAGAGAATGCCTGGGAGATGAGCTTCCGGGTGGAGTCGCGGGTGGCTCGTTACATCGTTTCTAAGGGCAGCATTGCCATTAATGGCGTTAGTTTAACGATCGCGGACTGTGATCCCATTGGCGCTTGGTTTAAGGTGGCCGTCATTCCGCTCACCTATGCCGAAACGAACTTAAGCCATTTGCAGCCCGGAAGCCGCGTGAATTTGGAGGGCGATGTGCTGGGCAAATATGTTGAGAAATTTCTGCGCCTCGGCTCGGATGCCCATCAGTCGGCGGTTTCAGGATTAGAGGATATTTTGGCGATGGACGATCGCTCTGGCAATCGCTCTGGCAATCACTCTGGCAGCGATCGCGCGGCAATTACCGAGACATTTCTGGCAGAACATGGCTATTCCTAGCGCTTACAGCGATATGCCAGGGAGCTGTAAATCCAGCCGGGTGTCGCGCTGGAAGCCTAAAGAAACTGGAAAAAATCAGGGGGAACCAAGCGCAGTTCGCCCGATTTGAAGCGATCGCATTCTACCCAGAGTGCTGTAAATGGGTTGCCCACTTCGCAAGCTTGAAACGAGTCAGCCTGATAAAAGCGATCGTCTACAAAGTCGCATTGGTAAAGCTGAATTAGCTCATGCCCTGGTTTGCCGTTGTAAACAAATAAATTTTCCAAGCATCCTATGTATTGCACATTGGTCAGCTCGGCATTGATCTCTTCTAGAAACTCCCGACGCAGCGCGGCCTCGCTGGTTTCTCCAAACTCCACCCCACCCCCTAACGCTCGATAAAACACTTCTTGTGCCTCTGGATTATGAGCCTCAAACACAAAGATCCGAGTTTTGTGTTTAATCAGCCCTAGCGCCGTCACGCGAATATAGGGAGGTGGCGAAAAAGTGCCTTGAGCAGGTTGATTCATACAGGTGAATTCAATTAAAGATAAGCTTTAGACGGTTTCTGGAAAGAAAACAATCTCTGAGTAGGGACAGGCTTTGCCAGAGCCTAATCATCAAGCCAAGCAATGAATGGCAAAACCTGCCCCGATCGCTGGCTTACCATTCGCCTTAGTTGTACTGATTGTCCTGATCATTTTCGGCAAAGCTGGCTCGTTTGCTGCCGGGAATTTTCCAGTCCTGATTTTCGCCACCAAAAATAATTCGCTCGATCGTCACATAGTCTTTGCTGAGTTGGTCGAGAGCGTTGATTAAAATATCAGCCGCGATCGCGTCGGCCGTGCCCAAATCAAACCAGCAGCGCCCCCAGTTGCCTTCATATTCAAACTCGCTCATGTTGTGCATCAGTGCCACAAAGCTGTCTTCCGCCGCATCCTGGTTATATTCCAGGTAGCTGATGTCTAAGCCTGTGTCCTGTACCTGCATATTCTCGGCATTAAAGCCTCCCAGCTTACCCAGCAAAAACCAGGAATTGAAGACCTCTTCAACATACTGCTGCTCGGCCGTTGAGGGGGTATTTGTGAATTCTAGCCAGATCCACAAATCAAAAAAATCACATTCGCGGAATTCTACTTTCATGGGGAATGAGGAGATGGGGGGGTAGAGAGCGGGGATTGAAGGTCAAGGGCATTTAGCCCGATCGCCTCAGAAATATTAGACAACTGATGAGCCTCTAGCTCTTGCACTAATCCTTTTAGAATACGGCGCACCATCCAAGGGCCTTCATAAATCCAGCCCGTATACACTTGCAGCAGGCTGGCTCCAGCCGTAATTTTTTCCCAGGCATCGGCAGCTGTGAAAATTCCGCCGACGCCAATAATCGGCAATTTGCCCTGGGTTTGTTGGTAAATGAACCGAATCACCTCGGTCGATCGCTGTCGCAGGGGGGCACCACTGATGCCGCCTGCCTCCTCCCTTACCGACTTGCCTGTGGCTGCAATGATATCGGTTTGGAGATGATCGCGGCGGATGGTGGTGTTGGTGGCAATGATTCCGGCAAGCTGATAAGTCTGCGTGAGTTTGAGGACATCCGCGATCGCTTCCCATTCCAGATCGGGCGCGATTTTGATCAAGATGGGTTTGGGCACAGAGCGCCGCTGGTTGGCTTGGCAGAGAGCCGATAGAATCGGCTCAAGCTGATCGGTTGCCTGGAGCGATCGCAACCCCGGCGTGTTGGGGGAAGACACATTCACCACAAAATAATCGCCCCAGTTGCTCAAAATCTCAAAGCTGTCTCGATAGTCTTCGGCGGCAGTTTCTAACGGCGTAATTTTTGACTTTCCCAGGTTAATGCCCATCGGAATCGCAGGCGGCTTTGGGTGAAGAGCCGCGATCGCCTCTAGCCTCACGGCCAAAGCTGCCGCCCCCTGATTATTGAACCCCATACGATTTAACGCCGCTTGATCGATCGGCAACCGAAACAGACGCGGCTTCGGGTTGCCCGGTTGAGCATGGAGGGTGACGGTGCCCAGTTCGGCAAAGCCAAACCCAAAGCCAGACCACAGGTTGGCCGCTACTCCGTCTTTGTCAAAGCCTGCCGCTAGGCCGACCGGATTGGCAAACGGCAAGCCCCAAAGCCGCTGCTCAAGAGCAGGATGGTGAAAGAGGCAGGAACGCTGCAAGAGCTGAAACAAAGGGACAGACAGAGGATGATCGGCCCACTCGCTCAGAAGGTGCAGCGTTTGCTGATGCGCCTGTTCTGGATCGACTTTGAGTCCAGAAAACAGGAAAGGACGCAAAATTGATTGATAGATATCCAAAATTAGAGCTAAATAAATCTAGAAATTGGGGCTATTCTCCAGGTTAGCGGATTGAGGCTGTGTTTCAAGCTCAATCGGCTGTGTTTCAAGCCCAATGAGGGAATCAGATAGGAAAAGCAAGTCTAAGGGAATTCTAGAAACAATCAGGTCTGTTACAGTCAGGGCAGCAAGGGCTACAAAAATCTTGATAGATCATGAATAATGACGATCGCACTCAATGAGAGCTGATATTTCTTGATTTTTAAGAGGATTGAGTCTAATAGTTGCATTTTAAATGAGTGAAAGCGTTACATCAGGGCACTACAGCAAGGCATTTTAGCCAGAGGCACTTTAGCCAAAAGCATCACAGTTCACCGCATCACAGCACCGTACATTTCCGGGTTGTGTCTCAAACACGCGATTGATTTTTTGAAAGGGGCACACTGCTGCTTCCAAACCAATCAATAGCCAGAACATTACCAATTTCCGCCAGACTTTTCAGCGCGAAAAGATTGGCGGCAGGAGTCAGGTCGGCATGGGTTTGCAGAAAGAACCGTCAGGACATGAAAGACAATTAGTTGCCTTAGGACGAGTTCTTCAAGCTTTGCGGGAAGAGGGAACGGTTGATGGCTTAGTTAAGGCAGCGCTGGATTATCTTCAGGCTGAGTTTCACTATGCTCTGATCTGGATTGGTCTATACGATCGCGTAGATCATCGGTTATTGGGCAAAGGCGGCTACGCCCCTGCGGGTGATGATACCTTCCTCAAGCAGCGCCACAGCCTCAACCCTGGCGATCTTCTAGAGCAGGTTGTGATTCAGCAACGACCGATCGGCATTCCCGATCTGCGCGAAGAGTCCAGAGCGGGAGAATGGCGTAGAGCCGCCCAGAAATATAGCATTCAGGGCACGATCATTTTTCCGATTCGCCACAAAGAGGACTGCTTTGGGGTGGTGCTGCTGGGTTCGCCGCTGTGGGGAACTTCGCCCCATGCTGATGAAAAAGCCAGACTCTCGATGGTGCTAGGAGCGCTGGCGGATGGGCTGTATCAAATCGAAGATAGAAAGCAGCGCCAGATGCTCAAGCGCCCTGACCTACCGCTTCTGAGCCTGTTGGCAAAGCTGCGATCGCTCCCCAATCTCAAAAAGCGTTTGGATGCCGTGATTGAGGAAACCCATCGCTTTGTGCTGCCCGATCGCACCAGCATTTATTGGTATGAGCCACAGCAGCGCTACTTTTGGAAGCGTCAAGGCAACCGCATGACCGAAGGCCAGTCGGACTTACGGATTCCTGTGCAGGAAGTCAACGGGTTCTATCAAGCCTTGACGGCTGACCAGGTGCTGTCCATTGGCGAAGCCCAAGGTGCGCTAAAGGCTGACCTCACCGGACGCATCATGCAATACCTCCAGGCGCGATCGCTGATTGCGGCTCCGATTCTTTATCAAGGAGAATTGCGCGGATTTTTGGCTGTGGAAGGCAATGAAGCGCGGCTGTGGTCAGAGGAGGAGAAAAGCTTTATCCGAGGCGTGGCGCAGATGATCGCTTTGGTGGCACCTCTCGAAGAGATGGAAAATACGGTGCAGCAAGTCAAGCTAGATCAGGTGCTGACGGCAGAAGTGACGCGCGCCCTCTATAGCGAAGAGGACTGGAAAGCCATCATTCAAAAATGTGCCGATCAAGTCTGTCAGCGTCTCAACACCGAGCGGTTTTTGGTATTGCTGTACGACTCTGATCTAAAGAAATTTGAAATTTGCTATCAGCAGCAGCCCAAACAGCGCCGCCCGATCGCCCAGGCTCTAGAGAATCTCAACCCGGTAGATTGGCAAATGCTGGAACGCAGTACCGAAGCCGTCGCCGTTGAAAACCTGGAGGAAGACCTGAAGCTGATGGCATGGCGGCAGGTTTTCCTGGACTCGGAAGTGCGATCGCTCTTGGTGTGCAGCACCTCAATGGGCAAAGCGATCGAGGGGTTGGTGGTGCTAGGACATGAGACGACCCGGAGCTGGAGCCGCTCGGAGCGTGACCTGGTGCGCGTGGTGGGTCAGCAAATTGGGCTGCTGCTGCATCAGTTTCAGCTTCAGCGCCAGACCGATCGCCTGCAAAAAAATTACCAGGCGGTGCAGTGGGGGCTGACGACCATGCAGCAGGCTCATCGGCTCGATCGCCTAGAGATTGCCGCCACGCAGCAAATTGCTCAGCTTTTGCAATCGCCTCTGGTAACTCTGATTACCTGGCTGCCGGGGCGCACGGTGGCTCAGCTAACGGCACCCGTGGTTTCTAAGCGCCAGTTTGAGGTTGCTGCCCATGTGCCTGTGCCCGTCTATACGGATGTACTGGTGCAGTGGGCCTTGCAAACCGACGGACTGCTAACCGTCGGCATTGACGATATTTCACCCGAAACCCGCCAATGGCTTTGCGGCGCTGACATCGGCCAAGTGTTGGTGATGACCCTCCGCACTGATCCTGAGCATGAGCCAGCAGGCATTATTTTGGTGGGCGATGTGGCCGGACGAGCATGGACAGAGCAGCAGCTTAGCGCATTCGGCACTTTGACCAGTCAGTTGGGCTGGGGTCGCCGTTACCTACTGCTTACTGAAATATTGTCTGAGCAGCGGGAAAAGCTAGAGCAGCTTAACTGGTACAAGCAGCGCCGTTTGGAGGAAACCTATCGGATTTTGGGGACAGGCGTGCGGCGGCTGAATGAGCTGAGCCACCAAAAAGATGGGGCGTCTAGCATGCGCTATCAGCAAATTTTGCGGCATTTGGGCGGAACCCTGACTGCCCTCACGCCTGTGCTAAAGCATGAGCAATGGCAGTTTCAGTGCGATTATGAAACGATTCCTCTGGCTAGCTTGCTCAGGCGATCGCTAGAGCGGTTAGATTCTCTGATTAAGCAACGTCAGCTCTGGTCTCAAGTGCATAACGATGCCAGTGTCAACGTTGGGGGCGATATACCCAAGATCGAATTTGTGCTGCTAGAGGTTCTGACGGCGGCCTGCTACCGTTCGGTGTCGGGCGGACGGCTCGACATTTGGTGCCGACAGATCGATTCGCAGTGGCTAGAGCTATCGATTACCGACAATGGCACGGTGGAACCCCGGCTGCTAGAAGAGTTGGAAATGGGGCGATCGAGCGACTTGCTGCTGCCCTCGACGCTAGAGCATCCGCCTGGGCTGCATTTAGCCATTTGCAAATCGGTCATGGCTCGCTTGGGCGGAGAGTTTAATTTTTATCGGCTAGAAGATGGGCGGCTGTTTAGCGGGTTGCTGATCCCGATCGCCGCAGGCACCTCTCAAAATCAGATTCCGCGTACCGAAGGAGAAGTCACAGGATTTTTCTAATACATTGAATATTGCAACGAATTGGTATGTCGATCGACTAGCGATATTAAGACTTCTCTTGCTTTCTGTAAGCAATCCAAGATTGACTTAAATCATCCCATACCGCTTGGTATTCAGCTTGAAAACCGTCAATTTTTTCTATACTCATATTCTCAGCTTCATTTCCAGCAGTATAGTACTCAATCTTGTTTCTCAAACGATACAGTTTCCACAGAGCTGTCTCATGCTCTATCCATAAAGCTCTAAAGTTAAAAAATGGCTCTAATGCGTTCAAAACGGTGACTAGAGCCGTTAAGACAAAAGCAATATCTTTGAACTGGGTCTGTAATCCAGATATTTGTAATCCAAGTAATACTGTTGCTGTACCTGAAAGAAGAATAATAAAAACTTTGATATAAGACGCTTTTGTTTGATTATTTTTGCGACTAATTCTCACCCGTCTGATAGCATCTTCAATCTTGACTCGAAGATATTCAACCTTTGCTTTTATTTCAGTGACGTTGGCTTGACTTTCAAGCTCATTTTCAACATTAAGTGTCATCACGAGAACCTGTTTTCTTTTTCTAAATTGCCTACTCTTGGGGCGATCGAATTGGCATATCTTGATCGATGCCATACAGCTTAAGTAAGGGAGCGGGATCTTTGTCGGCAAATAGGTAGGCACTCATTTTGCTGAGTTCGGCAAAGGTGGGCACTCGCCCCTGCAAAATATCGCGCATGTCGCTGAGGGGCAGCTTGCAGGCGCGGGCAAAGGCTTCTAGGCTGGTGTTCCGCATCTGCTGCTTGAGGAAGGCAATCGCTTCTGGAAAGGCAGAGTAGCTGCCTGCCGCCTCTGCCATGCGCCGCATTTCCTCGTAGGGGTTTTGCTGTTCGCAGGCAATGTGCAAAAAATCTTCTAGGTGATAGGGTTTGCCGTCAGGGTGGCGAATGATTTCTAGACGGGCGATTGCCCAGAGCAGTCCCACGGCTGGCTCTATGCCGACGCCATCGCGCAAACGCTGGATCTTGGGGATGTTGGTAGTGTAGCCGACGCGATCGCACTGCTCGACGAGCTTGGGCATCGATAAACCTGCCTCATCCATCGTTTCTCGGATGAAGTCTCCTAGATGTCGAATACCTGTGCGGGTGAAGTCGTAGCGCATGGCGGGATGGGAGAGCTGTGTTTCTGATTTTTCAAAAAGAGTTGATTTGAGATTGACATCCCAAATGCAGTGTGAGATTTTAGATTTATCGTAAAAAGATATTTGAATATTAGATATCAAATTTGATATTTAGTCAAGTATCTGACTTCACTAGATTCTTAGGCTGCATGACTAAATTTTGCCTTCTGCTTTTGCCCGATCCAAAGCTTCTCGAATCAGGCGTTGAGCCATTTTTCCTTCCGATCGCTCCTCAATTTTCGCCAATTTTCTAAGGAGCGCTCTTTCTTCCGGTGTTAAAGGAATGCTCAAACGTTGAACATCCTGACTTGAATCATTTTGGGTCATCTTGGGTCATTTTGATTCAGTGGTAGAAAAAACAACTTCTGTGATTTAATACAAAACAAGCTAGAGCCAGTGCGTCCCCTGGAAAGTTCTGCACTGGCTCTGGTTCCAACTTGCATTGGAGACAAATTTATTATGCCGTATGACCAGCGCCTTCAGCCTTGGGTCGTCGTTTTGCTGCTGCCCAAAATGCAGCGTGTCGATGTAGCTCGGTTTCACAGCTTTTCGGATGCCGAAGGCTATGCCCAAGTAATGCGGCGGCTCAACCCCGATCGCACCTATGAGGTCATGTTTGATCCGCCCGAAGGCGATCGAGAGCATTAGCTGCCTGTACCTGGCTGTAAGTTAATTAAATGTAACTGAATGTAATCAGGGCTGCTGACAGGAGAGCGGGTCAGTGATATTGCCTAATTTCGACCAATTCTCCGGTAGAGCGATCGCTAATGCAGAAAAATCTGTAGACTATATGGCTAGTCAAAAGGATGACGGGTCAGAATGACGGCTGACTCAAATGATGGCAAGCTGTGTTCCAGGCGGCGGTGTGTTGGGAGAGTGATTCATTGTTCAAGCGTATGAAATTTCGTGTTATTGCTCTGGTTATTGCTGTGGCAGAGGCTCTGCCGCAGTGGCGATCGGGCGTATTCAACCCCAGGTTGACTCAAAAATCGGCGTTGCCGATTTTATCTATGAGATCTAGGCTGAGCCGCTTTTCTAGAACAGTCCGGTACTTTTTGCCTTTGCTATTTCTAGTGTCGTTTGCGGCAGTGTGGCTGAGCGGGGGTTGGAGTCCGGCGATCGCCCAACTGCCTCGCCAGGAAATCCGGGGCGTGTGGATGACCAGCAATGACACCGTGATTATGCGCGATCGGCTCAAGGTTCAAGATGCCATCAGCCAGCTAAAGCGGCTCAATTTCAACACCATTTATCCTGTGGTTTGGAATTCTGGCTATGCGCTGTATCCCAGCCCAACGGCTCAAAAAGCTGGGATTCAGCCCTTTATCTTCAAAGGTCTAGAGGGGCAAGATATTCTCGCGGATGTCATCGACCAGGGGCACCGTCAGGGCTTGTTGGTGATTCCCTGGTTTGAATTTGGGTTTATGGCTCCTCCAACGTCAGAGCTGGTGCTTAACCATCCTGGCTGGCTGACGCAGAAGCGAGATGGCAACCAAACTTCTATAAGTGCGGCTGGCGAGGTGATGTGGCTCAATCCCTTTCATCCTGAAGTGCAGCAGTTCATTACCGATTTGGTTGTAGAACTGGTCACGCAGTACAGCGCAGATGGCGTTCAGTTTGATGATCACACCAGCCTGCCCAATGAGTTTGGCTACGACAGCTATACGATCGCTCTTTATAAGAAAGAGATGAAAAAAGATCCTCCGGCTAGCCCAACAGATGCAGCCTGGGTGCGTTGGCGTGCCGACAAGATCACGGCTTTTATGACCAAGCTCAACCAAGCCGTAAAAGCGCAAAAGCCCAATGCCATTTTTTCCGTTTCGCCCAACTACTACGATTTTGCCTACCGTCTGCACCTGCAAGACTGGCTGGCTTGGGTACGGCAAAACGTGGTGGATGAGCTAGTGATCCAGGTTTATCGTCCCAATTTGCAGAGCTTCCTAGAGCAGATTGCCCTGCCCGAAGTGCAGGAAGCCCAAAAGAAAATTCCGACCGGAATTGGCATTTTGACTGGGTTGAGAAATAGCCCCGTACCCATGCGGCAAATTCAGTCGCAGGTGCGCGCCGCACAAGAGAAAAATCTGGGCGTTTCCTTTTTCTACTACGAAAGCCTTTGGGACTATGCGCCCGAAGCCGTAAGCGATCGCCAGTCTGGATTTCAAGCCCTGTTTCCCTATCCGGCTCTTCGCACTGCGCTTCAGTAGAAAGGCCATTCACCAGAAAGCCGATTCAGCAGAAAGGCAGCGTACTCAAGGAACTCAGGCTCCTCCGTTCGCGTCAAGTTGGCATATGTAAACGCAAGCGTCAACGCGGGTTTCACCGCCTGACAGCGTTGCAGTTTAACCCAACTCAATGGGCTACTTTGTCATGCCAGACCGCCGCGATAACAATCCCCGCACGGCTCGATCGCTCCAGCTCGGTGCCTTAGGGCGACCCCTCAAAGACGCTCTCGGCGGACGCGATCGCCAAGACTATTACAGCTTTAAGCTCAAAACCCGCAGCAGCTTTAACGCAACTCTCGGCAGCTTAAAGGCAGACGTAGAGCTGCTCCAAGATCGCGATCGCAATGGCAAATTTAGCGCCAGCGAACGGGTGGCAACCTCGACCCCCCAAGGCAAACGCGCCAAAACACTCGCTCTGACGCTCAACCCAGGTACCTACTATCTGCGGGTCTTTTCTAGCGATCGCGCCAACCAAACCTACAGCCTCAAAGCCACCGCAGAATCTCTAGGCCAGTTTCAGGTGAAGCGCTACAGCAACACCACGTTTTCGGGCAAAGCCTTGCCTACGGAGTATTGGGGCAATGGCGATCTGAAATTCTCTGGCAATAGCTCCGGCAATACTTCCGGCAACGGGTCGAATAGTGCCAGTGGCGTCTCGGCTCGTTACACCACCGTGCGATCGCTGGCTCTAGGGCTATATCACGTCAAGGTCGCGGCTGAGGATGGGGTGCGGGTCAGAGTCGGTCAGCAAACGGTGATCGATCAGTGGGCTGATCAAGGCTATACGCCCCACTCTGGCTACTTTTACGCCAGCGGCAAGCAAACCACGATCGCCGTTGAGCATTACGACAAAGGAGCACCTGGCGCGATCGCCTTCGAGATTCAGCCAGCGGCTCTCTTTCAAGATGGGGCAAAACCCTCTGAATGGAAGACGACGCTGTTTGCCTGGAATGACAGCCAGAGCAGTAGTCCTGCCATTGACTTTGCGGCCAATGGGTTGCGCAACAAACAGGCGATCGGCGTGGTCAACTTAGGCTCCCAAATTCGCAGCGATGGCAAGTCGGGCATCCAGTTTGATTGGGGCACCCACACCTATGTAAATGACGGCTATCGCCTGCCTCATGACACCTTTGCGCTCCAGTCCACGACGATCGCCGACTTCGACGGCGGCTCCTACACCTTTCGGGTCAAGGGGGATGACGGCTTCCAAATTCTCGCCCGCCGAAAAGATGGCGGCAAAACCTATGCGATCACACCTAAAAACCAGTGGGCACAGGGTTCTAAGACGTACCAAGAAATTGATTATCGCTTGCCTGCCGGACAATATGACATCACGTTTAACTATTTTGAGAAGCGCAGCACCGCCAACTTTGACTTGAGCTGGGAAAAGTCTCCCCAGGCAGCTCCTTCACCTACCTCGCCCACTTCGCCCAGCCCGACCTCACCCAACCCGACCCCCTCTGGCTCCTCTCTATGGGATAGCCCCCTCTCCGGCTACCCCGTTACCAGCTCCTACGGCCAACGAGAAGGCTCAGAGATTGTGTCTAGCTTCCATCGGGGCATTGACTTAGGCACAGGCGACGAAACGCCCCCCGTTGAAGCCGCTCGAACAGGCATCGTCACCTATGCCGAAACGGGGTGGAATGGTGGCTTCGGCAATCTGATAGAAATCGATCACGGCGATGGCATCGAAACCCGATATGCTCACCTATCCAGCATTGTGGTGAAACAGGGCGATCGCGTCGCTCCCAACACTGTGATTGGCTATGTGGGCACAACCGGAAGCTCAACTGGCAATCACCTACACTTTGAGGTGCGCATCAATGGCGAAGACCAAGACCCAGAGAACTTTCTGAGCTTTGCCTAAATTTATACAAGCTGTTCTTTTTTTCTAAAAGCTGGATTTCAAAGGCGCAAAGCGCCTTTGAAATCCAGCTTTTAGGGTTTTGTGGCGCGCTCCGCGCGCCACAAAACCCTAATTTGCGATCTACTGATAATCTTTAGCGCCATAACCATTACAACGATCTTAAGAAATTCGATCGCGAATTTGGGAAATGTTAGGTTAAATCCACTACGCTACAGGCAAAGCGAGTTTGAATCCGGCGAGTGCCCATGCCCCTACATCAGCAAACTCACTGTTGAACTCAAGCCGCCACGTACCAGCGTCAGGATTAACGTACCAATTCTGGCGAAACCCATGAAATTGCTTCAATTGACCGATAGCGATCGCGCTACCTTCTCTCGCATTCCTGATCGATTTGTCCGATCTACTTTATCTCTAGCGACGTCATTGGCTGCCGTAGCAGCGATCGGCTCCGCAACCAGTCCTGCCTTGGCTCAAGGCATAGCACCTGGTGCATCTAGCCTAATTCCTCAAGCGGCCTCTGTTGAATCTCAATCTCCCATAGCTCAATCTCCAATCATTCAAGCTCCGATCGCCCAAGCACCTATTCAGAGTGGATTGGGGCTTTCCTGGCTGTTAGTTCCGGTTGGGGTGCTGGGAGGTATGGCGATCGCCGCTTCCTGTGCTGGGTTAGTCGTGATCAGCGAACGAGAAGTTGGGATTATTGTCAAAAAAGTTTCGTTTGCAGGAAAGCAACTGCCTCCAGGAAGGTTGGTAGCACTTAACGGTGAGGCGGGCTACCAGGCAGATACCCTGGCACCTGGCTGGCACTGGGGCTATTGGCCCTGGCAATATAGCGTCCGCAAAGAATCTGTAGTGGTAGTGCCTCAAGGCGAAATTGCTCTGATTGTTGCTAATGACGGCGACTCTATCCCCCTAGAGCGCATTTTGGGCAAAGTGGTCGAATGCGATAACTTTCAAAATGCCCGCGAGTTCTTGACAAACAACGGTGAAAAAGGGCGGCAAATAGGATTCTTGACGGCAGGCAGCTACCGAATTAATACGGCTCTGTTTAAGGTGATTACGGCTGCGAATGCCAGCAGCCATGATATGCAGCCCGAAGATCTCGCCGTTTATTCGCTGCAATCCGACAAGGTAGGCGTGGTTACGACCCTCGCAGGTGCGCCGATCGACCCAGGTGAAATTGCTGGACATCTAATTGACAATCACGACAACTTCCAAAGCGGGCAAAAATTTATTGAGCAGGGGGGGCAACGCGGCTTACAGCAGCAGATCCTGCTGTCTGGCTCCTGGAATCTTAACCCCTGGTTTGTCCGGGTGGAGCAGGTGCCCATGACCGAAATTCCCATCGGCTATGTAGGAGTCGTCGTTTCCTTTGTGGGCGATTCTGAAGATGATGTCAGCGGTGCCGCTTTTACCCACGGCAATCTAGTGAAAGCGGGTAACAAAGGGGTGTGGGTAGAGCCGCTCTATCCCGGTAAACACCCGATTAACACGCGAGTGATGAAAGTGGAATTGGTGCCGACCATCAATATTGTGCTCAACTGGTCAAGCCGCACCGAGCGCCACAAGTATGATGCCAATTTAGAAGCCTTGCGGGTGCGATCGAATGACGGCTTTGCCTTTGACCTCGAAGTTTCGCAAATTATCCATGTTGGCGCACTAGATGCCCCCAAGGTGATTTCGCGCGTCGGCTCTATGCAAAACCTGGTGGATAACGTCCTAGAACCCAGCGTCGGCAACTATTTCCGCAACTCAGCCCAAGACTATACCGTACTAGATTTCCTCAACGCCCGTAGCGAGCGCCAAACCGAAGCCGCAGATTACATCAAAACCGCCCTTCGCAGCTATGACGTACAGGCGATCGACACCTTGATTGGCGACATTCAGCCCCCGGCAGAACTGATGCAAACCCAGATCGATCGCAAGATGGCCGAAGAGCAGCGCAAAACATTTGAAGTGCAGCAGATGGCGCAAGCCCAGCGGCAGATGCTCGTACGTGAAACCTCCCTAGCCGACATTCAGCAAGAGCTGGTCAAGTCTGAACAGAGCGTCACCATTGCCGAACTGAAATCCAACGCCCAAATCAAACATGCAACAGGCGAAGCCGAATCCATCCGCCTTAAAGCCTTAGGCGAAGCCTCAGCCATTCGCGAGACAGGCAACGCCAAAGCCGAAACCTACCGCGCCGGAGTCGAAGCCCTCGGCGAACATAACTACACCGCCATGCAGGTCATGCAAATTATTGGCGATCGCCAGGTACGCCTAATCCCCGATGTCATGGTCGGCGGCAGCAACGGCGGCGGCGGACTCGTAGACGGCTTGCTCTCCCTTATCCTCTGGAACCAAACCGGACACCAACCCTTTGACCCCAAACAGCCTATGGTTCCTCTCACAGAAGCTGAGACCAAACCCACCCACAACGGCCTAGCCAATAGCGATCGTCAATAGGGACTTTAAAAGTAACCCCCCTGAATCCTATCTAATGCGAAGCGCCCTCTCCAGCCCATCCACCCTCCCTTGTGGAGGGGGTGTGGGGGACGCACCCGTCCCCTGCCGGGGGTTTGGGGGAGACCCCCAAGGCTGTTTGGCTTTTCTCTATGACCTACTGCACAAACCCCAACTGCCCAGAACCGCAAAACTCCGACACCCCTCCCACCTGCCACGCCTGCGGCTCCTCCCTCCAGCTCAACGATCGCTACTTCGCCCTGCAACTTCTAGGCCAAGGAGCCTGCGAACGAACCTTCTTAGCGATCGACACTCAGAACCACTCCACAAACTGCGTCATTAAACAAATTCTCTGCTCAGCCCCTTCTGCACCCGGAGCCGCGATCGCCCTGCCGCAAGAGATACAGCACCTACAGGCATTAAGCAACCATCCACAAATTCCCACTCTCATCGATGCCTTCGAGCAAGCAGGTCAGCTTTACCTCGTTCAAGACTGGATCGATGGGCAAAACTTAGCGATCGTCCTGCAACAACAAGGAGCCTTCAGCGAACCGCAAATCTGGCGGCTGTTGACCGAACTACTACCCCTGCTGCATCTGACCCATCAACACCAGCTAATTCACCAAGACATCAAGCCAGAAAATATCATTCAAACGCCAGAACACCTTGCCCTCGTGGATTTTGGTGCGGCGATCGGCAGAGTTCCCGCTGCAATGCTTGGCAGTCCCGAATATGCTGCACCGGAGCAGACGCAAGGCAAAGTCACCTACGCCAGCGATTTGTATAGCCTGGGCGTAACCTGCATCCACCTGCTGACCGAAGTTTCGCCATTTGATTTGTATGACACCCTCAACGATCGCTGGATTTGGCGCTCCTGCCTACCTCAACCTGTTAGCGATCGCCTAGCGCAAATCTTAGATCAGCTGATCCAGCATGAGGTGAGTTCTAGATTTCAGACAGCCGATCAGGTCATGGCAGCGATAGGTCTTAGAAGCCTGATTGCCCGTCCCCAAGTTCAAGTGCCCGCTTACACGCCCCTTCATTCCAGACAGGCACAGGGTGCCGTAAATACGATCGCGCTCTGCCCTGTCGCCTCTACCCTCGCCAGCGCAGGAGACAATAAAGCGATTTATCTGTGGGATTTAACCACCCAACAGCGTCCGGTCAAGCTGCCAGCGCAGGGAGTGCGATCGCTGCTTTTTGCCCCCGATGGCAAGACCTTAATCAGCGCAGGAGATGATAAAACCATTCGCCTATGGGATTGGCAATCAGGTAAGCCGCTGACTGCCTTCGTTGGGCATACCGCTTCCGTGCGATCGCTTGCCTTCAGCCCAGATGGCAAAACGCTCGCCAGCGCTGGCTGGGATAAAACCGTTCGCCTATGGGATTGGCGATCAGGTGAGCTGCTCCAGGTCTTGCAACATGGGCTTCAAGTAACGGCAGTAGCTTTTAGCCCAGAGGGTGAATGGATAGCTAGCGCCAGTTGCGATCGCACCGTACGGCTCTGGCAGCAGCCTCAGCCCAATCAGCAGCCAAACCAGCCTATCCTTCTCTCAGGCCATACCTGGGCAGTGCTAACCGTCGCCTTTAGCCCAGACAGCCAAATCTTGGCAACAGGCAGTGAAGACAACAGCATCAAACTATGGGAAGTGCAAACCGGACGCTTGCTCCAGACCTTGACCGAACACTCTTGGGCGATCGCCGCCCTTGCCTTTAGCCCCGACGGCAAAACCTTAATCAGCGCTAGCTGGGACAAAACCATCAAACTTTGGGAAATCGCCAGCGGCAGGCTGCAAGCTTTGCTGCTGGGTCACACAGATTCGGTCAATGCCATCACAGTGCGCCCGTTAGCAGGCTTCCCAGCAGGCTATGAGATTTTTAGCGGCAGTAAAGACCACTCGATTCACCAATGGCTGATTGAGCATCCTGCCAGATTCAAGCCTAAAACCTCACCTTAGAATGGCAAGATGGAAAGGTTAGTGCGCCAATCATCACAACTCGACTATGACAACGATTTGGGAGTTAGATTTTTACTCACGCCCCGTCCTGGACGACAACCAGAAAAAGCTGTGGGAAGTGCTGATCTGCGAGAGTCCGGCAGATGTGAAAACGCGATCGGCCGATCTGTTTCGCTACTCCCAATTTTTCCGCAACACAGAGGTCAACTCAGGTTCACTGCGATCGGCTCTCAAAGCCGCTCTCGATCAGGCTCCTAAACCACCCGATAAAGTGCGCTTCTTTCGTCGGCAGATGAACAATATGATCACCAAAGCCTGCGAAGATGCAGGCATTCCAGCCGCTTCCAGTCGGCGGACGCTAGCGCTAAATCAGTGGATTGAAGAGCGATCGCAAACCTATTACCCCACCTTGCCCAATTATCAGGCCAGCAGCAATGCCTCGGTCGCCATGCCCGACATGCCTGCTCAGGCCTTGCCAGATGCTCTGATTGGCGAAAAGTGGGCCTTTGTCACCCTCGAAGCCAGCGCCTTTGACGAAATGACGGAATGGGAGGTTGGCTTTAGCGAATCCTTTCCCCCTGGCATGTTTGGCGTTAGCCCAGAGACGCCGATCCCCGGCTTAATTATTTACTCTTCTCGGGCATTGCCGCTGGCCGCCTGGATGTCGGGTTTGGAACTCGCCTCTGTGCGATACAGCAAAGAATCACCAACTCAGCTCGTGCTGGAAACAGGCGCAAACGAAGCCTGGATTTTGGCAAATCTGCCCACGCCCCCCTTACAAGCAGAAGCCCAAAGCTTTGAAACCACCAAGCAAAAAGCCAATCGGATTCACTTTGTAGCGGTGCAGGCTGATCCTAGCTCAGAGGCTTTTGCCGGGTTTTGGATGATGCAGGAATTGAATCTAGCCTAATGTACCGTGATCCCGGAAGATAGTTAGAGAACCTGACCCAATTTAGCGCTGCGATTTTGAGCGCTCTCATACCTAGCGTCGCCCAGTTGCGTCACTCTTGCAGTTGCGTAACGGGTTTTCTAGTGCCTATGACCTTTGCCCAGTCCTATCGACAGATTCCGTATGAGTTTTGATAACTCGATCGAGACGATGCTGGAAAACCAGGACTCAGCAGAACAACTGTTGGAACTGGCGCTGCGATCGGGCGCTGAAGCCGCCGAAGTGTTTCAGTCCAGTTCGCTGTCTCGCCCCGTTTTTTTTGAAACCAATCGGCTGAAGCAGCTAGAAAGTTCCCAGGCCGAGGGCATGGCGCTGCGACTGTGGCGCGACGGACGGCCTGGGCTAGCAGTTGCCTATGGCACCGTAGAGCCGCAAACCTTGGTCGATCGGGCGATCGCCATTAGCCAGCTCAACGAACCCGAAACGCTAGAACTCACCCCCGCCGCCAGAGTGCATTATCCCGATTTAGGGACAGCCGTAGGCGTAGATCAGCTGGTGGCCTGGGGGCGAGAAGCGATCGCCTTAGTTCGCCAAGCCTATCCTGAGGTGCTGTGCAGTGCCGAATGGGAGTGTGACGCTGAAGCCACGCGCCTAATTAACTCCCTGGGGTTAGACTGTGGCTACACCGACACAACCCTAAGCTGCTATCTGTCAGCCGAGTGGATACGCGGCGATGATTTTCTCTGCATTTCCGATGGGCAAACGCGGCGAACTCAGCTTGACCCGGTAGCGCTAGCCGAAGAAATTATCCGACACCTTAACTGGGCGCGCACCAACGTTGCCCCGCCTAAAGGGCGCATACCCATTTTGTTTACCTCTAAAGCGGCTGACATGCTGTGGAGCACCGTCCAAGCGGCGCTTAACGGCAAGCAGGTGATTGAAGGCGCTTCGCCCTGGAGCGATCGACTAGGAGAACCCGTCACCTCACCCATTCTGACCCTATCTCAGCAGCCCGATGCAGGGCCGTTTAGCTGTCCCTTTGACGATGAAGGCACACCCACTCAGCCCATTACCTTCATCAAAGATGGCGTCCTACAATTGTTTTACACCGATCGCACGATTGGGCGGGCGTTGGGCAGCGGCACCACAGGCAACGGCTTTCGCCCTAGCTTAGGCAGCTATCCCATGCCAGGATTGTTCAATCTCCTGATTCAGCCCGGATTCAAGCCCCTCTCAGACCTGATTACCACCTTAGGGCGCGGCATCATTATTGACCAAATGCTGGGCGGCGGAGCCGGAATCTCAGGCGATTTTTCGGTGAATGTGGAGCTGGGCTACCGAGTAGAGCGCGGAGAAATTGTAGGGCGCGTCAAGGACACGATGGTGTCTGGCAATGTCTACCATGCCTTAAATCACCTAACAGAGCTGGGGGATGATGCCGATTGGAATGGCTCTTGCTATACCCCTTCAGCCATCGTCGAAGGGTTATCCACCACAGGACGCAGCTAGTCGAGGCGGCTACTTTGCCAACTCATCCATTTTTTTGGCCAAAGTCACATCTAGCGCAGAGATGCCGCCCGCGTCATGCGTAGTGAGATCAACAGTAACGCGGTTGTAGACATTGAACCATTCTGGGTGGTGGTTCATAGACTCGGCAACCAAGGCAGCGCTAGACATAAAGCCAAACGCTTCAACGAAGGATTTGAACTGAAACTGACGATGCAGCTTTTCGTTTTGCACCGTCCAGTCGGGGAGCTGGTCGAGGGCGGCCGTGAGTCCGGTTGTAGATAGCTTGGTAGGGGCAGACATAGGAGGTTCCTGGGATAGGAGGACGGGCGGCGGAGTGGAAGCGCTAAAGCTGGGTTGGCTGAGGGTAAGTCCCCAAATGACCAGACCCAATGCGAGGAGAGCCACGATCGCCCTTGCGGGACTTTGTCGGAATCGGAGCCAAGATTTTCTCAATGACAATTTTCTCAATAACATATGTTTAATCACCTTAAGTCATTACCTCAAGAGATCACCCTTTTAGCAAGAGGCCCTGTTAAAAAGAGGCACTAGTCGGAGGGGAGACAATCCTCTTCAGTCACCCAAGTTCGCGTTTGCCAATCCAGAACATGGCATCCTGGTTCAGAAGGCAGCCATTGGAAAAGCGCAACACATCCGCCGATAGACCCTAACACAATCAGTAGCATAACTACCGAATAAGGTTTTGGAGAGAGAGGGGGCGAGGAGCGAGGGTTTGCCATGTTTCTAGCTCTCAACCTCTCTCAATCAGTAAACGTTCGATCGGCAAGAGTTCGATCGCGCTGTAATTCTTGCTCCCCTGCCTTTGCGGCTGCGGTAGGCGCTTCTCTAGTCGAGCCACCCCACAGCGCCTCAAGGGCGATCGCCTGCGCCGCTGGCATTTGGCCGTAGGTAAACACATAGGGAACTTCGGATGGCAGCTGCGACCTGAGATCCTCTAGGACATAAGGACTGCCATACAGAACCAGCGCCTGAAGCTGCTCGGTTTCGATGAGGAAATAGAGCCAGCTTTGGGCGATCGGGGTGAGTCCGGCCGTGCCTCGGAAGGGAGTGCTGCGCACAAAAAGCTGAAGCAACGTCGGCTGAAAAGCGTCCACCTCAGCCGAGAGCAGCATTGTTGGCGTATGGCGATCGACTATTTTTAGCCCATATCCCCGCGCTGTGGGAAGAGCAATGGCAGGAGACTGGCGTGGCAAAAAAGGGCTATTCAGCCCATCATCCAGCAGGATCAGGTTGTGGGGTGGCTTTGTTGCAGAGGCATCTAGCCGCGATCGCTCCGGATGGTAAACCTGCATCGAGTCTTTGAGGATACGGCTGACTAATGCATTAGACTGCCCTACCTGTTCTAGATGGAGAGGCGCAGCGCCCGCTGGAGAAGCAAACAATCCCACCTTTTGCTTGGCTTGCCAAATGCGCTCTAGCGAGGCGTGAATCCGCTCTAACGCAATCCGTCCGGTTTCCACGGCAGTACAGATAGCCTGAATTGCCCCTGTCAGATCGACAGGCATCATCAGCACATCGGCACCCGCCTCGATCGCCAAGACTGGGGCTTCATTGGCACCATATTTTTGGGTAATTGCGCCCATGATCAGGGCATCGGTGACAATTAAACCTTCAAAGCCCATCTGCTGCCGCAACACCTGGGTAGCCGCCGCCGAAAAGGTAGCAGGATAGTGAGCATCGAGACTGGGCACTTGCAGATGAGCCGTCATTACGGCATCAACCCCCTGGGCGATCGCCGCTTCAAACGGTGGAAACTCAACCTGCGCCAAGCGCGATCGGTCGTGGGTCAAGAGCGGCAGTTCTAGATGAGAATCGATCGCCGTATCGCCATGTCCCGGAAAATGCTTGGCGGCAGTCAACACCGAATAGCCCTGTGCCCCCCGAATGAAGGCCTGAGCCAGCTGGCTAACCACCTCTGGCGTTTCGCCCCAGGCGCGCAAATTGATCACCGGATTGGCTGAATTATTGTTGACATCCACCACCGGAGCCAGCAGCCAGTTAATGCCGATCGCCTGCGCCTCTTGAGCAGTCGTCTTGCCCATTTGCTCAGCATAGACCATCGCCTGAGACAGGTTAGAGCGGGCGATCGCGCTTAGCGTCAAAGGCGGCGGAAACCAGGTTGCCCCGGCAAAGCGTTGTCCGACTCCTTCTTCAATATCTGCTGCGATCAGCAGAGGCACCTTAGCCCAGCCCTGAAGCTGCTGCGATCGCAGCCCCACCTCAGCAGCGCTGCCCCCCAGCAAGATCACGCCGCCGACGCCTAAATCTTGCACCCAATGTTGCAGCACTGCGGCGGGTGGCTCCCAGGCTGGATACTGAATTTGCTGATCAAATAAATGACCAGAGGCACGAACCACAATCATTTGAGCGACTTGCTCTGCCAGCGAGAGCGTTTTCCAGTCGCTTAGGGACGAACTCAATGGAGCAGAGGTCATAGACTACTTTGCAAGCTCTTCGTCATCCAAATCGCCATACCCGAAATTATCGTCTTCCAGATCTTCTTCCAGATCGGCATCTGCAAAATCATCGGTTTTAGAGTCGCTCGGCCGATCGCTTGCCACCTCCCAGCGATCGCCACTCGACTCCGGAATGTCTTTGCGCTCTCGGCTCAGTTGGTTAATCAGCGATAGCACTTTGGTACCGCGATCGAAGGAGAGGTCTTCAATAAAAACAACTTCGGGCGTGCGGCGTAAGCGAATCCGCTGCCCTAGCTCACTGCGCACATAGCCCGTTGCCGATTTTAGCCCCGCCATCGCTGCGGCTTTGGCTTCGGGCGTGCCGTAAATGCTGACAAAAATTTTGGCATGTTGCAGATCGCCCGCCACCTGCACATCGGTGACGCTGACAATACCCATGCCCACGCGATCGTCCTTGATGCCGGAAAACAGCAGTTGCCCGACTTCCCGCTTAATAGACTCCGCCACCCGTGCCACCCGACGATCTGTAGCCATAGTTTCTCTCCCCAATCTCTCTGGCCGCCAACCGACCCTTCTTGCAATCTAACAGGTTAATCCAGCCGCCTGCAAAATCACGACTCGTCAAACAGCACTCAGTCCCAGCATAGCGCGGAGCGTGAAGCTCAACAGCACCATGCCCGCCACTAGAACTGACACGGCCGCGATCGCAGTTGAAGGACGCTTGAACATGGGCAGAAGAGGGCTAAGTGCCGTCAACAATATCCCTAGGGTGAAACTGATGAAATATCGTGGATAGCGAGAGATATTTGCAAAAAACTCTTCCATTGTTTCTAACCCCCATTGCAATTTTTCAAATAATTCACAGATTCAGTTAAAGAATTTTCTTCACTGAGTCATTAAAACCAGTACATTAATATTAGAAGCTGCAAATTCTGCTGTTTCTCCTAACTGTTTCTATTGTACGGGTTAGCCTTCCGCAATTCGCCGCCTATGTTTGCTCTGGTTAGTCAACATATTCCGCCACGTCCGTTTCTCAAGTGGGCCGGGGGCAAAGCGCAGCTAATTCAACAATATCAATCTCATTTTCCTCAGGGGTATAAAACTTACTACGAGCCTTTTTTGGGTGGGGGAGCCATCTTTTTTCATCTCAGCCCAACTAAGGCAATGCTGACAGATATTAACCCAGAATTGGTCAATGTCTATCGCTGTGTCAAAGATTCTGTTGCAGCGGTGATTGCCAGCCTAGAAGTGCATCATCGATCGCACAATCCAGACTACTACTATGAAATGCGATCGACCCCAGGCACAACGCCAGTCGAAAAAGCGGCTCGATTCATTTACCTCAACAAAACCTGTTTCAACGGCCTGTACCGTGAAAACTCAAAAGGCGAATTTAATGTGCCGATCGGTCGATATAAGTCGCCCAGAATCTGCAATCCTGACTTGCTCTATGCCGTTTCGCAAGCGCTGAAGCACACAGAAATTCGGGTGGCTTCGTTTGATGCCGTCTTGAACTACGCAACAGATCCTCAAGATTTTGTCTACTTCGATCCGCCTTACCATCCCATTAGTCTCACCAGCAGCTTTACTGGCTATAGTCGTTACTCTTTCCATGCTCAAGATCAAATTCGCCTTAGAGACACTTTCGCCGAGCTAGCGCAGCGAGGGGTGCAGGTGATGCTGTCTAATTCTGACTGCGAGTTTGTTCGCGATCTCTATCAAGATTTCAATATCTATACTATTTCTGCCTCCAGAGCCATCAACTCTAACGCCCAGAAACGAGGCAAAATCACCGAGGTCTTGGTGACTTCCTATTAGAGGTCAAAGACTCGAGCAATGGAATATTATGGCTAGAGATGTGGGCATTTGTCGCCTTGCGCACAAAATTTACCTGAGCTGAGGGCAGAAATTTTGGGAATCGATTTACATCAAGAACAGATCAACAAAAACCATGAGTATTGGAACCGTAAGCCTTTACTCAAATCTGTTTATGAAGATTTTTATCGCCTCATTGCGACGCAATTGAGCAACCTGCCTGACAGCAAAATCGTTGAACTCGGCTCAGGCTTGGGCAATATTCACGAAGTCATCCCCAACTGCATCCGCACAGATCTGTTTCCCCACCCCTGGATTGATCAGGTCGAAAACGCCTACCATCTCTCGTTTGAAAATGAGTCAGTCTCAGACCTAATCTTGACGGATGTCTTCCACCATCTGCAATACCCAGGCACAGCGCTATATGAACTCTATCGTGTGCTGCGCCCAGGCGGACGGGTAATCATGCTGGAACCTTGCATGAGTGCGATCGGGCTTGTGGTGTACGGATTGCTGCATGAGGAACCCATCGCCATTAACCAGGCGATCGAATGGTTTGCTCCAGAAGGGTGGACGCCTGACAAGACAGACTATTACGCAGCCCAGGGAAACGCAACCCGTATTTTTGTGAAGAAGGCTTACCTGCCAAAGCTTACCGCATGGCGAAAAGTAAAAACTATTCGTCTGTCTGCGATCGCCTATGTCGCTTCAGGGGGATATTCTAGTCCGCAGCTTTATCCCACCTCAATGTATCCAGTTCTCAAAAAGCTAGAAATGCTGCTTGACCGATTTCCCGAAGTGTTCGCCACCAGGCTTTTGGTGATTTTGGAAAAATAGATTTCTGCTGTGACTTATAGCGCAGCGGAGCAACAAGTCACACCTGCAAAGAATCAGTCGATCGCAAAGTCTAGCTATTAGGGTTTTGTGGCGTGCGCCACAAAACCCAATTTGCAATCTACTGAGAATGGCGCTGAGGTCTAGAAAATCGGATTTAGGGCAGTCTGCCAAACCTCATAGCCTGTGTTGCTCAGGTGCAGACCATCCGTGGTTAGCTCACGGCGCAAGCTGCCATCATCATCTGCAAACATCGATTGCAGATTCACAAAAGTGACCTTTTCCTGGCGGGCAACATCAGCGATATCGACATTCAGCTCACGTAGGCGATCGTTCGGGAGCGTCGGCAGACGAGTCGGCAAAATTGAATAAATATAGACCGCCGCATCGGGATGAGTCTGCTTAATCTGGCGCATGATTTTCGTCAGATTGCTCACCACCTCTGCATCAGTTGCACCACGCCGCAAATCGTTGATGCCCGCCATGACATGCACTGCATCGGGGCGGGTGCTATCAAACAACGAGAGCCGATCCAAAATTCCGGTTGTGGTGTCACCTGAAATGCCTTGATTGAGCCAATAGCGATCGCTTGACAGTCGCTCAACCGGAAACCACATCGCCAAAGAATCTCCCACCAAAACCGAAAGACGGTTGGTGCCTTGACCCGTCGCCACGACCTTTGCCTCTTGCCTCAATAAGCTGATCCATTGCTCGTAGGTGGGCTGCTCAGTCGCATTTAGCCAAGCGTCCCGGAAGCTGTCGGTTGCTAAGCGGGTGTAAAGGGTGCCCGCTCGTAGAGCTGCCCAACGCTGCTGCA
Source organism: Coleofasciculaceae cyanobacterium (assembly GCA_036703255.1). Taxonomy (GTDB): domain Bacteria; phylum Cyanobacteriota; class Cyanobacteriia; order Elainellales; family Elainellaceae; genus Drouetiella. The sequence goes on from DATNPL010000049.1 coordinate 26,483, forward strand.
AAAGCTGGCTACCCGATCCAGGGCGGTTGCGTCGGGGCGGAGCAAAGTCTGCGATCGGCACCGTCTTCCAGCGGCGACTGGGTTCAGGAGAGTGAGCTTCAACCCCAGGAGAAGTCGGACGGGCGCGGCCTTTAGAAGAAAGAACAGAAGCATCACAGAGGTGAGAAATGGCTGCGCTGCTTGTAGATCTTTGGACTGGCAATTCGGGGGCGGCGAGTTGCCAACCTGGAATTTGTCCCTGAGACATGAGACTGGCCGCAATCAAACAAAAATTGCTCATGGGCTGTAAATCACGTTTGATCTGTTATTGAGGAGGCATATTTCTTTTTGCGAGGAAACGATCGCTCTTCAGGACGGTTGCTCGAAACTTATAGAACTATTTACGTGGAATCCCGGTTTAAAAAATTGAATGCAGCGGTGTTTTTTGAACGGCGCTCTTTAAACGGTGCTTTTTAGCCAGATCCATTCCGCGAGGCTGTCCCAAGAGATCTGATGTCCCAGCGGATCTGAAGCCAAACCCATTGCAGTAGAGGCAAAGTGCCCGTGACGAGACAAAGCCAGCCTCAGATACACAGACTCAGGTACACAGACAGCGAGGAAATTAACTTAAAATGGTTAGCCCATCCCTACCCTGATCAATGCCATGATGTCGGTGGCACGAGGCCCAGGTTGCCGAGAATATTGCGTATGTTAAGACTGACAGAAGTAAAACTCCCGCTTGATCACCCTGAAGATGAGATCAAAGCCGCTATCCTCAAGAAGCTGCAAATTTCGCCTGAGGCGCTGCTCCATTACACCATATTCAAGCGCAGCTATGATGCCCGCAAGCAAGGAGAGATTACCCTTGTCTACATTCTGGATGTGGAGACAACTCAAGATAAACAGCTCCTCCAACGGCTAAAGAAAGATCCGCATGTCGTGCCTACACCAGACACCCGCTATCGCTTTGTGGCGCAAGCGCCTAGCGACTTAGCGATCCGACCGATCGTCATCGGCACAGGCCCTTGCGGCCTATTTGCAGGTCTGGCTTTAGCGCAGATGGGATTTCGGCCTATCATCCTGGAGCGGGGCAAGTCCGTTAAAGCGCGCACGGCAGATACCTTTGGTTTTTGGCGAAAAAAAGGGCTAAACCCAGAATCCAACGCCCAGTTTGGCGAAGGAGGGGCAGGCACCTTTTCAGATGGCAAGCTCTACAGCCAAGTGCGAGATCCGCAGCATTACGGGCGCAAAGTGTTGATTGAGTTGGTCAATGCTGGCGCTTCTCCCGAAATTCTCTACATCAACAAGCCCCACATCGGCACCTTTAAGCTAGTCAAAATTGTTGAAAATATCCGCACGGCGATCGAGTCTTTGGGGGGTGAAATTCGTTTTGAGAGCCGGGTAGATGACATTCACATCGAGAACGGGCAGGTGCGGGGCGTGACGCTGGCCAGTGGAGAGCAGATCCGCAGCAATTATGTAGCGCTTGCGGTGGGTCATAGCGCCAGAGACACCTTCCAAATGCTGTACGATCGCGGGGTTTATATTGAAGCAAAGCCCTTCTCTATTGGTTTTCGAGTCGAGCATCCCCAGTCGCTGATCGATCGCTGTCGGTTTGGCGCTCAGGCAGGGCATCCGCTCTTGGGCGCTGCCAATTATAAGCTCGTGCATCACTGCTCCAACGGGCGATCGGTCTACAGCTTTTGCATGTGTCCTGGCGGTTTGGTCGTAGCTGCCGCCTCAGAGCCAGGTCGGGTTGTCACCAATGGCATGAGCCAGTACACCCGCGATGAACCCAACGCCAATAGCGCCATTGTTGTCGGCATTACCCCTGAGGACTATCCAGGACATCCCTTGGCAGGCATCGCCTTTCAACGTCAGCTCGAAGAACGCGCCTTTGAGTTAGGGGGCGGTACTTACGAAGCACCAGGTCAACTCGTCGGAGACTTTATTGCCGATCGCCCCTCTCAAACCTTGGGCACCGTCAAGCCATCCTATACGCCAGGGGTGCATTTGGCAGATCTGAGTTCGAGTTTGCCCGATTATGCGATCGCGGCCATTCGGGAAGCGATGCCCGCCTTTGAGAAGCAAATCAAAGGATTTGCCATGCATGACGCGATCTTAACGGGGGTCGAAACGCGCACTTCATCTCCGATTCGGATTAAACGACAAGATGATTACCAGAGTATCAATACCCGAGGACTCTATCCGGCAGGAGAAGGGGCGGGGTATGCAGGCGGCATTCTCTCAGCAGGTATCGATGGTATTAAAGTCGCAGAGGCGATCGCGCTGCATATTCTCGCTGAAACGCATTAAACCTCAGCCTCAAATCTGCGCATTGGGGATGTTAGATCAAAGTTCTATATCTTTTGCCGACTTTGCCCGACTGCGCTTGCGTAACGTATGAGCTTTAGAGACTAAATCCTGAAAGAAATCTGTTTCAACAATTTCCTGCACTTGCTTCTGACGCTTCACATCATCAATCTCAATGCGTAAGTCTTGAACCTGCTGTTTCAAGCGCTGCTCTCGCATGTAGACCTGCTGAGCCATATGTTGAAAAACGCGAGCCAGTTGACCCAGTTCATCGGTGCGTAGCGCCACAGGAGAGAGGCTTTCAGACTGAAACTTCTGAGCCTCGATCGCAGCAGCAGCATTGGTGACCCGGAGAATCGGACGGGCAATAATGCGATCGACTAGCAAAACCGCCAGCCCTGAAGTAGTGATGACAAAGGCCGCGATCACAATTAGCAGCGTTTTTTTATTGTGATTAATCTCGGTCAAGTAGCTGCTTTCAGGAATCACCGTTCCCATTTGCCAGTCTAAATGACCCAAAGGCGCAAAGGAAATGAAATAGCGATCGCCCGTTTCGGGCTGCACATAGGTGAATTTCTCTAGAGACTGAAGGTTGGCGATCGCTGTCTTTTGAACCTGGAAAATAGTGTTGGCATATTGCAGCAAAGGATTTTGCGTCTGGCTAAATTGTTGAAGCTGAGGCTGATCTTGATTCGTAGCAGGCAAGGATATGACATCCTGTGGCTCTGTCGAAGCAATTAATTCCCCCTTGGTATTAATGATAAAAGCAGCTCCTGCCCGCTGTCCGCGCAGCCGTTTGAGGTATTCTGAAAGCTGTTTCAGCTCAATGCCAACGCCCACGACTCCAACCGTTTTGCCCTGCTGCTCGATGCTAATGGCGGCATCCATACCGGGCGCATGGGTCGATCGATAGACATAAATTGTCCAGGCAGGCTGCCCAGGTGTTTTCAACGCCGACTGATACCAGGGGCGACGCGGGGCATAGAAGGCAGGATTCATTGGCATGGATTGGCTATTCAATTGCTTGAGCTGCCGATCTACCAAACGGTAAGACCGAATTGTGGCGGTGGTGGTTTGATTCTTCTCATTCCAGTCACGACTATGGAAATGCAGCAGTCCTTCTGAAGTGCGCTGTGCGCCCAAAAAATCGCCGTTGGCATAGCCAAACTGCACCCAGGTAAAGTCAGGGTTTGCCTTGAGCGCACTTAAGAGAAAAGCTTCCTGCGCTTTTTGATCCGAAAGATTGACAAAGTTGTTGATATAGCTGCTCTGGAGCAGTTCCTGTGCCGACTGAGCGCTGCTAAACAACCGCTCTACTTCTTGAGAGGTGGCAAGGGCAATTTCTTTGTTGGTTTGGGCAATGAGCATATCAACATTGCGCTGAGAAACCAACTGCCAGGGAAAGTAGACGATCGCAGCCGTCGTGCTAATCGTGATCAAAACAGCACCCGCCAGCGTGATTTTTAAGCTGGGAGTCTTTTTCAGGCTCAATACTTTTTTGAGATGGGGCAACAAATTGCGTCGGGGGCGAATGGGTTTCATGGTTTCAGTTTGACGGGTTACGCTCAGGTGGAGTGATCAGACGAGCTAATAGTTTTCCAAGAGGTTGGAATCTCCCATTTCTCGGCCTTCCTGAAAATTGGAGGGATAATGCCGAGGCTCTAGATCGGTCACGACAGCCGTGGCTGCCATGCCCGTATGAACAATGCAAAGCGTCCGAAAGGGGTCCATGATTGGATCAATCGCGATGAACAGCACCAGAACCGCTTCTAGCGGCAGTTTTAACGGGTGCAAGACCAGATCGAGCATGGTCAACGTCAGAATTCCAGTCACCCCTGAAGTGGCCATGCCTGCCAGAATTGAGCCAGCCACCACGATCGCCAGATCCATCAAACTCAGCGATCGATGATAGAGCTGAGCCACAAATAGCGTGGCAAGAGCAAAGTAGACCACCGAGCCAAAACGGCAAAGAGTGGTGGATAAGGGCGCAACTAGATTCACCGTTTGACGATTAAACTGTAGCCCTTCGCTCAGAGAAGAGATAGAGGAAGGTAGGCAAGCGAGACTGCTGGAGGTGGCGATCGCAAGAATAGTAGACTCTCTCAAGGCCGACAGAACAGTACCCAGAGAAGTCTGCGCCTGTCGCCAAATAATCAGCGTACTGATGATGTAGATGCTAATAAATGTGGCGATCGAAATTACCACAAAATTAATCATCGAGAACAAAACATCTAACCCCAGCTTGGAAATTTGTGTAGCTAGTAAACTGCACAACCCAAAGGGCAGCAATAGCGTCAACCACTGAATCAGTTTATTGAACGTTTTGTAGATACTGTCAAAAATATCAAAACAGGTTTGGGTACTGACATCTTTGACCAGACCCAGCGCCACCCCAAAAATAATTGAAAACACCAAGACCTTTAAGGTCTGTCCCTCACTTAAAGCGTTGAAAATATTGTCTGGAATCAGGCTGAGCAGAAGACTATCCAAATCTAGGCCAGATTCTACAGGAATCACTCCAGTGAGAGAAATCTCCAGGTCAATTCCAGATTGGTTGACGATCACGCCCAGCATTTCTAGCGTTGAGGCCGACAGGTTGCGTCCAGGTTCGGCGATCGCCGCTACCCCCACCGCAAAGCCGCTCACCAGCAGCAATCCGATCGGAAAAACGATGAGAATCCGGCGGATCGATTGTCCGGCATCCTGAGTGGTCATGAGTCGCCCAATGCTAGTCGTAATGGCAGAAAGCAAGATAGGCAAAACGCACATCTTGAGCAGCCCCAGATACAGCTCGCCAATGGGTTCAATCCATTGCGCTTGATGGCTGGTGCCCAGGCCAATTCCCAGGACAATGCTGATGCCGATCGCCCAAGGGCTACGCAGCCACAGCCACGGACGCGATCGAGATAGGTTAGAAGTTGCCATAGCGTTGAGCCTGTGTTGGATTGCCTAGACTAGATTGCAGCCTGCGCTGGATTGAAGCTGAAAATTTGAGAAAGACCTACGGGCGAGCGGCTCGGAAATAGTCAGAATATTCTTCTAACAATTTGTCTGCCGTGTAGTTAATTTGCATCATCTCAAGATACTGATCGACGAAAGCTAAAAGCTGTCCGCTGTCCCAGGGCAAAACAATGGCGATCGCATCTTCGGTATCGGTGAGCGCGATCGTTTGAAACTGTAGAGCTGCATCTGGCTTACTCAGGACAACTTTTTTTACCTCTAGTTCGTCCCGGTAGGCCACCAAAATATCGCCTCGGGTGACGGCATCAATCACATCTGGCCAAGTGGCATATTCAACGATCGTGGCCTTGGGAAACTTTTGCTGAGTGAACCCGACATAAGATGAACCTTTAATTACGCCCACTTTGCCTTGCAGATCTCGAATCATTTGCGTCATCGTCCGACCATTGGCCTGTTGTGCCATTTGCAAACGGTTGACCAATAGCCCTTGTCGCATGGTCAGATAGGGACGAGAAAATCGGACTCTTTGGGCGCGCTTCAAGGTACGGCTGATTTTGGAAAAAGCCAGGTCTGCGTCCAGGCGATACACCTTATCCACCACCTGATCGAAGGTATTAGCCGATCGATTCACCTCCAGCGTAACGCCAAGCTGATCGGCGATCGTCTGTGCCAATTTCATATCCAATCCCACTGGGTCGCTTTCGCCGTCATCCATAAAGAAGGGAGGGTTGTCGAGCTTCAAGACAGAAACCACCAGCTTGCCGCGATCCAAAATTCTTTGTATGTCAGGCGGTGCAGCAGTGCGGCGAGGCAGGGCGATCGGCTGCACCGCTATTGCAGAAGCTGGCACGATCGGAAACGATAGGGCAACCACAAAAATTCCCAAAATGCAGATGCTTACTATTTTAATGATCAGTTTTATAGCAGATCGGTAATCCATCTTGTGTTTTAACTTGTCAAGGCAAGAGTATAAATTGTGTTGTTAGATAGAGAGTTTGACTTTACCTCTATGTAATAGCTGCCTGCTTGTAAAGTTTTAGAAATAGGATTGCTACTGTAGATTGAGCCATTACCATAAGCAACTCTCTCACCACCATCGATCACATTATTGCTGTTAACATCCTGCAATAAAGAGATTTCAACGGTATCAGAGAGTTCGCTAAGCGCGGCGTTAAAGTTGCTGCTTTTGCTCAAGCTAAACTTGTAAAAATCCGTCTTATCAAGCGATCCAACTAGATCTTTGGCGATTGAAGTTCCTGTAATAGTGCCTAGGTCAGTTGCAGTAGTCAAAGCACTACCTGGATCGTCTAAAATATTTCTTGGCTTAGCAACTATAGACAAATTCAGATCATATTTTGTGTCATTTGAATCCAAGGAATTTATCGCCAGGAAATAGGCACCCTGAGGTAAAGTCTCAGAGATGGGACTATTTTCAAATATTGATCCGCTACCAGAGGTAAGGATTTCACCTCCATCAATAAATCCATTACTGTTCGCGTCATGAATTAAGCTCATTCTGACAGTGCCAGATAACCCGCTGAGCGTGGCATTCAAATCACTATTTTGAGTTAAATTGACTTTATAGTAATCCTCTTTATCAATAGAGCCAATAAATTCCTTAACAACTAACGTATCAGGCAAATCTCCAAGATTGTAAGCCATACCTATCATGCTACCTGGATCGTATGGCAAGCTTCCAGGCTTTGCAGTTGTAGTCAGCGACATTCTATAGTTAGAATCGCTGTAATTAGAGAATGATTTGACTTCGATGAAGTATGTTCCAGGAGGCAATGTTTTAGATATAGGTGAATTAACATAAATTGAGCCGCTACCTGAAGCGATCGACTCATTGCCATCTATAAAACCATTACTATTGACATCTAAAATTAAACTCATTTTAGATCCGTAAGACGAATCATTAATTTCAGCATAAAAATCGCTAATTTTACCCAGTTCAAATTTGTAATAGTCTATTTGATCAGATTTACCAACAGAGTCTTGAAAAACTTTATTTTCTGTCAGGGTTCCAATTCTCGAAGCTGCGCTCAAAGATGAGCCTGGATCAGAGCGACCTGTAAATGAGATTGTTGAAGCTTTCAAAGCATATCGTGTTTTAGCAGTACGGTTTTTTAGACCAATGTAATAAGCTCCAGCATTCAAGTTTTTTAAAATTCTTCTAGAGCGAATACTCTCAAAAGTGGATTTTGCTAGCGTTAATCCCTTATCGTTCAGTAGTCTGAAATTTAGGTTATAAGCTTGTGAGCTATTTAAATTGACAGACAAGCTGCTTCTTTTTGAAATCGAAATCTTATAAAACTTTTCATTACTTCGTTGTGCTAAAGTACCTCGGACAAATCTACCGTTTAATTGAACGGAGTCAGCCGATTGAAAAGAGTTGCCAAGGCGATTTAAAGACATAATTATTAAATTCCTCAATTCTGAGGGACTTCTAAACTTTTTAGACCTTGTAAAAATGGAAGAGATGGGGCAGGAAATTTAGAATGTTTAGCTGAAGCGATCGGCAGGCAAGATCCCAGAAGCGAGGGTAGGGCGCGATCGCCCAAGGACAAATCAAGGGTCAGATCGGCCGCTACATCTAGGGGATCGATCCAGGGCAGCGCCAGATCGGCAATTTTGGGCAAGGCAACCGAGAGTTCTGTACATCCTGCAATCACCAGTTCAGCCCCCTCGCGTTGCAGCCAGTCAACCGCCTGTTTTAGGTTGTCTAGCGCCAGACTAGAAACCCGAACGCCAGAAGCTTTGATGCCCCATTCGGTATGGTAAATGCTTTGCATGACTTGCTTTTGAGTAGAAGAGGCCAGCGCTGGGGCGATCGGCACTAGCCCAACTTCTTGCAAACTGCGGCTATACAAACCGCTTTGTAACGTGCCATCCGTTGCCAAAATGCCAACCCGATCAACGTTGTATCGTTCGGCAATCACTTGCGAGGTGCAGTGCATCAAATGCAGCCAGGGAATTTGCAAATGAGGCTGAACTTGATGATAGAAGGCGTGCGTGGTGTTGCAGGTGACGATCAAAAAATCTGCCCCCGCCCGTTCTAGCAACTGCCCATATCTCACCAGCCAAGGGGTACAGTCGGGGACTTGCCCCGCTAGGCTTTGGGTACGGTTGGGGATATCGCTGGCTCCCACCAAAATCCAGACGGGATGATCTTGATCAGTACAGGCTCCCCGCTCCACATTTTTAGTAATGAGCCGTCGCTCAAACTCAATATGCGCTAGCGGGCCTAGCCCGCCTAAAATGCCTGGAATCAACTGCTTTTGTCCTGCAATCGCCATCTTGTTTTGCCTGCTGATTTCGCTTGCTGATTCACTTAATGCAGGTAAAAGCGGATGCCAACGACGATCGCCACCAGCAGGACAACCGGGATGGCGATCGCAGCCATGCCGTTATGGCTCTTGACGACTCTAGATTCATGGCTGACGACTGCTTTTTTGATCGTTTCATGCATCTCCTCCCGTAGCTTGGTCAGCTCTGCATCCAGACTGTCCGTACTGTAAAGCTGACGCAGGCGATCGAAGACATCCCGCGCCATCACCAGGCTATTCTCAGGGTGATTAAACAAGGTATCTAAAATTTCTTCGTGGCTAAAGATCATGACTTTAGTCGCTTCTGCGGCTTTTGCAGTGGAAGAGCGAACTTTGCGATCGATCAGTTCAACTTCACCAAACACTTTGCCCGCACCCATCGCTTTGGCCACCACTTGGCCTGTTTCAGGATAGGTATCAATCAGCTCGATTTTGCCACTCTTAATCAGGTAAATAGCCTGACTCGCTTCGCCTTCAGCATAGATCACTTCGCCCGCAGCATAGGTACGCTTTTCCATGAGTCGTAATTTTTTTTCGGATTTGCGATAGTTTTGCGGCTATTGTTCCCATACTGTATCCAAGTCTATCGGGCATCCCCGTCTAGCGTTGCTGATTGCTGAGATGGTTTTTGTTGAAGAGGGGCGCTCTGCACTCCAAAAAAATCATCCCCTTATGAAGCAAGACAGGGCAGAAGCTGTCCGGAGGCAGCCCTCACGCTTCCGCTACATAGGAGTTGTTTATGTCTCAAATCATCTCAGTCCATTCCTTTCGGGGCGGCACTGGCAAATCTAATCTGACTGCAAACATTGCCGTGGCCGTGGCCAGCCAGGGCAAACGCGTGGCGATCGTCGATACTGATATTCAGTCACCCGGAATTCACATCATTTTTGGGCTGGATGAAGAAACTTTTAACCATTCGCTTAATGATTATCTTTGGGATAAGTGCAGCATTGAAAAAGCAGCCTATGATGTCACTTCAGAGTTAAAGACGGGCGATGGTTCGACAGCAAATTTAGCAGGCACGGTTTACTTAGTTCCTTCTAGTTTAAAGGCAGGTGAAATCGCCAAGATTCTGCGCGAAGGATTTGATGTCGGTCTGTTAAACGACGGTTTTCAGGAACTCACAGAAAAGCTAAATCTAGACTACTTGTTTATTGACACCCATCCTGGATTGAACGAAGAAACGCTGCTATCGATCGCCATTTCAGATGCAATGGTGATTATTCTGCGTCCCGATCGCCAGGATTTCTTGGGAACGGCTGTCACGCTGGAAGTTGCACAGAAACTAGATGTGCCAGAGATTTTACTGCTCGTTAACAAAACGCCTCCCGTATTCGATCGCGCCACCGTCATGAGTCAAGTCTCTCAGCGGTATGGGGTACCCGTCGGCGGACTGTTTTACGAAAATGAGGCCATGCTAGAGCTAGCCAGCAGCGGCGTGTTTTGGCTGCATCATCCCGATCATCCCTTTAGCCAAGAGGTTCATGCCGTCGCCAAACAGATTATCGGGTAAAGCTGCGATATGACCTCTGATTCACCGCAATCGCCACCCACCCGATCGATTTCAGATCTTTTGTTTCTACCCGAAACTGAGCGTTCGCTGATCAACTGGCTGCTGCGCCAGCATAGCGCTACGTTTCTGGAGATAGTCGCCCATTTATCACAGACACCTGAGGCGGCTCAGCGTCTGATAGATGATTTAATCGCTGACGGTTTCGTCCGATCGATCGAAAAAAAGGGTGAGTTGTGCTATCAGCCTCGATTAATTACCCGTGTCGGACGGCAGGTTCCTAGCAAAATTTGGGATGCGCTGGAAGACTAGTTTCACAGGTTCAAAAAACACTTCACTATCGCCACAGAGATCATGCTCATCAACGATACTGCGATCGCTTCTGTTCATTCTCACTTTTGGCAGTGGCGCGGGTTTTCTATTGGCTATCAAACGGCAGGCACAACTGGAGATGCGGTCTTGCTGATTCATGGGTTAGGGGCATCCAGCGATCACTGGCGTAAAAATATGGCCGCATTAGCCCAACATCACCGGGTCTACGCGATCGATCTGATTGGCTTTGGGCAGTCTGCTAAACCCAAGCCAGGAGAGCCAATCGACTATCGGTTTGAAACTTGGGGAGAACAGATTAATGATTTCTGTCGAGAAGTCATTGGTGAATCTGTCTTTCTAGTGGGCAACTCGATCGGCTGTTTGGTGGCGCTTCAGGCGGCTGTGTTTCAGCCGCAACAGGTAAAGGCGATCGCCCTATTAGACTGTGCCCTGCGGCTTCAGCATCAGCGCAAGCTGTCCTGGTATCGCAAGCTAACCTTTCCCTGGGTACAAAAGATTTTGGCCTATCCCCCGATCGGGCGGTTCTTTTTCTCCAAGCTGGCGCAGCCCAAGGTAATTCGGCAGGCGCTGCTCAAAGCCTACGGACGCAAGGAGGCCGTCACCGATGAGTTGGTTGAGATGCTGCTAAAACCCGCTCGTGATCCGGGAGCAGACGATGTGTTTTTATCTTTCATTACTTACTCTCAAGGGCCATTACCCGAAGATCTGCTGCCCCAGATTCAATGCCCTGTCTTGCTGATGTGGGGCAAGGTTGATCCTTGGGAACCGTTTGCTCAAGGTAAAAAGCTGGCAGAATTTGCCGCGATCGATCGCTTCATTCCCCTAGAAGGCGTAGGTCATTGTCCACAAGATGAAGCTCCAGAAGTGGTAAATCCTCTGCTCTTGGAATGGTTTGAGCAGCGATCGACTCCTTCTCCCGCCTGAGAGTAACACTATGCATCCTTCAGAACCTCAGAAATCTAGAAAAGTATCGCCTCTTGTCTTTATTTTTCTCACGATTCTGATTAATCGAATTGGCATTAGCATTCTTTTTCCCATCCTACCTTTTTTAATCGCAGAGTTCCGATCGGATGCCTTGACCTTGGGATGGCTCACCTCTTCTTTTGCGATCGCCCAGTTCCTCACCACTCCTGCTATTGGGGCTATTTCCGATCGCTATGGCCGACGCCCGGTGATGCTAATTTGCGTTCTCGGGAGCGCCATCTCCTACTTCATGTTTGGTTGGGCGGGTGCCCTATGGGTGATGTTTCTGTCTCGCATCATTGACGGCATGACGGGCGGTGTAGCGGCAACTGCTCAGGCTTATATTGCCGATACTTCTGCACCCGGAGAGCGATCGAAAAACTTTGGCTTGACGGGTGTGGCGTTTGGGTTGGGGTTCGTTTTAGGCCCCGCTTTGGGGGGCGCACTGGCGGGAATCGATATCCGGCTACCCGTGTTTTTTGCCGGAACGCTGGCGTTGGTGGATGTAGTGTTGGGCTACTTTACGCTACCCGAATCCCTCAGTCCAGAAAAGCGTCGCAAATGCCACCTCCAGGATTTAAACCCGTTTAACCAAATCACAGATCTGCTGCAAAACGAAAAAATTCGCGGCTTACTCTGGGCGACCTTCCTCTTTAATTTTGCCTTCTCTGGATTTACCAGCATCTTTGTGCTGTTCTTGAGCGATCGCTTCGGCTTTCAAACCTCTTCTGCGGCGCTGGTATTTGTGTTCATTGGCGTTGTGTCTACCATCGTGCAGGGCGGCTTAATCCGCAAGCTCATCCCCCGCTATGGCGAAGCCAAACTGACGATTGCCGGGTTTATCACCCTCGCCATCGGCTTTGGTTTGATTGTGCTCATTCCAGCAAACTCCATTTTGTTTTATCCCGTTCTATACACCAGTCAGGGCTTGTTGTCTCTAGGAGTCGGCCTGCTGCTGCCCTGCCTGCGAGGGTTAATCTCCAACCGCGTATCCGATTGCGAACAGGGCAAAACCATTGGCAGCGCTCAAGGCATTCAAAGCATTGCCACGATCCTCGGCCCCCTCTGGGCAGGCTGGAGTTTCGATCACTTCGGCGCACCCTCTCCCTTCTGGTCTGGAACCCTATTGATTATCTTGGCTCTCCTCTGCACTTTACTAAACCTGCGTCATGCTCACTCAGAAGCTACGATTTAACTCGCTCTCGATCGGCAAACTGATTTATTTAGGCTATACGCTGGCACATCTGACAGTTCTAGCGGGGGGAATGCTGTATTTTAGCCAGTCTCCCAGCCTGAGTTTGGCAGTTCTCCTGCTGGTTTTGACAGGCTTAGTCTACGATAACGGGGTCATTTTTATAGGCGACTGGATTGGTCTCAGCGATCGCCTTCTCGTTCTCAACAAAATTCGCTATTGGCTGCATGGCTTATGCTCACCGCTGCTCATCCTGTTTGCAGTACAGGTGCTCCATCGAGCTGACTTAAGCTGGGATATTGTTCCCTGGAGCGATCGCCTAGCCTGGGGATTAACGTTCACCTTAATTGCAATTGAGATATTCGATCGCATGATCCGGCTTCATCTCAAACCTATTACCTTTGCGGGTACTTTACGCTACAAAGAAGTGGTTCCCAGCAAAGAAATTCCGGTGATTCTGGTGATTCTCTGCGTTGGGGCGATCGGGGCAGTGGTTTGGCAGCACTTGGGCTGGTCATGGATGTTTCTAGGTGCCTTGGTCATGCTGCTGGGAAGCGCAGTCCCAACCACAACGAAAGCGGGTCCCAGTATCGGCTCAGGCGTAGAAGTCTTGCTAGGAATCAGCCTGCTCTCAACGCAGATTTTCCTACTCGGATCAGCCTGAAGCTTAAATTTGCACCAATCCCTGATACTCCGTTAGCAGCTCATCATAGGTAAGGCTATCGGCGCTCTCTTGCGGACTCCAAAGCAGCTCAAACACCATGAGATATTCTGGTGGAATGCTGCCAATCCGCTTTAGCGCAGCCTGCAAATCTTGAGCCGAGAGAATCTTGTCGCTAAACAGCGGGCGATCGTCTGCCGTGCCCACAATCAACGTCACCACAATATAGGAAGCAGGCGCATCGTCATCATTTTTAGGCATGGCCTGTCGCTGCACCCGCCCCCCAACATTGGCCAGAGTCTCGGCGCTAAACTTACTGCGCTCCTCAATAGAAATCTCCTGAAAGATTTGTCCAGCCTGTTCGCGACTCTTAACGGTTTGAGAATTGACGCGGACATGAGTCCAGTTCTCAGGCGATCGCAAGAGAGCTAGCACAGTTTCCTGCAAAAGCTGAGAAAGACCCACTTGTGAGGAGGTATCAGCTTGTTCTGTCAGCTCTGTCAGACTCTCTTGAATCGAACGAGCCTGCGCCAGCAGAGCCACCTGAAGCCGGGTGACGGTAACAATGTCGTTGTCCAGTTCGCTAGCCGCTGCGTAGCCGCCGCCAGAACGACCGCCGCCAGCCGATCGCATAAAATAACTCCACATAATAGGCAGAATAAATCCACCCCCTACGATGAGCAGGAGCAAAACAGTGCCGAAGCCCCCAAACCCGTAGCCGTAACCCCCATAGCCCCCATAGCCTCCCGGAATAGGAATAGGAACAGGCTGAGAGCGCGGATAGTAGGGATCTTGGTAAGGACGATTGTAGGGAGCCGGATCGCTATAGGAGGGCGCAGACCGCGAAGGCGCACTGCTGCCTCCACCCGAAGGTCTGCTAAAAGAACCTCCCCCAGCCCGTCCGCCAGAACTGCGTGCCTCTGCTCGATCGCCCCCCAGTGTCAGTTCTAGCGATCGATCGGTCAGGTGGCGCTGCAAGTCAACGCCCAAATTGACCCAGACGAATGCCAGGGTAGCGGTTCCCAAAAGTTTTAGTTTTGCGCGGGTGCCCATAATCAGCCTACTGCCTGTACCTGTTGACGGTTTCTCTAATGCTTAGAAGACCTGATGCCTAAAAGAGATAAGCCAGTCGCGACTCTCGCGATCGCAATATCCATCAAAATTGTGCTATGGGTTGAATATATCGCACTTGGCGATCGGGTGGTTTGATCTAGCGTCATCCTTGCGACGGTAATTCGGCCAGATTCCTCAGCAATTTTTAGGGTAGGACTCTTTAGCGCATAAGTTTAACCATCATCCAAGTTTAGCCATAGGGTCATTTATGTTTAAAAACAGCCTCTCCATCAAAGGTAGCAGCAGCAACCCATGAAGAGGCAGATATCCACTTGAACAAATCTGCTGTTTCCTGGGGAACCCGAGTTTTCATGAACAAAATAATAATAAACAGATCCCCGGTAGGTAGCAGACCGCCAAATCCCAGCACAGACCTGACCCCATAAGGAACAACAAACTCCTTCTGTGCAGGAATATGTTGGCTACCCAAAGCATCGGGGACATGGAATATAAAAGTATTGTGGATTTTCCGCTCTGCCTCAATTAGCAAGTTGGGGATAGGCTCAATTACGGCACTGACTTCTAATCCAAACTGCTGGATTAACTGTGAAATCATAGGTGCCCGTTTTACGAAGCCTTCATCAACTAAGGGAATAGCCTTATGTCCGGTCGATCCATTTCTGGAGTTCCAGTGAGGTTCTTCACCTGCGGTAGCCAGTAAAGTCAGGCATTTAGTAGTAGGGGTAATGGGCATATTACTCACAACCGTGCGAGCCGCTTGCTGCAATTCTTCAGTTAATCTGCCGTAGGGGTGGGTTTTAAAAAATCGAACGAGCGCACAAGCCGATTGCCCTGTCTGTTGATCAATACAGTGCTTATAGAGATAGTCAACAATGTGACTTGCTACTTCTTCCATGCTTTTCGCACCTGAACCCGCATTGCGGAGGGCGATCGCACAGTCATACATATCAGTTTTAGAAAAATTTGCTAGATCGTACATTATGCGAATCGCTGCCTGAAGTTTATGGAGTGAGCGCCAAGTTAGCGTCTTTCATGCTGCATCCACAAAGACCCAAAAGCATGAAAGAGTAGCCTTGTAAGTTGGTTTAAACCCATGCGGATGACCCAAAAGCAAACGGCGCAAAAGGTCTTCATGCTAAAGGTCTTGTACCCGTTCAATATAAAGCTGAGCAAAGCCAACCCCCCTGCCTTAAGCAACTCCCTTAGCGAGGAGTTTGAGAGGGATTAATTATTATGCAAGCTTAAAGAAATTTGGGATTGACTCTAAAGGCTTTAGCCCTGAACACACCCTGTTTCAGAACTTGAGGTCAGTCGGTAAATGCACGGGAGTCGGCAACTTTTCTATCGCTGTACTGTTTAGCGACTCCAGACTTTTTGGTATAGATAATCGCGATACATTAAATGGTTGCATCTCTCAAGAGGATCAGAAATGGCTGATTGACTGACAAAACTAGGCAGTATTGCTGAATATCTACAACCGCAAATTTTTCGGGTTGTCAGCCTAGCGCCAGCGATCTCAGCCAAATGGCTGACTAGCAGCAGCAAGAAGACGTAGATACAGCCTCACAATCCGGATATTTAGCCTGCTGACTTGGAAACCTGAGGGGCTAGCATAGATGCTCAGTTAGCCCACGCATAAGGTTAAACCGTACTCCGCAAAAGGTCTGTCCCCATGAGCAAAAGCGTAGATTTGTACAAAGTTGCCTATCGGATCAATGCGAATGGTGAAATTCGCAGAATTGACGAGATGCTTAACCTCAAACAGGCCCAAAAAATAGTTGACAATTGCAATACTCGACATAGCGGCGAGTGTGAGTACTTTGTAGAGCAAGTTAATTACAATAGTTTGTCCGAAGAGATGATTCAGAGCCTGATTGATCAAGGAAAGTTGATTCTTGAACCAGCATCACTCAGTCGTTAGGGTCGTAAACCTGCAATGGTTTTTTGGAAGTGCCGCGCTTCCAAAAAACTACTCGGTTTTATTTTGTGTGCGATCCTAAGCAGTGCTTTTAATTTGAGCGATCGGCATGAGCAATCCTGCCTCAATTTCCTGACGCACAGCGCGGCTGATATAGCATTCATTATTCAAGCAGTCTACTAACAGCTTGTTGGCATCATAATATTGCTGCAAAAGCTGTTTTTGCTCAACACAAAATTGCCAGTCATGCCCAATATTGCGATACCAAATCATGGTAGTCCGCAGTTGCTCTGTCCAAACCTGTCCATTTTCTTGCCACCAGTCTCGAAAGACCTCCGGATTATCCCAAGATGGCTCAGGCAACTGCTCTCTGAGAACTTGTAGCTGACGATGCAGCTCAGAATTACGGGCTAAGTCGCGCGCCCGCGCCAGATCGCGAGCCAGGGCGCGACCCAAATCGAGGATGCGGGTACGAGCCAGATCGCGGGAGCAGGCGCGGGCAATATCAAGCGCCCGCGCCAGATCGAGCGCCAGATCCAGATCGAGATCGAGCGCCAGATCGAGCGCCAGATCCAGATCGAGATCAAACGCCCGGTCTATATCCAGGGCGCGGGCTAAGTCAAGGTCAAGGGCGCGGGCTAAATCAAGGTCAAGATCAAGATCTAGGGCACGCGCCAGATCTAGGGCAAGCGTCAGGTAAAATGCCCGCACTGCGGTAGCTTTGTAGGGCACATTGACAGAGGCAGATTTTTCGTTTACCCAGAACAGAAAATCCTGTAATTCTTGATTTTTCATCAGTAGGGCATCGATTTGCGCCTTGACCAAACGCAGTAATGTCCCTGCATCTTCCATCATGCCTACCGTCAGCAAGATTACCTCTCGCCAACGCCGCTCGGTCAGACGGCTTGCCAAAGCCTGTAGCGCCGAGTCTGTCTGCTCGTAAGGGTTACAGCTCACAGCTATTTTCCGCGCCGTGAAATATTCGTGAAAGGTCAGGTGCGAGAAGGAATAGATGCCGCGTGCCCGTTCGACAAATAGACCATGCTGGGTTTCGATCGATCGCAATACGGCAGCACTATCCAGCTCCAGAGCTTCTAAATCGGTGCTGGCATCTGGCAAGTTTTGAATGTAATGCGTAATGTGGCGCTCTACCTGTTTGCGTTTGAAAAAGTAATTGCCCACTTGAAACGTGGCATGAGCAACATGGCTGAGCAAGTCTTCCTTCCGCTTCAGCGACAGCTTTTTATAGATTTGATCGCGTTCGATATTGCGCTTGACATCCCATTTCTTGAGCAGCACATCCACGCCATTTTCATATAGCTCTGATCGGTTGCTAGGAAAATTGCCCGAATCTTCAAATACCAAGCAGAGCAGCGTTAGCAGCAGCGGACTCGTTGCCAACTCGCGAATCGGCGCATCATGCTTGAGCTTTTCGATGAACTGAGTTGCCTTTACCGGGTCATGATGAAACCATTTGCTGGAAACATCAGAAATTTGACCATCATCAAAGTCGGCAATTTCCACCTCGGTAAACTGCTCGAATGTATATTCTCGGGCGGCAATGCGGCAGGTGATAACGAACTGATTGCGCGGAAACTGCTGGGCAAAATCGCGGATTTGGCGCAGGATACGGCTGCTGTCGGCTTCGCGAACTTCGTCTAACCCGTCTAACAAAACCAGCGCTTTGCCCTTATTAAAAATCATGGGGTAGGGCGAGCTTTTGGCGGCAAAGGTGAAGCGATCGCAGTAGGTGAGTAAATCTGGCTTTCCAGGTGCTTCAGCAAAATCCTTAAGCGTGACAAACAGGGGCAGGCGATCGCCCGACACAATGCCGCCCATACACTGAATCGCCAGATGCTTGAGAAATGTCGTTTTCCCGGCTCCTGGCTTACCCAAAATCATCAGCTTCGAGAACTTTTGCA
This sequence comes from Coleofasciculaceae cyanobacterium, assembly GCA_036703255.1. Classification (GTDB taxonomy): domain Bacteria; phylum Cyanobacteriota; class Cyanobacteriia; order Elainellales; family Elainellaceae; genus Drouetiella. The sequence continues at coordinate 44,638 of DATNPL010000049.1, forward strand.
CAGCCTCTAGACCCGGCACCCGCTCTTCGCGCACGTCGCCTAATGTAAAGCGATCGACCTGTTCGGGAGATATATTGCCTATGAGATCGGTCAGCTCAAGACCTCTGCGTCCGGTGATCCGCTCCAAGATATTGACGCTAGTATAGACGCTGCTGATGGCGATCGGCTGGGTCATATCTAGCACCCGCATGGTGCCACACTGCTGCTGAATCGACGGCCCAATCTGTTGTCGAAGCTGTTGCACGATCTCGTTTACATCGGCTCGATCGTCCAGTTGTCCATCCAAGCTAGAAGATTCTGATCCCCGCCAATGAGCGTAGCGTTGCGTCAAATAATCACGGAGATGGTTCTCTTTTCCCCGACCCAAATCGCTAGCAATACTAAATTTTCTGTAAATGCCACTCAAGCAAGTGTTGATATTACTTTCACTAATAGCAAGAGCCAGGGCAATCTGCGATCGGCTCGTACTCCTGGCAAACAGCCTAATGAAAATATCTCGTTCTCGCTCTGAAAGCATTTGATACTGTTCCAGTTGAGTCAAAAAATCTTCCGGCAGAGCCATGATTTATTCTCAGAAACGGTTCTATCAAAACTACATCCAGAGCAAGTTTAGCGAAGGTCAGCTCAAGTCAGCTCAAGTCCAGGCAAGTCAAGCTAACTTAAATAAATAGCTACCGAAAGAAATTGCAATATTGATCTCAGTAATCCATTGAGGTCAACCCATGAAAAGTAACTTTCAGCATGTTTTATTCACTGCTATCTGTTTTACCTTTTTGGCGGGTGGTGCGTCCCTTTGGCTCTCTAGCAAAGAAGATCTCTCTCCAGAAAGAACTCGCGTATTTGAAACCTGCGATACGACCTGGAAAATGGGCATTGGCGCAATCTTTGGCTTGCTGGGCAGTCAGACCGCAGCTCTCTTAGAGTCTGATCGAGAAGATGATGACGATGATCAGAAAGATGATGACGATCGCAAAGACAACAGAAACACAGGCAGACGCAAGCGAGTGAGCAGTGCCCATCGCTAGAACTAAATACAACGACGATGTTCCAGTTTCCAGAAATGAATCCCTGTTGTTAAATATCCTGGTTTGGGGTCAGCAGTTCAATCAAACCCGCCGTACCCAGCCATTGATCGTAAATCGACTAGCAGCGAACTTGCCTGATGGACACCGAATCGGCAACACCTCATGCATGTAGCGGCTCAAGAAAAATACAATGCTGTTGTTGCGCGGTTCGATCGTCTTGTAGCTCTCTGCCCTAACAAAAAAGTTATTTTCAATGCGGCTGTCGTAAATTCGCAGCTCGCCACCCGAAAACCGCTTGGGTTCCCTGTTGAAGTAGTACACATAGGTTAGCTCCCGTGAGGCTGTGTCTGGGCTACCGTTATCATTATGAACTCGGTAGTAATGCCCATCGTTGTGAGCCGTCAACTGGGACTCAATTTGACTGATCGGTAAATCAGCAAACCCAAACTTAGCCAACACCTCGGCTAGCAGCGACTGAATACGGGTGTGAATCAGCGTTGAAAATTCGGGAAATTCATATAGCACTAGCGATCGACGATGGGACAAGTCACCTGTTGACGTGCTGGTGTTCACAAAAGCTGCCTCCTGTTTCTGCACATAGCTCAGTAACTGTCGATGCTCGGCTAGCGACAGAAAATCATCAAACTGAAGCACTTGGGAGGCAATAATGTTTGACCTGGCTCCATCTAATGGAGAGGGCGATCCGTCAGACTGGCTCGGCTGCTGTATCTGAGTCGGCGGCTGCATCGGAACAGTCGGCTGCATCTGAACAGCCTGCTGCATGGGAATGGGCTGCTGGACAATCAGTGGCGGATTGGTGATGAGTCCTACCAGTCGATCGCAAGGAAACACCAGCATGGCGCGTCCTTGATGAATCGGGACTTGAAACAGCCGCTTTACCCGTTTTCCCTCCCAATCCATCACAACCTCGAAAAGCTGCCGCAGCAGCAGATCTTGCGTGGGTACAGACAGCGTATATTCTTGCCCGCCCGAAAGCAGCAAGGTGACTTCGACTTGATCTGGAACCTGTTGCGGGGGTTGAGGCGATCGGGAGAGAGAATGCATCGGGTTTAGGGAGGGTAGTGTGAGATTTCAGGAAAGAGGATTTGGGGTTCAAGCTACTTATTTTTTGCAAGAAGTACGCTTTCTCAAAGAGGAATAGCTTCTTTAGAAAACAAATAGCCCGTCTAGAACGTCACCCTAGAAAACGATATCGAAGCGGATTTCAGAAAACGATATCAAAAATTTACTGAAAAACACCAATAGTTGCCAAAAACGCTGAAATCCAACAATTTTTCCCTGGAGATCGTGAATTGATTAAATGAAGAATTTCTTTGAAGTAGGTGCAGCCTACTTCAAAGAAACTTCCAAGTTCATTAATCTACGATGCTTGCTATCACGACCGATGCAAGCAGCCCAACCTCGTGACCCAACCTAATGCCCCAACCTAATGCCCCAACCTCATGACTAGTGCAGAAAGTGTCTCACTCCTGTAAACACCATGACCAAGCCCAATTCATCTGCCGCCTGAATAGAGTCTTGATCGCGCAAGCTGCCACCTGGCTGAACGATCGCCTCAATGCCCGCAGCAGCGGCTGTTCGCACTGAGTCATCAAACGGGAAAAACCCATCGCTGGCAAGAGTTGCGCCTTTTGCCCGATCGCCCGCCTGTTCTAGAGCAATCTTTGCTGAACCGACTCGATTCATCTGCCCAGCCCCTACTCCCAGGGTGGCGCGATCGCGTGTGACAACGATCGCGTTCGATTTCACATGTCTACAGACTTTCCAAGCAAACAAAAGTTCCGCAAGTTGCGCCTCTGTCGGCTGTTTTGCCGTCACGACCCGCCAAGCAGATCCATCGGCAATCTGATCATCTGCCGTTTGTGCCAAAAACCCTCCGGCGATCGGCTTGACCTCTAGTTGATTAACGCCTGACGCAAGGCTGAGCAAATCAGGCAACACAAGCACCCGCACTTTTGACTTGGCGCTGAGGATTTTTTGGGCTTCTGGATCACAACCTGGAGCCACCACACATTCCAAAAAGGTTTGGGTTAGCGCCGTTGCAGTCGGGGGATCGATCGCTTGATTAAGCGCCACAATGCCGCCAAAGGCCGAGACTGAATCGGCATTCAGCGCTTTTTCGTAGGCTTGCAGCAGACTGTCTCCTACCGCCGTGCCGCAAGGGTTATTGTGCTTAATAATCGTGGCAGCCGCTTCGGTGCCGGAAAACTCAGCAATAATCCGCCTTGCCGCTTCCAAATCCACTAGGTTGTTATAGCTGAGTTCTTTGCCTTGCAGTTTCTCAGCAGCAGCCCACCCTGAGGGAGTGCTTCCTGTCTGGTACCAGGCTGCTAGCTGATGCGGGTTTTCGCCATAGCGTAGAGTCTGAATCTGCGTACCCGATAGAGTTAGAGTCTTCTCCAAGGCCGCCTCTACGCCAGAAGCCGCCTTGCCCTGCGACGCTAAATAGGTGGCGATCGCCTGATCATATGCCCCTGTATGCTGAAAAGCTTGCAGCGCGCAGGACTGCCGAAATGCCAAGGAAGGTTCTAGAGCTGCCCCACCCTGCCGTAGCTCATGCAGATAGCCATCATATTGAGTAGGGCTGCACAGCACCGTCAGGTGAGCAAAATTTTTGGCGGCGGCTCGTAGCATCGCTGGGCCACCAATATCAATCTGTTCGATCGCTTCTGCCAAAGTCACGCTGGGCTGAGCGATCGTTTGCTCGAACGGGTACAGGTTGACCACCACTAGAGCGATCGGGCGAATCTGGTTAGCCGCCAAATCTGCCACATCTTCGGGCAAATCTTGCCGCGCCAAAATGCCACCATGAATGCGCGGATGCAGCGTTTTTACCCGCCCACCCAAAATTTCAGGTGAGCCTGTATAGTCTGAGACTTTAACGACTGGAATGCCAGCAGCTTGCAGCGTCTTGGCAGTGCCGCCGCTGCTAATCAGCTCAAACCCAAATTCCTCTACCAAGCTGCGAGCCAGCTCAACAATGCCCGCTTTGTTCGATGCACTTAATAAGGCTAACCGTGTCATAACTGTGCGACCTTGTATAAATATTTGACCTGTTGCCAGAATCGATTTTTTCGGTACAAAAATCAACTCTTTGCAATAGCTGCACTATGGCTGCGCTCCAATCATGCGCGAGAAATGGCCTATAGATAACGGCAGGGATCACTAGGATGCGATCGCTTGGCTCAGAAAATTCTGCCTTTAGCAGTACAGCTGGCTCTAATCCTTGACTCACAGCCACATTGCAGGGCTAGTTTGTCCGGTTGGCAGGCGCTATACCCCAAAAAAGCCTCAAGTATAAGCAATTCAGGTTTAATTGCGCGATTCTCATTACTAATCCCATTCAACCTAGCCGTAGATCTGGAGTCAAAGGACTATACTTTTCCCGTAGTATCAGAGAAGAGTTAGCCTAGTCTGCAAAATTTCTCGATTTGGGAATTGCCGAGGGTGCTATGGGCCAACTCGTACTGCCGTATCTAACATCGAGAGGATTATTACATGCCAACTTTCAAGGTCACGTTGATCAACGAAGCTGAAGGACTCAACACCACGATCGACGTTCCAGATGATGAATACATTCTGGATGCCGCAGAAGAGCAAGGTATTGACCTGCCTTATTCCTGCCGTGCAGGTGCTTGTTCGACTTGTGCTGGCAAAATTACATCCGGTACAGTTGACCAAGGCGATCAGTCCTTCTTGGATGACGACCAGATTGAAGCTGGCTTCATCCTTACCTGTGTCGCTTATCCCACTTCTGATGTCACCATCACTACGCACCAAGAAGAAGAACTATACTAAGTCATTCTCAATCTTGAGTTGCTGTTTTAGCGAAACGATCCGTTAGAGAATCAACCAGACTCTAATTTTTCTAGGGAGGTGAAGCGTGAAAGACGAAAAGTCGCATGCTTCACCTCCCCTTTTTTATGGAAAAGGGCAGCTAAGGTGTCGCCATCCTCGCAGCAGTTAGGATCGCAAATTAATTAACCTGTAACAGTTTTTTGGAAGTGCCGCTCGGCGCTTCCAAAAAACTATGGGATTTCAGTTAGTCTCAAGACTGCTCTTACCCGCAGATTAATCGCTCAGGCGCTGCCGCCCGATTTTTCAGGATAACGCTATCTTTTCCAGGGTGATTTAGTGCCCATTTCGGTTTTGGCAGACCACACCAGATACAGGATCAGCAGGCTGGCTGACGCTAAAAATAACGGCAGATCTTCCATTAGCCAGGATTCACGCGCATCAACACCTGTCCATATTCCACAGGGTCGCCATTTTTTGCCAAAATTTCCACGATTTCGCCCGCCACCTCAGACTCCAGCTCGTTCATGAGCTTCATTGCTTCAATGATGCATACCGTTTGTCCAGGACGGATGCGATCGCCCATATCGACAAAAGGCGGCTCATCGGGAGCAGGCGATCGATAAAATGTGCCTACCATCGGTGCCGTCACAGTCAACAGCTTTTCGTTAGCGCGGGATGAGCTAGGAGGCGGAGCTGAAGTCACCGCAACGCTAGCAAGAGCGGTGGAGACTGGAGGTGAAGCGACTCCGGACGCTGAACCATTGGCAGGAGGCGTATATTCTCCCAATGGCGCGCCTTTGCGTACCATGAGTTCAAATTCACCGCTCTTAAGGATGAACTCCGCAATATCTGTCTGGTTAATGACGGTTAACAGCTCGCGAAGTTCGTTGAATTCTAATTCCACAGTATTCTAGTTCCACCTTCTAATTCCACAGCGCCGACGAGCCATACTTAAATGCGAATTCGCGATTGCCAATCCGCTATTTTCCAGAGATGGCAGCCCTGATTTAATCCCCAGCATCTTTAGATCAAGTCTCTCGTCCCAGATAGGTGTCGGTGCGAGTATCAATCTTGATGCGCTCTCCGGTGGTGATAAAGAGGGGAACCATCACCTGGGCACCTGTTTCAACAATCGCGGGCTTGGTGCCACCCGTTGCCGTATCGCCCTTTAAACCCGGATCAGTTTGGGTAATTTCTAGAACCACTGAGTTAGGCAGCTCTACATCCATGACCTGTGCGCCCCAGCGCACCACGTTAACTTCCATGCCCTCTTTGAGGTATTTGACGCGATCGCCAATTTGCGCCGCACTCAAACGACCCTCTTCATAGGTCTCCATATCCATAAAGACATAATCTTCGCCTTCTTTATAGGTATGCTGCATGGTGCTTTTCTCTAGCACGGCCTGTGGCAAAGATTCCCCTGCACGAAACGTCCGCTCAACGACGCTGCCCGTCTGAGCATTTTTTAACTTCGTGCGAACAAAGGCTGAGCCTTTCCCTGGCTTAACGTGTAGAAATTCCACTACTCGCCAAACAGACCCATCTAACTCAATGGTGACACCGGGGCGAAAGTCGTTACTGGAAATCATGAGTCTTGCTGTATTTGGAGAACAATATATTTGGAGAGCAATAGATGCTGCCTAACTTGAGGATAATTCTTTTCGCAGCGCGCTCCACACGCCCAGCCATAGAATTACCTTTCGGATCATCAACGCTGAACAAATAATGCTTAGAGAACAATCGGCAATTCATTTTACCGCTCAGCGGGAGTGATGTCATAAAGGAGTGATTATTTTTTAGAGCTTGAGGGGGTGAGGGGGGTGAAGAGCGGATCGAACACCCATCTGTGGGAAAATGCTAAGGGAAGATGAAAGGACAGGGATCACATCCATGCAGCGAGTGGGCTTTCTAGAGGTTTGCCAGACTGCTCTTCGGTCTGTAGCAAAGATTATGGCAATGATGGCTTTGGCGATCGCCCTGGCGGTTGGGGTTAATTTGGCTGCCGGGTTTGATAGCAGCGACATGAGGGCGGCAATTGCCCTCCCTCCTGGCAACGCCGTCACAGATGGTAAAGCCCTACTTCGCAATGCCTTACCGATTGATAACAAACCTGTTCGCGAGTTGCAGCGCAGCTTCGAGAGCATGTCAGACGCGCTCCGAGCCAGACGCATCAGCGCCTTGTCTCGTAATCTGTCAACGGCCAATCGAGTGCTGACAGCTAAAAAAGCTGGACTACTAGCGGGTGTGCCCGCCGACCGCCAGCCACAGGCCGAAGCGCTGATCGTGGAAATGCAGGCAGATGTCGAAAACATGCGTGCCGATGTCGAAGCGCAAGACAAAGCGACTATTCAGGTGAAGCGATCGCAGTTTTTGGACAAAGTAGGTCAGTTAGAAGCCCTCATGGTTGACCACTTCCCCTACGAAATTCCTGAAGAGTACAGCAATCTACCGCAGCTTAAAGGACGAGCCACCGTTGAAGTCGAAACAACTCAAGGAAACGTAACGTTGGTGGTCGATGGCTACAATGCGCCCGTCACGGCTGGAAACTTCGTTGATCTGGTACAGCGCGGTTTCTATGACGGTTTATCCTTCACTAGAGCTGAAGACTTTTATGTGCTGCAAATTGGTGATCCACCAGGTAAAGAGGATGGGTTCATCGATCCGGCAACGGGCAAATATCGAGCTGTGCCGCTTGAGGTGATGGTGAAAGGCGATCAGCAGCCTACCTATGGCATCACGCTAGAAGATGCAGGACGCTATCTCGATCAGCCTGTGCTGCCTTTCTCTGCCTATGGCACTCTCAGCATGGCGCGTCCAGAAGCAGAGCCAAACGGCGGCTCTTCTCAGTTCTTCTTCTTCCTATTTGAGCCAGAGCTTACGCCAGCAGGTTTAAACCTGCTAGATGGTCGGTATTCTGTATTTGGTTACGTCACCGAAAATAAAGAAGTGCTGAGAGAAATTAAGCAGGGAGACAAAATTATCTCTGCGAAAGTGACTCAAGGTTTAGAAAATCTAGTAGAACCTCAGCAGACTTAGAGTTCAAATTGGCCTTGTGTAGCGCCTTGCGTGCAGCATAGGCTTACAACAAGTTTGATGATTCAAAATACAGCCCGAGACAAAGCTGGCCTCAGTCTAGCTTTGTCTCGGGCTGTAGGCTTAGAAGAACGCAGTGTCATGCGCCTGTAGCGTCTCAAAGTTGCAACCTTACGGCAATTTTTTTAGAGGCAAGACACAGGTATAGTAAGAATCACACATAAACTTCAAGATTTAAGCTTGCTGTCTGCCCCTATTGTTGGGCACACTAAGAAATACGCAGCGTCAGATAACAAATGCTTCTCTCCTCACGTGAGCCTGTTTGATGCATCCAGCGAATGGGTCAAGATCCCGCTATCGCTAAAATTAAGGCTAAGTTGAGGCAACCGATGGGTAGCTTGGCGTAAATGGGTTAGCAATGTCCGTTGGATTTTAGCAAAGGGATTGGGAAACGTGGCTAGCGATCGGCGCATTTTTATCGGAGATGTTCATGGTCATTACGATGGCTTGCTGCACTTGCTGGAAATGATCGCGCCCAGCCAAGCCGACCAAATTTACTTTGTGGGAGACTTGATCGATCGCGGCCCTAAAAGCGCCCATGTGATTCAATTTGTCCGAGAGCAAGGCTATTTTTGCGTCATGGGAAACCATGAACAGCTTTTACTAGAAGCATTTCCAGAGAGCGATCGCGTTTCTCAATATGCGCTGCAAGCCTGGTTGCAAAGTGGCGGGCAAAGCACGGTCGCCAGCTACACCGATCCAGAACTGCTTTTAGAAAACATCACTTGGCTACGAACTCTGCCGACCCACCTCGATTTAGGAGATGTGTGGCTGGTGCATGCAGGGCTGCACCCCCGTTTACCCCTTCAGGCGCAGACTTCGCAAGAATACTGCTGGATTCGGGAAGAATTTCACAGCAGCCTCAAGCCCTACTTTGCAGATAAGCTGATTATTACCGGACACACCATCACCTTTACGCTTCCAGGCGTCTCTCCGGGCGAGTTGGCACGCGGACGAGGTTGGCTAGACATCGATACAGGGGCATACCACCCCAAGAGTGGCTGGCTGACCGCATTAGACCATACCAACGAGCAGGTCTATCAGTTCAACGTGTTCAATAAGCGATCGCGAGTCTTGCCCTTCGCTGAAGCCGTCGTGAATGTCGAACCCGCACAGATCACACGCCGCCGACAGTTGCTTCACCTCTAGGCTTTTCATATCAACTCCGCTTGGGAACCCGCACTTTGGGTGCAAGCACTAGGTAGCCCAGCTTCGACAACATAATTTAGCCCCCCAAAAGCTCGTCATTGACGAGCTTTTGGGGGGCTTTCTTTCGGGAAATTCGTGCCTGTAAGGCACGAATTTCCTAATTTAATTCTCTATGGCACTACGCAATTAGGTTAGGACAGGTTAATTTTTTGAAAGCCTTGCTACGCAAGGCTTTCAAAAAATTAACCCATTTGGATCTAAGCGCGTAGCGCTATAGCTCACGCCCTATCGAATCGAGCTAATTTTCGAGCGGTAGGCCGCTCCATCTAGCCCAGTGCCTGTGTTTGCCGTTGCCGGATCGATCGCTTGATTGAGGGCTTCAACCCGATCGCCTGTTGCAGGGTGAGTGCTGAGAAAAGAGGGCACAGAACGTTGGCTTTGCAGCTTATTCATGAAAGCTACCATAGCGCTGGGCGCATAGCCCGCCTTTTGAATGTTGGCTAAGCCCTTTTGATCCGCTTCAAATTCTGCTTGGCGGCTATTGGGGCGGTTAATAGCTAACTCTACGCCGATACTCACCGCCGTATTGCGATCGAGTCCTGCGGCGCTGGCTAAGCCAGCCTCCAAGGCTCGCTGCCGCATTTGCTCGACAGCATGACGCGCTGCAATATGGCCGATTTCATGACCGATGACGCTGGCAAGCTGGGCTTCATTATCTGCCGTTTTCATCAAGCCTTTGGTTACGTAGACATAGCCACCCATTGTGGCAAAGGCATTGACTGCATCCATGTCTACCACCTGAAACACATAGGGAATATCAGGGCGATCGCTTTGCGGCACCAATTTTTGCCCAATCTGATTTACATAGTCTGTGATAGTGCGATCGGAGTATATTTTCAACTCTTGGCTGGTGAGCTGCTGATTAATCCGGGAGCCTAGAGAGACTTCTTGAGAGTCAGACATGCTGCTGATCTGAATCAGCTGAATTCCTCGAAACAGCAATTCTATCAGCGGTAGCGCAGGAGAAGAGCTAGGTGTACCGACAACCAAGCCCAGAGCGATCATCAGCGAAATTAACCCATAAAACCAGCGGCGGCGCAGTTGGGCAGCGAAGTTGACTAAGGAATCTATCATAAGTCCAGGATCACAACCAAAGCGGGTAAGCAGAAAGAGAGACTCAGTAGATCTAGACGGCGATCGCAGCTTTTTGTTTCTGAGCTAATTTCAATGCTGACCTCTCATGCTGCTATTGTGCCCCAATGACGTTACTGGCTGACACCTCACCTTTGACAGATCCCTTGCAAAAACGGGTGCTGCTGATTGTAGCTATGAATTTTATATTGAGCGGCGTGCTCAATATAAAATTCATAGCCGGATGAAGCAATCCCTAAAAACGCAGTGCTTGATTTGTAAAGTCTGGTGAGGCAGGCAACTCATACCAAATCTGACCGATTTTCAAGCCATTCACACTGCAAAAGCGATCGCATCTTTCATTCAACTTTGTCTTTTTGGACAACTTTGCTGCTAGAGTTCAGGTTGAATTGCATCTTGTAATCAAAGCTCTATATCGTTTCGCTAGCGGGAACGTCGCTGCATGGCTATTTTAGATTCCAAAGGTCGTTTGTTTGGCAAAGTCAGCCTCCTAGATGTTGGGGCGGCACTCGTCATTTTATTGGTCGTAGGCGGACTATTTTTGCTGCCAGGTAGCTCTGGCTCCTCGATCGTACAAACAGGTTCGTCAACCAAACCGATCGAGGTGGATGTGATTGTGCGGGGGCTAACCGTTGCTGAACCCCAGGCCATGCTAAAGGCGCTGGCAGAGGAAAAGAAAACCAACATTATTATTCGAAATCAGCCTTACGGGCAAGTTGACATTCTCAACGTCAAGTCGCTGCCGCGCACGGTCGCCGTGCCTCAGCCCGATGGCTCAGTCAAGCCGCTGCCTGATCCCCGTCCAGAGTTAAATTACACCTTGGATATGGTTGTCACTTTAGGGGGCGATGCTGAAATTATTGATGATGGCCCTGTCTTGGGCAACAACAAAATCAAGATTGGTACACCAATGGAGCTAGAGGGGCAAACCTATCGCTTTAATGCGCCTGTAATTGGGGTGCGTATTTTAGATCAGGCTAAGGCGGGATAAGTTGCTTTCTTCCGCACCCCTGATGCTTTACTAAATTTAATGATGCCTGTGGAGCAGATCAGCATAGCCTGAAGGAACTCAGAAGGTTCTGTTTCAGGAGATAGGCACATGGAAAAGAGCGATCGCATCCAGTGGCTGCGGCAGAACACACCATTTGGAGCACTGTCGGAGCAGGTATTAGAGGCTCTAGCCTCAGCCATCCAGAGCAGAACTCTTGAGGAAAATCGCCGCTTAATATTAGAAGACACCTCGCCTAATGCGCTGCACATCTTGAGGTCGGGTCGGCTAGAAGCCTATCACACCAGTGCTAATGATCTGGCAAATGCCAGCAGCTTGTTGCCTGGATCTGTGCTGCATTTGAAAGAGCTATTGCTCGATCAGCCGACGCAGCAAACCATCATTACCTTGAGTGATTGCGAGCTGTGGGAAATTCCACGCCCGGAATTTGTGGCGATCGCCGAGCAATATCCTGAGATTAGTCGCACCTTTTCTCAGCAGCTTGCGGCCGAGCTAGAGCAAATGTCTCAACAGCTTGTCTTTGAGCAAGAGCGGCAGACGGCCTTGCGTCCTTACCTCATGCCCAAAGTCAGGCAGGGGGTCGTCGGCTCCAGTCGCTATGCGGTCAGGCTGCGGCAGGATATTCGCAAGGCGTCAGGCGATCGTCAGCCTGTACTGATCTTTGGCGAACCGGGACTGGGTAAAGATAATATTGCAGCCCTGATTCACTTTGGATCGAATGACCGCAAGCAGCCCTTGATCAAAATTAACTGCGACACCCTACAGGCTAACGGTGCAGAGCTGTTTGGGCGATCGGGCGGCAAACCAGGGCTGCTGGACTGGTTAGGCACAGGTACGCTCATGCTCAACAACGCTCAAGATTTGCCCAAAGATCTGGAGGGCAAAATACAGCAGGTATTAGCGACTGGCGAGTATTTACCTGTGAGCCGGGAAGGGGCGGCAGAGCCAGAGATGAAGCGATCGCAAGCCCGCATCATCATGACGGCTGAGCGGAATCTGCCCGAAGCTTTGAGCTGCAAAAAGCTGGAGCCTCATATCATTCGAGTCCCTCCCCTGCGCGTCACCAAAGCTGATATCGCAGCTCAAGTGACCTACTACATTAGCCTCTTCTGTCGCAGCAAAGGATTGCCTCAGCCTACGGTTTCACCCGAAGCGCTACGCCGCTTGCAGGGCTACGATTTTCCGGGCAACCTGGCAGAGCTAGAGAGTTTAGTAGAGCGTGCCATTATCCAATCTAACGGTACGCCTGTGCTGACTGAAGAGGTGTTTTGGTCTACGAGCAGCAAAGGCAGACGCTTTCGGCTAAATTTACTCAACGCCTACCCTCAGCTCCGTCAGTTTTTGCGCGGCCCTTGGTGGACTGACCGGATTAACTACGGCTTTACCTCGTGGTTTTTTGCGATCGTCCTAGCCATCCTGTTTTGGGGGCCTCAAAGCCGCGATGCCAATATTGCCCTCAATTTCTTTTGGGCTTGGTGGTGGCTGTTGGTTTTGGTAGCCTTTCCCTTTGTCGGGCGGCTCTGGTGCTCAGTTTGCCCGTTTATGATCTATGGCGAGCTGGCGCAGAAATTCTCGCTGAAGCTGTTTCCGCGTCAGTTACTGCCTTGGCCGCGACAGCAGGCCGAACGCTGGGGCGGCTGGTTTTTATATGGTCTGTTTGCCCTGATTTTGCTGTGGGAAGAACTCTGGCATCTCGAAAACACTGCCTATCTGTCGGCTTGTCTGCTGTTGCTGATTACGGCAGGAGCCATGATTTTCTCAGTCTTGTTTGAGCGGCGCTTCTGGTGCCGCTATCTCTGCCCGATCGGCGGCATGAACGGCATGTTTGGCAAGCTGGCCATGATCGAGCTACGCGCTCAGCAGGGCATTTGCGCCGCTTCTTGCACCACCTATCAGTGCTACAAGGGTGGGCCGCAAAAAGGCGAAGGCATGGAAACAGGCGGCTGTCCGGTCTATTCCCATCCTGCTCAGCTTCAAGACAACCGCGACTGCGTTTTGTGCATGACTTGTCTCAAAGCTTGTCCCCATCGATCGGTCGAGCTAAACCTGCGCCCACCCGGCATTGAACTCTGGACAACCCACACACCTGCCCTGCCAGAAGTCGCCTTACTGTTTCTCCTTTTGGGGGCTGTGTTTCTGCATCATCTGCCAGAAATCGCCTCGCAGTGGGGATGGGCGATCGCTTTTGACCACACAACTTTGAGTAACTTTGGCCTCCATCTGAGTGCTTCTACTTTGGCGCTATTGCTGCCAGGGGCAATGGCGCTGCTGGTTCATCAGATTCTGCGTGCCTTGAGCCGCAGCGCTGCTAAGGCTCTGAGCTTCGAGGTCTTGGCTTATGGCTACTTGCCGCTGGTGCTAGGAGCCAATGTCGCCCATTACTTACATCTGGGCTTAACCGAAATGGGGCGAGTGGCACCTGTGACCTTGGCAACCCTTGGCATGAGTGGGATGGCGGCTCCAGCGATCGTGGCAGATGCCGCCGTTATTGCTTTCCTTCAGGGAGTGACTTTGATCGCGACGGCTTTCCTCAGCGTTGTGTTGACCCAAAAAATTGCGCGTCAGCCCTGGCGATCGCTCTTGCCACAGCATCTTGCCATTCTGGGATTTACAGTGCTGCTGTGGCGAGTGATTCTCTAAGGATCACAAAATAGTTTTTGGAAGTGCAGCGCGGAGCGCTGCACTTCCAAAAACTATTGCCGTTAGCGTAACCCGCCAGCGTAGCCTGTCAGTGTAACCCGCTGGAATTAGGCTATCTTTGTACTCGTAGAATATTGATAGATCTGTCCAGCGTTTCTAGCGTCAGGGGCAGGTTCCGTTTCTGAAGCTGAGGAGCCTAGCAAAGGATGAATCTACCTGTAGTCATTGAGATTGCGATCGGTTTAGTGTTCATCTACCTCACGCTTAGCTTGCTCACCTCAGAACTTCAAGAGCTAGTGACTATTTTGCTGCAATGGCGTGCAGAACACTTAAAAAAATCGGTTGAAAACTTATTAACGGGCGAAAAAATTGATGATCCGCTCCATCAAAAATTTGTCGATGAATTGTACGATAGCCCGCTGCTGCGATCGCTCAATCAAGAGGCCAAAGGGCTATTTTCAACCGCATTTCGTCAAATCAGCCATACGCTGAGCGATGCCTACCGCTCTGTTACAGGCACTCGAAATATATTTGGTCAACAGAAAAGTGCGCCTTCTTACATCCCCGCAGAGACTTTTTCAGTGGCGCTTTTACAGAAGCTCAATATTGAAAAACTGAGCCAAAAAGTGAGTGAACTAACGGCGAAAAAATTCAGCGAAGAAAGGCTTTTGTTACTCCAAAATATTCTCAACGATTTAAGAAATAGCTTAGGAGATAATGCGCTGTTAGAAAATGAATTCAAGCATTTACAGCGCAGCCTGAATGAGAGTATGGATGATTTCATCAGCGGTCGATCGACCTTATCTGGCAATCTAGAACAGGTTTCCGACCAACTCATTCAGTTCATTAACAACACAGAAACGCTTTTAGAGAATGATCATCCCTGCCAAGACATCATTCGCAAGCGCTTGCCTTACGTCAAGCAAATGATTTCGCGGCGACCGCCAGAGCCAACGGTAACAGAAATTCTTTATCTAATTTTTGAAAAGGATTTAGACACGAAAGAAAGTGTTTTTAGAGAGCGATCGCCCTACTTAACTCAAATCATCGATAGTTTAGATGAGGAATGTCCAGAATTAATGAAGCAAGTTAGCGACTTGCCCGATCACCTTAAGCAAAATCTTTTGTCTTTGGCAGAGCAATCTCGACTCAAGGCAAAAAGCCTCAAAGCTGAAGTACGTCAGCTAGAAACCGAGGTAGCCGACTGGTTCGATCGTTCAATGGAACGCGCCTCCGGAGTCTACAGGCGCAACGCCAAAGGCGTAGCCATACTGATTGGTTTTCTGGTGGCAATTCTGATCAATGCTGACACGCTGCATATGATGAGCTGTTTGTCTAAAGACAGCCTGCTGCGCGAAACGATCGCCCAAACGGCAGACCAGACGGTGCAAACGGCATCTGCTGCCGAACAAGCGCCCAACATAGAGAGCGTAAAAAATTCAGTCAACAAAGCGCTGGATGAAATTCCGCTGCCGATCGGCTGGGACAGCATCAACGTCAGAGAACAGGAGGCCGCCGATCGCCAATGGTCGATTCCATTTTTGCGTCGAGCCATCGGCTGGGGGGTGACTGGAATCGCCCTCTCAATGGGTGCTTCGTTTTGGTATGACCTGCTGCAACGGGTGATTCGCACCCGCACAACAGTCGAAAAGCCCTTACGTTAAGTATTTCTCTCAGCGCAGCGCCAATTTCACGGCTGGATAAAGGAGTGCAGTTTTCCTGAAGCTGCGCGGCTTCAGGAAAACTATCTAACGCAGGATCACAACCTAGCCGCTAAACTAGCTCAGCCTGTTTGCTGCCCGGATCGATCGCCACTTCTGCCTGAGGTTCGGGCTGAACGGTTTCAGGCAAACCCAAAAGCCGCTGATACGCTTTGATGTACTCCAGCGCCGATTTATCCCAGCCAAAATCTTGCGCCATGCCGCGCTGCTGAAGCTTGCGCCAATCTGCCTTGAACTGGAAGCCTTCCCAAGCCCGCACCATACAGGTGAACAGATCTAGCGGCTCATAGCGATCGAAGCAATAGCCCGTACCGCTATCATCCACTGGGACAAAATGCTTCACGGTATCGACCAGACCGCCTGTGCGTCGGACGATCGGCACACAACCATAGCGCAGCGCCAAAAGCTGGCTAATGCCGCAAGGTTCAAACCGGGAAGGCATCAAGAAGGCATCTGTTCCGGCATAGATGCGACGGGCCAGCGTATCGTTGTGCAGCAGGTAAGCCGATACTCGACCGGGGTAGCGTGAGGCCAACTGCCATAGCTCAGTCTCATAGTAGCGATCGCCCGTCCCCAGCACCACAAACTGAGCATCGGTGTAGGCAATAAAGCGATCGATCATCTGGAGTACCAGATCTAAACCCTTTTGCTCAACCAACCGAGACACCATGCCAATCAAGAAAGCCCCAGAATTGACCTCAAGCCCCAGCTCTTCTTGCAGGGCAATCTTATTGTTGGCACGCAGATCTAGCGTTTCTGCGGTGTAGTTGTAGGGTAAACCGCGATCGGTTGCTGGATTGTAGAGATCGCGATCGATGCCGTTGAGAATGCCCACGGTTTTACCGCTAATAAAAGACAGCAAGCCATCGAGCTGCTCTCCATAGGCAGGGGTGCGAATCTGCTCGGCGTAGGTGGGCGATACTGTCGTCACCAAGTTAGCAAACTGTACGGCAGCGGCCATCGTGTTGTGTCCCTGCATATACCAAGGGCACCAGGTAATCTGCTCTAGCCGCCAGCGCCAAGGCCCCTGATAAGCCAAGTTATGGATAGTAAACACAGTAGAGATATCGGGGGTTTCATGCATCCACACCGGAATCATGCCCGTGTGCCAGTCATGACAATGCACAATTTCAGGTCGCCAAGAGTAGTTCCAGCAAAACTCAGTTGCACCATTGGCAAACAGTGTGAACCGCCAATCTTCATCCTCTCCCGAATAGACCCGCCGAGGCGCAAAGGAGGGATGGCTAAATAAATAGAGAGGAACATCGGTTCCAGGCAAAACCGCCTCAAAGACGCTGATATCCTGAAACATTGCCGAGCCTTTCCAGACAGGCTTTTTGGGGATCTTCATCTTGTCTGGCAGAAAGCCGTAGTAGGGCATGAAGATCCGGACATCATGTCCCATTGCCCGCAGCACCTTCGGTAAGGCTCCAACTACATCTCCCATACCGCCCACTTTGGCGATAGGAACTGCTTCTGCTGCAACAAACAGAATTCGCATACTAATTCTCCGTCCCCCGCAATGGATCAAGCCTGAACGATTAACCTTGCCTTGCTTGAAGTCGAGGTTCCTGTCCAATCTTTAATCAATCTACAGCAAAGTTGGGGTAAAAGTTGCAGGGATTTTGAGGCGGAAAGGTAGGTAAAGCTGCTGCCAAGAAGGTGAAGAACTAAGAGTTTACCTCCTAGCAACCTGCATTGCCAACGACCGGAATCGTAATTTCAGAGTCATCGGTTAGCACCCGCAGAGAGCCTTCTGGAATGTCAACCGTTTCTATCTCGCCACGCTTACCCAATGTGACGTTGACTTGGACGGTAATGAAACCATTCTGGCTGCGAAAAATTTGCGAGGTTGACTGACCATAGATTTCCGTACCGCTGGCCTGAATGCGATCGAACTGCATCATCTGCCCATTAATCCGCATTTCCATCGACTGAGGCTGAAGACCGTTGAAAAAAATGAAGCGATCGTTGGCTGTACGGTCAGGTCGCCATAGGGTCATGCCACAGCCACCCCCAGAAATTTGGGAGAGTGAAAACTCATCAACCGTGATACTGGCAGGTGCCGTGATGCTAGGGGTTGGCGAAACAGAAGGCGTATTGTCTAGCGCGATCGGACGGCTACAGCTAGCCAAAAGTAAAAGGAGCGGCAAAGCAAATCGCTTTTTCATACACTAAAGTTCGGTTCACATGAGGCATATTTCCGCTTATCTCTAGCAATGAGCAGTCGTTTCTCTATTGCTAAACATAAACACCAGATGTCAACCATGACCTAAATTGAGCCAACCAGGTTCCGACCCTACTTTTTAGAGTCTAGGGTCTGATTAGAATCTAGTATCTGACAGCCTGTTGAGGAATTTTTGCAGCATCTACGGCCCTTCAAAAATTCCCCAACTTAATGGTTTAATACACGGGTTACGGTATCCCACGAAACAGAACTCTAACGCTGCACCTCAAGGAAGATTTCCTCCAAGATTTCGGTGGCTCCCTGCGATCGCAACTGCTGGGCAAGCTGAATACCGATCGCCTCGGCCTCGGTAGCCAAACCAGTCTGCGTGCCTTTGACAAATTTTTGACCATCTACGCTAGAGACCATGCCAACCAGCGTCAGCGAATCCCCATCCAGCGTCGTATTGACGCCGATCGGCACCTGACATCCACCCTCTAGTTCTCGCAAGAAAGCCCGCTCCGCATAGCAGCGTTGCGCTGTGGGCTGATGCTCTAACACTTTCAAGAGCGCCAAAATTTCGGGATCTTCGGCGCGGCATTCAATCCCCAATGCGCCTTGACCAACGGCATGCAGCGAAACTTCGGGAGAGATAACTTGATGAACGCGATCGCCCATACCCAACCGCCGCAGACCTGCCGCCGCCAAAATAATGGCATCGTACTCACCAGAATCTAGCTTTTGCAGCCGGGTGTTAAGGTTGCCACGAATGTCTTTGAAGCTGAAGTGGGGGTAATGATGGCGAAGCTGGGCGAGTCGGCGCAGCGAGGAGGTGCCAATCACAGAACCTTCGGGCAAAGTTTCTAGCTGCTTGTCTTGATGTTTGGCATGGACAACCAGCGCATCTGCCGGATCTTCCCGCTCGGTAACGCAGCCCAAGATCAGACCTTCTGGCAAACGTGTCGGCAGATCTTTGAGGGAGTGAACCGCGAAATCTGTTTCGCCATTCAGCATACCCAGCTCTAGCTCTTTGGTAAACAAGCCTTTGTCGCCAATCTTTGCCAGCGCCACGTCCAAAATTTTGTCGCCCTGCGTACTCATGGCATGGACTTCAAAGGTGCGATCGACAAAATGTTTTTGAAGCTGTGCTTGCACCCAATGGGTTTGTACCAAGGCAAGCTGGCTTTTGCGAGAACCGATGCGAATGGGGCGGGAAAGACTGGCAACCATTTGTGAAGCGATGTTTAGAAAAACGGCTAAATGTTAAGCAGGAAGCAGATTTATCTGCTTAATTAGCTTAGCGCAGCGGGGGACAGTCAAGAAATTGCTTGCTGATGAATCTGCCAAGCGGCACACATCTGCTGCACAATCTTTTGCACAACTAGATAGGGCTAAGCCTAGTTCATCTGCTGCCGCTCAGCATAGGCCGCATACACGCCTTTGACGTTGTACCAATTGAGAAAAATTCGAGCGATTTCTAAAGCAAGCTGAGGTTTGCCTTGATCGATTAGCCATTGCAGCAAGGGGGCGAGCGATCGCTCATTCAGCAGACCCCCCAACGACAAAACACCCCAGAGGATGCGGTGCAGCCAGGTCATTTGAATCATTAGGCGAACGTTCCAGGTGGGATGTTTTTGGTAAAACAGTACGCCCATGCGACCCCGTTGGATCTCTTGGTCAATCAAACGATCGATCTGATCTAGAGAAAATGGCGGGTGCCAATGGTAGCCCACCGCTTCAGGACATTTGATCAGCTTTAGCCCCAGCTTTTTCAACCGCACCCCCAACTCCAAATCTTCCCAGCCGTAAAGCTGAAAGCCCGTGTCGAACAGTCCCGCCTGCTCCAGCCATTTGCGGGCGATCGCCACATTGCCCGTCGCAAAATAGGCGCGGGAATAGTCGGTAATTTTGAACGGCTCTGAGGTGGGATCTGCAAAATTGCAGGTGTTGATGACGCTGCCATAGGTAAAGAGGCGATCGCTGCCCAACTCTTTTTCTCCGGCCAAGAGAGCATTGACGTGAGATTGCAGAAAAACTTCCGTCACGACCAAATCGCTATCAATGAAAATGATCATGTCGCCTTTTGCTTTTTCCACACCCAGATTTCGAGCCGCCGCCGCACCTTGGTGATCTTGCTTAAAGAGCTGGACGTGGGGAAATGAAGGATTGGCCTGAAGCCAAGCTACTGTGCCGTCTGTAGAGCCATCATCGACCACGACAACCTCATAGGCGATCGGATCTACCAGAAATTCTTGCTGTTCTAGCGCTTTTAAACACTTTTCCAGAATCGGCTGGCGATTGTAGGTGGGAATGACGATACTGAAAAACATTCTGGAAAACACGATAAGAAGATATAAAGTCGCTCTCAGCCTTACGGCGATTCCAGGGCTGGAGTCACGGATCAATCTGCAAAAGCTGAATCTGCAAGAGCCAGCCCGGAAAAACTAGCTGGCGATCGTCAGTTCGCCCACCATGCCCGCCTCGGTATGTCCTGGAATCGGACAGCGCAGTTTGTAAGTGCCAGGTTTCATGGGGATAAAGACCCATTCTGCGGTTGTCCCTGGCCTTAGCTCTAGTTCGCTAATGGCTCCTTTAATTTCGACATTGCCTGCATCAACTTTTTGGCTCCAGATAGCGCCAGCAAAGTCCTTGGCCGTGAAGTAATGCTTGAGGGAGCTGGGATTATCCAAAATCAGCTTGTAGCGTTTACCTGCCTCAAAGGTGAGGTGGGCTGGCTCAAACACGAGCTGGTCAGATGTATTACTCAAATGCACTCGCACCTCTGTCGATGGCAGCTGACTAGGGGCAATGGCAGCGATCGCGTCTGCCCTGCCTACCAGCAATCCCAACAGCATTATCCCCACCCACATGACTCCAACCCAACGACGCAACATAAGTTGAATTCCATAAACTTCTTATCTATATAGCTTAGGATCATGGATCGATTAACCTGAATATCTTTGGGAAAACCTTCGGTTTTATTCAACCGCAATCCTTGGGGCTTGTGGAGCAGTAAAGCATAGGCTGTAGAGCATAAGCTGCTACCCTCGACTTTCCCATGCTCCCAACGTTGCCGGATGAGGCCGATCGCTCGGACGATCGGCTAACAGACAGTAGGGCTTGCGGTAGCTCAAAGGCATCTCTAGCGCATGCTTTTCCAAAAAAGCCGCGTCATTCATTACGGCTGCGGTTGACCCATCGTAAACAATCTCTCCATGACTTAAAACCACCGTGCGGCTGCATAGCTCTAACGCCAGATCTAAGTCATGGGTGGCAATGAGCTGGGTTAAAGGCAGATTGGCCAGTAGATTAATCAACTGTCGCCGCGATCGCGGGTCGAGTTGGGCTGAGGGTTCGTCTAAAACCAACACCTGTGGCTGCATGGCCAAAACTCCAGCGATCGCCACACGCTTTTTCTCACCCCCCGACAGATTGCCCGCAATGCGGGTAGCGTAGCGCTCTGGCTCTAGCCCCATAGCATACATAGCATGCTGTGCGCGATGATGCAGAGCGTGCTTGTCTAGCCCCTGATTGACCAAGCCAAACGTAATGTCTTCCCATACCGTCGGCATGAAAATTTGATCATCTGGATTTTGAAAAACAATGCCGACAAAGTTGCGGATAGACCTCAGATTTTTTGCCACAACAGGTAGCTCACCGACAATCACCTCCCCCGTTTGGGGCAGCAGGATGCCGTTAAGGTGAAGCAAAAACGTTGACTTACCAGAGCCGTTGGCTCCGACGATCGCTACTTTCTCGGTTGCAGCAATGGACAGGTGAATGTCTCTAAGGGCTTCATGCCCATCAGGATAGGCGTAGCTAAGCTGGCGAATGAAAATAGGATTGTGATGCATCTAGGAGGCAGTTTGGCTAGTAATCTTATAAAAAGTATACAACCTGCCCTAAAAGCAGCAGCAGAATCAGAGAAACGATCGCCCAAATGTCTTGCGATCGCCCTTGAGAGTCTTCGGTAACGCAGGGCAAACCTGTATAGCCGCGCGACAGCATGGCATAATGCACCCTTTCCCCGCGTTCGTAGGTGCGGATAAATAGTGAACCCATCATGTTACCTATAACCAAACGCTGCCCCCGAGGAGAATTCAGGAGATTACGAGAGGCTGCGGCTCTGCGCATCGTGGCAAATTCTTCAATCAGCACACCGATGTAGCGATACATCGACGCCAAAATCGCAATCAGCAGAGGGGGCATCTTCAAGGTGGCTAAGGCATGCAGCAAAGCCGAGATAGAAGTGGTCAACACTAGAAAGTTGAGCATGAGCAGGCAGAGCAATGCTCTCACCGTCACGCTACCCAAAACGACCAATCCTTCACTGGTAATTTGCAGCCACTCCCATTGCCACAAAACGGTGCCGCCCTCGCGAAACAAAGTTCCCACCAGCACAACGCTAATAAAGCTTGATTCGATCGCAACACGCTTCAGCAAGATGGATAGCGTAGCTCGACTCGAAACAATCAGGCTGATTAGCCCCCCACCATAAACCAGCCAGGTTTCCCAGCGGGCGTTTGGCGTCAGTGCCGTAGCAAAAACAAATAAGATGGCGCATAGCACTCGCGTTCGAGGAGCCAGCCGATGCCAGGACGACACACCCTGGCTATTGACATCAAGCTGGAAAGCCCCGATGTGTAGCAGCATAAATTTTGTTTAATCCGTCAGGACTAATGAGAAGGGCGATCGGGAAAATCTGGATCTGCGGAGTCTTGAGCTGAACCCTTCACAAGCAATTTTCCAGCTCCCCAGGCAATTCCAAAAACAGTTAGCGTTCCAATTAAACCTGCGAGTGGCGTGGCGGCGGCTTCCGGTACGCCTCGCATCGCATACTCCTCAAACACTGAATAAAACGGCAATTGCTTGGCTAGCGTATCTTCCTGTGCCTGTTTGGCAAAGTCGTGGTCTTCGGCAACACGATCCAAACCATCGGGATCGCTACTGGCAAAAGGCGAGAACAAAACAGCGATCACCAGTGCAGTGCTAAGACCTAGCATCACGAATGCACCATTTCGGGTGTAGTTAGGGCGATTTGTCATGAGATGAATTTCCTTACTAGTTCTACAATGCTTTGCACTTGATACCCAATCAAGAAACCTCTGTTAGAGACTTGCAGAACACCGCCTCTAACAGCAGAAACTTGTGCAATTAAAACCAGAGCGATTAAATAAATTGCCCTGGGCTATGAGTTTTTTGGGTTCTTTCCTGAGTTCTCTACAGGCATATCTATATTCGCTGCACCATTACCGCTGCACCAGTGGGCGAGGCAGGGGCGATCGCTGCGGTGGATCATACAGCAAGTCTGGTCGAACTCTCCAAACGTAGCTCGTTGCAATCAAAGTGATAATGGCTTCCCCAATGCCTATCAAAATATGCCAGCCCAACATGGCGACCAGAGCAACAGTCAACGAAACCGTACCAGAGATAGCCAATTGAAGAGCAGTGGCAACAGAGGCAAGCACAACACTCGTCCAGGATGCGATCGCAACAGCAATACTCATACCGCGCCAGCTATTGAATCCCAAGGTTGAACGCAGAGCTTTGTAGAGGTAGTAGCCGCCAAAGGTGCCAATCAGCCCCATGTTGAAAATATTGGCTCCCAATACGGTCAGCCCTCCATCTTGGAACAGAGCGGCTTGGACAATAAACACAACAGTCATGACCAACGTGCCTGCCCAAGGCCCTAGCAAAACTCCGGCTAATGTGCCTCCCAGCAAATGTCCAGATGTGCCTCCCGGAATGGGAAAATTAATCATCTGAGCTGCAAAGATAAAGGCAGCGCAGACTCCCATCAAAGGCACGGTTCGCTCTTGGTGCTCTCCTTTCACCCGACCGAGCGCTGTGGCAATTAAAGCGATCGCAATCACCCAAGTCACGAGGCTCACGGGCAAACTCAAAAAACCGTCTGGAATATGTAGCGCTAGCTGTGGAAACAGGACTCCGTGTAGGTCACTCCAAAAGATCAAACTGGCAAAATCACCCATATGCTTTAGATGCCCCAATTCTAATGAGGGTATTAGTAAAGGACAGTATGTTCAGACAAACTCCCAGGTATTTCTACTGAATTCAATCCCCCTATGGGGGGTATTATCTGCATTTTAAGGAGAAATACAGAATTGGTCACAGATTGGAGCTTTTGAGTTTTTAGCCTTACCTAAAACCTGAATGCCAAAAAATATCGTTTCGGGCTGGACTATCCGGATAATCCTGAGCTACGATAAGCGATTGTGAGTTTTAAATTAATCCATGAACGCGCAGGAAGTTATCCGTTCTATTGAACAGGAATATCTGAAGTCAGATTTGCCGATCATCCATGTGGGTGACACGGTCAAAGTGGGAGTCCGTATCCAAGAAGGTGGCAAAGAGCGGGTTCAGCCTTACGAAGGAACGGTCATCGCAATGCGGAATGGTGGCATCAATGAAACCATTACCGTGCGACGCATCTTTCAAGGGGTTGGAGTAGAGCGGGTCTTCTTGCTACACTCGCCTCGTGTTGCCAGCATTCAGGTGCTGCGCCGAGGCAAAGCCCGTCGAGCTAAGTTGTACTATCTGCGCGATCGCGTGGGTAAGGCTACTCGCTTGAAGCAACGGTTCGATCGCCCCCTCTAAGCAAATGTCTAGAACAATACAGGTGTCTACGAAGAAATTTGGCAATGCCATCGCAAACTCCGGAGTTCACCTGCTAGACTAGGATAGGCATTAGCCAGAATGTTCCAGCTTGTGCGTCCTTAGTTCAGTTGGTAGAACGCAGGTCTCCAAAACCTGATGTCGGGGGTTCAAGTCCTCCAGGGCGCGCTGGGTCACTCATTTAGGCTAGTTCCACTTGGCTCAACTAATTTATCTGATTAGCTTGATCGAGTGATTTGCCAGTTTGATGAGTTGATCGATCAGTTAGCTTTTGTGACAAGGCGGCTAAAGACTGTGGCAAAGAAAGATGAAGCGGAAGTGAAAGGGCAGAAAGACGCTGAAGCGCCCAAGGAAACTAAAGGTGCTGGCGATTCTAAGGCTAGCGATTCTAAGAAAGCAGAAGCGTCCGCCCCTAGCTCCAACAAAATAGCTGCTTTTTTTCAGGGAACGCGAGAAGAGCTGGGCAAAGTCGTCTGGCCTAGCCGTCAGCAGCTGATTAGCGAATCCTTGGCCGTGATTTTGATGGTGACACTTTCCGCAGCGTTAATCTATTTTGTGGATAACTTTTTTAGTTGGGCTGCTACCCAGGTGTTTGGATGACTTTCGCATCGGATGAATCTGATAGCTACACGCCAGTAGAGGAAGGTGGAGATACCGTCCAGCTAGGCGCGCGTTGGTACGCTGTTCAAGTGGCCTCAGGCTGCGAGAACCGCGTCAAAATGAATTTGGAGCAGCGAACGGAAACGTTGGATGTGGCCACCCGGATTCTTCAGATTGAGATTCCTCAAACTCCAATCATCAAGCCTAATAAAAGCGGGAAGCAAAAGGAAAGCGCTGAGAAAGTTTTTCCTGGATATGTGCTTGTGAAAATGGTGATGGACGACGAGACTTGGCAAGTTGTCAAGAACACGCCCAACGTCATCAACTTTGTTGGAGCTGAGCAAAAGCGGCGATATGGCAGAGGCAGAGGGCATGTTAAGCCTTTGCCCTTGGGTATGGCCGAAGTTGAGCGGATCTTCAAACAGTCTCAAGAGCAGAAGGCGATCGTCAAAATCGATATGGCGACAGGAGACAAGATTATGGTTCTTTCGGGTCCTTTTAAGGACTTTGAAGGAGAAGTAATTGAAGTTAGTCCTGAACGCAGCAAGCTAAAAGCGCTTCTTTCAATCTTTGGAAGAGATACGCCCGTCGAATTGGAATTTAATCAGGTTCAGAAGCAGAGCTAGAGTCAATGGCAAAGAAGGTTGTAGCAATTATTAAGTTGGCAATTAACGCTGGGAAGGCAAACCCTGCCCCCCCAATTGGTCCCGCGCTAGGTCAGCATGGGGTCAATATCATGATGTTTTGCAAGGAATACAATGCCAGAACGTCCGACCAGGTCGGTTTGGTTGTTCCTGTCGAAATCTCAGTTTTTGAAGATCGCAGCTTCACGTTTATTCTCAAAACGCCCCCTGCCTCAGTTCTTATCTGTAAAGCGGCTGGTGTTGAGCGGGGTTCAGGTGAACCTAACAAGAAGAAGGTGGGTTCTATTACCAAGGCTCAGCTTCAGGAAATCGCTCAGACTAAGTTGCCTGACCTCAATGCAAACGACATTGAAGCAGCAATGAGAATTGTGGAAGGAACAGCGCGCAACATGGGAATCACGGTTGCCGGATAGGTCAAGAGAATATAGGTGGAATCTACTGGGTTTTGCCTAATACTCTTCTAGGGTTTAAGTTCTTTATTAGGGGGAGAAGTTTATCTTCGCTATGACCCCAGGAGTATAAACATGGCAAAAGTATCGCGTCGATTGCAAGAGCTTCAGAAGAAAGTAGAGCAGCGAGTCTATCAGCCGTTAGAAGCTCTCACCTTACTGAAAGAAACAGCAACAGCAAAATTCGCTGAGTCAGCTGAAGCTCACATTCGCTTAGGAATTGATCCGAAGTATACCGATCAGCAGCTTCGGACAACGGTGGCTCTACCCAAGGGAACCGGACAGCTCATCCGCGTTGCGGTCATTGCCCGTGGCGAAAAGGTGACGGAGGCCTCTAACTCTGGCGCTGATGTGGCTGGATCGGAAGAGCTAATCGAAGATATCCAGAAAGGAATGATGGATTTTGATGTCCTGGTGGCGACGCCTGACATGATGCCTCAGGTGGCAAAGTTGGGACGGCTGTTAGGTCCCAGAGGTCTAATGCCTTCTCCGAAGGGCGGTACCGTGACCTTTGATGTGGCTCAGGCGATTTCAGAGTTCAAAGCAGGTAAGCTGGAATTCCGTGCTGACAAAACTGGAATTGTCCATGTTATGTTTGGTAAGGCCGCTTTTTCAGCCGAAGACTTGCTGATTAACCTCAAGGCGTTGCAAGATACGATCGATCGCAACCGTCCTTCAGGGGCAAAAGGTCGCTACTGGCGCTCGGTTTATGTCTCTGCGACAATGGGGCCATCGATCGAAGTAGACATCAGCGCTCTGCGAGATGTCAAGCTGGATGCTGCATAGCTTTGAAGGAGATTGCTGATTCAAAGATTTCCTGAAATTGAATAGCCAAGCCGGAGACAGCAGGAGCCTTGTGCTTAATACCCTGCCGAGGTTTGATTCTGTGACAGATAACTTACCTACAGTAAGTTATCTATGCAGTTGAGAACTGAGAAACTCCGGACTTCAAACCCGGAGTTTTTTAATGGACAAAGGGCAGGATTCAAGGTTAGCGACTTTCCCGGTTTTTAAGGAGGTGAGAATGTATGGGTAGAACGCTAGAGAACAAAAAAGAGATTGTTGCAGAGTTGAAGGAAAGTCTGAGTCAATCTCAGCTTGCCGTGGTAATTGACTACAAAGGTTTGACCGTTGCTGACATTACCGATCTGCGAAATCGTTTGCGTCCAAAAGGTGGAGACTGCAAAGTCACCAAAAACACCTTGATGAAAATGGCAGTTCAGGAAGATGCGAAGTGGCAGCCTATGGCTGAAATTTGCAAAGACTCTTCTGCTTTTTTGCTGATTAAAGAGGATCTAGGCGGCGCACTCAAGGCTTACCAAGAGTTTCAGAAAGTTTCTAAGAAGTCTGCCATTCGCGGTGGCGCAATGGAAGGTCGGTTGCTGACTGAGGCTGATGTTAAGGCGATCGCCGATCTGCCCTCTAAAGAGCAGCTCATGGCACAAATTGCAGGCGCAATCAATGGTGTGGCCTCCAAATTGGCAGTGGGTATCAACGAAGTGCCTAGCTCTTTGGCTCGCGCATTGCAAGCCTATGCCGACAAAGATAACGCTGGCAACGATGGCGATGCCGCTGCGTAGCTTTTGGGGTTGACGAGTTTTAGGTGTTGAAGCGTTCGCAAGTTCAAGGGTTAACCCTCAATTCAAGTTTATTTATTTTAGGAGCAAACCATGTCTGCAAAAACAGATTCCATTCTCGAAGAGCTAAAGACTTTGACTTTGCTAGAAGCCTCTGAGCTAGTCAAGCAAATTGAAGAAGCCTTTGGCGTTAGCGCTGCGGCTCCGGCTGGCGGCATGATGATGATGGCAGCCGCTGCTGCACCTGTTGAAGAAGTTGAAGAGAAGACTGAATTCGACGTCATTCTAGAAGAAGTGCCCGCAGACAAGAAGATTGCTGTGTTGAAAGCAGTCCGGGAACTGACAGGTTTGGGTCTGAAAGAAGCCAAGGATTTGGTAGAATCGACGCCCAAGTCTGTTAAAGAAGGCATTGCGAAGGAACCTGCCGAAGAAGCGAAGAAAGCGCTTGAGACCGCAGGCGGTAAAGTCAGCATCAAGTAGGCAATGCGACTCTAATTTAGAGGAGGGGGTGATTAAATCGCCCCCTCTTTTTTAGTCGCGTCTATCCAGATTTGTGACAATTTTTAGTAAGGGTAGCGAGCAAATTATTTTTTAAACGGATTATTCCGCCAGACTTCTTTAAGATAATTTTGGTTTTATCTAAGCCTGAAGCGCCCTAGAGAAGTTTCATAATAGAACATAGCTCAGATAGCTTGAGTACGAAAGATGAATTGGGTTGTTGCTACCTTCTATAAATTTGTGGCCTTGCCTGACTGTGCCCAGATGCGATCGCCCTTGCTCAAATTTTGCCAGGAGCAAGATGTACGCGGCACGATTCTGCTAGCGCAAGAAGGAATTAATGGCACAATTGCCAGCTCACGCGCAGCCATCGACGCAGTTTTAGCCTATTTGCGATCGGATGATCGGCTATCTGACCTGGAATTCAAAGAATCTGTTGCCGATACTCTGCCGTTTGAGCGCATGAAGGTAAAGGTGAAGCAGGAAATTGTCACGCTAGGAATGCCTGAAGTCAATCCAAGTGAACAAGCCGGAACCTACGTTGACCCTCAAGATTGGAATCGGTTAATTACCGATCCAGAAGTCATCGTGATTGATACGCGCAATAGTTATGAAGTAAAAATTGGTACATTTCAGAATGCAAAAAATCCAGAAACTTCATCTTTTAGAGACTTCCCAGGCTACGTGCAGAACACTCTAAATCCTGTCACGCACCCAAAAGTAGCCATGTTTTGCACAGGCGGAATTCGTTGCGAGAAAGCCTCTGCCTATATGCTGGCTCAAGGCTATCAAGAGGTTTATCACCTTAAGGGCGGCATTCTTAAATATCTCGAAGAAGTCGCTCCTGAAGAAAGCCTTTGGCAGGGAGAGTGCTTTGTGTTTGATCAGCGGGTTGCCTTGCAGCATGGGTTAGAGCCAGGAACGCATGAAATGTGCTTAGGCTGCGGACACCCGATTTCTGAAGCCGATCAAGATTCTCCTGCATATGAAGTCGGAGTGTCTTGCCCGCATTGCATTGCGGAGCTAACGGAAGAGCGGCGATCGATCAGGCGATCGGTTTGGCAATCCCGTCAGGCAAATTTGCGTTTGAGCCATAGCAGCGATCGCCCGGCAGAATGATACCAGTGGGGTGATCCAGGTGGGCGAAGTGGGCTGAAGTTGCAACCCTTATGCTGGAAGGGTTAATCATGGGCAAAGCGACGATACTGTGGATAATAATCTTGAGAGTCAAATCACTGAGCCAAAATTTGCAGTCTATACCTGTGAAATTAATCTTAAATTTAGATTGATCGAAGAGAAACAGGTGATTTACAATCGCGCTCAGCTTTTAGAGCGTTTGCTGGACGCTATTTCCTGTGGTGCCGATCAGTATCTTGAACCCATTGCAGCAGATGTTCAAGCTTTAGAAATACCTGACTTAGAAGCCTCTCCGCAAATGCGCCGCCAGCTCATACTTTTGCGTAACTCCACAGACACTTAAATGGTGTTTTGGTATGGTTTTGGCAAATCCTCTGCATAGCTGCCAAAATACCATCCCTTTCTAGAGATGAAAGACAATAGCTATTACCGCAAGCTCAGAACATCCCCGAATTCCACAGGTCTGATCTATGATGATCTTCAACTGACTCGGAGCTAACTATGAATTGGTGGCGCAATCTTAAGCGAAATCCTTTGGCTCGACTCGGAGCCGCTATTCTGCTGACGTTCTACTTAATCGTGATTTTTGCAGAATTCGTTGCGCCCTACGATCCTAAAACTTCGCAGGCAGATGGCTCGCTACTGCCCCCCACCCAGATTCACTGGTTTAATGAACAGGGACAGTTTACAGGGCCGCATGTCTACCCCACGACGCAAGGCGCTGTGAGTTTAGAAACAGGCGATCGCGCCCTCAAGATCGATCGCAGCCAGCCTTCTCCAGTGCGGCTGTTTGTCCAGAGTGAACCCTACCCATTTCTCCAAGTAAAGCTACCGCTGCCTACGCGGTTCTCTCTCAGCGATCCCAAAATAGAAGATATCGAACTTTTCTCTGGCTTTAAGAGCAATCTGCATCTGTTTGGAACTACAGGAGAGAGCAGAATCAACCTTTTGGGCACTGATGAACAGGCGCGCGATCAATTTAGCCGTCTGGTGCATGGCGGTCGCATTAGTCTGTTTATCGGCATCGTAGGAACGCTGATCACCTTTCCCCTAGGGCTTCTAGTAGGCGGCATTTCTGGCTACTTTGGTGGCGTTATTGATGTGGTTCTGATGCGGATCGTCGAGGTGCTAATGGTGGTTCCTTCGATCTACTTGCTAGTAGCCTTGGGGGGCGTGTTGCCGCCAGGTTTGACCAGCGCTCAGCGGTTTTTGCTAATTGTTATCATTACTTCTTTCGTCAGTTGGTCGGGTTTAGCCCGCGTAGTGCGGGGACAAGTCTTGTCCATCAAAGAACGGGTCTATGTGCAGGCCGCAAAGGCAATGGGAGGGCGATCGCTCTACATTATTGCCCGCCATGTGTTGCCGCAGACGGCTACCTACATTATCATTTCCGCCACCCTCACGATTCCTAGCTTTATCGTGGCAGAGGCCGTACTCAGCCTAATTGGGCTGGGAATTCAGGAGCCTGATCCGTCTTGGGGAAATATGCTGTCAGTCGCCACAAATGCCTCAGTTTTAGTGCTGCAACCCTGGCTAGTTTGGTCACCCGCCATTCTCATTGTGCTAACGGTGTTGGCCTTTAACCTGCTAGGAGATGGACTGCGTGATGCCCTCGATCCGCGCAATCTTCAGCGGTAAGTGGTTATGGTCTTCAGATACAGCCATTTCCAATAAAGTCAAACTTTTCTCCAGAGGATATTCATAAGCGAACTTCGATCGTCTACAAATATATTCTCAGGAGAATCGCTACGGAGAACATTCCTTGAAATCCTTGCTAAGAATTTCAAGGAATTTCTGGGTTCTGGGTCTTGTCCAGTCCCTGGGCGAATGCACTTGATGAATGACACATGACTATACATTAATGTACTGCTCTAGCTCCCAGGCCGTAATCTCAGCGTTGTGAGCATCCCACTCTTGCCGTTTGAAATCGAGGTAGGTTTTGGCAGCCTGTTCGCCCAAGGTCGTCATCAGCAGACTATCTTGCTCTAAATACCGCAAAGCCTCTAGCAAGCTAGTCGGTAGCGTCTTCAGCGTCGTGAATTCTGAGCCACGGACAAACATATTTTCATCAATGCGATCGCCTGCCTGCAAATGTTTCTCTATGCCTTCTAACCCTGCGGCAAGTAGCCCCGCCTGAGTTAAATACATGGTGGTCGCTCCATCAGGCAGCCGACACTCAAACCGGCCTTTGTCAGGAATCCGCAGCATATGTGTGCGGTTGTTGCCGCCATAGGACAGGTAGCGCGGACTCCAAGTACTACCAGAGGCGGTCATGGTGGCTCCAATACGGCGATAGGAGTTAATCGTAGGGGCACAGAGGGCAGATAGTCCTTGAGCATGATCGAGCACGCCGCCCAAAAACTCGTAGCCTAGCTGCGACAGCCCCACATCATTGCTTTCGTCTAGGAAAGCGTTATCACCCTTATCCCAAAGGCTGAGATGCACATGGGCACCGTTACCTGTCAGATGGCTAAAGGGTTTGGGCATAAAGGAGGCCGTTAGACCTCGCTGCTCGGCAAGGGTTTTCACCATGTACTTGAAAAAGACATGGCGATCGCAAGTGGTCAACGCGCTGCTATAAGTCCAGTTCAGCTCAAATTGCCCGTTTGCGTCCTCATGGTCACACTGGTAAGGTTCCCACCCTAGCTGGTTCATGTAGCTCACCAGCGTCGAGATCAGGTCAAACTGCCGCATTAGATTCATCTGGTCATAGCAGGGGCGCGCAGCCGTATCCAAGGCATCTGCAACCTGATAACCTTGCTCTGTTTTCTTCAGCAAGCAAAATTCTGCTTCTACGCCTGTTTTAAAGTCGTATCCTAAGCGGGCACATTGCTCTAGCACCCGCTTGAAGATGACACGAGGCGCTGCCGCAAAGGGTGCGCCATTCATGTAGACATCGCTAGCAACCCAACCCACATTTGTTTGCCAGGGCAACACAATCAGCGACTCAGGGTCAGGAATAGCAGCAATATCAGGCGCATCTGGCCCCAGACCCAGATTAGAGGCAAAGGGGGCAAAAAATGCGCCTTCTGCCTCTACAGCGGCAATCTTTGCGGCAGGAACTAGCTTGGCGCGGGTGCCGCCCAGTAGATCGGTATAGGAGACGAGAAAAAACTCTAATCCCAGCTCTTGGGCTTGCTCTGCGAGGCTTTGCGTTTTGGGCAAGGTTCCAACCATGTCGGCATCTCCAGCATTTTGCCTCTCAGTAAAACAAGCTTGTCATGACAGGTTTGTATGATGGGATACGCAATGTGGTTTTGGTTTTAAGCTGCAAATGCGCTTTACCGTCACACTGTGATGTTGAGCCATAATACTGGAGTAGATCTCAACCCCTTTTAAGCGCTGCAATATGGATATTGCTCAAGAGGCCAAGACCGTTCAGGATGCAGATATCGCTCACGATGGCGAAATTATTACCGTTCATCCGACGCAAGAGGTCATGACCCGCCAGAAATTGCCCTACTTTTTTGGCATATCCCAGGCGACAGCAGGCACGACTGGAATTTCGATGAATCTCGTTGTCATTCCGCCAGGAGCCTCGGCAGAGCCGCACTTCCACAGAGACTATGAGACAGCCATTTATATCCTGAAGGGACAAGTAGAAACACGATACGGCAAGGGTCTACGGCGATCGATCATTAACACTGCCGGAGATTTTTTATTCATTCCAGCAGGTGTACCGCATCAGCCTCATAATCTCAGCGAGACTGAAGCAGCCGAGGCGATCGTGGCTCGCAATGACGCAAATGAACAGGAGAACGTCGTGCCCTACGATCCGCTAGTGGATCAGTAGCTCGTCTAGACAGATGCTTGAGTCTGGGTTTCTGGATTGAGGGCGCTTTTACCGGAGGCGGCTTGAGCTGAGCCTTCTGTAAATTGCTCCAGCATGGCAATCATTTCGCGCTCAAACGTGACTTGGGCACGATTGGTTTTGCCGCCAATGTAGAATCCCTCCTGGGTTTGCAGTGCCCAGATCTGCGAATGAGAAACGTAGCTCATCATCACTCCCAGCATCATTAGCCCAAAGCCGCCATAGACCAGCGGAATACCTGGATCAGCCTTGATCTGCAATCCGGTGCTGCCTACAATTTCAGCGATCGCTAAGGTCACGCCATTCACTTCGGTAGACATGCCTTCGCGCACCGTAGAAACCAGCTTGCCTTCTTTGTCATAGATCAGCAGAATCCCTTGCAGATCTTTGGCCACGACCGAAATGCCGTCGCTCAGGTCGGGCTTAGTCGGTAACCAAGTGCCCCACAGCCGACCTTTGCCCCCTGTCTCTAGCTCTGCCATAGGCAGCTCTAGGGTAGGGCTATTGTTGAGGCGAAAACGGACGGCAGCGATCGCCCAATCGGCCTGATACAGCGTCACCCCTTTGTGACGTAAGGGCTTGTTAACGTGAATCGTCTGGCGATCGACCTCCTCTCCGGCTTGATCCAACACCGACAGATCAGAATAAAACTGGTCGATCGTGCCCTTGGGCGTGTAGTCAATCCAGAAGCGATTCACTTTCACCGACCAGTCTTTAGGAATTTGCGAAGCGGCAAAAGGCCCCGCATCAAAAATGTTGCGTATTTGGAAGGTGTCGCCGCTCGGAACCATCTCTTGGGCAAAAAAGCCCGTCATGGAGCCGACGATCGCCCCCACCAGCGTAATTAGCATAGCGGCATGAACGACAATTGGCCCAATCCGCCCTATCAGCCCCTTGTGAGCATAGAGCTTGTCCCCTTCCTGAAAAATCTTATAGCGCTGCCTTTGCAGTAGAGGAATCAAGGTTTCTAGCGAACCTTGGGGCAATTCTGCACTCAACGCCATTTTTTGAAACTGGCGGGGCTGGCTATAGAAATTCCAGGTGCGAGAAAACCAGCGTAGAGCCGTGAGCTGCCGCTTGAACGTACAGGTGGTGAGGCTGGCTCCAAACAGGATCAAAATCGCTAAAAACCACCAGGTGCGATAGACATGATCTAGCCCTATAGTCAAAATCACCTTCCAGGTCAAAAATCCAAAGAGCGCCGGATTTTCTGGATAGTTTTCTTGATAAAACGCCTGGGTTTGCCCTTGCTCGATCACCGTGCCTGAAATGCTGAAAATTGCGATCGCCAAAAGCAAAAAGATGGCTAAACGCAAATCTGCCAGGAGGGGAACCAGCTCTCGTTTGAAATAGTATTGGAGCGATCGCGAGAGGTTAAAAGAGGGAGGCTCTGAGGAGGGGGAGGGGGTCTTGGAAGTCATGAATTCGAGTAGCGTCGTCAAGGGCGCTGAACTGCTGGGCTTTAACTGAAGGTTTTAAACTCAACAACCCTGTCTATCTGTCCTGTTTATACTGTAGCGCTGTTAAGAATGCCGCTAAATCTATTTGCTTTCAAACCTATTTGCTTTCAACAGTTGAGTGCTTCTGACCTACCCGAGGCTCTGTACCTGCCAGAAGACGCTGAATGTTTGCTCGGTGACACCAGATCACATAAGTTCCTCCTAGAATCGTTGCAATCTGGAAGGGCAACGGCTGCTGTAGGACGACCATGAGCACCATAGCGGATAGGACTGTCGCGATCGAACTTAAGGAAACGATGCGGGAGATAGCTAAGGCCAAACCAAACACGATCGTGCCCCCTAGCCCAACCTGCCAAGCCATGCCAAACAGCACACCTAACCCAGTCGCGGCAGATTTTCCGCCCGTAAAGTTAATCCAAATCGATTTGCTGTGTCCCAAGACCGCCATCAGTGCCGCCAGCGTTATCGCCCAATCTATCCAGCTTTGGAAATCGACCTCTGCCGGAATGGCATTGGGGATGGATAGCTCATAGAACCAGCGCGTAAAGGCTAAAGCAGCAACGCCTTTGAGCATATCGACCAACAGCACCATCAGCGCCGGAACTTTTCCCAGGGTTCGCAGCACATTAGTTGCCCCCGTAGACTTAGAGCCATGTTCTCGGATATCAATCCCTCTGAGCCTGCCTAGCCAGTAGCCCGTTGGAATGGAGCCGAGCAAATAGGCGATCGCAGCTACAAAGATGGCAATCGGTATCCAGAGATAGCTTGTCTCAAGCAGCGCTGTCCAGGCAGCCATAAAACCTCACTCAGTGCGATCGAAAAAGTGCGTCTCAATTCAGTCTGAGCAAATCCAGACCGAATCCTAAGCGCAAACCCAGTACGCCAAACCAGTTTACCTTGAGGATATTCACTCACGATCACTTTGGGCGCATATCCTGCGGTTCAATTCCTGGGATCTGGAAATGCCGCGCGGCACTTCCGAAAACCTAGCTTTGTTTAATCTGTGCTTCTTAACAGACCATTAAGGCCACTAGTAATAAGGCCACTAGTAAGTTGCTGCAAATCGACTCTCTAAGTAGTCTTGGGTCAAGATCGGCGGATATTGCGCTGGGCGATCGTCATTTTGGCAGCTCTCCAAACAGGCAATCTCAACATCCAGGTTAGGATCGCAAAATAGAGCCACAGAGTAGCGCGATCGCATAGCGGCCAG
The DNA here is from genome assembly GCA_036703255.1 of Coleofasciculaceae cyanobacterium. Lineage (GTDB taxonomy): Bacteria > Cyanobacteriota > Cyanobacteriia > Elainellales > Elainellaceae > Drouetiella. Next base: position 80,432 of record DATNPL010000049.1, read on the forward strand.
CAAGGGCACCCCCACCCGATGAGGCGTTGAGCTGAGTTCGTCGTTAGTCCAGCGCTGCATCGCATCCCCCACATTCACCAGCAGCGCATCCGGCACATAAGGGGCGGCAATCCACTCGCCGTTGCGGGTGCGCACTTCTAAACCGCCGACATCATCTTGCAAGAGCAGGGTAATACTGCCATAGTCGGTATGCTCTCCTGCTCGAAGCTGTCCCGGCTCTGGCGTTTGGCTCACAGGCGGATAATGCAGCATACGCAACACATAGTTTTGGCCATGCTTGTCGTCAAAAAAGGTTTCAGGCAAATGCAGGGCGATCGCAAAGGCACGCAGCACCTTTGGAGCCACCTCAGTCGTACATTGCCGATAAAACTCTGAAACCACAGCTTGAAATTCCTCAGGCTGACTCGGCCAAAGGGCGTGAATGCCGACATTAAAGGCTTCCTTTAAGTCCCAAGGCTTTGCAGCATCGAGCCTTTCTTTTTGAAACCCGACGTAGCCGCAGTTAGTTTCGGGCGATCGCGCCACCTGCTGCTTTAGGGCGATGGGCAAATCAAAAAACTGCTGTGACTGGATCAGCAGGCGATCGAACAACGATTTCGAAATCCCAGAATTGAGCAAATACATGAACCCCATTTCATGACAGGCTGCATAAATCTGCTCAACAACCTGCTGCCGCTCAGCAGCAGACCCTTGGTTATAGGGTGCGAAATCAATGATAGGAATTTGGCTGTTGGAAGCTGAGGTGAGGATGCTAGACATGCAGGCTAGTCCCAATAGTTTTTTGGAATGCCGCGCTTCGCGCACCACCCCAAACGTTCTAAGTAAGGGCTAAGGCTGGCTATAAACGCTAATAAAGTGCGCTGGGGAAAAAGGCAGCAGGCACTCTTTCCCCAGCAATCAAAAGCTCTAGGCTACATTAGCCCCAGATCAGCCAGAATATCTGTGGCGTGCGTATCAGTCTTAACGCTGTCGTAGACTTTGGCAATTTTGCCCTCACCATCAATCACAAAGGTAACGCGCTTAGAATAGCCGCCACCCGAAACGTCATAGCTTTGAGTCAGCAACCCATCCACATCTGCTAGCAGAGGAAAGGGGAGGTTAAATTTCTCGGTGAAAGCTTGGTGCGAGACTTGATTATCCATGCTGACTCCGTACACCACAATGTCTTTGCCCTGGTAGGCAGTGTAGTTGTCGCGGAAGCTACAAGCTTCTCGGGTACAGCCGGGAGTGTCGTCTTTGGGGTAGAAGTAAAGAACCACAGTCTTGCCTGCGTGATCAGACAGAGAAACAGGGTTGCCATTGGTGTCATTGACGGTAAAGCTGGGAGCCGTTGCGCCTTCTTTGAGAGCCATAAGTTTGATCCCTCGTGTTTAAACGGTATGTCCGGTTACAGATTGTAACTTTAATCTTACGCCACTGGTTACGTCGCTGGGCGATCACCCCTCAGGACAGCTAGGCATTCGCTGCGCCACTCACGCGACTCACCTGAGCGCGATACAGCAATTTTTCGCCTTGCCGATAGCCCCTGTAGCGAACCTTAACCCGATCGCCCCTTTCTGCACTGCCTTCGAGCAGCTGATGCATCTGCGGATCATAAGGCACCTCGGCACCGACAGGCGCGATCGCTTCAATGCCCCAAGCTTGCAGCAATTGCTCTAGGGGACGGATAAAAGGTAAAAAATTCTTCGCTGGAAATTGGGGATTCTGCTGAGCCGCATAGGCCAGCGTTGGAAACTGAATCAGCCAAGATTCGAGCGATCGCAGACAGTTCTGCTGAAACTCATGCTGCAAAGATTGCTGCTGTTGCTCCATTTGAGCCTTCAGGCGATCGTATTCTTGCTGTAGATGACTATCCGCAGTGGCCAGCGACGATTGCTGAGGGATCTGAATATCCGAAAAATGATCTAGCAGTTCCATTAAAGGAATTTGAAGCGTTTGACTGAGCCTGTACAAAGGCTCAACCCGCATTTGGTCTGCCTGTCCTCGCCGCAACTGCTCTATCTGCCAGCTCGATACTTGCGCAGCGCGGCTGAGGGCTTTGAAGCTAGAAATGCCTACATCCTGCATAAGCGATCGCAATCGAGAGCTATGGCTGAGGTTGCGGCTAGGCTTTTCCAAGGCTATTATTCAACTTAAAGACGCTGCGTGAAAAATTCCCTAGCTTGCTCTGAGAACGGGAATAGACAGGGCGCGGCGAGTATCGACAAAGCGAGCGACCTCATACCCAATGGTGCTTTCAGGCATCTGACGAAGAGATTCCAGGGTTTTGCTCAATTCTTCGTCTGATCTAGACTGAGTATAGATGGCCTCAGCAAGGTTCCGAAGGATTTCTCTAGGGATTCTTACCATTTGCATAATCTTCAACCACGCTTTTCTTGTTACTAACTTAACCCAACTGGCGATTGAGTTCACTAAATCTTTAAAAAACTACTTGAACTTAGATCGAGCGACGCATTCTCACCATAAAGAAGCCATCCATGTTTTCCAGGTGGGGCAGTACTTTGAGCCATCCCTGGTCGGTCACAAATGCAGCCGCCGCATGGCTCGATTCGGGTGGCTCAATCTTCCAGTCGCCATTTTGCTCTAAAAAGGCTTGGACGATCGCCTCATTTTCAGCCGGATGTAGCGTACAGGTGGCATAAACCAAGACACCTTCCGGCTTTACCCAAGTGGCGGCCTGAGTTAATAGTTCCTTTTGCAGATGCGAAAGTTCCCGCACTGTTTCAGGCGTCTGCCGCCAGCGGGCATCGGCATGGCGGTGGAGCGTTCCCAAGCCTGAACAAGGAGCATCTACCAAAACGCGATCGGCCTGTCCGATAAACTGAGCCATCTCGCGGCTATCGCCGACCTGAGTTTGAATAGACTGAAGCTGCAAGCGGGAAGCGTTTTCATGCAGTTTTCGCAGCCGAGAAGCATGGCGATCGCAACCCCAGACAATGCCCCAATCCTGCATTAGCTCTGCCAAGTGAGTCGTTTTGCCGCCCGGAGCCGCACAGGCATCAATTACCGTTTCTCCGGGCTGGGGTGCCAGCAGATGGCTCACCAATTGAGCACTGCTATCTTGTACCGTCCACCAGCCTTCTGCAAAGCCGGGGAGGTTGTGAATTGCCCCCGCTCCAGGCGGCAATCGCAATGCTTGGGGCAAAGCCCCAACCCGGCAGACCTCAATGCCAGCCGCCTGAAATGCCGCTTCAACAGCTGTCAGGCTGGTACGAAGGGGATTAATGCGCAAATCGATCTGGGGCGATCGATTGAGCCATTCGCAGAGCTGTTCGGTGGCGCGATCGCCAAACTGCTCTATCCAGACCTGCACTATCCAATCGGGGTAGCTGTGCTGTACTGCAATTCGGCTAACCGGATCGATAGGCAAAAGTAGTGGATCGGCCATTGGCTCAGTGGTCATGAGGCGAACATACTGCCGCAATACCCCATTAACAAACCCTGCCAACCCGCTCAAACCATTAGTTTTGGTCAACTCTACTGTCGTGTCTACAGCCGCACTCGCTGGAATGTGATTCAGATAGCGAAGCTGATACAGTCCTAGATGCAAAATTAGCCGCAAGTCTGGTGGCTGTTGCTGCGACTTTTTTGTAGCGAGTTGATCCACCAGTGCATCTAATGTCCGTTGGCGGCGAATGCTGCCGTAGAGCAATTCTGTAGCCAAACGGCGATCGTTTTCTGCTAATTTTGTCTGTCGCAGCGCCCGATCGAGCGCTACATCAGCAAAAGCACCCCGATGTACGGATCGCAGCGCCCCAAAAGCCACCTGTCGCGCTTCACCCTTCATAAGCAATCAATTAGTGCCATTCTGAATTTTAAATTTTGTAAGATCTATAGCGCTACGCGCTTAGAACTAAATGAGTTATTTTTTGAAAGCCTAGCTACACGCGGCTTTCAAAAAATAACCTATCCTAACCTAATTGCGTAGTGCCATATGGCTGGGGGAAATGCCACGCAAAAGTGCCACACAAAGGGCGATCGCCTAGTGGTGCCCTACATCGCCTGTGCAAGTTCTATCCTACATTCCGTAGGTCTCATAGCGAGTTGAAAACCCCAACAAGACGGATTATTTTGCAAGTCTCAGTCTGTGCAACTCTCAAAAAACCTGTGCAGCTCTCAAAAAACATCTGCTGTACCATTGGCCTTAAAGGCAGCATTCTACCTGCCGCACTGGGATCTCGACTGTAAATTCAGCACCTTGCCCAAGTGCAGAAACGCATTGCAAAGTTCCACCATGCCGCTCTGTGACGATTTGGTAGCTGATCGAAAGCCCCATACCTGTACCTTTGCCGACAGGCTTTGTTGTAAAGAAAGGATCAAACAACCGATTACGCGTTTTCTCCGTCATGCCTTGTCCGTTGTCAGAAATGCGAATGCTAACTTGCTGTCCCTCTGTGATTTCAGTTTGAATATGAATTGTGGGAGCGAAGGCTGGCTCGTATTGGGTTTCCTGGCTCTGCATTTCCTGGCTCTGCATTTCGTATCCTCGTTTGCAGCCAACTGCCACTGGAGGAACCATTGCCTCTTCCAAAGCATCGATCGCATTGGTCAACAAGTTCATAAACACTTGGTTGAGCTGCCCTGCATAGCATTCCACCATAGGCAGATCGCCGTAAGTTTTAACAACTTCAATGGCAGGGCGGTTGGGGCTAGGCTTGAGGCGGCTTTGCAAAATCATCAGCGTGCTGTCAATGCCTTCATGAATATCGACCGATTTCATATCAGCCTCATCCATGCGCGAGAAGGTTCTTAGCGAGGCCACAATGCCTTGAATTCGATCGGCTCCCACCCGCATAGAGCTAATCAGCTTGGGCAAATCTTCGAGCAAAAAGGCAAGATCGATCGCCTCCATTTGACTTTGAATTTCTGCCACTGGCTGCGGATAGTGAGTTTGGTAGAGCTGGATCAAGTGCAGTAAGTTTTGAGTGTAGTCGCTGGCATGGTTGAGATTGCCGAAAATAAAGCCTACAGGATTATTGATCTCGTGAGCTACCCCAGCCACAAGCTGCCCCAACGATGACATCTTTTCACTTTGAATGAGCTGCGTTTGAGTATGCTGAAGCTCACGCAACGTGTTTTGTAAATCGTTCGCTTGTAGACGATATTGAGCTTCCGATTGCTCCAGCGCGGCCTGAACCCGTTTGCGATCGCTAATATCTCGCACGTTTGCTAGCACCACATCTTGATTATTGAGGCTCATTTTACACAGCGCCACCTCAACATCGAATGTTTCGCCATTGTGCGGACGCTGGGCTAGCCATTCAAACCGAGCCGTTTGACCGCTCAAAGCGCGTTGCCAAAGTTGTTGCAGTTGGTCAAATCGATTCTCTGGAGCTGAGTAGTCTGATTGAATAGAGAGTTGAGTCGCTTCGGCAGCAGAAACGCCATACATTTCCAGCGTGCGATTATTGACATCTAAGATAGAACCATCTTCTGCCTGAATGAAAATAGCATCGTAAACATTGTTGAATACAGTCCGCAGATTATGTTCAGACTTACGCAACGCTTCTTCTGCCCGTTTGCGATCGCTGATATCCATCATTGCGCCCACAATACCAATCATCTGCCCGGCCTCATCGACGATGACATTAGACCGCAGCAAAACGGATAAAGGACGACCCGTTAAAGAACGCATCTCGACTTCACCCATCCACTGGTGACCTTCAGCCACAGATTGCAGCACCGTCTCTGCAATGGTCGGGTCAGCAAATATATTTGGAATTCCTCCGGCTTGGCAGAACTGCTCTGCGGTTTCGCAGTCAAATAGTCTAGAAAAAGCGGGATTTTGGTAAATATGAGTTCTAGAAGCATTGGCAATTCCAATTGCATCACCCGAACATTCGACCGCTCGCTTATAAAGCCTCAAATCTTGCTCAATCCGAATGCGATCGGTAATGTCTTCAAACATCAGCAGAATGCCAACAACATTGCCCTCAGCATCATAAAGCGGCAGCTTATTAGTATCGAGCCAGACGATCTTGCCACCCGCTTGCAGCTGAGGCTCGACAACATGAAGCATGGGCGTGCCAGTCTTCATCACCTGGAGATCGCACTCCCGATAGAAGTCGGCTCTCCCCTCTTCCCAGCCCAGTCTGTCAGCCAAGTCGTGATCACTAATGCCTACAATATCTTGAGGCAGCGCGACTGTTGAAACCTTAGCCATGTTTTTGTTGCAGCCCAGATAGACGGAGTTGCGATCTTTCCAGGCAATCAGCTGTGGGATGGTATCCATTACTAGCTGCAACAGTTGCTTAGAGTCGCGCAGATCGTCTTCCACCTGTTTGCGATCGGTAAAATCTACCACCAATCCATCCCAGATGGTTGAGCCATCGGCTTGGCGTTCGGGGCGAGCAATGCCTTTTACCCATCGATATTCAGGGGTACCGTCTGCCCGCACTCCATACTGGCTACGCCCTGTCCATTCCCAAGGTTGCAGCGTCTCAGCAGAGCGCTTAATCGAAACATCAAACATGCGGCGCTCGTCAGGATGAATCAGATCAAGAATCAAGTGAGCATTGGCCTGTAGATCTCCCGGCTCAATGCCGTAGAGTTCTCGGGAGAAGCTGCTGACATAGGGGAAGGAAACTTGACCCTCTCGAGCCATGCGGAACTGATAGATCATGCCCGGTATGTTGGCAACCACCCGTTGAAAGCGAGCCTCGCTCTGGCGCAAAGCATCCGCAGCGCGTTTGCGATCGGTAATGTCTTCTGTCAGCAGCAGTAGATATTCTGGATGGCCTTCAGCATCTGGAATGACAGTCTTCTGAGTGTGAAAGATGCGCGTCTCGCCATTGGCGATCGTGACTTCTTCCTCAGCAATATCCATCATCTGACCACTGCTCAAAACCGTTTGATCCTGGGCGGTAAAAATTTCTGCCTGCCAAGTCGGGTAAAGGTCACAGTCTGTTTTGCCCAGCACTTCGCTAGCTAGGCGACCCTTGATTTTCTCTGCACCGACATTCCATAAGACATAGCGCAGGTTTTGGGCGTCTTTGGCAATTACCCCGATCGGCAAATTCTTCAGCACCGATTCTAGAAATGTCCGAGTTTTCTGAAGTTCCAACTCGGCTTGCTTACGTAGGGTAATATCGCTAGCGGTTCCCGTCGCGCCTATAGCCTGACCGTTTTCGTCTCGCAGGGCGGTTGCGTTAAACGCTAGATAAACCTCTCCACCCTCTTTAGTGATGTAGAGGGTTTCGTACTGCATAATGGGCTGCCCTGCCAGCACCCGCTGAAACGTAGCCCTATCTTTTTTAATTTGCTTTGCAGGTTGAAAATCGCTGAAAGGACGACCCAGCATTTCCTCTGGCTTGTAGCCAAATATTTTCTGCACAACAGGGTTGACAAAGGTATAGCGGCCTTCCTGATCGACCGACCATATCAAATCTTGAGAAGTATCTACCAGAATGCGGTACTTATGTTCGCTAGCGGCAAGAGCAGTTTCAGTGCGCTTGCGATCGGTAATATCCTCAAATGAGCCGAATATCCCAAAGACTTCTCCCCGCTCATCCAGCATAGGAAGCTTGCTCGTTCTCACCCAGCTCGGCGCACCATCATCTCGGCTAAAAGGTTCCTCAAAGTTGAGGCGAGCCGTATTGGCTTCCATGATGGCAGCATCATCTGCGCGATAGAGCGGAGCCAGATGCTTCCACGACAGCTCAAAGTCGCTTTTGCCAATAATTTGTTCGGGCGACTCTAAGCCTGCGTCTTGGGCAAACTTCTTGTTGCAGCCCAAATAGTTGAAATTCCTATCTTTCCAAAACACGCGCTGGGGCAAAGTGTCAAACACAATGTCCATCATTTGTTTTGATTCCCGTAGCTGGGTTTCAACATACCGCCGTTCCTGGACTTCCTGCTCTAGCTGCGCCACAAGCTGCTGAAGTTCGGTCGTGCGTTCTTCAACCCTTAGCTCTAGCTGTTCTTTGGCCTGTTGCAGCAGCAGTTCCGATCGTTTGCGATCGGTAATATCTCGAATGGTACCAATCAGAAACCGATTGCCAGAGGCATCTTGAAAGCAAGTTTTCTTCGTCGAGATGTACCGACAATGCCCCTCGGTGTCAGTCAAGACTTCTTCATTAACGTTCTCCTCTCCGGTAGCCAGCACAAGGCTGTCTTTCTCCCAAAACACAGCAGCTTGCTCTGGAGGGAGAAAGTCGTAATCTGACTTGCCTATGAGTTCTTCAGAGCGACGACCCATCAAGGCGCACAGAGCATCATTCACCAGCACCCAACGATGGCGTTCATCTTTGACAAAAATTGGATCGGAAGTTCCGTTCAGAACGCTGTCCAGAAAGATTTGAGAGGTGCGAATTTGCTGGTCAATCAGACGGCGCTCGGTAATGTCTTCATACATACAAAGCACGCCAACGACGGTGCCTTCGGCATCATGTAGCGGAAATTTACTGTAATCTAGCCAAACTTCCTGATTTTCTGCGTTCTGAAACGGTTCCACCACATGCATAAGTGGCGTGTCAGAAGCAATAACTTGGGCATCGATGGCGCGAAACTGCTCTGCCTCTTCTTTTGACCAGGCAAAATCATAATCCGTTTTGCCAATTACGCCGCTAGGAGAATTCAAACCACAAGCTTTGGCAAAATTTTGATTACACCCCAAAAAGACAGACTGGCAATCTTTCCAGAAAATAAACTGCGGAATAGTATTGATGACCGATTGCAGAATTTCCTGGGATTTACCCAGATCGGTTTCGGTGCGTTTGCGATCGTTAATGTCTCTAAAATCAACAGATAGCCCATCCTCAAACGGGTAGGCATGGACTTCAAACCAGGTTTCTAAGGGCGGATAGTAGGCTTCAAAAGCGACAGGCAGGTTTTCAGCCATCGCCCTGTGATAGGCGCTATAGAAGGTAGAGTCGATCGCCTCAGGAAACTCATCCCAAATGTTTTGCCCCAGCAAATCGGCCTCTTGCCGCTTGAGTAAACTTCCGGCCTTGGCATTTACATAGGTAAATTGCCATTGATGATTCAAGCTAAAGAAAGCATCGCCCAAGCTGCCTAAGATATTGGTAACCGCCTGGGTAGACTGTTGCAGCTCTTTTTCAGCCTGATGCCGCTGAGTAATGTCTAGCGCCATCGAGATAGCGCCCGTAGCGACTCCCTCTGCATTAAAAACGGGGGCGCTGTACCACTCGCAGGTCAGCACTCGACCCTCCTTTGTCATGTTTTGGTTAATGGTGCGATGTCCATGATCCCCGTTTCCTGGCTTACTTTTAAACAAGTTGCCTATCAATTGCTCAATTTGCGATCGGAGTTCGGGCGGAACCGTGACATCAAAAATGGGTAGACCCAAAACTTCGGGTTTGCTGTAGCCAAACATCTCGACTGCGGCTGCGTTCCAATCTGTAATCTCGAAGGCAGTATTCATTTCAACCACTGCGATCGGATTGTATTCAATCAGCCGAGACCATTTGTGCTGCGGCGTTGCCCAAACCTCTGGCAGTTTTTGAAGGGAGGACTCCAGGAGGGATGGTTCAAGCTGTTGCTGATTCTTGGCATTGGCCAGCCCATGCAGGAAGGTGGCGGCGGCAAACCCGAGGCAAACCATACTCACACAAACAATGCCCATTACGCCAATATAGGAATATGACAGTTCCTGCAAGCAGTCGGGCATCGACAAAGACTCGGATAGAAGAGTCAAGGCAACCAGATAAATTTCAACCATTGGGGTTCAATACCATTGCAGTGAGGGCAATCTCCTGCTAGCCACATCTATCATCCAGGAGAAACATCATAAGGATGGTCATTATATTGACATTAAGGTAGATATCTGGAGAGAAATAGGTCAGTGAAGAAAAGATTCATAAATCACGTTTTTCTTATTTAAAGAAAAATATAGCTATATTCACAAGTGTCAGGGACTGGCGCATTGTTGTAGGCGCGTGGAGCGCGCCCACAACAAGTCTTAAAAGTAACGGCTACGGCTATAGCTATAAAATTTTTACTCAAAAAGGATTGCACGAGTTTAGAGTTCCACTAATTTCACTTTTCTATCATGATTCTTGTCGTTAGATGAGCGCTGTAATGCGCCTGAGAGGGTTTATTTCAGCGTTAGCAGGATCTTTACCCATCAGACTTTCCCCTGTGTTTCCCATGCGATCGATCTAGAAAAGAAGATGATGAAGCTACTGTCAAAGCTATTGACTCAGTCTGGATGGCTGCTTAGCGGATTAACGCTAACCTTGGCGCTACTCTACCAGCAGTTTGAGCCGCAGCCAACGATCGCCCAAACTATTCTGGCTCAATCGACGTCACAGCTCGAATCAAGGGTGTCGCGGCTAGAGTCAGAGAATACAACCTTGCGATCGCAGATGAGCCAACTGCAAAACAGCGTGTCGCGGCTGAGCAGAAATACAGGCGTTGAGCTTCCGCCAGTGACCATTTCTCCTCCAGCAACTAGCTCAGGCTTAGCCGATGATCCCGTCTTTAAACGGCTGGCAACCCTGGTCATTGAGCTAAAAGAGCGGGTCGTAGCTGTAGAAGAGAAGCTATCTAGCTTCGGTAGATCGACTGCACCACGCTAATATGCTAGGTCTAGCATTTCTTTACAGCTTTAGCAGTGATCCATGCCCGATATCTCGCTTGCTCCCTGGCGATCGCCCTTAGCTCGGGCTTTACATCGCAATCGATCGTTGGTTTATGCCCGTTATGTTCAGTTGGCGACGGTGCGATCGGATGGTCGCCCTGCCAATCGTACTGTCGTTTTTCGGGGATTTCTAGAACTGACCAATCAGCTTAAATTTATTGCCGACACGCGTAGCCAAAAAATAGATCAGATCTTGGCTCAGCCCTGGGGGGAAGTTTGCTGGTATTTTCCAAAGACCCGTGAGCAATTTCGGCTGCTGGGGATGTTAGAAGCTGTTGCGGCAGGACATGCAAATCATGAGCTTCTTCAAGCTCGTCGAAACCTTTGGCGTGAACTCTCAGATGCTGCAAGAGTCCAATTTGCTTGGGCAAAGCCAGGAATTGCGCGATCGGAGACTGTGGCATCGGATACTGTGGCGATCGAGATCTCACCGCCCGATGCAGCAGAGCCGTTGCCCAATTTTTGTCTGCTGCTGCTGAATCCAACACAGGTCGATCATCTAGAGCTACGGGGTGATCCTCAAAATCGCTATTTTTACTCAAAAGATAGCGAGGCAGGGCATGAAGAATGGACAGTTCAGAACATTAACCCTTGAGATCGCAAAAGCGATTCTTATAGAAAAGGGAGGCTGAGCATTCAGCCTCCCTTTTCTATTTGCTTAAGCCATGACTCAAAGCCTAAATCAGCTTGAGGTCAGGATATTCTGCCAGAACATCGTCTGAGGAGAGGGTATCGCCTTCGGCCTGAGGCGTCCAGAGAATCTCAACCGCCATCAGGTTTTCACTAGGAACTGAGCCAATCTGTCCGAGTGCCTGACGCAAATCTTGCGTGCTGGTGATAGGCGGCAGAGCCAGCTTGCCCTGAGTCGCGACAAGTAAAGTGACCACGATATACTCACCCGGAGCCGTTTCCACCAACGCCCCACCTGCGGCGGGCAATGCAGCCGTTTCGGCCTGCTTCAAGACGTTATTAACGTTAGACAAGGTTTCAGCAGAGAACTTGCTGCGCTCTGACAAAGCCAATCGATTAAATTGGTTTTCAGCCGCTTCTAGCTTAGTCTGCTGGGTTTCGCCACCTGCATAGATCCAGTACTCAGGGTGACGCATCAAAGCCAAGGTCGATTCTTGTAACACCTGAGCCAAACCCGCAGAGGTATTTGTATCAGCGCGATTGGCAATATTGTTCAGATCAGCCTGTAAACCCCGAGCCTCAGACAGCAAGCCAACCTGCACTCTAGCCACTGAGACGTTTGGAGAGGCCCCATAGCCTAGATCTTCTCCAGATTGAGCCGACCGAAAGCTACGAACCAAGAAGCCCGCGATCGCCATGAAAATCAAAATGGAAAACAAGCCGCCGCCACCCATGATGAACGGGTAAGGCATGATGAACGGTAGACCAAAACCGCCGCCCGGATAGTAGCCACCCGACGGAGCAGGTCTGTACGTCCGGGTCGGGGAAGGCATTGAGCGAGCAGGCGCTCTAAAACTGCCACCGCCGATCCTGCCACCACTCCTAGCCGCCAACGCCCCATCTGCCTGACTCAGCACCAGGGAGATCACTAAGCCCAAAATCAGTAATGGCTTAATAAAAGATTTGATCAACGCAGTTAATTTTTTTTGCATATGACGTACCGTCTGAATTTTACGAGAGGTGAGATCAGTTGCGATTGGGTTGCGACTGGAGGGGGTTCTAACCCGATAACGTAAACAATCGTTACAAACTCTCGACTTCTCTAGTTTACCGTCCTGGCAACCGACTCACTAGAAACCTTAAGGGAGATTTCAGCCGAGTTTTTGGCGGATAACCGAACTGAGCCGACCTGTATTGGGCTGATGAGCCGCATCGCGCATCAAGTCAGGGATCGCCTAAGAAATCAACCTGTTGGACATCACCCAGAGCCGCCGCCTACAATCGTGACAATCTCTAAGCGATCGCCTTCCTGAATTTCTGTACTTTGCCAAAACTGGCGGTGTAAGATCTCGCCGTTGTATTCTACCGCTACCAGACGTGGGTTCATGCCAAGCTGCTCCAAGAGCTGAGGGAGCTGAGTTTGACAAGCACACTGGTGGCGATCGCCATTGATTTGAATGGTTATTTGAGGGGTTCCTTGACCTGTCACTAAAGCTATTCCCTGGGTATTCTTTAATCTATCTCTCAGCTATCCGTTATGAGGGTTCATTCAACCCAAAAGTTCTTATCCTTTAACGTTAGATTTTGCCTCTCATAGTCTCTACCTGCTGAAGCTTTGACATAAAAACCTGTGTACTGAGGGTTGGCTGTTCTGATTCCATAATGGCGCGCACCATGGAAATGCGATCGGCACCTGCCGCCACCACTTCCGACAAATTTTCGGCATCAATGCCGCCAATAGCAAACCAGGGAATTGAAGCATGCTCAGCGGCGTAGCGAACATAGTCCAACCCTGCGGCAGGTCTGCCTGCTTTGGTGGGTGTGGCATAGACAGGGCCTACCCCCACATAGTCTGCCCCCTCAGCGATCGCCCGCTTGAGATCATCAGGGCAGTGCGTCGAGCGGCCAATGAGTGCGCGATCGCCCAAAATTTGCCGCGCTACGGCAATCGGCAGGTCATCTTGCCCCAAATGTACGCCATCTGCGCCGACTGCCAGCGCCAGATCAGGGCGATCGTTGACAATAAACAACGCTTCGTATTGCTGGCATAGCTGCCTCAGCGTTATGGCTCTCGCAAGGCGCACTTGATCATCAGCTGTCTTGTCGCGATACTGCACCAGCGTCAAGCCACCCCTTAAAGCCGCTTCCACTGTTTCAAATAACCGCTCGACCGGGGAGGTCACTAGATAAAGAGGCGATCGCTCCAGTTTTTGCAGCCGCTGATCTGACGACCCCTGAGCTGACACCCCCTGAGCCTGCGTGAGGTTGCTCTCTAGGGCATAGACGCGATAGCGCATCTGCTTACAGGCCGCACCTAGCTCGGCTGAGTAGAGTTTGCCATATTCCTCCAATACCCGCAGGGCTTCCTGGACACGACAGAGATTGACGCGCAAAACCTGGGCAATGCTCGATCGCTGCTCTTCTTGCGGATGAGACAGGGCAACGCCCGGATCATTGGGGGTGTCTCTAGCTTGGCGTAGGTCATCGGTATGCCAGCCAGCCAATTCTTGGCGCAACTGCTTGCATTCTTCTGTGAGCTGAGGGCTGTGGAGTCCAAAGCGACACCATTCTTCGATGATGCGTATGCCTTCGCGGGCGCGATCGAGATTTGCATCCAGAATGCGGCAGATTGATGATTCTGAGTCCGTCAATTCTGAGAATCCAGTTTTTGCCAGCTTTGAGAACGCAGTGGATTTTGAAAATGTGGATTTTGAAAATCCTGTCTGGTGATCTGTTTCACCCGTACCCATCTTTTAATTTGCCTGTTAATTTGTCGGTCTCTCTACCAGCTTACTTTGAGCCTTGCCTCCTGCACCTTTCAGGGCTGTTTTTTTGTACAGCTTTGCTCAAGTAGAGCATCTGTTAACGCAGGTCAAAAAAATTCTCATTCTCCAGGTTCAAGTGCGCTATTTTTCAGTACTATTGTCGGAACTGCTCCATATGTAGCGTCAATGTAGATGCCTCTTGTCAGGTCACGCTACTCAGGTCGGGCTACTTGGGCAGTTGCTTGATCTCAAAATTTGGCAACTTCAATCTGGCAATGTTGGTGTCAGGATACTGTCATGCGTCTGATCCTTGCCTATAGTTTTCAGTTTCGTTTTGTGGTTTCTGCCATCGCTCTCCAGACACTCGTTAGCCTAGCTTTGGGTTGGACAGACAGCACGATCGCCCAAACCGTCCCGCAGCCCATTCTAGAAAATGGCGCTCCCTCGGCTCAGCTGGCAGCCACGCAAAAGCTGTTATATGTCAATTCCAGCACAGGCAATGACGCTCAGGCAGACGGCAGTGAGTCTGCTCCTTTTCGTACCATTACCCAAGCGCTGGCGATCGCCCAGCCACAGACCATTATTTTGTTAGCACCAGGCACCTACAGCGCTGAGACAGGAGAAGTTTTTCCGTTGGTGATGCAGCCCGAAGTCACTCTTCAAGGTGATCCAACGACGGTAGGGCAAGGGTTTTTGATTCAGGGGGGAGGGCGCTTTCTCAGCCCCACATCCGCAGGTCAAAATATTGCCATGCTAGGAGCCAATCAGGCGGTTCTGATGGGCGTGACGCTGACCAATCCCAATCCACGCGGCTATGGTCTCTGGGCGGAATCGAGCAGTCCCATTGTCTTAGCCAACACCTTTACAGGCAATACTCATGACGGCATTTCTACCGTTGGCAGCAGCGCGCCTCTGATTCAGGGCAATGTCTTTGTGCGAAACGGAGCCAACGGGATCACCATCTTTGGCAACTCTCGCCCGCAAGTGCAGCAGAATGTCTTTGAAGAAACTGGATTTGGCATCAATATTTCTGAGAACGCGGCTCCTCTGATTCAAGAAAATCGCATTAGCCAGAACCGGATTGGCATCTTGGTACAGGAAAAGGCTCAGCCGATCATTCGGGGTAATTTGATCGAAGGCAGTCGGGAAGATGGCGTGGCGGCGATCGCCCAGTCTCTCCCCAATCTGGGTACCGTCGCGGAACCGGGAAATAATACCTTCATGCGCAACAGTCGCTATGACATCAACGCTTCTGCGAATCGACAGATCATTTCGGCGGTGGGCAATCCCATGCTGAGCGATCGCATCACAGGTAGAGTCGATGTGGAGGGGGCGTTATCCGGCTCTAATGCGGTGATGGTTGCCTCAGTTGCCGATCAAATTCCGGTTACGCCCCAATCGGCTGCGATTTTGATTAATCAACTGCCGCCCGCCCAGCCTGCCCGCCCATCGCAACTCAGCTCAACCCCTCAAGCCTCTCTGGTTTCAGTTCGCCAACCTTCACCCCGACAGACGCCCATCCGCCAGCCTTCAGGCGCGATCGAGATTCCAGTGCCCCCACCCGCCGGGGCGGCTCCAACACCTGCACGCCAGACTCCTGTAGCTGCCGTTTCAATCTCGGCTCAATCGGCTGCGGCAATTAACATTCCGGTGCCGCAGCCAGCCCAAAGCTCACGCCCTCAAACGTCTCTACAAAATTCGACCCCCTCTGCTGTGGCACAGGCCGATCTTCTGCCAGTCCCCAGTGAGCAAGTGCCTGTCGGCAATATCGGAGATTTGCCCACGGTTAACGTCCTGAGTGACCCGACTAGGGGCGATCGCACTGCTTTTACTAGCCGTCCAGCCACACCTCTGAAGTACCGTGTTTTAGTCGAAGCCGATAGCAATCGCATCCAGAAGCTTGTGCAATCCATTGTGCCCAATGCGTTTTTGATTCGTGAACAGGGGCGATCGCTGATGCAAATCGGCGCATTTAGCAGCCGCGACAATGCCGAGTCTGCTGTAGAAATGCTCAATCAAAACGGCTTGAGAGGCGAGATTGAAGATTTTGAATAGCGTTGCGCTGGGGTTAAAAGAATAGCTGTATTTTGCAGTGGCGTAGTCCAGAGTCCTCTCAATCAGACAGTGCCATAAGCAGGCCAGAGTAGGCGTCAGAGTAAGCATCGGAGTAGGATAGTGGGTAAGCCACTGCCCGGACGCACAGCATTTGCATCGGCTCTACCCGGCTGAAACACAGTTTGTTGGGTCATGATCAGCAGAAATGAATCCTTTTCGCGCACTTTCATGTGCCTGAGTTTCGCCACGGCTGCGCTGCTGGTTTTTGTGCAGTTGAAAGGTCTTTTGGCGCAGTCTCAGCCAAAATCTGCGGTCACGCCCGCCTCATCATTCATCGCATTTCCCGATCGCCCTCCTGCGGACTCATCTGGAAACCTACAGACTTTCTCGCAAGCCAGCGTAGACGCAAACTCCCAGGCCATTGCCCTGCTGCCCGGACTAGCGCCTAACTTGCAAATTGCTCTCAACCCCAATCCTTTGGCAAAACGTTCTGGATTAATTGTCGATTTGAGCGATCGCCAAGTTTATCTGTTTCAGGATGGCGCTCAAATTGCCAACTATGAGATCGCCATTGGACAAGCCGGGTGGGAAACACCCACAGGTCAGTTTCGGGTACTACATTTGCAAGCTGATCCGGTATGGCAACACCCGTTTACGGGAGAAGTGTTTCCCCCAGGAGTCGGCAATCCTCTCGGGAGCCGTTGGATTGGCTTCTGGACAGATGGACAACACCAAATTGGGCTGCATGGAACGAACCAAGACGACTTGATTGGTCAAGCCGTTTCTCATGGCTGCATCCGCTTGCGCGATGCTGACATTCAGGCAGTTTATGCCCAAGTGGCGATCGGCACTTCTATCTTGATTCGTCCTTAAAGAATCGCAAGTTAACCTGTAATAGTTTTTAGAAGTGCTGCGCGGAGCACAGCACTTCTAAAAACTATTGGATTTGCTTTAATCCATGATCCTAAGTTGCCGATCGCCCTGCGCTACCAAGGTCAGAATCTGGTCGGCTAGCGTTAGCGGGTCAAACGGTTTGATAATGACACCTGCCATGCCTAACTGCGTAAACTGAGAGCCTTCAGAGTCCGTCAGTTTGGCCGTTAGCAACAGCACAGGAATCGGCTGAGTTTCGGGATTGAGCTGGAGTTGCTGGAAGGTTTCTAATCCATCCATGTCAGGCATCATCAGATCTAGAAGGATGACATCGGGGCGATCGACAGCAGCAATTGCCAAGCCTGCACGACCAGAGCCTGCTGCTGAAACGCGCCAGTGCCGGGTGACTTCCAGACAAACCTGAGTCGATCGGCGAATCAGCTCGTCGTCATCAATAACCAAAATATGTTGGATTGACATGGCTAACTTGACGGTTAACTGACGGTTCACTTGACGAGTTCACAGCTCACTCAGGCAGCTTGTATTGCCCCACAATTTTCTTGGCATACTCCGGCACATGAGCCTCTAGCTTTTCGGGATAGTTGCGTTGCACGTACAGGTAGTTGCGCGTGAAGTGAGAGTCGATCGAGAAGCGGGCATATTCCAGTCCTTTAGGCCCAATTTTTTCGATCAATACGCCCATAAGCTGCGCCGCCCACATGGGCAAAGTCACACCTTTGTCGTAGGCCGGAATACTCTGCTGTACCGCATTTTTGCGATCGCCTTTCGACATCACAGGCTGAGTCTCAATCTGATCCATTGCCAGATCGAGCATCTCTTGACCGCGATCGTTTCGCACCACAATCCACTGCCAGCCAAAAGGCGCACCCATGTAGCCCACCACCAAATCCGCCAAAGAATTGACGTAATCGAAGCAGCTCATGCAGGAGGGGGCAAAAACATCCTTGAGCTGATTGGTTTTTAGCCCAAAGAAAGGCACAGTCTCAGTCGAGCCATCTTCATGCTTGAAATGCACCCGAAAATCCTGCATAAACTCATAGTGGACAACGGTTGAAGGCGATCGGCTAGTCGTGTCTAAAAACTTTTGTAGCCCTGCCCGCGTCACATTATCGACACAGGGAGTGCCCAAAACATAGAGCTTTTCTAAGCCCAGTTCTTTTTCGACAGCGCGCAGCGCCTGAATTTGACAGCCAACTCCAATCACAAGCAATCGCTTCATGCCCGACTGCTCAATCTGCTCTAGCACCGACAGATTGGGCGATAGGGTTGGCTTGTTGACCCGCGCCGCCAAAATTTCTTCGGGAGTGCGGGCAATGATGGGCATCGGCTGAAACCGATCTTCTGCGGTATTTTGGACGCAAACCACGCCCTCGACCAGGCCGCGATTCAGCATTTCAATGGCGATCGAGCTAACAATCCCAGTCCATTGCGCCCCGGCGATCGGCTCGGTTTTGCGCGCAGCCATCATGGTTTGGCTCACTCCAAAGTACCAATCCTCTTCGCTGTTTAGATCGCGGCTACGTCCGTGGGTTTGGGCTTCTAGCTCCGGAATTTGCTGATTTAAGAAAGCGCAGGCTTCTTTGACATAGTGAACGTAGTAGGTGTCACAGAGTCCACACTCGCTACAGAGATCTTTGGCAGGACGACGACTGCCGGGTTTCAGCGCTTTGGCTTTCTGGTGATTTGTCTTGTGGCTGGCCAAATCACGGGGAAAATCAGGTCGGGAATCAGGCAGGGCTGAGGTCATTGCAGTAAAAAAGGGTGAGCGATCGTCTCCTGTTTATATGATCACAATACCGCAATCGGGCAAGAGAGGACTGAGGTTCGGATGTGATTGCCCGATAGATCAACTTGCTCAATTTGCAGAGCCTGCCCAATTCGCAGAGTCTGCTCAATTTTGTATCAACGTAGAGAATATCACCTCATCCCGCCCGAATGAACCAGGACAGGTTAGGATTATATGATCATCAAATCTTAATCCAAACTACCCGACCCCAACTACCCGACATTGAGGCGATTTGATAGCACTTCTCAAAGCTGACTTTTCCCAAGTTGATCACTTTCCGGCTCGTGAGTATCGGCTAGCAAATGGACTCACGCTTATTCACCAACAGGTTCCAGCGTCACCTGCCGTCATGGTTGATGTGTGGGTAAGGGCAGGGGCGATCGCTGAGCCTGAAGCCTGGTCGGGCATGGCGCACTTTCTAGAGCACATGATCTTTAAGGGAACCGATCGGCTTCCCCCTGGAGCGTTTGATCAAATCATCGAAAATCGCGGCGGGCTGACCAATGCTGCCACGAGTCATGACTATGCTCATTACTACATCAATACAGCAGCCTCTGACCTGTCGGATACGTTGCCCTGTCTAGCTGAGCTGTTGATCAATGCCGCCATTCCAGACGAAGAATTTGCGCTAGAGCGAGAGGTAGTCCTCGAAGAAATTCGCCAGTCGCAGGATGATCCCGATGGGCTAGGCTTCCAAGCTTTGATGGAAACAATCTATCAACAGCATCCTTATGGTCGTCCGGTGTTAGGTAGCCCCGAAGCCTTGCTGGCGCTATCGCCCCAAGAAATGCGCTGCTTTCATCGCGCCCACTATCAGCCTGAGAACATGACAGTGGTTGTCGTTGGCGATGTGGATTGGGAATCCGCTCTAGAGCTAGTCGATCAGTCCTTTAACTTCAACTCACCTGCCGTTTGTCCCAAGCCAGAAATTTTGGCAGAACCGCCGCTGACGCAAATTCGGCGGCAAGAACTACGTTTACCCCGCTTAGAGCAAGCCCGTCTGATGATGGCTTGGGCAGGGCCAGGGGTAGAAGATATGCGGAGCGCTTACGGGCTAGATCTGCTTTCGGTGCTGCTGGCGGGTGGAAGAACGGCACGCCTGGTTCGAGAGCTACGCGAAGAGCGGCAGTTGGTGCAAGATATTGGCAGCGGTTTTTCACTTCAGCGGCACTCTAGCCTATTCACGCTGACGGCATGGCTAGAGCCACAGTATTTGGCTCAGGTAGAGGCTATCATTGGCGATCGCCTCTCTGAACTAGCGGCTGTCCCAGTCAGCGAAGTGGAGCTAAATCGCTACAAACGGCTGCTGTGCAACGACTACGCTTTCTCGACCGAGACTGCTAGCCAGATTGCAGGACTATATGGCTACTACAACACAATTGCCCAAGCCCATCTAGCAATTCGCTATCCTGAAGTGATTCAGTCTTTTCAGCCTGAAGAATTGCGGCAGCTTGCCAGCCAATATCTTTCGCCTCTGCGCTACGCAGCCACAGTGCTGATACCAGAGGGCTAACACGTCAGTTTGTTTCAAGCCATCCATCCCCTCATTAACTCATGCCTGTAAAGCATAGCGTCGCTCACTTGCTGCAAAATCGCACCGTTCATCGCGCTGTTTTAGAAAACGGAATTGTCGTGCTAGCCGTAGAAAACCCAGCCGCCGATATCGTGGCAGGTCGTATCTTTATCCAAGCAGGCAGTCGCTATGAGTTGCCAGAGCAGGCTGGACTGTCTCACCTGATGGCCTCTGTAATTACCAAGGGCACCGATCGCCTCTCTTCCCAAGAAATAGCTGAGCAGGTAGAGTCGGTAGGGGCAAGTCTGGGAGCCGATGCCGCTTCAGACTACTGCCTCATGAGCCTGAAGACCGTCTCTGCCGACTTTGTCGAGATGCTAGAACTCATGGCAGAAGTCATGCGATCGCCCGCTTTTCCCGAAGCCGAAGTAGAGCTAGAGCGTCGCTTGACCCTGCAAGGCATTCGTTCTATGCAGGAGCAGCCGTTTGCAGTTGCCAACAGCCAACTCCGCCAAACCCTGTATCAAAACCATCCCTATGCATTGCCCAGTCTAGGCACCGAAGAAACTGCGGCTAAGTTGACCCAAGCCGACTTACAGCGTTACCATCAAACCTACTTCCGTCCCGACAATCTGGTCTTCAGCATTGTTGGACGCATCGCCTCTGAGGAAGCCATTGCCCTCGTCGATCGCTTTTTTGGGGACTGGCAACCGCCGCAGCAGGAAAACGGTCAGCTAGTGCCGCTGTCGATCCCCCATACTCCTACCTTAGCCTCTCACCCAGAGCGGGTCGTCACCGTACAAGACACCCAACAGGCGATCGTCATGTTGGGTTACCTGGCCGTGGCGGTAGACAGTCCCGATCACATGGCGCTGAAGCTGTTGAATACTTACCTGGGGAATGGTTTATCCAGTCGGCTGTTTGTCGAGCTGCGCGAAAAGCGCGGCTTGGCCTATGAGGTGTCGGCTTTTTATCCGACTCGGGCAGATGTATCGCACTTTGTGGCCTACATGGGCACGGCTCCTGATAATGCGGCGATCGCGCTGGACGGCCTGCGCCATGAGGTCGATCGGCTTCGCACAACCCCGCTGACTGCGGAGGAACTGCAATCTGCCAAAAATAAGCTGCTGGGGCAATATGCCTTGGGCAAACAAACCAATGCCCAAATTGCTCAAATCTTTGGCTGGTACGAAACGCTAGGTCTAGGCATTGCTTTTGATGAACAGTTTCAGCAGCAGGTTGCCGATGTCACGGTAGAAGCCGCCCAAGCCGTAGCAGAACGGTATTTCGTTGAGCCGTATGTGTCGTTGGTTGGCTCCGAAAAAGCGGTAGAGCTGGCGGCAGCGACAATCTAGGTGGTTTAAAGCAACAGTGCGCTTTTCAAGTTTTTGGCGCTCTGCGTACCCAAAATCCTAAAAAGCTCAATATGAATTTCAAATAGGTTAGAACAAGTTATGTTTTGAAAGCCGCACTAGGCGCGGCTTTCAAAACATAACCCATTTGGATCTAAGCGTGTAGCGCTATGTCAAAGCTTGAGGTTAGGACTTCAAGCCGATCCCTTCGTAGTTCGCCACGCTAGTTTTATCCAGCATCCGGCGACCGTCAATCACCAGTGGCGGGCTTTCCAGTCCAGCAATCAGCGCCGGAATTTCCTGGAAATGCTGCCAGCGGGTCATGACCAAAATGGCAGAGACTCCTGCGATCGCTTCCTTCAGGTCATCTCGGAAATCAACAGCCGTGCCAAACACCTTCTCAGCTTCGTGACGCGCGATCGGATCATAGGAGGTGACGATCGCCTTTTCATCCAGCAGAGTTTGGGTGACGGGCAGCGCCGGAGATTCGCGGATGTCGTCGGTTCCGGGCTTAAAGGCCATGCCCAAGACAGCCACTTTCGTGCCCTCCAGAGTCGGAATATGCTTTTTCAGCATTTCGATCATCTTTTCGGGCTGGTTAGCGTTGACTTCAATCACCGATTCCAGCAAGTTCATTGGGCTACCCGCCTTATTGCCGTAAGCGATCAGCGCCTTCACGTCTTTAGGGAAGCAGCTGCCACCAAAGCCGCAGCCTGCCGCCAGATAGGTAATGAAGGAGGGAAAAATCCGCTCGCCTGTTTCCAAAATCGGCGTAAACCGCTTGTCTAGATGCACGCCATGCATCGCTTCTGTCACATCTACGCCCACCGTGGCGCAGAGGTTACCGATTTCGTTGGAAAAAGAAATCAAGGTTGCCAGCAGCGAATTGGCCGTGTATTTGATCATCTCGGCAGTCTTGGTGTTGGTGCGGATTTTGTCCACCCCTTCAAATACAGCGTAGAGTTCCGCTAGAGCATCTTGACTGCGGGTATCAATGCCGCCCAAGACGATGCGATCGGGGTACATAAAGTCAGGAATTGCCTCGCCTTCCTTCAGAAATTCGGGGTTCATGCCCACACCGAAATCTGCGCCCGCTTTTTTGCCGGAAGCTTGCTCCAGAATCGGCAGCACCACTTCATCGGAAGTGCCGGGAACGACGGTGCTCTTGACGATGACAACGTGATACCCGTCTTTGTCCTTTAGCACGGCACCGATTTGCTCAGCCACTAGCTTGATGTACTTGAGGTCAATCTCGTTGCCATCAAACGGCGTGCCCACGGCAATCAGCGAAATATCGGTATCCATCACGGCCTGACGCAAATCGGTGGTTGCCACCAAATTCGTGCCAATGTTCTTCTGCAACAGCTCTTCTAGTCCGGCTTCATAGATTGGCGGGATGCCCTTGTTGATTTGATCGACCTTCGCGCGATCGACATCCACACAAATCACCTGATGTCCTTTTTCCGACAGGCAAACGCCCGACACCAAACCCACATAGCCCGTTCCAACAACTGATACCTTCATGGTTTATGCATCCTCCGCAACTTGATTGTCTTGATACCAAATCAGCGATCGCCGTAGACCTTCATCCGGCACAATGCAGGGTTCATAGCCCAGCTCAGTCCGCGCTTTGGTGATGATGGGGCAGCGGCGGTTGGGGTTATCTACCAAATAGGCTTTGTCATCGCTTTCTTGGCGAATCACCTTTCCGGTGTAGCCAAACAGCTCAGTGGCCAGTTCTACCACTTTGTCGGCCAGCGTCGCCATTGAGATTTCTGGGGTTTCAATGCCGATGTTGTAGGCTTCGCCTGCACGACCCACCACCAGGATCTTGTAATAGCCGACGATCGCGTCTGCAATGTAGCAGAAGGTGCGAGTGGGCGATCCATCCGACAGCATGACGATATCGCGCCCAGAGAGGACATCCCGCGCAAAATCGGGCAGGACGCGCTTGTCGGTAATCTTCAAACCTGGCCCATAGTTATTAAAAGGGCGGGCGATTTTAATGGGCAAGTCGTACTGTTCGGCAAAGTTGACGCAGAGGGTTTCGCCATAGCGCTTCGATTCGTCATAGCAAGCCCGAGGTCCGGTGCAAGAGACATTACCGCGATAGGTTTCGGGGGTAGGAATGCTCTCAGGAGTCGGATCGCCGTAGATTTCGCTCGTAGAGTAGAACAGGAAGCCCTCGACGGGTTTGCCCGCATCTTTATGCTGCTTACAGTACTCCAACAGCGTCCGCAGTCCGTTGACGTTGGCATCCATTGTCTCGATCGGATATTTGCGGTAGTAGGTGGGAGAAGCGATCGACGCCGCATGAATAATGAACTGGAAGTCGGGGATATCTGCGGGTAAAGGATGGGTGATATCGTGCTTCTTGAGAATCAGGTTTGGATCGCTCTCCAGATCGGTCAGCCACTCAGGAATACCCCGGATGTAGTTGTCGTAGACGGTGAGGGCGATCGGCTCTAGCCCCGAAATCGTGTTCCAGTACAGCACCGACTGCACCAGGTAGTAGCCGAGAAATCCAGCTCCGCCGATGATCAGCAGGCTCTTGCCTGACATTTGAGTAAATTCGGCTTGCAGATTGCCACAGATGTATTGCAAATCGGCATCAATTACGTCTTTCGCGGTTTTCATGAATCTCCTTACTTTGAATAATTTGCTCGAAAGTACGGGTAAACGGGGGCAGCAGAAACTCAGGTGGGCAATGCCCGCCGCTTTTCTCTCTTTAGTTAGCCCAAGTTAGCCTCGAAATCCTCTAGCCGTTAAACGGCTGATTAACTGACACAGCGTTCGTCAGTCAACCGACTCTAAACGGTTACGGGAACTTTGACCGGGAAGTAGGCATCCTGTTCGGCGCGGAGCTTGTGTGCCCAAGTTCCGGTCGGCAGCTCCACATCGTCGTAGGTGAGCACCTGATCTTTGGCCACATCGCGCTTCAGGCGGCAGCCCTCTGCCAGACCCATCGGCAACAGGTTTTCAGCCCGAACCGTTTCATAGTTTTCGCACTGCCCATAGGTCATGTACCAGCCCAAACCATCCAGGGTTTCTCCCGCCTTCAGGTCAATTTTGGCGATCGTTACCACATCCACCACAGGCGCACCCAAAGGCGCAATCACAACGTCGTTGAACAGGACTACCCGCGCTACCGATAGCGGCACCTCAAAAATCGTCAGGTGATAGGGCACATAGAAGCTATAGAGCTGTCCTTCGCCCAGCTTGCCGTAGTTGAGATAATGCTTCTGATGGTCGTCTTGGGCTTCCGCAAAGACATACACGCCAGGGCTGGGCTTTGCTCCGACCACATATTCCACAATGCCGCCCAGTGACCGCATTTGCTCGATATCATACATGCCCGTCATTTCATCGACGTGACCCTTATACTCAATGCCGATCATGCCGCGCTGGGCAACTTTCATGCCCGTGGCGTTACCGACGATCGCCTGCTCAAAGGAAATCTTGGTGCCATCTGCAAAGCTCGTCACCATATGCGGCGTTTGCCCCCACTGCTTGGCAAAGCTGGCTTGCGTTGTCGGGTTGCGGTAGCGGTCTTGCAAACCCTTGATGTTGCCGCAGAGTAGGGGTTTCAGCCCAATACTCTTGACAAAACGATAGAGGTTCATTTCTACGCCGGGTTGATCACCATCACATCCGGTCAGGATGACTCCAGCACGATCGGCATAGACCTTGAGGATAGGCCCCACCGTCCCATCTAGCTCCGCATTCATCAGCACCATGTGCTTCTTATGCTCGATCGCCATCATCGTCACC
Source organism: Coleofasciculaceae cyanobacterium (assembly GCA_036703255.1). Classification (GTDB taxonomy): domain Bacteria; phylum Cyanobacteriota; class Cyanobacteriia; order Elainellales; family Elainellaceae; genus Drouetiella. The sequence goes on from DATNPL010000049.1 coordinate 105,798, forward strand.
ATCGCGCCATACTCGACGTGACCTGTAGCTTCGACTAAGCCTTCAATGCTCTCGCACTGGCACAACACCGCCGGATCATCCGTAATGGCATACTGATTTTGGGCGATCGCATCTTCTAGTTCGCCAGCCGTTTTGACAACGCGCACTTCCGTCACCCCGGCCTGAGCATAGGTTTCCCGTGCGGCTTCCAGGGTGCGGTTACAAACTGCGGTCAGCCGCATTCCTGGCATATAGTTGACGACCTGATTCACAAGCCCTTTGCTCATGAAGCCAGCCCCAAACACCCCGATTTGCACAGGCTTGCCTGCTTCGGCTCGGGCTTTAAGAGCGGTATCGACGATGATCATGCTTAAACTCCTGCTTTAACTGCGGGCATGAAAAAATTAAAGGCCAAAATTTAGACCCGATTAAACAAGCGCGATCGCTTCAAAGGACGACCAGCTCAAGTCTTTCTCTGAGATTTCCGTCACGGGCAGCGGCCAAGTAATCCCAAAGGCCGGATCGTCATAGCGGAAACCGCGCTCACATCCCGGCGTATAGAACTCGCCCACCTGGTAAATCACCTCAGCCCCATCGGTCAGAGCCTGATAGCCATGACCGAATAGTTCTGGAATATAGAGCGATCGGCGGTTTTCGGCTGATAGCTCTACGCCAATGTGCTGCTGGTAAGTGGGTGAATCTGGGCGCAAATCGACAATCACGTCATAAATTGCGCCTTTGATGCAGCGAATAAACTTGGTTTCGCAAGCCGGAGGCACCTGATAGTGCATGCCCCGCAGCGTGCCCGCCTTATAGTTAAAAGACAGATTAGACTGAGCCACCATAGGCTTGAGTCCATGTGCCTCAAACTCCTGAGCACAGAAGGCTCTGGCAAAGCCGCCTCGATTGTCGCCTCGCACCTCCACATCCACAATGAAGGCACCTTTCAGCTTTGTTTCTGTAAATTGCATGAACCTGCTCCAGAAGGCGAATATCTAATCTCAATAAACGCAATGTTTGCGAGCGCAAGGCTTTGCGTCTACCCGCGCTTACCAAACTTTCCAGGGCGCTTTATCGTTCTTCCATAACCCTTCCAGATAGTTCTTATCGCGCAGAGTGTCCATTGGCTGCCAGAAGCCTTCATGCTTAAAAGCTGCAAGCTGACCATCATGAGCGATTTTTTGTAGCGGCTCCTGCTCCCACATCACGGAATCATCGGTAATGTAGTCGATCGCCTCCGGTTCTAGCACAAAGTAACCCCCGTTGATCCAGGCTCCATCACCCTCAGGTTTTTCGTGGAATGAATCAATTTTGGTTTGCCCCTGCCCTAGTGAGATTGCGCCGAAACGTCCGGGAGGCTGCACAGCAGTCAACGTTGCTAGCGTACCTTGAGATTTATGAAATTCAATAAGTTTTGAAACATCAACGCTGCTGACTCCATCCCCATAGGTGAAGCAGAAGGTGTCGCTGCCGATATGCTCTTTAACACGCTTCAGTCGTCCACCCGTCATCGTATTCTCGCCTGTATCTACCAGCGTCACCCGCCAAGGTTCGGCGTTTCCAGCGTGGATATTCATCTGATTAAAACGCATGTCAAAAGTAACATCTGACATGCGCAAAAAGTAGTTTGCAAAGAATTCTTTGATAACATAACCTTTGTAGCCACAGCAGATAATAAAATCATTAACACCGTGGGCTGAGTAAGTTTTCATAATGTGCCAGAGAATAGGCTGTCCGCCAATCTCTACCATGGGCTTAGGCTTGATTGTCGTTTCTTCGCTTAGACGTGTCCCTAGTCCACCAGCCAGTATTACTGCTTTCATGCACCAACCTCTACCCTTACCAAAAAACTACTTTTTGCCAATGAAACTGGACTTGCTTACTAAATTATGGGAAGCCATTCTCAGAATTCCTAAAATCTTTACCAAAACAACTTAAAAAGCTTAAGGCTTTGAAAACTCAAGGTTAAAGCTTTCAAGTTGCATTCCGATCGCGGCGTTATAAAGCTAAAAGCTTTAACCCATCATCTTTAGGAAGGCCTAATATCAAGGTGGATATCAAGTTTGCAAGTCAAGAACTTTACGCCCTTAACGTTGTCTAAACTCTTGCGAAATTAGCCATTAGATCTCAAGCGAATCAGGTGATAAAGATGTAAGTTTTCTGGCTCAATTCCAACACCATCCGGAAATGAACTAACCGTTGGGTAAAGATGAAGAATCAAGCGGGCATTTTCACCAAAGGCTTTGATATTGGGGCGATCGCTCAATATAAAATTAAACAGTGACTTACCCACACAACGCCTTTGCTTTTTCCCCGAACCCAGCGCAAACTATTTCTTGACCTACAGAGAGACTAACAAGAAGTCCGTAGGTAAGCTGTAAAGGCAAAGTGAATAAACGGATTTGCTCTGTAAAAGCTGCGTGAAAAATTGACAGCCCTACAGGGCATATACGGGGTTAAGCAGCGTATAAAAAATGCTGAGAGCAGACACTCTAACGGGAGCATGTCACCCTTTTAGAGAGAATAATCCATTGAGGTAAGCAGTCCGGTGTGCCAAGAGTTGCGGCACATTTTCTGCTTTCCACTGAGCACCCGATATTTGTATGCGACGGTCAATCTGCTTAATCGCAGATTCAA
>DATNPL010000078.1:0-2732 GCA_036703255.1 Coleofasciculaceae cyanobacterium
TGCGGACATCGATCATGAGAACGATCAAGTGCCTTAAGAGCATTCGGTGGATGCCTTGGCGCTGAGAGGCGATGAAGGACGTGATACGCTGCGATAAGCCGTGGGGAGCTGCGAATGAGCTTTGATCCGCGGATTTCCGAATGGGGAAACCCACCTTCGACAATTCGTATTGTAGTCTCTGTCTGCAAGGGCAGAGCCTGCACTACGAATTGTCACATGAAGGTATTGAGCCCTGAATACATAGGGGTTCAAAGCTAACCCAGGGAACTGAAACATCTAAGTACCTGGAGGAAAGGACATCAACGAGACTCCGTTAGTAGTGGCGAGCGAACGCGGACCAGGCCAGTGCCTGCCTGTAAGTTACCGGAAGTGGTTGGGAAACCACGCATCAATGGGTGATAGCCCCGTACGGATCTGCGAACAGGTGGGACATGAGTAAGGCGGGACACGTGAAATCCTGTCTGAACGTGGGGGGACCACCCTCCAAGCCTAAGTACTCCTCAGCGACCGATAGTGAACAAGTACCGTGAGGGAAAGGTGAAAAGCACCCCGACGAGGGGAGTGAAACAGCACCTGAAACCGAATGCTTACAAACAGTGGGAGCTCAAGGTTCGTCCTGGGTGACCGCGTACCTTTTGTATAATGGGTCAGCGACTTAATCTGACGAGCAAGCTTAAGCCGATAGGCGTAGGCGCAGCGAAAGCGAGTCTGAACAGGGCGTTCAGTTCGTCGGATTAGACCCGAAACCGGGTGATCTAGCCATGAGCAGGTTGAAGGTAAGGTAACACTTACTGGAGGACCGAACCGGTGCCTGTTGAAAAAGTCTCGGATGACTTGTGGCTAGGGGTGAAAGGCCAATCAAACTCGGAAATAGCTGGTTCTCCGCGAAAGCTATTTAGGTAGCGCCTCGCGTGAATACTCTGGGGGGTAGAGCACTGGATGGGTGCGGGGTACTTACCGTATTACCAAACCTAACCAAACTCCGAATACCCAGAAGTACTGCGCGGGAGACACACGGCGGGTGCTAACGTCCGTCGTGGAGAGGGAAACAACCCTGACTTACAGCTAAGGCCCCCAATTCGTGGCTAAGTGTGAAAGGATGTGGGAATCCCAAAACAACCAGGAGGTTGGCTTAGAAGCAGCCATCCTTTAAAGAAAGCGTAACAGCTCACTGGTCTAAACAAGGGTTCCTGCGCCGAAAATGTATCGGGGCTCAAGCCACGAGCCGAAGCTTAAGGTTTGCACTTTGTGCAAGCGGTAGCGGAGCGTTCCATAAGCCGACGAAGGCGGACCCGTGAGGGCTGCTGGAGGTATTGGAAGTGCGAATGCTGACATGAGTAACGACAAACAGTGTGAAAGACACTGTCGCCGAAAGTCCAAGGGTTCCTGCGTAAAGTTAATCTCCGCAGGGTTAGCCGGCCCCTAAGGCGAGGCCGAAAGGCGTAGTCGATGGGAATGAGGTGAATATTCCTCAGCCAGCTGGTAGTGACGGATCACTTACGCTGTCAGATCTTACTGGATTGATCTGGCTTCCACGTGGTTCCAGGAAATAGCTCCAGCAATAGACCGTACCCTAAACCGACACAGGTGGACTGGTAGAGTATACCAAGGCGCTTGAGAGAATGATGCTGAAGGAACTCGGCAATTTACCTCCGTAACTTCGGGATAAGGAGGCCCGGTGCTTAGGCAACTAGGTATCGGGGGCACAGACCAGGGGGTAGCGACTGTTTAACTAAAACACAGGGCTCTGCGAAATCGCAAGATGACGTATAGGGTCTGACGCCTGCCCGGTGCCGGAAGGTTAAAAGGAGGTGTGCAAGCACCGAATTGAAGCCCCGGTAAACGGCGGCCGTAACTATAACGGTCCTAAGGTAGCGAAATTCCTTGTCGGGTAAGTTCCGACCTGCACGAATGGCGTAACGACTTCCCCGCTGTCTCCAGCATCAACTCAGTGAAATTGAATTCCCCGTGAAGATGCGGGGTTCCTGCGGTCAGACGGAAAGACCCCGTGCACCTTTACTGCAGCTTTGCGCTGGCATTCGTGTCGGCATGTGTAGGATAGGTGGTAGACTTTGAAGCCGGGGCGCCAGCTCTGGTGGAGTCATCCTTGAAATACCACCCTTATCGTCATGGATGTCTAACCGCGACCCGTCAGCCGGGTCCGAGACAGCGCATGGCAGGCAGTTTGACTGGGGCGGTCGCCTCCCAAAGAGTAACGGAGGCGTGCGAAGGTGGGCTCAGAGCGGTCGGAAATCGCTCGTTGAGTGCAATGGCATAAGCCTGCCTGACTGCGAGACTGACAAGTCGAGCAGAGTCGAAAGACGGCCATAGTGATCCGGTGGTCCCGCGTGGAAGGGCCATCGCTCAACGGATAAAAGGTACGCCGGGGATAACAGGCTGATGATTCCCAAGAGTCCATATCGACGGAATCGTTTGGCACCTCGATGTCGGCTCATCACATCCTGGAGCAGAAGTAGGTTCCAAGGGTTCGGCTGTTCGCCGATTAAAGTGGTACGTGAGCTGGGTTCAGAACGTCGTGAGACAGTTCGGTCCCTATCTGCCGTGGGTGTAGGATATTTGAGAGGATCTGCCCTTAGTACGAGAGGACCGGGGTGGACGTACCTCTGGTGGACCTGTTGTGGCGCCAGCCGCAGTGCAGGGTAGCTATGTACGGTCGGGATAACCGCTGAATGCATCTAAGCGGGAAACCCACCTCAAAACGAGATATCCCT
>DATNPL010000084.1:0-18109 GCA_036703255.1 Coleofasciculaceae cyanobacterium
ACAAAATCTTTGCAATGGCCTGAATGTGTTGGTCAAGTGCGATTTTTTCTTCCCGGGTCATTGGCAGGTGCTCCACGAACAACAAGAACCTCATCATCTTACAGGTCTTATTTTTCTCTGCAAAAGGGTGACATGCTCCCAGAGTGTTCTGCGGGAGTTGTTTATATTAGTGCTTTTGAGAATATGCAAAAGTTTGCTCAATTTTCAAAAGAAATTGGTTGGGAAACTGAGGTTTGGGTAGCTGATAATCCAGACCACATGATTCATTTCGATGGCGAAAGGTTTCTTGGTCCCTATGCTTAGAAGGGCTAATATGTTTTGGTGCGGAAGGCACAAAGGTTATCGGTGAGTGTTCGAGGTTATCGGCCGCCGTACAACTCTAGCATTCATTATGCTTGCCACCATAGTCTCGGCAGCCCTCTTTACTCACGGCATCAGCAGCGACGTTGGCGAATACACCGTAGGAAGCGTATTAGTGCTGTTCGTTGTCACCCTTCCGATCGCTTGATTTCAGAGGAGACGCAGCATGGATCAATTCACTGGCGGTTGCCTGTGCGGCAACGTCCGAATTGTGGCAACGGGACTCCCATACCGGGTCGGCCTTTGTCACTGTCTCGACTGCCGCAAGCATCATGGGGCGCTTTTTTACGCTTCCGCAGTGTTCCCTCAAGATGCAGTCACGATCGAGGGCAAAACACGCGACTACGCCGGACGATTTTTCTGTCCCCGCTGCGGCTCGTCCGTCTTCGCACGCACCGCAGACGAAATCGAAGTGAACTTAGGCTCCCTGGATGCCCCTGACCAATTGATGCCAACCTACGAAAGCTGGATCATCCGTCGCGAGTCCTGGTTGCCACCGTTTCCGCTCACAAGACGATACGATCGCGATCGTGACACCACAGATCGGTTTGAGCAGTAGATCGCACGATAAAACATGCCCACATTGCTCTCTGAACCAGCAATTTGTGACTTAGGTTCAAGGATACTCGCCAATATTCCATACCCAGTCAAATCACCCTACATTTCATTTCCATCATCGCCAGTAGCAGCCTTTAAATTTGCTTGGGCATTACGTCTAAACATATTTGGCTTGATACGGCGCAAAGCTGAAGCCGGAAAGCGCTGCTCCCATTCCGCATCAGAGAGCGTGGCGATCGCCTCCAGCTTGGGTGCAACGTTCCAGGGATAGGGCTGAAACTCAGCCACATCTGTTTCTTGAGCAAAGCGCTGATTCCAGGGGCAAACATCCTGGCAAATGTCACAGCCTGCCACCCAACCTTGCAGATTAGCAGCGATCGGCTCAGGCAAGGTTTCGGCTCGATTCTCGATCGTATGGTAAGCAATGCAGCGATTGGCATCCACCACAAAAGGCTGGACGATCGCCTCAGTCGGGCAAGCCTCTAGGCAGCGGGTGCAGGTGCCGCAGTGAGGCAGATGGGGACGATCTGGCTCCAGTTGCAGGTTGGTTAGCACCTCGCCCAAAAACACCCAGGAGCCATATTCTCGCGTAATCAAATTGCTGTTTTTGGCAATCCAGCCTAGCCCAGCCCGCTCTGCCCAGACTTTATCTTGAATGGGAGCCGTATCTGAGCAATAGCGGGTGGCGATCGCCTCGTCCTGTGCTTCTAGCCAGGTTGCCAAAGCCTTCAGTTTTTTGTGCATGACCCGGTGGTAGTCTTTGCCCCAGCCATATCGGGCAATTTTGGCATATTGCGGTTCAGGGGGGCGATCGTCAGGCGCGTAGTAGTTGAGGGCAACGCAAATGACTGACTGCACGCTAGGCAGCAAGAGGCGCAGATCTTGTCGCTTGGGGTTTGCCATCCAGTCCATGTCTGCCTGGTAACCTTGCGTCAGCCAGCTTTGCAAAGCCTCTTGCTCTCTGGCTTCTGGCTCAGCGATCGCAATGCCAACTTTATGAAACCCCAGTTCTAGCGCCTTTTGTTTGATGCGATCGCGGTCTACTGGGCTGCGGTCTACTGGGCTGCGGTCTACTGGGCTACTGTCCATTCGGGTTTACACAGAAAACAAACGGAGATTGCACCACTACCTTGCCACGTATCCTGACGCATCGGGATTGTAATTGGCAAATATCGAGCCATTAGAGCTATAAAGCTCGATCGGCACCTGAGCCGTTTTGCCAATGTCTGCCAGGTTTTGTAGCAGTTCGTTCACCTGGGTCGTCACCTCAGCTCGAGCGCGGGCATCTCCTTGGGTTTGGGCGCGGGTGATCACGTTTTCCACTGCCTGATCATATTGCGGCGTCACCTGAATGCGAATTGCGATCGGTGATAGCGTGTAGGTACAAACTTTGGACAGTCCGGTCTGTGATTTCAAATTTGCCTCTAGGTTGGCTCCCAACCCTGTGCCGAGACAGGCGCGATCGAGATCGGGCTTGACCCGCTGCATCGCACTCGTCCGATCTCGATTGGTTTCGGCTTGGGCGAGTGCCGCTTGATATTCGCTCACGAGGGGCTGTGCCTGAGTATAGTAGGTGGTGCCTTGAGGAATTTGCTGAATATTGGTGAAAGCACTGCGCCATGCTGCAACCGCTTCAGTCCATTGGTTTTGCCGTTCCCAGTTCCTGGCCTGCTCCGCCAATTTCACAGCTTCCTGATAAGAGCCTGTAGAAGCCTGCTCTTGGTTGCGGCGGTTGTCGGCCTCTGCCATTTTGGACTCGTAAAGGCTAATGACTTGGGCAGCTTCAGAGTGAGCCATTGTGCCTTGAGGCACCTGCTGCAACAAATTAATGGCCGCTTGCCAAGTCAGGTAAACCTGTTGCCAGCTTTCGGGAGTTGTGGCAAGATTCGCTCGGCTTTCTGCCACCTCGGCGGTTTTGCGTGCGGTCGTTAGTTTATCTTGGGCACCTTGCTCAACCAAGACGCGGCGATCAGTCGTATCGAGGTTAACTTTGTATTCCGCCAGCTTTTTTTGAGCCAAGGACAAAACAGGGCTGTCAGGGGGCACTTTCTCCAGCAGGGCGATCGCCTCTCGCCAGTCCCACTGGATTTGTCGCCACTTTGGCAGCGGATGAGGCGGATTTTGGCTCTTTTGAGCAGCGGCATTTCCTTGCTTCAAGGCTTTGACAACTTGCCCGAGCATCTTTGATTTGTTTTCGTAGGTTGCCTGGAGGGTTTGCGCCGCTTGATGCTGGCCTGACCAAGAGGGAATGGTTCCGAGGAGATAGCTCGCTTCGGTGAGTTGGTCGTAGGCTCCAACAACGGCCAGAGCAGAATCGGTAGTGGCGATCGTTTGGGTGGCCTGCTGGTCGAGCTGTTGGGCTTTTTGTATGGGTTCACACACTGTCCCCAGCACGCAAGGGCGACTGAGAACATAAGCACCGCTAACCAAGCCAAACAGTCCGACAGCGCCACCTAGCATCAGCGTTGACAGGGTGAAGCCTGTTCCAAATCGGGGAGGCTGGGAGTCTTTAGGAACTGCGTTGGATGTGGCCGTACTTGGGGCTTGCGCTTCAGACGATTCACCTTCTAAAGGCTCAGGGGTCGGGGCTGAGATCTCAGGCTGAGGCTCCACCTTTTCGGGCGTCGGAATTGCTGGAGCAGAAATCGCGGGGGCGATCGCTTCAGACAAAATAGGTTCAGGTTCTGCAATTTCAGACGGCTGGATAAGAGCCATACTGTCGTCGCGATCGGCTTGAATGCCCTCTAAATCCGACAATTCTGAGGGACTCTGAAAATCGGATACCTCCTCCGTCGGGGAAGGGTAGGCAGCAACTTCATCGTAAGACTCAAGAATGCTGGCAGTTTCAGATGCAGCGATTTCAGGGATAAAGATTTCAGGCTCAGAGATCTCAGCTTCAGGCTCTCGTGTTTCAAGCTCAGAAGTTTCTATTGCAGGTTCAGCGATTTTCGATTCAGGCTCAAAAATCTCAGGCGCGATCGCTTCCGGCTCTGCAATTTCAGGCTCAGAAATCTCAGAGGCTCCTGGCGCAAAAACTTCTGGGGCGATCGCTTCTGGCTCTGCAATTTCAGGCGCGATATCAGGCTCAAAAATCTCAGGCGCGATCGCTTCTGGCTCAAAAATCTCAGGTTCAGAAATCTCAGCTTCTGGCTCTCCTGTTTCTGGCGCAAAAATTTCTATTGCAGGTTCAGCGATTTTCGTTTCAGGCTCAATTTCAGAGGCTTCTGGCGCAAAAATCTCAGGTTCAATATCAGAAATTTCTGGGGCGATCGCTTCCGGCTCTGCAATTTCAGGCTCAGAAATTTCTGACTCAGCAATCTTAGGAGCGATCGCTTCCGACTCAGACTCAGGCGTGATCTCCCTTTCAATCTCAGACTCGAAAACTTCTGGGAGGATCGCTTCTGGCTCAGATATCTCAGGCGCAGGCGCAAGAATCTCAGGAGCAGCTACTTCAGGGATAACGATCGTTTCTTCTAGAGCGATCGGATGATAAATTTCAGCTTTAAGCGCTTCAGCCCACCCTTCAGGCAATGTCTCTAGCTGCGGCAGCTCATCCTCAGCGATCGCAGGTTCTTCTGTCACAAAATCTTCAGAAAGAGGCGCTTCAGCCTCAAAGGCTACAGCTTCCTCAGAGTCTGGAGTGACATGGCTGAAATCAGCTTCAGCAACTGGCTCAGGTTGGGCAGCAATCTCTCTAGAAATGACCTCTCTAGAAACGTCTGAAGTGATCGGCTCTGCTTCTAGAGGTGCAATACTTGTCGCAGCCGCAGTTTTTTCCTCGACTGGCTCTGGCGCTTCAGTAGCTTCAGGCTCAATGACTTCAGGTTCAGCGACTTCAGGCTCAGCGACTGGCGTAGTGGCGATGGGAGGCGGCGACAAGATGACTGGCACAGGCGGCGGCAGAGCCGCTGGACGCATAGAGGGTCTGGTAACAGGGGGTTCGACAGATTTCGCCACAGGTGCCGATGGCTCTAGCGTAAACGCCTGAGATTGGTAAGGCTCCTGATAGCCTACGATTCGCAGGTAAGCCCTCACAGGCAAAAATTGGGTCTGGCCTGTTGCGTACTGAACCAGACCTGAGCGAAATAGGTCAGGGGCAACTTCGGTCAGCGATCGCTTAATTTCTGCAAAAGTCTGCTCTGGATCTGGCTCTATGTGCAGCAGGTGCTCCACTAAAATCAGCACAATTTCTTGCCTAATTCCACACCGCACCTGAAGCTGTAGTAAAGGCGAGAGTTTCAACAGCGCCTCTTGAAGACGCTGCCCTAAGGCTTCTAACTCACCCTGAAACTTTGCAGTATTCATTGAACCCAATTGCTGATTCTCATCCGACAAGCGTTTCCTAAACATACGGTTGGGATAGGGCTATATCCGGTAAGTGCATCATCCGGCATTGCTCAATTGGGGAATAAATTTTTGTAAGAGGGACACCCTCTCGCATCATTCATTCTTAACCTCAGCAGCATCCATCATCCAATGAGTTAGATCACGCATGAACCAATCTTATCCAGTATGGCTTGACTCGGGGGCGGTCGTCATAGCGCAAGGGCGATCGCTTACAGCTCTTAACCCTATTCCCTACCTATGTCAAGACTTGCGATCGCCTTCTCAGCCGCTACAATGGGGATCAAGTTCTACTGCGGCGTTGGTGACTGCCAATAATGTTTTATGATCTTGCTTTGTCTATAAGGGAACCAAATTGACTCCAGTGGCAGTATACCGAGCTTGTACTCGGAAACTTTAAACTGGGGCAGAGGTGCCCACCTGGATTCGTCCAGGTCAAAAACTGAGGTAAGACGGCGCTGCGGGGAACCCCTAGAACAAGCTTTTTTCCCTTGTCTGGTGACAGGGGAATTTTTATAAGGCTGGAGCTTGTGCGACCTAATAAATGAGGTTTAATAGATCGCTAAGCCCTCCTATTTTTTCTAGAAGCTGGATTTCAAAGGCGCAATGCGCCTTTGAAATCCAGCTTCTAGGGTTCTATAGCGGCTACGAGAAACCGATCGCGGCTTGATAAGTCTCGATCGCATGATTTAGAGCCATGTTTCCCTGCTGTTTCAGATAGGTGTGGGCTTGACCTATAGGCTGGTAAGCCAAATCAGATGGCAAAGCCGGAATACAATCCGCCAGATTGACGAAGCAATACGTGTAGGGCAGCAAAGCATCATAAAACTTAGCAAAGGTGCGATCGCCAAATTGAGGCACACCAAAGCTGTATATGTGAATTTTGTCTCGCAACTGAGGAGCGTTTAGGGCAATTTCTGCTGCTGCTACATGGGCGAGTGCGCCGCCCAAGCTATAGCCCGTCACATAACAGGGCAGCTCTAGATCAAATTGCTGAACTGCTGCCTGAATTTGGGGTTGCAACTGAGCATGGAGCTGTTTGACCCAGCTATGAATCTGGCCTTGCTCAGGCTGAAGCAGATCAAAAGCCTCAAGAGGAGCCGTCGCATATTGCAGCCATTCGGCATCAGATTGAGTCGCTTGTAGCGCTATGATATTGTGCTGTGGCGATCGCAAGGCCAAACCAAAATTTTGCCGTTTTCCATAGATGGCCGCTCGGTCTGCCATCCGAACCGCTACACCATGAAATTGGGGCTGATAAAGAGAACTTTGTGCCTGGAATGAGGCAATTTGCCAATGGCGATCGAAGATTTCATGGGCTGGTGAATTCGTCGCTGTATTTGACCCTGTCCGGGATGGAGCCGGAGTTAAGGTGCAGCAGTGAAGTAGCAGACTAGCAAGTTCTGGATCGGGTAAGCTTTTTAGGCTCAGAGCGGCTAAATCTGAGGGAGAAGCCTGATGCACCTGAGCGCTTTGCGATGGCTCATCGGTTGCAGATGTTGCCCCACCTGGTTTTACCCAGCTCAATTGCGTTGCGGTTGCGGCTCCTGCGGCTAGAGTTGCTCTGAGGAGATGCCGACGATTTAACTTCATGGGGGGCTGTATTCAATCGATCTCTCTGGCGATCCTAACGAGATCAACGGTCTTCAGCCAGTGAGCAGAATACATTTAGCATGAAGATTTTGTGAGAATTTACGATATCTTCCAGAATTCTCAAGATTTAGGATTTAGAGAGATCATTTATGCGGATTTTTGCGATCGCACCATCTTCTTTTTACTTAAATTCATCATTCAATTTTAGGATTAAAATCTTATTCCTTAACATCCTCCTAAGATTTCACAGTACCCAATCGTCTCACTCCAAAACTCATTGCGCTTAGAGAGGTTTAAGGTGTAATTTGATACCTGATTTTTCTTATCTGTCTGCGTCAAACATCTCATTCTGTTAGCTTGTCAGAGAGCATATCTCAAGGAAGAAAGCAAAGTTCTAGATATATTCTCTTTGACAGTCTCAAAATTTTACTAAAACATCCTTTTTAAATTCTCAAATATTTCTTATATCAAATCACTTGAGATGGCTATGAATTGAACATATTTTGGATTTCAAGGAATTTTCGCTGCTATCTGAATCAAATCGAAGCCACATTCGAGATTTTTACACCTGCCTTTTATACTTCTTTTTTCGTGCCGATCGCTTCAGTCGTGCTTAGATCAAAGTAAGAGATCAGATACAGTGGAGATCATCATGCCGGATACAGCCTACATTTTTTTGGCGGGAGCTAGCCGAGGCGTAGGGCGAGAAATTGCGCATTGCCTGATGGCTCAATCGCTAAAGGTTAAGGCGCTCGTGCGATCGACCACGGCTCAAGCTGAGCTAGAAGCCTTGGGATTGACCGTAGCCTTGGGTGACGCCCTAGATACAGAAGCCGTAGAGCAAGCCATGCTGGCCGATCCGATTTCTGCCGTTATCAGCACAATTGGCGGCTTGCGAGCCGACGGGCAGCGGGTCGATTTTTTGGGCAACAAAGCCTTGATTGATGCCGCTGTCAAAGCCAAAGCACAAAAATTTGTACTCGTTTCATCCATTGGCAGTGGCAACACGGCAGGCGCACTCTCGCCTCAGGTTCTAGAAGTCTTGCATGATGCGCTGGTGGCTAAAGAGCAAGCCGAACAGCACCTGATCGCTAGCGGCTTAACCTATACGATCGTTCGTCCGGGCGGGCTAAAGTCTGAACCCGCAACCGGAAACGCCGTGCTGACCCCTGACCCCACGATCGCTGGCTCGATCAACCGGGCAGATGTGGCGACGCTGGTTTGTCAATGTCTCTTGTCTGACAAAGCCAATAATCAAACGCTATCGGCCGTCGATCGCCAGAAGGTTTATGTCCAAAAAGAGTTTGAGATTTTAGACTTAAGCTAAGTTTTTAGGTTTTGCATTCTAGAAATATTACACCTCTGGCGTGAATTGTGGCGCGACGGAGCCGCGCCTTCAAAAACTATTCACGCCAGAGATTTAATCTAAGATCTAGCCGTAGAAGTCGATCAAGTTGTGGAAGTCAATCAGGGTATTTCATTTATTCCAGATCTTGAGTCGGGGCATCAGGTTGATCCAAAGTTGCAAGATCAAAAATTGCAAGCCTTACGCCAAGCTCTGCTGAACTGGTACGGGCTTTCGGGTCGGTCATTGCCTTGGCGGCAGACGCAAGATCCTTACGCGATTTGGGTGTCTGAAATTATGCTTCAGCAAACCCAAGTCAAAACAGTAATTCCTTACTACAATCGCTGGCTGCAAGCCTTTCCGACGATCGCTGCCCTTGCCGCTGCCGACCAACAGCAGGTGCTGAAGCTATGGCAAGGACTGGGCTACTATGCTCGCGCCCGCAATCTTCATCGAGCCGCTCAGGTAATTGTAGAAGAATTTAACGGTGAGTTTCCCGCCGATCTGTCTGGCGCTCTGTCTCTACCCGGCATTGGACGCACCACAGCAGGCGGTATCTTGAGTGCAGCATTCCAATTGCCCTTGCCTATTTTGGATGGCAATGTCAAGCGGGTTTTGGCTCGGTTGACGGCGCTGGCGGTGCCCCCCAACAAGGCGCTAAACTCGCTCTGGCAGATCTCAACCGATCTACTAGATACTCAGAATCCTCATGCCTTTAATCAGGCGCTAATGGATCTGGGGGCAACCGTTTGTACGCCCAAAAATCCCAGTTGCTTACTCTGTCCCTGGCAGCCTTACTGTCGCGCTTTTCAGCTCAACCAACAAACCCAAATTCCTATGACTGAAACCCGATCGCCCCTGCCCCACAAGCAAATTGGCGTTGCCGTAATCTGGAACGAGCAGGGAAATATCTTGATCGATCGCCGTCCTCAAGCAGGCTTGTTGGGTGGCTTATGGGAATTTCCAGGCGGCAAAATTGAGCCAGGTGAAACGGTGGAGGATTGCATCAAGCGAGAAATTCGAGAGGAGCTAGGGATTGAAATTACGGTGGGCGATCGTCTGATTACGATCGCCCATGCCTACACTCACTTTCGGGTAACGCTCAACGTCCATCACTGTCGCTATCTCAGCGGCGAACCACGACCCATCGCATGTGATGAAGTGCGCTGGGTAACGTTGGCAGAGCTAGAGCAATTTCCTTTTCCCGCCGCCAATGTGCAAATTATTCAGGCGCTACAAAAAGACAGCAGTTTGCCAGCCGTTTTGTTAGACCCGACTTGAATTTTTCAAATTGAAGAAATTAATATAAGTAGCTGAGACTGAACTCAGTTGTGCAATCTAATTGAGATTAATGAGGTTTCTCATGCATATCAGAATAGACGACCTCAGAGGTTCCGAGATCTATGAGCTATTGCAGGAACACCTCCAGAGTATGGCGCTCTACTCACCACCCGAAAGCATACATGCCCTGGATATTGAAGCATTACGGCAACCGGAAATCACCTTTTGGACAGCATGGGAGAAAGATGAGCTGCTGGGCTGTGGCGCACTCAAGCAGCTAGCCGCTCAGCATGGCGAAATTAAATCCATGCGCACAGCCTCGCGCCATCTCAGAAAAGGCGTTGCAGCCCACCTTCTCAATCACGTCCTGCAAGAGGCAAAGCGCCGTTCTTACAAGAGGTTAAGTTTAGAAACGGGGTCAGGAGCAGCCTTCAACCCCGCTCATCAGCTCTACGCCAAGTTTGGCTTCACACCTTGCAAGCCGTTCGCAGACTATGTTGAAGATCCCTACAGCGTGTTCATGACCAAAGAGATTTGAGTCTTCGCATCGCCTATGGAAAATGAACGAATGAGCAAGGCTTTTCTTCGGCTCTACCCAATCACCCAGTAGCCCCGATCGCGCCAATATTGCTCTTTGAGGGCATTATTCAGGTCTTCGGCTGAAATGAGCGATCGCTCCAACAACAGCTCGCCGATGCGCTTGGAACTGTGGGGTTGATGCTCCAGAAGGGGTTGCAATTGGTCTTGAGAAATGAGCTTGTGCTGAGACAACACCTCGCCCAATTTTAGGTGTTTTAACATGACTCTACTCCGGTAGATCGCTAATTTCAGCTTAGGCCAATCCTCAAAGAAGCGCTTCACCCTCCTGGGCTAGTTCGATTGACCTATGCTCACTGGCCTACTTCGTTCAGCCGATCGCAAAAGTCTGCTCATTCTCTCAACAGCTGATTTTCAGATACATTTCGCACCTTTGAAAATCAACTCCAGGCTTTTATTCTCCTGAGCAGGACTATTTGCGGGCAGGTTTCTGGGCTTGGCTAGAGAAATGAATGCGATCGCTCAACTGTCTGAGATTGCGTGCCAGATCAGGATCGGTGTTTTTAAGCTGAGCGATTTTCTCACAGCTATATAACACCGTGGTGTGATCCTTGCCGCCAAAGACTTCGCCCACCTTGGGCAAGCTAAGGTTAGTATGCTGCCGCATCAAAAACATGCCAATCTGGCGGGCAACGCTGATTTCTCGACGGCGAGAGCTGCCCTTCAGATCTTCGATCGGAATTTCAAACATCTCTGAGACGGCTGTGATGATCTCTTCGGGCGAAGCCTCCACGCGATCGTTAGGCGGATTCAGCACGGGGGCAATGTTTTCTACCGTCATCGGCAGACCCGAAATCGAAGTATAGGCAACAGCTCTGATCAGTGCCCCCTCTAGCTCTCGAATGTTGGACGTGTAAGTAGAGGCAATATACTCAATCACATTGCGCGGCAGACGAATGTTGTCATATTCCGCCTTCTTTTGCAGAATTGCCATGCGGGTTTCCAGGTCAGGAGCCTGAATATCGGCAATTAGCCCCATCGAGAAGCGAGAGCAGAGGCGCTCCTGCAAGCGTGGAATCTGGCTAGGGGGGCGATCGGACGCAATTACCACCTGTTTGCCCGCTTCATGCAGAGTATTGAACGTATGGAAAAACTCTTCCTGTGTGTACTCTTTGCCCTCAATGAACTGAATATCATCGACTAGCAAGACATCTACCGCCCGGTAATGCTCCCGGAAGCTCTGCATACTGTCTTTGCGGATGGCGGCAATCAGGTCGTTGGTAAATTTCTCAGTCGAAACATAAAAGATTTTTGCATCCGGGTTGATCTCTAGCCGATAATGCCCGATCGATTGCATCAGGTGGGTTTTTCCTAAACCTACGCCACCACAGAGAAACAGAGGGTTAAACTCCCGACCGGGCGATTCTGCTACCGCCAGAGAGGCTGCATGCGCCATCCGGTTGTTGGAGCCGACGACAAAGCGGGAAAACACAGACTTCGGGTTCAGATCGGAATGGCGAACGCGCTGGGTGGTTTCCGCTGGCCGAGTTTCCATCGGCAAAGGCATGAGCGCATCAGAGGCTTCCAATGGCGAACTGTCGCCTGTGCTTCCGGGCTTAACGGCAATGTGGATTTCGACGGGGTAGCCCAAGATTTCTTGCACCACATCCGCGATCGCCTTCACGTAATATTTTTGCAGCCAGTTACGGGCAAACGGGTTGGGCGTGCAGATCATTAAGCAGGTCTGATCGAGCCGCTCAGCCGTGGCAGGTTTAATCCAGGTTTCAAAAGTCGGGCGGCTAAGCTGTAGCTGTAGCCGCTCCAATACCTGATTCCAAAACCCCTCTAAACTCGTTTCCACCGCTTACCTCGATCTTGAATGCCGTGAGTATAGACGAAACTTCGCCCCATCCACACAAAAAATTTCGGTAATATTCTGAGCTATTTTTGACTGGGCTATTTTTAACAGGCAGCCTGTGCCCACTGCCAAAAAACCTAGCCCAAGCTCAATCCACCCGTTCTAGCTGCCACAAAATCTGATTGCCCTCTCGACGGACACGCGACACAATCCAGTTTCGCCACACCCAGTTGTCGCCTCGGCTGGTGACGGCGCTGGCGTTTACATCCATCAAATCGGCCAGCTCAGAGCTAGTGATCAAATAGCCTTTGGCTGCGATCTCGTCTGCCATATGCAGAGTTTCGACCATGTTCCGCAGCTGAAAAACTCTCACCTCACGCGGCAAGTCTGAATCTAAAGTCTCGGAATTAGGCAGACTGGAAGGATTAACCATAGCCGATTCGGGTTCAGCGTCGGGAGCGACTATTTCTTGAGGAAATTCAATTGTTTGAGTGGATTGTATCTCTTTCGATACAGAGATGTTAGTGGTAGTGGACGCAATTTCAACAGTTTGTTGCAATTTGGGCGCTCTGCCCAGGGAAAAGGCGCGCGCAATCTCATCGCAGCGATCGTTGCCTACATCCCCTGAGTGCCCTTTAACATAGCGCCAATCGAGCTTGACTTGGCGGTTGGCCTGCTGATTGAGATGATCTAACACTTCCCATAGCTCCTGATTGAGCACAGGCTTACCCGTAGAAGTTTTCCATCCTTTCTGCTTCCAGCCTTTGATCCATTTGGTAATGCCGTTCTTGACATATTCGCTGTCGGTGTAAAGACCGAGCGGTTCAGATTGTTCGGTCTTGACGAGATAGTCGAGAGCGGCGATCGCCGCCTGAATTTCCATGCGGTTGTTGGTGGTTTGGCGCTCGGCTCCCCCCATTTCATGCACTGAGCCATCGGCAAAATATACGACTGTGCCCCACCCACCAGGCCCCGGATTGCCCGAGCAGGCTCCATCGGTGTAAATACTTTTGATCAATTTACCCATAAAAACAGTAGTATAGTCGTACTTAATCCCGCTCTAGCATACGCTAGGCAGACCCGATCGTACAGCATCTCTCCCAAAGTGGCAGTGCTCAAATCTCCTGGCTTAAACCTCTTGCAGGATTTCCCAGCATTCTCGGGCGATCGCCCAATCTTCCTGGGTGTGAATCACTAGCACTTTTACTGTCGAATCTTCTGTAGAAATCACCTGATTGCGTGGGCGGCTACTATTTTTCTCGGCATCTAGCTTTAGCCCCATGTAGGCAAAATTCTCGCAGGCTTTGGCTCGAATGTCGGCAGCGTTTTCACCCACCCCTGCCGTAAACACCAGCGCATCTATGCCGTTAAGAATGGCAACCATGCTGCCCATCAGGGCATGCAGCCGATGGATATAAATCTCCAGCGCCAGTTTGGCGCGTGGGTTGCCCTGCTCTGCGGCTTGAGTCACTAACCGCATGTCGTTAGAGATGCCAGAAACCCCTAGCAGCCCCGAAGCCTGATTCAATTCCTGATCGAGCTGCTCAACGGTGTAGCCTTCTTCTCGCAGCATATAGAGCAAAATGCTGGGATCGACAGACCCAGAGCGACTGCCCATCATCAGTCCGTCTAGGGGCGTGAAACCCATCGTGGTGTGGACGCTGCGACCGCCGCGAATCGCAGCCAGTGAGCAGCCGTTGCCCAAATGACAAGTGACAATTTTTAAGTCCTTCAGATCTTTACCCAAAATCTGCGCCGTTTTTTGGGCACAGTAGCGGTGGCTCGTGCCGTGGAAGCCATACCGCCGGATGCCCCGCTCTGACCAGGCATAGGGAATGGGATATATGGCCGCAGAGTCAGGGATGCGGGCATGAAAGGCTGTGTCGAAAACCGCCACCTGGGGCACATCACCCAAAATTGCCTCAATCGCTTGGATGCCCTCCAGGTTAACCGGATTGTGGGCCGGAGCCAGATCAGACAGCCGATCGATCGCCGCTTTCACCTCCGCCGTGACTCTAACGCTGTCATGATAATCCTGCCCACCATGCACCACCCGATGTCCCACCATCTGAATGGCAGAGGGGTCAGCAATGACCTGCGTTGCACCACTCCACAGCATGTTCAGCATCTGCTCCATAACGGGCGATCGCGATTTATACGCAATAGATTGCTTCAGCTCCTGCCCGTTTGCCTTTACCTTCACTTCGGCCATAGCGGGTGCCCAGTCAATCTGCGCTTCCCAGAGAGGGTCGGGCGGCTGTTCCGGAAGGCGATCGTCTGGGATATCGTAAAGACAGCTTTTTTGACTGCTCGACCCAGCATTCAGCACCAAAATTTTCATGGCCGTTCAACTCAGCGAAAGGGACAGCGCTTTTCAGTGTGCCGGAAACTGTTGAGATATGAAAGTTCGCAGCACTGCAAATGGCGCAAATCTGGACTTTAGACCGGGGCAAGCGTTTCTACAAAAGCGGCTAGGGCTGACCAAACCTGCTCTAGCAGATCGGGACTATCGGCATCAAACCAGGCGATCGTGGGATCGGCTCTAAACCAGGTGCGCTGCTGCTTGGCAAACTGGCGCGTATGCAGAGCAATCAAAGCTTCTGCCTCAGAGCGCGAAATCGATCCCGCCAGATATTGCTTGATCTCTTGATAGCCCAAAGTATTTAACAGCGGCAGCTCTGCCCCATATTTTTCACACAGCGCCTCGACTTCTTCCACAAAGCCGATCGCCATCATTTGCGCCGTTCGCTGTTGAATGCGCTGCCCCAAAGCCTCGACATCGACACAATCTAGCCCAATTTGCAGAATCGGATAGGCGGGAGGCGTTTCTCCTTGCTGCGCCGAGATCGGCTGACCTGTCACGTAAAACACCTCCAAAGCGCGCAGCGTGCGAACGGAGTCGTTGGGGTGAATTTTTTTTGCCGACACCGGATCGATTTGCGCCAAGAAGGCATAACATTGAGCCTGACCCAGAGACTGGAGCTGCGATCGCAGGTCTGGCTGGGGTGCAACTCTGGGAATTCGTAACCCTCGGACGACCGATCGGATGTAGAGTCCGGTGCCGCCGATTAGGAGGGGTGTGGAGTGGGGAGAAGGCGAGGTGTGAAATGCCGTGATCAGCGCCTGAGCCTGCTGCTGATAGTGGGCGAGGGTGAGGGTTTCGGTGGGGTCACAGAGATCCAGTAGGTAATGAGGGATGCGCTGCTGCTCGGCGATCGAGGGTTTGGCTGTACCAATGTCAAACTCGCGGTAGACCTGTCGAGAGTCGGCGCTTAGAATAGCTCCGCTGAGGCGTTCTGCCAGCGCCAAGGCCAAACTCGACTTTCCGGTTGCGGTGGCGCCACAAATCACAATGAGCATAGGGCAGGACGCAAGTAGTATATTTGTATTAATAGAATTCACAGGTGCATCTAACGTTTAAACTTCATAGGTCTTTCAACTTCGCAGACTGTTAAGCACCACAGGGCACAGGAACATCTCCATATATCAAGTCTTGTTAACATAAGCCCTGATCCATCCCCTTACAGAACCTCGCCTCAGACCGCCTTAGAAGCGCCCCAAACTGTTTTCTGCTATAATTTTGATATATTTTGATGTTTTGAAGTTTACAGACGGCTTCAAACCACTTAGAGGAGCGCTTTAACTCATGACAAACTACGGTGCCGACCAGATTCAGGTTTTAGAAGGTCTGGAGCCTGTCCGGAAGCGACCCGGCATGTACATTGGTACAACTGGTCCCCGTGGCTTACATCACCTAGTGTATGAGGTGGTGGACAACTCTGTTGACGAAGCCTTAGCAGGCTACTGCAAAAATATCCAAGTCAAGCTAGATGCCGATGGCTCTGTCACCGTCACAGACGACGGGCGCGGTATTCCAACTGACATTCATCCCCGCACCGGAAAGTCGGCGCTAGAAACCGTCATGACGGTGCTACATGCAGGCGGCAAGTTTGGCGGCGGCGGCTACAAAGTATCTGGCGGACTGCATGGCGTCGGGATTTCCGTTGTCAATGCCCTGTCTGAGTGGGTAGAGGTTACTGTCTGGCGAGAAAACAAGGTGCATCTTCAGCGCTTTGAGCGGGGTGCGCCCATTGGAGATTTACAGGTTAAGCCTGCTAGCGGCAACCGCACAGGCACCTCTGTCACCTTTAAGCCGGATATTCAAATTTTTAGCGTTGGCATTGAGTTTGACTACAATACAGTGTCGGGTCGTCTGCGCGAGCTGGCCTATCTGAATGCAGGTGTAGAAATCACTTTTACAGACAATCGGCTAGAACTGCTGAAGGTGAGCGAGCCTCGGGTAGAAACCTACCACTATGCAGGCGGCATCAAGGAATATATTACCTACATCAACAGCGATAAGCAGCCGCTGCATGAAGAAGTGGTCTATGTACAGGGCGAACGCAATAACGTGCAGGTAGAAGTGGCACTGCAATGGTGCGTCGATGCCTACACGGACAACGTGCTGGGGTTCGCCAACAACATTCGCACGATCGACGGCGGCACCCATTTAGAAGGTCTAAAAGCGGTGCTGACCCGGACGATGAATGCGATCGCCCGCAAGCGCAACAAGCTCAAAGAAGGTGACTCTAATCTGGCGGGTGAAAACATCCGCGAAGGGCTGACGGGCGTCATCTCGGTTAAGGTACCTGACCCTGAGTTTGAGGGGCAAACCAAGACGAAGCTCGGCAACACTGAAGTCCGGGGCATTGTCGATTCTTTAGTCGGCGAAACCCTAACGGAATATCTAGAGTTCCGCCCTGGCGTTGCCGACGCCATTTTAGAGAAGGCTATTCAGGCATTTAATGCAGCAGAGGCCGCCCGCCGCGCGCGGGAGCTGGTTCGCCGCAAGTCGGTGCTGGAGTCTTCGACCCTGCCGGGTAAGCTGGCAGACTGTAGCTCTCGTGACCCGTCAGAGTCAGAGATCTTTATCGTAGAAGGCGATTCGGCGGGTGGTAGTGCAAAGCAGGGGCGCGATCGCCGCTTCCAGGCTATCCTGCCGTTGCGAGGCAAGATTCTCAACATTGAGAAAACAGATGACGCCAAGATCTACAAAAACACTGAAATTCAGGCGCTGATTACGGCGCTAGGGCTAGGCATCAAGGGCGAAGAGTTTGATCCGTCTCAGCTGCGCTATCACCGCATTTGTCTGATGACCGATGCCGACGTGGATGGGGCGCATATCCGAACGCTCTTGCTCACTTTCTTTTACCGCTATCAGCGATCGCTCGTCGATCAGGGTTACATCTATATTGCCTGCCCTCCCCTCTACAAAATTGAGCGGGGACGCAACCACTATTACTGCTATAGCGATCGCGAACGTGACCAGATCACCTCAGGTTTTCCAGAGAATGCCAAATACGACATTCAGCGGTTTAAGGGTCTAGGTGAAATGATGCCGCAGCAGCTTTGGGATACCACCATGAATCCTGAGAGCCGGACGCTAAAGCGCATCGAGATTGAAGATGCGGCTGAGGCCGATCGGATCTTTACGGTGCTGATGGGCGATCGCGTGGCTCCCCGCCGCGAGTTCATTGAAACCTACGGTTCGAGGCTCAACCTGGCAGATCTAGACATCTAAGCGGGAAAATGAAGGGGAATTAGTCATGCTGCCGACGAAAGCCAAACTGTGGACAGTAGACGACTATCACCGCATGGTTGAAACGGGAGTTTTGACGGGGAGCGATCGCGTTGAGCTATTGGAAGGACAAGTTATCGAGATGAATCCGCAGCTGCCACCCCGTGCGGCAACGACTCAACGCGCCTTTCGCTACCTCGATCGACTGCTGGAAACCGTTGCTTATGTGCGGATGCAGTTGCCTGTGACGCTGAAACCCAAATCAGAACCCGAACCCGATATTGCGGTGGTTCGCATTGATGCTAATGAATATGGCGATCGCCATCCCACGCCAGAGGATATCTTTCTGATTATCGAGGTTGCAGATTCTACGTTGCTGGGTGATCGTCCGCAAAAAGTCCTAATTTATGCCAAAGCCGGAATTGCCGATTACTGGATTTTGGATGTGAATGCCAAACAGGTTTATGTGTTTCGGGAACCGACTTCAGAGGGCTATCGGCAAGAATCGATCGTCCCTGGTTAGTGTCTTTATTTTTTCGCCATTGGCAAGAGAAAACTCAACAAGCTAGACAGTAGGGAGAGTCACGCATTGAGAGCAGTCTCCCATGAATATCGCAGAGCGAGAGCAACAAATATTGCGGGTCAAAGCCAGCAG
>DATNPL010000228.1:0-46101 GCA_036703255.1 Coleofasciculaceae cyanobacterium
CGGTGGGCAAACATGGAGATGAAGGCATGATTGCGAAGTACGTCAAAAATCAGGGCAATGAATATCTCAAGTTACACAGAGATGAGCAACTTGCTCTTTTTTGACTCTGATACCCCGTCCGCTTGCGGCGGGGTAGTTCATTCAAATCAAAAATATTTTTGAAAACGAACCCTACAGCCGTAGCCGCTTGGGCTGTTTTGGGTGGGAACGTTTTGGATACCATCCAAAACGTTCCTGCTATGGATGTGAGCCACCACCTAGAAAATTCAGCATTCGTTAAGGGTTAGCCAATCAGCCTCTCAGAGAAGCGTCGCATAATAAAAGTATGACATTCGGACATTCTGCAACTTTTCCCTATGAAGCTTTCTAAAAAGAACCTGGAGCAGCGGCTTGACCATATTTATGATGTGATCATTGTGGGTGGTGGCGTAGGCGGGTTGTCGGCAGCCATCTACTTGCAGCGCTATCGGCTGTCTTGTTTGGTGATTGAGAAAGGCAAAGGGCGATCGTTCTGGATGCAGGATGTCACCAACTACGTGGGCTTACAGCCCCATACGCCGGGTCGTAGCGTTTTGCAGCAGGGACAGGAGCATGCGCTGGCGGTGGGTGCAGATCATCTGCGGGGCTATGTTGAAGATGTCACTGATGAGGGAGACACCTTTGCGGTCAAAGTTAAGATGGGCAAGCAAGACAGCAGCTACCCGGTGTTTCGCAGCAAATATTTGATTGCCGCCAGCGGCATCATCGATACCCTGCCTCAGCTTAAAGATATGCAGAACGTATTTGAATACGCGGGCTATAACCTGCATGTTTGCCTGATCTGCGATGGCTATGAAATGGCCGACAAAAAGTGTGGCCTGTTTGTCGGCTCAGAAGGGGCGATTAACACAGCCTTCGTGCTGAACTGGTTTACGCCCTATGTCACTGTATTCACCAATGGACAAGTCAACGTGGGTGAAGACATGCGCCAAAAGCTTAAAGACCACGGCTATCCGCTGGTGGAAACGCCCATTAAGCAATTCCTGGGTCACGATCATGAAATGACGGGCGTAGAGCTGATGGATGGCTCCACGGTTGATCTGGAAACAGGGTTAGTGGCAATGGGTTCTAAGTATCACGATGACTATCTGCGGGACATCTCCCTAGAGCGAAACGGCAATAACATCGTGACTGACGCGATGTGTCGCACATCTCATGATCGCATTTTCGCAGTTGGAGATATAAAAGAAGGGATCAACCAGGTTTCGATCGCCGTTGCAGATGGTACATTAGCTGCTACAGCAATTTGGCGAGAGATTCGTCGGGCTTCGCCGCCGCGTCGCTGGGAAGAAAACCTCACTGGAGTAAAATCGTGACTCAATCAGAACCGCTGACCTTTCCTGAACTGCAAGCAGAAGTAGCGCATCTCCAAGAAGAGCTGCAAATGCGAGATCAGCTCGTGCAACAGCTCTCGCAAGAGCTATTTCGTCTCGTGAAGGGCAATGAAACGACGCTGCCTGCGCCCGAGGTCTCAGAGCGGCAGATGGCTGAGATGCGCGCCCTGCGAGAGCAGCTTCAGAACGTTGAGCAGCAGGTGACGTTTTACCAAGCTCAAATTGCTGACCGGGATACCGAAATCTATCAGCTCCGCCAAACGGCGCAGGAGTTGGGCGATCGCTCTCGTATGCTAGAAAAAGTGGTGCAGGAAATGCCCCATATCTATCGCGAAAAGTTTGAGCGACGTCTCACGCCTATCAAAGAAAAAATTAGCCTGGTGCAGCGCGAGAACCGCCAGCTTCATGCTGAGCTACAAAGTGTCAGCTATCGGCTGGCGGTACGCAACCGTCGGAGCAATCAGCTTGATTTGCCGACCTTCCCTAGAGGATCGGCAGCACTGCCTACTCTAGGTTAGAGGCTAGTGGGCTAAAGGTTAATGAGTTAAAGGCTGAGGATAGCCCTTAGCCCGATCGTCAAAGACAAATCTTAGTTCAGGGTGGCTCAAGCTCAAATTCTGGGGTGAGCTGGCCTGTTTTATCTGTTACCGTTGCAGAGCTAGAGTATGGTGTTTATAAAAGCCGCTCTACTCACAACTCTCGGCGGCAAAAAGGATTGATTGATGGCTCTGCAAATCGGCGATCGCGCCCCTGATTTTAATCTGTCCGATGGCGAAGGCAATCTTGTAAAGCTTTCAGATTTTCAGGGCAAGCGCGTCATTCTTTATTTTTACCCCCGAGACAATACTCCTGGCTGCACCAAGGAAGCCTGTGGCTTTCGAGACACTTACCCCAGCTATCAGGCACATGATGTTGTGGTGCTGGGCATCAGCACTGACGATGCTAAATCCCACAGCAAATTTTCTACCAAGTTCAATCTGCCCTTTCCCCTGCTTTCAGATGAAGACGGGCAAGTTTCAACGGCCTACGAAAGCTATGGCTTGAAAAAGTTTATGGGCAAGGAATACGTGGGCATCAGCCGCAATACGTTCGTGATCGATCCTTCGGGGAAGATTGAGAAAATTTATCTAAAAGTTAAGCCAGAGCAGCATGCTGCGGCCATTTTGGCGGATTTGGATTTGGCCTAGTTTTATCGATCGCCCATGCCGCTCCATCTGAAACAAGACCCTTCTGTCAATTATCCAGAGACCTTCTATGCTCCAAGTCAAACGATATGTGCAGGCAGCCCTGGGTCTAATTATTCGTCATCCTATTGCAGGCACAAGCATTATCCCCATCTTGCCCGATGGACGGATCGTGCTCATCCAGCGGCGAGATAATGGTAAATGGAGCTTGCCCGGCGGCATGATCGACTGGGGCGAAGATATTCCTAGCTGTATTCAACGAGAGTTAGCAGAAGAAACAGGGCTAGATCTCGTCAAAATTAACCGATTAGTGGGGGTCTATTCTGCCCCCGAGCGCGACCCCCGTTTCCACTCTATTTGCATAGTGGTAGAAGCTGAAGTGAATGGCAAACTCCAAGCCCAAGACACGCTAGAAGTGATGGATGTGAAGGCTTTTTTGCCCGCTGAGATTCCTCTGGGGCAGCTCTCGCATGATAACGATCGCCAACTCAAAAACTACTTTGAAGGGACGACCACTCTGGCTTAAGCGCTGATCTCCATAAAACTGTCACGCACCGTCGCTAGAATCAGAGTAAGCACTCTTTGCACTGCCCCATGCCCCTGAATCCATCTATCGAATTTCAAGACGCCTACGATGTTATTGTGGTCGGAGCCGGACATGCAGGCTGCGAAGCGGCTCTGGCCTCGGCACGGCTGGGCTGCCGGACGCTGCTGCTGACCCTCAATCTCGACAAAATTGCTTGGCAGCCCTGCAACCCTGCGGTAGGCGGCCCTGCCAAATCGCAGTTGACCCACGAAGTTGATGCTTTGGGGGGCGAAATTGGCAAAATGGCCGATCGCACCTATCTTCAAAAGCGGGTGCTAAATATTTCACGGGGTCCGGCTGTCTGGGCGCTGCGGGCACAAACCGACAAGCGAGAATATGCGGCGGTGATGAAGAGTCTGATCGAGAATCAGGAAAATCTGTTCGTGCGCGAGAGCATGGTGACCGATCTGGTGCTGGGCAAAAATCAGGAGGTCATCGGCGTTGAAACCTACTTTGGCGTCGCGTTTGGGTGTAAGGCCGTTGTGTTGACGACCGGAACTTTCTTGGGCGGCGTCATCTGGGTAGGCAACAAGTCAATGGCTGCCGGACGGGCTGGAGAGTTCGCGGCAGTAGGGCTAACGGAAACCCTCAATCGGCTAGGTTTTGAAACGGGGCGTTTGAAAACAGGCACCCCAGCTAGGGTCGATCGGCGATCGGTAGACTATAGCCAAATGGAGCTTCAGCCCGGAGATGCTGAGGTGCGCTGGTTCAGCTTTGATCCAGAAGTGTGGGTAGAGCGGGAGCAAATGCCCTGCCACCTGACCCGCACCACGCCCGAAACCCATCGCCTAATTCGGGAGAACCTGCATCTATCCCCTGTGTACGGCGGCTGGGTCGATTCCAAAGGGCCACGCTACTGCCCCAGCATCGAAGACAAAATTGTTCGCTTTGCCGACAAGGAATCCCACCAGATTTTTATTGAGCCAGAAGGGCGCGATATTCCAGAGCTTTACATTCAGGGCTTCTCGACCGGACTGCCAGAAAGCCTCCAGGTGCAAATGCTGCGATCGCTCCCCGGTTTAGAAAACTGCATCATGCTGCGTCCGGCCTATGCCGTGGATTATGACTATCTGCCCGCCACTCAGTGTTACCCGACCCTAATGACCAAAAAGGTCGAGGGGCTATTTTGTGCGGGGCAAATTAACGGCACCACGGGCTATGAAGAAGCGGCTGCTCAGGGTTTGGTTGCCGGACTGAATGCGGCGCGCCTCTGTCGCGGACAGGAGATGATTGTCTTTCCGCGAGAACACAGCTATATCGGCACCTTGCTGGATGACCTCTGTACCAAGGATCTGCGAGAGCCGTACCGCATGTTGACCTCACGCTCAGAATATCGGCTGCTGCTGCGATCGGATAATGCCGACCAGCGCCTTACGCCCCTAGGGCGCGAAATTGGGCTGATTGACGATCGCCGCTGGCAGATGTTTAGCCGCAAGCAGGAAAACATCGTTGCCGAAAAAGAGCGGCTGCACGCCACGCGCGTTAAAGAGCATGAGCCGATCGGACAGCAGATTTTTGCAGAGACTCAGCAGGCGATCAAAGGCTCTGTCACTCTGGCCGATCTGCTGCGTCGCCCCGGCATTCACTACGTCGATCTCGATCGCTACCAGCTCGGCAATCCTGCTCTCAACCCTGCCGAACGAGATGGAGCAGAGATTGACATCAAATACTCAGGCTACATTCAGCGGCAGCAAAACCAGATTGACCAAATTGTGCGTCAGGCTCACCGATCGCTGCCCGCTGACCTAGACTATATGGCGATCGGTACGCTCTCGATGGAGTCCCGAGAAAAGCTGGCTAAAATTAAGCCGCTGACAATCGGGCAAGCTGCACGCATTGGCGGCGTTAACCCGGCAGATGTGAATGCGCTGCTGCTGTATTTGGAGATGCGATCGCGCCCTGAAGCGCCACGACAGCCCGTTGCACCATAATTTTGCAACACAGGGTTGCGCCGTAAACCTTGCAGACTAGGGTTGATGGGGGCTACGCCCCCATCAACCCTAGTCTAAAACTCTAATCTGGAAGAGGGCTAATTTAAGAGCCAAAATTGAGGGCTCCATTTTCTGGAGTTGTGTTATGATTCTGCCCAGCTTCAAACGAGGCAGCAGGTGATCTAGACTGCCAGTTTGAACTTATCTCCCTCACTGCCCAGGCGATCGCGTATGTCTCAAACTGCCAATCCATCCCCAGCTCTTGATGTCCCGAAATCTGCTTCTTCACCCAGCCAGATGCCTGACGTTAATTCTGATCTAAATGCCGCTATGCCTGAGGATGAGGGCGATTTTGAGTCAGTGGCCGATCGCCTAATGGACAATCTTTTTGCTGATGTTGAGCGCATGCTCGATCGAGGGGTTGATCTCTCGCCTGAGCCACCCCAGCCGCAAGCTGTTTCGCCGCTCTCGCCAGAGCAGCCCCCGGCAGCCGCTGCTGATCCCAGTCTGGCTCTCTTGCCTAAGCTTTCTCCTCGGCCATCCCTGCTAGAGCAAGCCGAAACCGAGGAGGAACTCTCGGATCTGGCAGCGTTAATGGCAGAAGTCACTGAGGAAGAAAAACCCAAAAACCGCTCCTTTGATAAGCTGCTGTTGGGCTTAGCAGGAGTTGCGCTCATAGCGGCAGGTGGACTGTGGTTCTACTTCCGTAGTCGCATGGCTCCACCTGTGGCTGTTGCGCCTCCGTCGGCACCCCAGATCCAGCAGCAAAAAGACCTGGAGTTTTTGGATTATGTCAGCCGATCGCTCGATCGCCTAGAGCGAGATGCAAAAGCTCAGCGCCAAGCCGCGACCATCGCCGCAGCCGTTCCTTCTCCCAGCCCATCGGCTAGCCCTTCTACGGTACTAGAGCGGGTTTACATCCCCATCTATCAATCGCCACCTGCGGCTAGTGCTCTACCTACGCTACCTGCTGCACCCCCAGTCGCCTCCGTGCCTCAAACGGCTCCTGCTGCGGCAGCCCCTCCAGCGCCTCCCACGGCAGCACCTAATATCGCAGCGTCTGCTACCCATGTGCTGATTGGCGTATTGGAATTGGGCGATCGTTCGGCAGCTCTATTTGAAATTAGCGGTACGCCCCAAAGGATTCAAATTGGTGAGTCGATCGGCGGCAGCGGCTGGACACTCGTCTCTATCAAAAACCAAGAGGCGATCGTTCGGCGCAATGGTGAGGTGCGATCGATCTATGTGGGACAGCAGTTTTAGGCAGCGGAAGACTATCCTGCTGCTTTGCTAGGATGGAAGGCAGCAGTTCAAGACTTTTAGGGAGAAGCCGCTATGGGCTTGTTTGAGGATTTCAGCGCGTTCCTGGAGATGCGGCTAGAGGAGTTTCTGCGCAGCAATCCTGATTTAGAGCTGATGGCGCTAGAGGAAAAGCTGCGAGAGCAGGAAGAAGAAACCATTCGTCTTCTGGCAGACTTACGGCTGAGAGAAAAGAAGGTTCAGGATGAAATCCTGGCAACGGCTCAGGAAGTCCAGCGTTGGCATGTGCGCATTGAGAAAGCGAAAACGGCACAGCGACTAGACTTGCTCAAACCTGCCGAGGAAAGAGAGGCAGCTTTGTTACGCCAGGGCAACCAGCTTTGGGGACAAATGGATGTTATAAAAAATCGAATTAAGCAGACCACCGAACTGCATCAGCAAATCCAGGTGCGTAAGCAAGAAGTCAAAGTTAAAATTGCCGAGGCTCAAGCCCAGGCTAAGGCCGCAAAGGCTTCAGCTTCTCAAGCAGCCTACGAACAAGTCGAGCAAAAATGGCAAACTTCTGGATGGAATCAGAGCTATCGATTCAACTCGAGCGCGGCTGATCCCTTAGAACAACAATTTAAGCAATGGGAAACTGAAGAAGAGCTGGAACGGCTGAAACGTCAGATGGGACGATAGCTAGGGCATCAGCAAAAAGGCAATCGGTCAGAGTTTAAAGTTTTATCCTAGTTTTGCCCCAGGTTTTCCAGAGTTTTCCACAGGTAAAGGTAGGTTTTCCACAGGCAATGAGAGAGTTTTCCACAGACTCTGGCGCTGTCTAGGCAACCCTGTGGAAAGCCTGTGGAAAACTTTTAGAAAACTAAGAGCGATCGCCCCCAAAACGCCTGTCCATCACTCCCACTCGATAGTGCCGGGAGGCTTCGAGGTAATGTCATAGACTACTCGATTCACGCCCCGCACTTCATTGACAATGCGATTCGCTACAGTTTCCAGCAAATCATAGGGCACCCTGGCCCAATCGGCAGTCATACCATCTTCGCTCGTCACAAACCGCAGCACGATGGGATAGGCATAGGTACGCTGATCACCCATGACCCCGACGCTCCGAACGGGCAACAGCACTGCAAAGGCTTGCCATAGCTCGTGATACATGCCACTGCGGTTAATTTCTTGACGCACGATTAGGTCAGCATCTCGCAGGATATCCAAGCGCTCAGCCGTAATTTCGCCAATGATCCGAATGGCCAACCCAGGCCCCGGAAACGGCTGACGACGGACGATTTCATCAGGTAAGCCGATCGATCGGCCTACATTACGCACTTCGTCTTTGAATAGCTTACGCAGCGGCTCAATCAGCTTGAACCGTAGATCCTTAGGCAATCCACCCACATTGTGGTGGCTCTTGATCTTAACCGCCACGCGTTCACCCGTTTGGACATCTACGTTAGTGTCGGCAGATTCAATGACATCCGGATAGAGCGTGCCTTGCGCTAGGTAATCAAAGGGACCCAGCCGCTTTGACTCTTCCTCAAACACGCTAATGAATTCGTGCCCAATCCGCTTACGTTTCTCTTCAGGATCAGTAATTCCAACCACCTGAGCCAAGAAGCGCTCACGAGCATTCACATATTCCACAGGGATATGAAATTGCTCTTGAAACAGCTTCACTAATCGCTCTGGCTCACCTTTGCGCATGAAGCCTTGATCAATAAACATGCAGGTCAATTGATCCCCGATCGCCCGATGCAGCAAAAAGGCCAGCGTCGAAGAATCCACGCCGCCTGAGAGCGCCAGCAAAACCCGCTTGTCGCTTACCCTAGCTCGAATTTCTCGGACTGCCTCTTCAACAAAGGCATCTGTTGTCCAAGTTGGCTCACACTCGCAGATGTTATACACAAAGTTGCGAATTAGAGCCTGCCCCCCCAGAGAGTGAACCACTTCTGGGTGAAACTGGACGCCATAAAGCTTACGAGCAGGATCAGCGATCGCGGCCTGGGGCGTGTTGTCGGTATGCGCCAATAGCTCAAATCCTTCGGGCAGATGAGTTACGGAGTCTCCATGACTCATCCACATGATGGTGTCATTTTCGACGCAATTCAGTAAATCGGTGGCGTCGTTGATATGCAGCGATGCCTTGCCATATTCACCGCGCTCAGCCCGCTCTACGCCACCCCCTAACTGCTGCACCATCACCTGCATGCCGTAGCAAACGCCTAGAACGGGAATTCCTAAGCTCCAGATTGCTGGATCGCACTGGGGGGCACCGGGGTCATAAACGGAACTAGGGCCACCCGAAAGAATAATGCCTTTGGGAGCCAACTGCTGCAATTGTTCAAGCGAGGTGCGGTAGGATAACACCTCTGAGTAGACCTGGGTTTCCCGGATTCGGCGGGCGATCAGCTCAGAATATTGAGAACCAAAATCTAAGATGACGATCATTTGGCGATCGAGCTTAGATGTAGATGAAGTCTGCGGGGGAGTTTCAGTTTGGAGAGTCACCGCTGAGTCCTGATGTGAGTTCTAAGGGATGAATAAACATATCAAACATTTGCATGCTGAAAAATTAAAAGAATCAATTGAATGTAACGAAATTTAGATATTTAACCTAGACTAACAAACCTGGAGAAAGATTGTGGCGTTTCGTGACCGTTGATTTTTTGAAAGGTAGTCACAGCTGGCCTTTCAAAAAATCAGCAAATCTGGCTCATAGACGAAAAAATTAACAAACCCGAGAAAAGAGCAGAGCGCCTGTTTCGCTACGAACAATAATTTGGCGATCGCGATCAAACAAGATAGACCCTACCTCAACGAGGCGATTGCAGTGAGCCTTGATATAGGCTGTGGCGCGTCGATCAATTTGCTGAGCGATCGCACCATAGACTGGCTCAATCCAATAGCTGCCAAGCTCTCGCAGATGGTTCAACGCTGCTTCTGTGGTGGGGCTAGTCAGAATGATTTGAACATCTGACGTAGGTAAACCCAAACTGGCACAGTGGGCGGCTAAAATCTCTTGCCGCCCATCTGCTACATGGTGATGCGTGTGAAAGATGCCCCCTGCTAGCTTAATCAGCTTGCCGTGATAGCCAAATAACAGTACTGAGTGAACCCCCTGTATGCCCGCTTCCACCAGCAGTGGCCCTAGCCAATTTGCAGTTTTCACTAGGCGATCGGGTTGAATTCCCAGCTTCCGCGACAGGTCTAGGCCATTTTCACCAATGCAGAAAACCAGGCAGTCATGCTTTGCCTTGGCCTGGAGATCCTGCCGAAAAATCTCAAGCTGCCCTGGCGCGCTCAGGGGCTGTGAGAGGCCCGAAGTCCCCAGCAGTGAAAGACCCTCAACTACGCCAAAAGCAGCATTGGAGGTACGTTCTGCTAAAGCTTTACCCTCTGGCAAAATAATAGTGACCTGTAAAGTTTCTCCCGATCGCAACTGCCGCAGCAAATTTTCTTGCAGCAGCCGTCGGGCATAGGCGTAAATAGCAGGCTGATCGCCCTGCCGCCCTACCCCCTCGCCGCCCTGAAGCACGATTGATTCCGTCTGCCCCAATACATTTAGCTCAACCAAGGCCCAGATAGGCATATCGCGCGTCAGATCTAGGTTATCTCCTGGGTCGCTCCGCGTAACGGCAAGCGCCGAATGGCGGCCAAGGCAAGCCACCTGTTCGATCGCAATCTCTACCGTCTGGGCTGGCTCTAGCAAATCTATAGCAACGCAATTTAGTGCTAACTCAGTTAAAGCCGATCCAGGCGAAGACGAGTTCTGATGAAGATGACGCAGGGCAGCAAGCGCCGCTGCACAGGCAAAAACAGGCAGCGTATATCCGGCACGAGGTGGCGTATCAGAAGCAGGTATCACGGTAGTTCACCAAACTGCGATCGATAGCGCTCCAACAGCGCCTCTGCTGAATCAGCCCGCTGACGCTCTGAATCAGCCCGCTGACGCTCTGAATCGGCTCGCTGACGTTCTGAATCGACTCGCTGACCCAGTTCTAGAAAAGTGAGGAATTTCTGTCCATCGGGTCGATAAATTTCTAGCTCCTCCTCCCCAATGACAAATCGAGTGCCCAAGAGAGGACTAATCCAGTCAAGTGGGTTATCAATGCCCTCAAATTCAAAGCTTTCGGGTTCGATGATTTTAGCTTCGCGGGTAGATTCACTATCTGCCAAGCCGCTGGGTCGAAACCAGCCCGTTAGCTCAACATCGTCAGGATCGTAGACATAATATTCCTGAACCCCATAGCGCTCGTAAAACTTAAACTTTTTCACCATCTCAGCCAGACGATTGCCTGGAGAGAGAATTTCAAACACAACCTGAGGCGCAATATTTTCCTCTTCCCACTGCTTATAAGAACCGCGATCGCCCTTTGTTCGCCCAAAAACCACCATCGCATCGGGGGCTTGCCGAATGGTATTGCTGCCTTGAACCGGATACCAGAGTAAATCGCCTGCGACAAAGACATCGGGGCAATCGGCAAACATTAGCTCCAGATTCTCTTTAATCGTGACGATCCAGCGGAACTGTAGGGTGTTGTCCGACATGGGCTGACCGTCGCTATCCGGGTAGACAATTTTGAGGTTGGGTTGAGAAACGGCAGTCATAGGTTTCAAGGATCGCCATGCAGGAAGACAGCAGAGATGGGATGTCAATCATTCTACCGAATTCCTTTTCGGCTTAATCTCGTTAAGATCTAGATTAAATCTTCGATTCTTAACCACTGTGAACCCTGTCGTTGACTATCTCCGAATTAGCCTAATCGATCGCTGCAATTTTCGGTGCCAGTACTGTATGCCAGAAGGCGCAGAGTTAGAGTATTTGCAACAGCAGGAGGTACTGACGCATGCAGAATTGCTGCTGTTGCTCCGGGAGGTGTTTATTCCGGCTGGCTTTACCCGCTTTCGGCTGACGGGGGGCGAACCCCTGCTGCATCCTGGAGTCGTAGATCTCGTGAAAACGATCGCCGCTTTTCCAGAAACGCAGGATCTGTCCATGACCACTAACGCCTTTAAGCTAGCCGACTTGGCAGAAGATCTCTATGGGGCTGGGCTACGCCGGATCAACATCAGCCTAGACTCGCTGGAGCCTGAAACCTTCGATCGCATCATTGGCAATCGGGGGCGATCGCGCTGGCAGCAAGTTTGGCAGGGAATTCAAGCGGCTCATCGTGTTGGGTTTGATCCCCTGAAGCTCAATGTGGTGGTGATCCCCGGCGTTAACGATCACGAAATTCTCAATCTAGCTGCGCTTAGTATCGATCGCCAGTGGCATGTCCGTTTTATTGAGTTTATGCCGATCGGCAATGCGGGGCTGTTTGGCGATAAGGGTTGGATCGATTCAGCCTATTTGCGCCAGCAGATTCGCAGTCAGTGGGGGTTGACCGAAGCTCAGGTGCGCGGCAATGGGCCAGCCGATGTGTTCAAAATTCCTGGAGCCAAAGGCACCCTGGGTTTCATTAGCCAAATGTCTGAGTGCTTTTGCGATCGCTGTAACCGAATGAGGCTTTCGGCAGATGGCTGGCTCCGCCCTTGCTTGCTCAATGAAATCGGACAACTCGACCTAAAAACAGCACTGCGATCGGGCATTTCCACCCTAGAAATCCGCCACCAGGTGCAGACCTTGCTTTCCATCAAACCTGAGATTAACTACAAGCAGAGAGAATCGGGTGCAACGGGCGAATATGCGCGAACAATGTCGCAGATTGGCGGCTAAAGGCAATGCCTTTTGCGGTATCAGTCGGTTTAATCCGCAAAAAAAAGCTCCTTGATTTTGACGGGTTCAAGGAGCCTTACTAGATTTTTAGATGTCGCATCGCAGCCGCGCAAATGCAACTTGGGTCTTTAAATCTTGAGACTATAGATTCAGGATTGTAATTTTAGAAGGTCGAATCCAGAAAAGCTTAAGCTTGGCGAGAGTAGTACTCAACCACCAGCAGTTCATTGATTTGCAGCGCAATCCACTCGCGCTCTACAACGCTATTGACCTTGCCTGTCAGCTTGCTTTTTTCAAACTCCAGATGGCTGGGCAGGTGAGCCAAACCAGGAAACTGTAGATTGGCTTCTACGAGCTTACGAGAGCGATCGGTATCGCGCACGCCAATCACATCTCCAGGACGGCATTGGTAGCTGGGAATATCAACGACGCGACCATTGACCGTAATATGTCCGTGGTTGACCAACTGACGTGCTCCTGGGATAGTCGGAGCCATTCCCAAACGGAAAATGGTGTTGTCCAACCGCATTTCCAAGAGCTGTAGCAAAACCTGACCTGTAGAACCTGCTGCTCGACGTGCTCGACGCACATACCGAAGCAGCTGTTTCTCAGAAACGCCGTAGTTGAAGCGAAGCTTTTGCTTTTCTTCTAGACGGACGCCATACTCCGACCGCTTCTTGCGAGCTTGACCATGTTGACCAGGGGGATTTTCCCGCCTTGCAGTTTTGCGCGTCAGACCGGGTAATTCACCCAAGCGGCGCACAATTCTGAGGCGAGGACCTCGATATCGCGACATCTAACTTCCTCTCTACAAAAACTTGCCCAAAGTTATTATTCTAGTCGATAGAAACTAAATCTCAAAGAATTAATCGATTAGATTTAACTATCAGCCCAACTCCCATCAGACTTAGTGATGCTTGTTCGGTAAATCCAACAACGGCATCGTCTCACCGGACGTTTATGCTAGCATTGTTCTCTAGAAACATTCTTGCGACACAGACATTGCAGCATTGAAATCTCAGGTGAGTTATGCTGCATCAACGCGTAGAAACTGTGCCCAAACGGAATTTATTACAATCCATTCATTTTTTAGAAGGCTGAAGGTGCTATGAACCAGCAGGTTGCTCACCCGATGGAAAAGTTCCAGCGTCAGGTGCGATCGCTCATCCAATCTAAAGTTATCAAACCCACAGATCGGCTCTGGAAAATTGCTTTGCTCTATGGCGACGATTGGGGCTATTGGAAGAAAGAGCTAGAAGACTTTGAATTTACCATGCAGGATTCTATTAGCGACTTACTAGATGTCGAGACTTGGGAAGATAACGACTAGAGCTAATGACCGAACTGATCGAGGTTGGGGCGGACTTTAGCGCGGATGGCGATCGCCGTGATGTTGTCATGGCCATTTTGCTGATTTGCCAACTCAATCAGTTGATGCACGCCTTGTTCTAAGTTGTTTTGAGAACTGAGAAGTGGCTCTACATGGCTTTGCCAATGCGTTTCCAACAGATTATTGTCGGTTAGCCCATCTGAGCAGAGCAGCAGCACCATATCTTCATTCAGCTCCAGAAACCGAATATCCGGACTAACAAAATTTTCGTCACGAGGCCCTAGCGCCTGAGTGAGCTGGTAGGCATCCGGTCGGGCATAGGCGATCGCTGGCTCTACCCCGCGCTGGATTTCCCGCTGCCCCACTTCATGGTCAACTGTGACGGTTTCTAAGCCACGACGACGGCTAAAGCGGTAGAGTCGGCTATCTCCCACATGGGCGATCGCAGCCTCTGTGTCCTGCACAAGCACCAAGACGAGCGTCGTACCCATGCGTCCGCTGCCCGAGCGGGAGTTCTGCTGGTTTAGGTCATAAATAGCATGATTGGCCTGGTGAATGGCTTCGCGGATGCTTTCGTGATTCGGCAATTTGTCTTGCCAATGCTCAGCAAAGTAGCGTTGCAGCGTTTCAACAGCAAGAGCGCTGGCAACTTCGCCGCTGGCATGGCCTCCCATGCCGTCGCAGAGGATGTACAGCCCCTTAGCCTGAAGCGATCGCCCTTTAGAACCCTCTATTTTTTTAATTTCGGTTTGAATGCTGAAGCAATCTTCATTGTGGTCGCGCTGGCGGCCAATATCCGTTGTCCCTGCATCTTCCAAGCTGGCAAGGCGCATGGGCAGCACCACAGTAGGAGAATCGTCGCCTTCTGGAGTGACTGTGTCTTCATTAGGGGTCGTTGGTGTTTGCGCCTCTTGCTCGTCCACGCTTTCTAATTGAGGCTTGTTCAACTGGGATTCAGCAGACGAGGAAGGATCAGGAAAAGAAAGTGCATTGGGAAGATTGTTTTTCAATTCGCTTGGCGGGGTAGGGTCGGTCAAATGAGGAAGAGTCATTTTTGAATCAAGGCTTGGTTTTTCAGAATCAGAAGGTTTGCTATTAAACAGCGCTTCGCCATTGAGCGTTTCATCGTCAATCATAAAAGGATTGAGGGAGTCCAGAGGGGGGAAAGGGAGGTCAGGCTGTAGCGCGGCAGCGATGTCTTCAAGGCGTGCTCGAAGCTGATCTAGAGAGTTAACAATCCCCGCCTCTATGTCGCTGTAGAGCTGTGATAAGTCACCTCGCTGGGTGCGCTGCGATCGCTGGAATAAAGTCTGCCATAGGCTACCTAAGTCTCGGAGCTGCGGAGGCTGACCAGGGCGATCGGGATATAGTCGCTGTAGGCAAAGCAACGAGTCCTCGTCAACTCGCAAATTATCGAGCACTAAGAGGCTTTGGCAGCAGTTTTCAGTCTGCAATGCAGCCCAAAGCTCAACCATTTCATGTAGCCAGTGCAGGATCTGTATGGGCAGCACTTGTTCATCTCGCCAGAAACTGAGGAGCGATGGCAAAACTGACCGATCTTCCAAAAGAACAATTTGCAGCTCTCCCTGCTCCCAAGTCGCATGAACCTGTGGCATCATCAGAGCCGGATGTCGCTCTTGCAGTTCTAAGTAGGGTCGGGCGATCGAGGGAATACCCAAAGCCGAACAGGCACGATGGATTGAGCCGTTAGCCGTTCCAGGTTCACAAATTTTTAAGGGAGAGAGTTGCAAAGGCTGACAGTCTAGCACTCGAACCTCTGCTTCTCCGCTCTCTAGCTCTACGGGCAAGGGGGCAAGGATCTGATAGCGCTGTGAGGCGTCTAAATATTGGCCGCTTAAATATTGATCGATTAGCGTAGTCTGCCTAATTTTATGAAGAGCAGCAACGCCTACTTTGCCGACTGGAGCGATCGCAGCCTCACTATAGGAACTACTATCTTGGGAAAAAGTATTCTGTTGAGGGAAGCAAAGCAGCGCTTTCCAAAAGGTGCCAGTAGCAGTACCGCAGTGCAAGCAATACTCTGCATCTAATGCCACAGAGGCGCTACAGGTCGGGCACTCTTTTTCGGTCAAAGATCCGCCGCAGGTTTGGCAAAACTTGTGAGTATCCGGATTTTCAGATTGGCACTGAGGACAAACGAGCATGTAGGAACTTTCCTCAACTCTCGACTGAAAAGCTAGCTCTGCACTTTGAGTAAATTAACTCTATGCCGAAAACATGGTGCAGAATGATTTCAAAATCTGCTTTCGTACAGAGTACAAGATGAATATGTAACTTTCGATCGGGTGTGACCCCCTTCTAGCTTGCCCACTATTCGAGATCAACTCTCAGCCGATCTTCTCCAGGCTAGCGTAAATTTAACGGCTGAATTCAGGGTTTGAGGGAATTTTAAGCGGCGGTAGAGACCCGTAATTTATAGACTATCTGAGACATATTAGACGCGATAGGCAGCGAAATGTTCTAGTCGATCGTTCTGCTTTGCAGTAACTTCAAAGTTGTTTTCTAGCTCTTTGGGTTGATAATTTCTTCACAGAACAGGAAATTTGCAGCAGGTAGACAGATTTTGAACCCACACTCACCCGAGTCTCATGCGTATATCGATCGCAGATAATAGCTCTGTAAATTTCGCCACAGCTCCAAACAGTAGACTTGACTAGAAATACATTAAGCTGGCGTCCATTTAGCAATACTCAGCGACGAAGTTAAGTTCAGTACTGAGTATCGTCAAGTATTCAAAGTATCTTTTATAACGTTAAATTTTCTAAAGCTAGAAGATGTTTCTCCAGCCGCAGCGGCTGATGGAAAAGCAAGCTTTGACAGTAAAAATAGAGCAGCAGTGAGAGTTTGACGGTCAAACTCTCACTGCTGCTAGCGAGGATTTCCCTAAATACTGGTCTCAAAGAATCTACGTATCAAGTATTCTTTTCAGTATTAAATTCACTTTTGTGTGCTAGGTTGGTTGTATCTTCACATTCATCTCACACAAGTTTCACAAAATTTCACAAAACTCTTTCACTGAAGGATATTTATACGTGAGATGCAGTGGGCAAATCAGAAGATTTGGTAGATACGAGGTCACAGCACTAGACCGAAGCAATAGGCTAGGGTACTAGCTCAGAGTTTGATGCCAGAATTAGATATCAAAACTAGATATCAGGGACAAAGCTGAATACCAGTTTCTTGAATCAGGTTGGACAAGACTACGATGGGGCAGACTACCTCAAATTCACTGTTTAGCACTATCCCTCCTGAAAGGGTGGGATTAGATGGAGATTACGATCACAATGGACTGGCAAAGCGAGTCTCTCTAGCCTTGAGCCATGCCTTTGACCCCAGCGAAGTCAGCAAGTTGCGCATTAGCCAGCGAGGTGCAGTCGTGGTTTTTGTAGGCAACATCGCCAGCCAACGATTGCTCATTCGCCTGGTAAACGTGTCTATGAGTGTCAATGGTGCGGTAGATGTCGAGGTGAATGGAGTTAGCGTTGCCGATCGCCTTACGGTTTATCTCAGCCAACCTTCTAAGGCTTCGCTGCACAGGCTATTGGGCGCACTACATAAAAACTAATGTTGTTAAGGCATGGCGCACTCAAGACATAGGCTTTCAAAGTAAGCCAAGGGATTAGCGCTTCGGTGCAGCGTTTCTATGGGGCAAAGGCTCACCTTAACTCTGTCAGAACTATAACTATGCCAAAACTATCTCAAACGTGACACCATAGGCTGCTTGCAGATCGCAAGTGTGGTGGTCAGCCAAATTAGTATCGCTCAGCTCCAGGTTATAGAAATCGATCGCGTCCTGATCAAAGTAGGGCCCCGCATGCCAGGTGCCTGCCTCTAGCTTGACAAAGCAGTGACTCGGAATCTGAAAGGCAGCGATCGCCTCCCAATCAGGAATTTTTGCCTCACAGGGGGGTGCAACTGCCAGAAGCCAAGTGTTGCCCTCTAGAGAACCTAAGCACTGCGTGCATTTTTGATGCCGAGTGATATGAGAAAATCGTCGCCCTTTGTGGTGCAGACGCATGATGTAAAAACGGGGAATGCCACTCAACACAAGCTGCGCGTCATCTGCATCGTAGATTTTGCCGTCGTCTGTCGCAAAAATGACCTGGCCGTAGGGTCGAAAAGACTCAGGGGTGACAGGTTGAGCTATCAGCGATCGCAGCATTATTTCAGCTCCCTGATTAAACTGGCGATCGCCTTTACCAGTACATCTGGCTGCACAGGCTTGGCAATATGGCGATGAAACCCTGCTTTGAGCGACTGCTGCTGATCATGCTCACCCACATAAGCTGTGAGGGCGATCGCTGGAATGTCTCCTCCTTGCTCTGGCTCCAAAGCCCGAAGCTGCTGCATTAGCTCATAGCCATCCATGTCTG
This sequence comes from Coleofasciculaceae cyanobacterium, assembly GCA_036703255.1. Taxonomy (GTDB): domain Bacteria; phylum Cyanobacteriota; class Cyanobacteriia; order Elainellales; family Elainellaceae; genus Drouetiella. The sequence goes on from DATNPL010000228.1 coordinate 17,769, forward strand.
GCATGCCAATATCACTCAATAAAAGATCAGGGCGTGATTGGCGTAGGCTAGCGAGTGCCTCTGCTGCCGAGGCAACAGCCGTGACGCTTGCTCCTTGATGCTCCAGTAAAAAGGTGAGCAATTCCCGCGTATCTTGCTCATCATCTACTACAAGAATTTTCACATTGTGTAGGGCTAGACTTTCTGGCAATAGCTCACTACGCTGGAGACTTTGATACGTTGGCCTGATTACAGCCTGTAGGGGTAGCCGAACTGTAAAGGTTGCCCCTGTCCCTTCTCCAAGGCTTTCGGCAAAGACCAAGCCTCCATGTAGCTCAACAATTTGTCGCACGATCGCCAGTCCCAGCCCTAGTCCGCCAAATTTACGTGTCGTCGTTCCATCGGCCTGTCGGAAAGTATCAAACACAAAAGGGAGAAAGTCGGGGCTAATGCCCTTGCCCGTGTCTTTCACGATAATTGCAGCTTCAGTAGCGCCATACTCTAGCTTGACGTGAACTTCTCCTCGCGCAGGCGTGAACTTTACTGCATTAGAGAGTAAATTCCAAACCACTTGCTGTAACCGATTTGCGTCTCCCACGATGTGGCAAGCTACTGGCTCTAGCTCTGTGTGTAGCGTAATTGACTTGGCTTCAGCCGCTAGCCGCACCGTTTCTCTTGCAGCTTCAATCGTTGCGGCTAAGTCTACTACCCCTACTTTAAGGCTGAGCTTGCCCTGCAAAATGCCTGAAATATCGAGCAAATCCTCAATTAGCTGTGCCTGTAATTTAGCGTTACGCTCGATTGTTTCCAGAGCAAAAGCAGTTTTCTCAGAGTCTAAAGAGCCATTTTGTAACAGCCTCGTCCATCCCAAGATTGGGTTAAGAGGCGTTCGCAACTCATGCGAAAGCACCGCTAGAAATTCATCTTTGATGCGGTTGGCGGATTCGGCTTGAGCACGAGCAAACTGTTCGCGCTGCAAAATTTGCTCTCGTTCGGCCTCGGTACGCTTGCGATCGGTGATGTCTCGACAAATAGCCTGTACCGTTGGCCGCTCGTTTAGGGTAAACAGGGTGGCACTGACTTCAACGGGAATCTGCTGTTTCGCTTTTGTACAGTGAATCGATTCCACGACAATATGCTTTTCTTCGAGCAGTCGATTAATAGAAGCTTGAGGCGCAACCCGAACAGAACCAATGATGTCGGTCACTGACATCGTTAGCAATTCTTGTCGAGAATAGCCCAACCGCTGACAGGCTTGCTCGTTGACCTCAATGAGTCGTCCAGGGTAATAGTCAGCCGTCAGATGGTAAACCAAAATCCAATCTTCCATCCCGTTGAACAGCGTACTGAAGCGCTCCTCTCGTCTCCTCAGCTCTACTTCTGCTGCATTGCGATCGCTAATTTCCTTCTGGAGGTATTGATTAGCCTGTAGCAGCTCAGCCGTGCGCTCTTGCACCCGTTGCTCTAGCTGATTTTGAGCATGTCTTAATTCGGCTTCAGTTTGCAGTCGCTGTTGAACTTGGATCTGAAGTTCTTGATTGGTAAGCTCGAGTTGAGCAGGGCTGGGTAGGGCAAGCGCTAAAGGAACCAGCATCACGAGTTTGGTAGCGGTGATCAGAGAAACGATCGCCGTGAGCGCTTTAACAAATCCAGACAGCCAATAAGTGGGATGCCAAAGCGTCCAAATCTCTAAAACATGGGTTGTGCCACAAGAGACAATAAAAGTGGCAAACAGCAAAAATATCCCAGAAAAGGGCAAGTCTTGTCGCTTGCGAACGAAGTAAAACAGCGTCAGGGGAATCGAATAATAGGCAAAGGCAGTCAGACTGTCAGAAACCACATGCAGCCACACTAAGCTAGGTTTCCACAGATAGCAGTGACCGTGAGGAATGAAGGAGCCTGTGAAAACAAGGTTTCCCAGAATGTCGTTCATAGAAAAGGGAGTTAGGCCGAAAGGTCGGTGAGCAACTGCTGCCCGTGTCGATGGAGGTTGTGGTAGAAGCGGCGACTAGTGAATGCTTTACTCAATTTGCATGGGTTTTGTCTGCGGACTCTACTTCGCCAGCCTTTATTTCGCTACACAGTGCCTTAACGCAAGCCAGAAGTTTGTCAGCGTCAATCGGTTTCCGAATGAAGTGATTTGCCCCCATTTTTAGACCTTCTTCTCGGCTGATGTCAGTGTAGGCAGTCACCAACACGATGGGAATGGTGGATAAGTCTTGCTTGCTGCGAATTCGCTCAATCACCTCATAGCCGCTCATGTCTGGCATCATGACATCAAGCAGGATCAAATCAGGGCGACTAGCTTTGATTTGACGCAGCGCTGCCCAACCGCCAGCAGCACTTTCCACAGCGTATCCTTCTGTCTCCAGGAGAGTTTTTAGGAGAACAACATTATCGTCAATGTCATCAACAATCAAAATACGATACACAGGAGAAAAATCTCAACTTCAGGTAATAGAGGAATCGCGGGTTATTTTATCAAAAGCTGATATCATGCAGCCGTCTATAATTTTACCCAGTACAGATTAGAATGCAGCAATCTCTGTCATGACTACCAATTTCAAGAGAACTTCTTGAAGAGAACTCATACAGCGTCAAGGAAGGGTTAGTTCTATGTCTGCTTTGCCCATGACAATTTTTAGCTAAAGAATGCGTGAAAGATCTACAGAAGCAGATATAGCCTGATTACACAGCCAAAATGAACTGATGATGAACACTATGGATTTATGAACACTATGGATTTATGAACACTATGGCTATGGGCACTCTGAATGCCTGATGTGAAAGCTCGAAAGCCAACGATCGCAGAAGCTTCGTGTTCTGCATACGATTTTATCCCTGAAGCTTTGCTCTGTGCGGTCTGTAACTACGGCAATTCTGAGGGCAGTTTTGAGAGGTATCAACCGTAGCTATTTTGGTAGAAGCGTGGTAAGACTGCACTTCTACCAAAATAGCGCTCACTTGTGCTCAGCGCAAAGCGCTGTAAATTGGTATTACATCACCCGTAACTTTAGAAGATCAACCCATGCCCGACTCCTCGATCGCTCTAGACTCGCTTGTTGATCTGATGGCTCAGCTAATTGGGCTAAACCTCGACCCTGAGCATCGACCGGGGGTAATTGCCAATATGGAGCGGAATGCCGCGATCGCCCAGCGGGTGATGGAGTTTGAGCTATCTGATGAAATTGAGGCCGCTCCAGTGTTTCACCCTTAGATGAGACTGAATTATGGGGTTCTATTGAAAAACACAGGTTAAGTGCCTCTATGCAATTGAAGCGATGGGATTAGACATTCGCTTTCAGTCAATGCCTAACACTTGCAGACTGCTTGCCCGATCGCGTCATGACCCAGATTTTGGCGCTAATCTTGAGTTTTTCAAATCCTATGCTCTGACATCCCAGGAGGAGCTAGACCATCGTGTTCATGATCAACGCTTTGTTGAGTTTGTCCATGAGGCACGTCAGGCAGTTGAGCATTATCCAAGAATTGAGCATCGCAACCTGTACCTGGGTCGCAGATGGGATATGCTCTACTATCTGCTCTCAGAACGGCGAAGAGAGTGCGAAGCGGCGGAAGAAGGGCGATCGCTACACCAAAGCAGCTATTTGCTGCTGTTTAGACTATTAAGTTCACCTTAGGAATAAGTTCACCTTAGGAATCAGGAATGGCCATCAACTTAGAACAGGCAGATGCGATCGCCATTGCTACCGCAGTGCGATCGCAAGAGGTTAGTGCAGAGGCGGTTGTTCGGTCGTCCTTGGATCGGATCGCAACGCATGATCCGGCTTTAAACAGCTTCACAGCCGTGTTGAAGGAACAGGCGATCGCCGATGCCCAAAAAGTAGACGAAGCGATCGCCCAAGGCAAAGATCCGGGCAGTTTGGCTGGGGTGCCGTTTGCCGTCAAAAATTTGCTGGATATCAAAGGACTGCCGACTCTATCTGGTTCCAAGATCAATCAAGATCGTCCGCCCGCCACCGAGGATGCCGTCACCGTCACGGCCTTGAAACAGGCAGGAGCCGTCTTGGTGGGTGCCCTCAACATGGATGAATATGCCTATGGCTTTGTCACCGAAAACAGCCACTACGGCAACACCCACAACCCTCATGACTTAAACCGAGTGGCAGGCGGATCTTCAGGCGGATCGGCTGCGGCCGTTGCTGGAGGATTGGTGCCCTTAACCCTCGGTTCCGATACCAACGGCTCGATCCGCGTTCCCTCTTCTTTCTGCGGCATTTTTGGCCTCAAGCCCACCTACGGCAGAATTTCTCGATCGGGAGCATTTCTGTTTTGCAGCAGTTTGGATCATCTAGGGCCTTTCGCCCGATCGGTGCGCGATATTGCAGCTAGCTTTGACCTGATGCAGGGCGAAGATCCCCGCGATCCAGTTTGCACCCAGCGATCGCCAGAATTTTGTTTGCCGCAGCTTGGGCTGGGCATTGATGGACTGCGGATTGCGATCGCAGACGGCTATTTTGCCCAGGGTGCCGAACCCGAAGTCTTTGCTGCTGTAGAAAAAGTTGCCCTGGCACTAGGCGCAACGCAGCGCGTCACTCTGCCGGAAACCGATCGCGCTAGAGCCTCGGCTTACATCATTACCGCCTGCGAAGGCAGCAATCTGCATTTGGCAAGGCTGAAGGCTCGGCCTCAAGACTTTGATCCTGCTACCCGCGATCGTTTTTTGGCGGGCACTATGATTCCCAATACCTGGTATTTGCAAGCCCAGCGATTTCGTCGCTGGTACCGCGATCGCGTCCGTGAGGCTTTTCAGTCTGTGGATCTAATTTTGGCTCCAGCAACCCCTTGCCCTGCGCCGCTGATTGGTCAACAAATGATGACATTAGACGGACAGGAAATGTTAGTCCGCCCTAACCTGGGGCTGTTTACCCAACCCCTATCGTTTATTGGCTTACCTATCCTATCAGTGCCGATTCAGCGCCCCAACGCCCTGCCTATTGGCGTGCAAATCATCGCAGCGCCTTACAATGAGGCACTCATCTTGCGAGCCGCAGCTTTTCTAGAAGCTCAAAATGTGGTGTCTGCCCCCACAATCGCAACTTTCTCCCAGCCTGTATAGTTTTAAAAGTTTCCTCCGACAGAAGTTAATCTAGCTAGGGACTTATCCTGCTTGAAATCAAGATTTTGCAAAGCTAAGTTCTTACAAAGCTAAGTTCAATGCTTTCGCAAGTCTTATCTTGTTGGGCTGCTTGAGAATCAAGTGGCCTGAAAGATCATGCTGCTTGAGAATAAGCGACTGCCGCCCGGAAACCCATACACAGTCTTAAGGATGAAAATAGCAGATGAGCGTTCTGGCTTGGGTTATTTTAGGTCTGGTTGCGGCCGCTTTAGCTCGATTAGTCAATGCTGGAGGCGATGTATTTACGACTAACGTTTTGGGAATCATCGGTGCGTTAGCCGGAGGATATGTCGGTAAGGTGTTCTTGGGCGTGAGTACCTCCTCTCAAATCATCACGGTAGACGGGATCACTTGGGGAATTTTAGGAGCCTTGGCGGTTATGATGCTCTGGAGTTGGTACATCAAGAAATCGGCCTAGCTCTCCCCATCGCTAACCATTCATAGGTTCAAGAATGGGCTGGAAGAGCCATCTATTCTTTTTGAGTTGCTTGCCAAGTTGCGCCAACGGCCGCGCCAACGCCAGCAAATAGACCGATTCCAATATTTTCTAAGCGAATAATCCAGGGATCTCGCATGTTGCAGCTGGCGCTGGAGTGATCTGACTGCGTGCATTCACGGATGGCTGCCTGACTAGCTGCACCGCCAAATACCATGCCAAGCATGCCACAGACGGCGATCGCGATCCAAAAACGGTGAGGGGTTTTGCTCATAGCTCAAGTGAAGGGTAAGTGAAGTGACGAGTTGAATTAGATCTACATAGATGATTCTGTTCATTCCGCCCTCTTTCTACAGTGGTAATAATGCAGAATATATCTACCTCCTTTGCCGCTAAAGGAGCGATATCTACGTGTGATCATCAGCATGGCGAGACAGATTATTTCGACAGGAACCCCTTGGGAAAGTGCGGTTGGCTACTCACGGGCTGTTCGAGTGGGGAATCTGGTCTATATTTCTGGCACAACAGCGATCGATGCTGAAGGAAAAATTCTTAGCCCAGAACCCTATCAACAAGCCGTAGAAATTTTGCAGAAAATTGAGGGGGCGCTCCAAGCAGTTGGGGCTGAATTGCAGGATGTCGTCCGCACCCGCATGTATGTTATCGACATGGAAGAAGCCTCTGAGGTTACAAAAGCCCACCATGAATTTTTCCACACCATTCGTCCTGCCAGTACTCTAGTTGAAGTGAGCCGATTGGCTTCTCCTGCAATGCGGGTAGAAATTGAAGTAGACGCAGTGGTGCAGACATGACAACGTTTGATTGGATTGTGGTAGGTGGGGGTTTGGCGGGTTCAGCGCTAAGCTACGAACTCGCAAAGACAGGGTTTTCAGTATTGCTCCTAGAGGATTCGCCAACGCCCTCCAATGGAACGCGCTATAGCTATGGCGGCATTGCCTATTGGTCGGGCACTACAGAGTTGACAAAGCAGCTTTGCCAAGAAGGCATTGAGATTCACCGTCATCTATCTGCTGAACTAGAGGCTGACACGCAGTTTCGCGAGATGCAGTTGCTGATGGTGATTGATCGCGATCGCGATCCCGCAACCATTGCTCAACAGTATCAACAGTTTGCCGTTACGCCTGCTCTACTGACCCCAGAGGCAGCCAAAGCCGCTGAGCCATTGCTAAATGCTGAGGCGATCGCAGCCGCGCTGCTCTTACCCCACGGTCATGTGTCTCCGGAGGCCACGGTAAAGGCCTATAATCAGGCTTTTCTTCGTGCCGGAGGCGTGATGCAAATTGCCCAAGTGACAGGGCTAGTGCGGACGGGCGATCGGATAAAAGGGGTGATTACGCCTACCCAGACCTATGAGGCAGGCAATGTTGCGGTGTGTGCAGGGGGTCTGAGTCGGGCATTGCTCAAGAGCGTTGGCATATCCACTCGGCTTTATTTCACCCAGGCTGAAATTATAGAGACGCCTCCGGCTGAGGTTCAGCTCCAAACCCTTGTCATGCCTGCCGAGCTAAAGCGGTTTGAGATGGAGGCGATCGCTGGCAGTGCCGATCAGGATGCGCTCTGGGATCAGCCCGGTCATGAAGTGGTTTCCCCCATTCTCGATATCGGCGCAGTTCAGTTTCAGGATGGCAGTCTGCGAATTGGGCAGGTTAGCCGCACCTTGACTGATCCCGTCGCTCAAGCGGATGCCGCTACGAGCGAAGCCGCCTTGCGGCAAACGGTAGGGCATTTTCTACCCGCCCTTAAGCAATTGCCAGGGCAGTGGTTTAGCTGTTTGGTTTCTTTCAGCGGCGATCGCCTACCGCTAGTCGGTCATTTTGCGGCTGCCGAGGGCGTCCATCTATTTTCCGGCTTCAGCAATCCTTTTGCACTGCTGCCCCCGGTAGCACGACGTTTTGCCCAAGCTGCTGCGGCAACGACAGGTCAACCAGACCCCTTGCTGGTGCAACTCTTGCCCGATCGCTTGATCTAGTCGTTTTCCTATCGGATAGTTCCAGTTGATCTCGGCTAAACTTAGAGGTATTGTCAAATAATTATTTCTAGGGAACCTACGAACCCATGAGCGCCGTATCCATGATTGTGGCTCCGCTAACCATCTTTCTAAAAGCCTATCTTGTGTTGCTGCTGATTCGCATCTTGCTTAGCTGGTTCCCCAATATCAACTGGCTCAGCCCACCGTTCTCAATCCTCAGCCAGCTCACTGATCCTTATCTCAATCTTTTTCGTTCCATCATCCCTCCCCTGGGCGGCATCGACTTTTCCCCCATGCTGGCGTTTCTCCTAATTAACGTGATTATTAGCCTGCTGCCTCCCGTTGCCCCAGCCATTTCTATGTATTAGGGTTTCAATATCAGAGTCTATGTATTAGAGCTAATTGGACATCAAGACTTAATTGAAGAACTAAGCTCAATCTCAGCAGCCAGAAAGTTCGTTTCTATCTTTGCAAGAGCAGCGTTCCTAGTTACCTCAAAACCAGGAGCACTGCTCTTATATTTTTGTTCTATGGCGACGAATTCTCGATTTTACCTGAGCTGAGGGGATGGCTCCTCGATCGCTCCCGCTCTAGAATGCGGCATGTAATAGCTGGCAACCAGGGCAAGCATCAACCACCATAGGGTGCTAACCTGCGGACGATACCAGACCGTATCCACTAGACCATGAAACAGCATTCCCATCATGGTTGCAAAAGCTGCGATCAACCAAAATGCTTCTCGATTAGCGACCTGCCTCAGCTTGTGAACTTGTACCCAGCCTTGATTAAAGGTAACCAGCAAAATCCACAAGAAGCAGGTTAGTCCCACCAAGCCTGTCTCAACTGCAATTTCTAGCGGTATGGAATAAGCGCTCAGCGCTGTATAGCCTGCCTGCTGATAGCGAGGATAGACCTTATTAAAGGCGTCATTTCCAGGGCCAATGCCCAGGATAGGGCGATCGCGAATCATTTCAATCACCGCCATCCAGACATTGATGCGAAAGTTGTTGCTGCTGTCTTCCCGTCCGGCAAACATGCTCATGACGCGATCGCGTAAAGGATCAACGGCCACAACAGCAAAAACAACCACAGCCATCGAAACGCCCAGGGCGATCGGCAGTGACCAGATCCGCCAGAACCGAGGCAAATAGCGGCTAAACCAGTAGATCAACAGCATCAGCAGGACAAAGCTAGACACGACCAGACCGATCCAGCCCCCCCGGCTAAAAGTCAGAATCAGACAAGCGGTATTAATCACCCACATGCTCAGCGCCAAGGCTTTGGGCAGCCAGCGTTTCCAGGCAAAGAAAGCCGCCGCGCTGAAGACGACTGCGGGCAGAATATAGCCTGCCAGCAGGTTAGGATTGCCCAAAAAGCTATACACCCTTGTGGTTCCTGCCAGGGTTGACTCTTGATCTACCCATGTAGCCAGTGCCGTTGCGCCAAAAAACCACTGCCTCAGCCCCACTACGCTGACCAGCAGAGCCACCAGCAAATACACCAAAATCACCACAGAGCGAATGCGGGGCGATCGCAGCACCCGAGCCATCAAAGCGAACAAAATCATATATAGCGTTAGCTTTGTCCAACCCTCAAAGGCAGCCACCCGAACAGGCGACATCGCAGTGGCTACAGTCGCAATGCCCCAGTAGAGCAGCACCAGTAGATGAATGGGAGTCAGGCGATCGCCTTCAGCCTCATCGGATAGGGTCAGCAACAGCCAAAATCCGGCGCAGGCGATTAGCAGTACCCCAGTCAGCGCATTCGGCACAAAGGGAGACAATCCAAAAATCAACGCCACCAGCAGTGCCCCTAATTCATCGGCCCACTGCATCAACCAGCTTCCCTTTCGCCACGCCTTGAGTAAACCAACCCCACGATGGAGATAGCTTGAGTGGCTCCACTGTGGCAGTGAAAGATTCATTAGCGTCAGATGTTGCCAAATTGAATTCATGAAGTTCTCATAAAGATAAGTGATTTTACAGGTGTATGCAGTCAAAAGTTGAACGAAAAACTAGCCTTTGAGGCATTACACCCTAAACACCCTGAAGACAAACTGAACTTTAAACTCCGCAATTATTCTGATTGGATGAGCATAATGCAAACGAATTTCAATTTTTAGTAAAGCTACTCATTTTCAGCTTAGAAGCCGTCAATTTATTCCTGATGAATTTCATCAAGCAACGTATCAGGGAATATAACCGCTGAGCTGGAAATTCTCATGACTATCGACATTATTTCACAAAGGCTGCTTTTTCTCATTGCGTCCCCTTATATCCAAGCATCAGATTGTATGGTCTGTTTCATTGACCAATTTCTACATCGGGGCAGTGGAAGACAAGTCAATATTAAGCCAGGCTTGTCATTCTGCTAATTCCTTAGCCAGCTTCAGCAGCAGTAGCTGTGCGTAAATCATGCCCGAAATAGGGGTTACAATAGCTGATAGAACCATCAGAGTTATGCATCTTGAGCTTGATCTAATGACTCAATTTAGCGAGTAGTAAAGTTAAGCTTAAAAATGAGTCAAATCTTGCATTTTTCCTCAATCTTGCTAAGCACAAGTGGATGCTAAGAGTGCGATATTGGTAACCTATAGGGAGCAGTATTTCAAATAAATAAGGCATAGAATGTTAAAGTTTAAGTCTAATTTAGCCCTAAGTTTTATGTTTTGATTGACCTCCCTTAGATTTAGGAGTTGACTCACTTAATTGCTGCCTTACCTCAACTCTGTAATGCTCACAGCCGAGCCTCCAAAGCTTGATTCTTAAAACTTGCTGAACTGGAGTTGAACTGGAAAAGACAGGGATATATTGCCTGACCACGCCAGTATAGTTAAGAATAATCTATGCTACGGGTTGTTCCTACGTCAGAACTCTACGCCTAGTTCAAAGTACCGCCAGAAGACGGTTAGAGTGTACTAGAGATACCGCAGATTTCTGAAAGTAGCGCTATAGTAGCAAAGTTTTTTGTTGTTTTAAGCCACCTGACTGACTAATAAGAATGACTACCGACAGCGATCTGATCAAACAACTCAGTCCCAGTGCTATGGATCAGATCATGCTATACCTAGCCTTTAGCGCTATGCGGACAGGTGGGCATCGGCATGGTGCATTTCTAGACGCCGCTGCCACAGCTGCAAAATGCGCCATTTACATGACCTACCTAGAGCAAGAGCAAAATCTGCGGATGACGGGTCACTTGCATCACATTGAGCCAAAGCGCGTCAAGGTCATTGTTGAGGAAGTCCGGCAAGCCATCACTGAAGGCAAATTGATGAAGATGCTGGGTTCACAAGAGCCACGCTATCTGATTCAGTTTCCCTATGTATGGCTAGAGCAGTATCCCTGGAAGCCAGGGCGATCGCGCATCCAAAGCACAGGTTTGACCCTAGAGGAAAAGCGGCAAATTGAGGAAAAGCTCCCAGCCAATTTGCCCGATGCCCAGCTCATCAGCTCTTTCCAATTCCTAGACATTATTGAGTTTCTCCATAGTCGATCGCAAGAAGAGCTGCCGATCGATCGACAAATGGCGCTCAGCGAAGCACTGGCCGAGCATATTAAACGGCGGCTGACTTACTCTGGCACTGTCACTCGTATCGATTCTCCTTGGGGGATGCCCTTCTATGCGCTAACTCGTGCTTCTTATGCTCCTGCGGATGAAGAAGAGCGCACCTACACAATGGTGGAAGACACGGCTCGCTTCTTTCGCATGATGAAAGACTGGGCTGAGCGCAAGCCTAAGGCCGTCCGGGTGCTGGAGGAACTCGATATTTCGCCCGATCGCGTCGATGAAGCTTTAGCCGAGCTGGATGAACTGTTGCGAGCTTGGGCCGATCGCCATCATCAAGCGGGCGGTAAGCCCTTCGTGCTGCAAATGGTGGCAGGGCTAAGCGAAGAATAAGTCCGGTCGCAACGCGTCCAAGCACGACTCTAAGGCTCGTAGATTAATAGACCTGAAAGCTTTCTTTGAAAAAGTCGGTGTCAATATTTTGGGCATGACTTAATCTGGCTATGAAATCAGCAACGCCAGATTTCGCCTTAAGCGTTGGTAAATCGGAGCTATCTAGGCTCAGCTTTGCCTTAGGGGGAGAAAAACATTTTTTTACAGCGGGTGCTAGCGTCGATTGTAAAGACAGTCAGTAATCTTCAACCTTTCACCGACTTACCTTTGCTAGACTTATCGAAACAGATCTGCGGCTCCAGTTTTATAAAAATTAGCTGACTCCAACCCTACTTTACTCTTCCACAACAGCGGCACTTCTGGCTTCTCAAAGCCCTGTGTTTTTGGCTAGGCGATCGGCCAGGGAGCTTCAGTGCCAAATCTATTCTCTATTTTTATTGAAGGATCGGCTGCTTGCATCTCTCATTAGGAATAGGTAGAAATAGGTGATATGGATAAAACGTAATTCTGGAGGCATAGCTGAGGTGGTTTACCCACGCCAGTTTCGATCGCCTCGCCGCATCTCTGGTCGCTGATTATGACTTGTTGATTTGCTAACCCCCCAACTGCCCAAGTTCAACCGATATGACTCACCCCCCCTCTCTTGTTCGGTTCCTGAAAGCTGCTCTATTTAGTGGGGCAATTACAACAACAGCAGCCTTGATGAGTCCACCGTTCGTCCCGGTGGCTCAAGCGGCTTTTCACAATAGTCCCAAGGCTGTTTTAGACGAGGCTTGGCAAATCGTTAATCGAGAGTATGTTGATGGTTCGTTTAATCAAGTAGATTGGCAAGCGGCTCGACAAGAGCTTTTGCAGGGTAACTACTCTTCTACACAAGCAGCCTACACTGCGCTACGGCAGCAGTTGGAGCGATTGAATGACCCCTATACGCGCTTCATGGACCCGAGACAATACCAGTCTCTAACTAACCAAACTTCGGGAGAATTATCGGGCGTAGGTATTCGGCTACAGGTTGCTCCAGAGACTCAAGTTTTAACCGTCGTTTCGCCCCTGGAAAACTCGCCTGCTAGCGCTGCTGGAATTCGGGCGGGCGATCAAATTGTGGCGATCGACGGCAAAGCAACTGCCGGGATGACGGTTGAAGATGCCTCGAAGCTAATTCAGGGCGAAGCTGGAACATCAATCACGCTGAAAATTGGGCGTGAAGGCAAAACTCCTTTTGATTTGCCGCTCGTGAGAGCCAGAATTGAGGTTCCCAACGTTCACTCGTCGGTACGACAAGAGGGGAACGCCAAGGTCGGCTACATTCGTCTAACAGAATTTAGCAGCCATGCGCCTGATCAAATGCGCCGCGCTATTCAAAATCTGCTAGATCAAAATGTGAATGCTTTTGTTTTGGATCTGCGCGGCAATCCTGGGGGGTTGCTATCTGCCAGCGTCGAGATTTCACGCATGTGGATTGACGAAGGCAAGATTGTGCAAACGATCAACCGTAAAGGCAACAGCCAAGATATTGCTGCCAATCAGACTGCTATGACGCAACTGCCTCTGGCGGTCCTTGTAGATGGCAACTCTGCCAGCTCTAGCGAGATTTTGACTGGAGCACTGCTAGACAACGGTCGAGCGGTAGTCGTTGGAACCCAAACCTTTGGCAAGGCACTGGTGCAGTCTGTTCACCCGCTTTCAGATGGGTCGGGTCTAGCAGTGACGATCGCCCATTACTATACGCCCAACGGCACAGACATCGGGCATCGCGGCATTCAGCCTACGATCGAAGTAGGGCTAACGGAGCAGCAGCAGCAAGTCTTATCGGGCAACCAAACCCTGATTGGTACAAATGCTGACCCGCAGTATGCCAAAGCCGTTAATGCACTGCGATCGACGGTTGCCATTAATCAAACGACTTCTAGCACCGTTCGCCAGTAGAGCGTGTGATTAAAAAGGGAGGCTACGCCTCCCTTTTTTTATTAGATTTTTGGTGTAGCTATTTGTCCACAAGCCTTATCGCCGTGCTGAGGGTAAGGCTTTTTGTCCTAAGGTTCTGGGTGGCTCTGGCGATCGCTGAACCGTCTGATCCTGCAAAAGCACCTCTCGAATGAGTCGAGCTGCCGCTCTTTGAGCCAATCCGCCTACAATTTGCTGACCCATCTGCTGCATTCTGGGATTAACGAGCAGCTTGGGAATCACAGGCAAAAGTTGAGCCGCATCAAAGCCCGGTGTTTCTCGCAGCAAATTTAAGATACGCACCATGTGATCAAAATTGTTGGGCTGCGGCGGAATAGCCTGAGCGGAAGGGCGATCGCTCTTCAACCCGACCCAGCTCCAGAAGTTTTGAGTCAGCTGCTCTACGGCATTGCGTCCGGCCGCATCGATGCCCTGGACGGCTCCCTCAACCAAATACTCCCGAATGAAAGCTCCTCGCTCTGAGAGCAGGAAGTCCGTTGTCTGCTCAACCACCTGGTTGATGTCATAGTCTTGATTGTCGCGGGCATTGCGCAGCAGATTTTCCAGGCGGTTCCATCGAAAGCTGCCATCCTTAAACAAAAGCTCTTGGAGGGAAGTCCGTAGCTGTTCAGACTGATCCGTCAGCAGCCGCTTTGCCACATAGGGATAAGCTTTGCTTAACACCTTAAAGTTAGGATCTACATTGATGGCAATGCCTTCTAGCGTGACGAGCGATCGAATAATCAGCGCATAGTAAGCTGGTACCCGAAAGGGAAAGTCATACATGAGCTGCGATAGCTGATCTGTCATGCTCTTGAAGTTCAGCTCTGCGACCGTTGCCCCCAGCGCTTGGTTAAACACATTTGCCAGTGCAGGAACGATCGGTTTCAAGTCCGTATCAGGCGTCAAAAATTCCAGTTTCACATAGTCATTGGCTAACCCTTCAAAGTCTCGATTCACCAAATGCACGATCGCCTCAATTAAGCCATAGCGCTGGTAAGGCTTGATCTCGCTCATCATGCCAAAATCGAGGTAAGCCAGCTTGCCATCTGGCGTGACCAACAGATTGCCCGGATGGGGATCAGCATGAAAAAAGCCGTGCTCTAATAACTGCCGCAGCGAACATTGCACCCCCATCTCAATCAGATAGGTGGGGTCAATGCCCTGGTCGCGAATTTCTTGAGGTTGAGTTAGCTTAGTGCCTACAATCCACTCCATCGTCAGCACGCGACGCTGCGTGTACTGCCAGTAGATACGAGGCACATAAATATCTGGCAAATGACCATAGAGCTGAGCAAACCGCTCGGCATTTCGCCCTTCCTGGTTGTAGTCCATCTCTTCAAAGATGCGCGTCCCAAACTCATCCATGATGCCCACTAAGTCACTGCGGATGCTCTTAAACGTGTGAGAGATCCAGGCGGCTAAGCGTCTCAGGATAAACAGATCGAGCGTGATTTGGTCGGCCAAGCCCGGACGCTGCACCTTGACGGCAACAGTTTCCCCGCTTTTGAGCTTCCCTTTGTAGACTTGACCCAAAGAAGCAGCAGCGATCGGCTCTTCTGTCAGCTCGGCGTAGATTTGATCCGGTGGAGCGCCCAACTCTTCCTCAATGAACTGAAAGGCCAACTCATTCGAAAACGGTGGCAGCTGATCTTGCAAGCGCGTCAGCTCTTCTAGGTAATGAGGCGGCACCAAGTCTGGACGAGTGGACAAGGCTTGACCGATTTTGATGTACGCAGGCCCTAGACCCGTAAGAATCTCTCGCACCTTAATGGCGCGTTTTTGCTGGTTGGTTTCCAGCCGTCCGGTCTGGCGATCCCACAGGAGAGAGGTAACAAAGAGGAGAAAAGTCCAGACAATGCCAATCATTCGTCCCCAGACCTGCCCGTAGCGGTAGCGATACTGTGTGGCGATCGCCTCTGGGTCGTACTGCACAGCCGGGACAGATTCGCTCACCTGCACAGACTTGAGATGCTCCTCCGGCTGAGGATGCGGCTCACTTTCAATAATGATGCCGCGATCGATCTTTAAGTTGTCTGGAGGAGTCACTGTCTGCATGATGGGGGAGTCGCTTTCTAGAATGGGAAGAGCCTAAAATGGCAAGGGTCTGAACTGGCAAGAGTCAAGCTGACAACCGAACGGGTAAAGATGCCCTAGATTACGGCAGCTTGCTTTGAGAATTCTCTAAGAAACATTCCTTGAGAAATATTACGGGCTTCCCTACCAATCTACCTGCCCCTCAAAGGTTTCTACCCTTCAGAAAGGCGGAGAAAACCGATAATTTCAGTCGTGATCGCCAGAATTTCTCTGAAAGATTAGTCCTATTAAACAAGTTCTAGCTAATTTGTATTAAGCATTGTAACAGTTGCTCATCCGTCAAGGGAGAGTTGTGTCAACTGTTCTCTGTAGTACTATAGTTCGGTATCGGTGGGTTCATATCTGCTCGATCGCCCAATTGCATGACCATCATTCTGATTCCAAGAAGGCGTTGCTGATTTCTAGGATGAATTTTTGTTAGAGAGGGGCGCTCTGTGCCCCTCTCTAACAAAAATTCATCCCCCTATTAAGCAATGCCCCAAGAACATTCCACTTGACCTATTTCAAAGACTTGCTCGCAGCCACTAGACTGAATAGATAAGCGCCATTAATTTCAAGCTTGCCATTAATTTCTGGTCAATTGCGGATTGTCTCCATGCTGATCTCTCTTCAAATTGAGAACTTCGCCTTAGTCGATCGCTTAGACCTGCCGCTAGGATCTGGGCTAAATGTTTTGACGGGTGAAACAGGAGCCGGAAAGTCAATTATTTTAGATGCGCTGGATGCGGCTCTGGGAGGCAAAGTCACCAGCCGAGCCATTCGGACGGGGTGCGAGCGATCGCTAATTGAAGCTACCTTTGACCTCGATCCTGCCCTGATTGCTTGGCTAGCCGAGCAGCAGATCGAGCTAGTCGATGATATGTCATTGGTGTGCAGCCGCGAAATTACCAGCAGCAAAGGCGGTGTACGCAGTCGATCGCGGGTCAACGGCGTGCTGGTAAATAAGCAGCAGATGGATGAGCTGCGAGAGCGCCTGCTGGAAATCACGGCTCAGGGTCAAACCCTCCATTTGGGGCGTCCCAACCTACAGCGAGAGTGGCTAGATGGCTTTGGTGGTGCCGATCTGATAGAGCGCCGGGAAGGCGTGACAGATGTTTATGTAGCGACTCAGCATGCGCTCAAGGCGTTGGAGAAACGTCGAGAGTTTGAACAACAGCGGCTACAGCAGCTCGATATTTTTGAATATCAGGCGCGCGAGCTAAGCCTTGCCAACCTGGGCGAACCGGATGAGCTAGAGCAGCTTGAACAAGAGCGCCAGCGCCTTAGCCACAGCGTCGAGCTGCAACAGCAAAGCTACCAGGTCTACCAAGCACTCTACCAAAACGATCGCGGTGCTGAAGCCTGTGCCGATCTTTTGGGCAAAGCCGAAGCGGCGCTGCTGGATATGTTGCGCTATGACAATCAGCTTCAGCCTATGCTGGATCTGGTGACTGAGGCGCTGGCGCAGGTCGAAGAAGCCGGAAAAATGGTGAACGCCTATGGCGCTGCCTTGGAAACCGATCCCGATCGCCTTCAGGAGGTCGAAGATCGAATCCTTCAGCTCAAGCAGGTTTGCCGTAAGTATGGGCCAACCCTGGCGGATGCGATCGCCCACAGCCAGCGCGTGCAGCAAGAGCTAGAAGAACTTAGCGGCAGCGGACAGTCGCTAGAGGTGTTAGAGAAAAGCTATCTAGAGCGACAGGCAGAGCTGATTCAAGCCTGTGCCCATTTGACAGAGCTGCGCCAAAAAACAGCGCAGACCTTAGATGCTCTGCTGATTAGTGAGCTGAAGCCTTTAGCGATGGATAAAGTTCAGTTTCAGGTCAACATTGCGCCCTGCTCACCGACGGCTACCGGAGCCGATCGCATTAGCTTTTTGTTTAGCCCTAACCCTGGTGAACCACTGCAACCTCTAACAGAGATAGCCTCTGGCGGTGAAATGAGCCGATTTCTACTAGCGCTTAAAGCCTGCTTCTCGCAGGTCGATTCGGTGGGCACGATGGTATTTGATGAAATAGATGTGGGTGTGTCGGGACGGGTGGCACAGGCGATCGCCGAGAAACTCTACCAGCTTAGCCATCGGCATCAGGTGCTTTGCGTCACCCATCAGCCGATCGTGGCGGCTATGGCAGACCATCACTTCCGGGTGGGTAAAGAAATTATTGATGCGGGCGAAGTCATTGCTACTAAAAAGGAGCGCGGCAAGGCCAAACAGCTTGCCGAGACGAATGGGAATGGCACAGGCAAGGGAACTAATAAAAACGCAGATGATGTCCGGACGGTGGTGCGGGTGATCTCGCTAGACGAACATCAGCGTCGGGAAGAGCTAGCACAACTCGCAGGCGGAAAATCTGACCAAGATGCGATCGCTTTTGCAGATTCGCTACTGGCTCAGGCAGCGACTGTGCGGCTGGCTCAAATGCCTGCTGTGGTGGCAGAGCCTCCTGCTAAAAAAGTGAAGATGAAAACAGGGCGATCGAAGTAGAGGCGTGATCTGTCATCGTGATAAATCTGACTTTTCCAGGTCAAGGCTTCAATTTTATCTTCTCTCAGGTAACGCTATCTCAATCCACCCCATATCTCACAGACGTTAATTTGTCATTTATCTTGGCGATCGCTTTAGTTTTCGGAGCGATGGCAATGGCGATTTTCAAGCAGCGTTGCGATCGAATCGAGCAAGCGTTGCACCAGCGCGAGCAAGAATTTAGAGCCTTGACCGAGAACTCATCCGATATCATTGTTCAGACAGACGAAGATTTTCGCATTCTCTATATCAATCCTAGAATTGAGCAGGAAATCGGTATCTCTCCCAATCATCTCATCGGTAAAACCATTCAAGAGCTAGGATTTTCCGAATCTCAGCTTTACCTTTGGCATTCCATCGTACAGCGAGTCTTCGAGACCGGACAGGAACAGACGATGGAGTTTGAATTTCTTTCCGCTAGAGGTCTAAAGTACTGGTTTTCTCGGATCATGCCTGAGTTTAACCTGCCTAAATTAGCTGCCTCTGCCACGAGCGATCGCACGGTTAAATCAGTTCTGACGATCGCCCGCGACATCACCCTACTCAAACAAGCAGAGCAAGAGGTGGAGGATCTGCATCGGGCAATGGAATACGCCATTGAAGGAATTTCACGAATCGATCTGGAGGGACGCTATGTTACTGCAAATCGGCAATATGCGCGTACAATTGGTTACCCGCTTGAGGAAATGCTGGGAATGATCTGGCAACAGACGGTTTACCCAGAAGATTTAGAAAAGGTGATGATTGCTTACCAACACATGCTGGACAGGGGCAGTGTAGAAGAGGAAATTAGGGGACTGCGCAAAGATGGCTCAGTTTTCTATAAGCGTCTATCGATGGTGATTGCCTCCGATGCCCAAAATCGCCGGATTGGGCACTATTGCTTCATGAAAGATATCACGGCTGCTAAACAGGCCGAAGAGGAGCTACGAATTAGCCGATCGCGACTGCAATTTCTGCTTTCTTCAACGCCTGCCGTTATTTACACCTGTGAGGCTTTTGGCTGCTACCGATCGACGTTCATTAGCGACAATGTTGAAGCCATTCTCGGCTACAAACCTCAAGATTTTTATCAAGATTTTCGCTTTTGGATTAATCATACCCACCCTGACGAAAGAGCGACCTTACTGGCGAATTTATCACCGCTATTTGAGGTCGGGCATCATACCCATGAGTATCGTTTTCTCCACAAAGATGGACGCTATCGTTGGATGCGGGATGCCGTGAAGTTAATTCGGGATGAGAGGGGAAATCCCATCGAGATGGTGGGTTATTGGATCGATATTACGACGCGCAAACAGGCAGAGCTAGCCCTGCAAGATCTCAACAATCAATTAGAATTTCGGGTGCAAGAGCGGACGGCCGCACTAGAGCAAACGAATCAGCATCTTCAGGTGGAAATTAGCGAACGGCAGGCAACAGAAACGGCATTGCGTCAGAGTGAATCTCGGTTTCAACGGCTTGTTGCCAATGTGCCAGGCATGATCTATCAGTACGTGCTGCATCCAGATAGTTCTGCCGAGTTTACCTATGCCAGTTCTGCTAGCGCCGAAATTTATGAAATTGAACCTGCGGCAATTCAGCAAAGTGAGACTATGCTCTGGGCAATGGTGCATCCTGACGATGTAGAATCACTCAGCACTACGATCGCCCTTTCTGCCGCAGCCTGTCAGCCCTTTGAGCATGTGCATCGCATCACAACACCTTCGGGGCGGCTCAAGTGGCTACAGGTGATTGCCCGCCCAGAGCAGCAGAGTGACGGGAAAGTCGTTTGGGATGGAGTGATTATTGACATTAGCGATCGCAAAGCTGTTGAGCAGCTTAAAGATGAGCTGGTTTCTCTGGTCAGCCATGAGTTGCGCACGCCATTAACCTCCATTCGCACTTCTTTGGGGTTACTGGCGAGCGGCCTGCTCAGTCATCAACCCGAACAGTCACAAAATATGCTGGATATTGCCCTAGAAAGCACCAATCGACTTGTTCGGTTGGTCAGCAATATTCTAGATCTGGAGCGGCTACAGTCTGGCAGTTTAGACTCTGACAAGGGGGCGATCGCCCAGCAGCGCTGTAATGTGGCTGACCTGATGATGCAGGCTGCCAACGGCATTCAGCCTATGACAGACAAAAATCACATTAATTTATCGATTACGCCTCTATCGGTTCAGATTTGGGCTGATCCCGATCGCATTATTCAAGCGTTTACCAATCTGCTCGACAATGCCATTAAGTTTTCTGCTCCCAACAGCACCGTTTTCCTTACGGCTGAGCTGACTCCTACAGAGGTTTTGTTTGGCGTTAAAGACCAGGGAAGGGGCATTCCAGCCGATAAGCTAGGCGTCGTTTTTGAGCGCTTTCAGCAGATCGACTCCTCTGATTCCCGACTCTACGGAGGCTCAGGATTAGGATTAGCCATTTGTCGCAGCATTGTGGAGCAGCATGGAGGCCGCATTTGGGTTGAAAGTGAGCTGGGCAAAGGTAGCCATTTCTACTTCACGCTGCCGTTTGAGGCTGTTCCTATTTAGAGTTATGGATAAAATATGGTGGAGCGATCGCCTATCGGTGATGGGGGCTAAATAAAATGACGCTCGTTCCGACTAGCGAGATGGCAGTACCCAGCAAATCCCAGCGATCGGGCTTCACCCCTTCAGCCAACCATAACCAGAATAGCGATGAAAGAATGTAGATGCCTCCATAGGCAGCATAAACTCTGCCCGCATGAGTCGCCTCTACTCTAGTCAAAACACAAGCAAAAAAGACCAGGGCAACAATTCCAGGTATCGCCCAGACTCCACTTTTGCCCAACCTTAACCAAGCCCAAAACGCATAACACCCCAAAATTTCTCCCAAAGCCGCTAGCAAGAAGAATGCCAATGTGTTCATCTTTGATTAGATAGAGTAGATTACCAGCAGCTTAAAGAAAGGCGGCACCCACAGGGAGAGCATTGATTTGCTAGCCTTTCCTCTATCCGCCCTGAAGAATTGCCTATCTATCCTCCAGGCGATTAAGCCTGATCCAAAGTTGCTAAAGTTACCTGTTACCCGCTAGACTGAATATCGGATCAAATCTTTCAAGGTTTGGCAAGAATCTAGTTACGGGATGTAGCGCAGCTTGGTAGCGCACTTCGTTCGGGACGAAGGGGTCGTGGGTTCGAATCCCGCCATCCCGATTTGTGTTGTCCATTAAATAATTAATCGGCAGTTTTAAAGAATTTATTTCACTTTTTCCCGAGAAAGCCCCATTTCTGGGGCTTTTTAATGTTTTGAAGTACGATAGCAACTTACTTTGATCCTAAAACGCCAGTTTTAAAGAATTTATTTCACAAAACTGCGATCGAGAAGGCTCCTAAAACTGGATACCTCTTCTCCCGAACGAAGTGCGCCTTTCAACCCACCCAATTTACTTACGACAATCTAGTTCACCCATTCGCACAATGCTTTCTCAACACCGCCCAACGCTGGGAGGGCTGATGCAACTCAACTTCTCACCAAGAAGGCGTTCGCGAAAGACTTCTTTCAACCCGCCCAACGCTGGGAGGGCTGATGCAACAAGGTCATCGGTCAGCTTGCGGTTGCAGAATCAGCAGTCTTTCAACCCGCCCAACGCTGGGAGGGCTGATGCAACTGAGTTCATGATTAATTCCTGGCGCTAATAACGTTCTTTCAACCCGCCCAACGCTGGGAGGGCTGATGCAACCCTGGCTCCCATAATCCCTGCCCTGCCTGATATTCTCCTGCATAACTCGCAAAATTCATATCTAATTTGATTAGATATGAATTTTCTTTTTAAGAAGAAAAAGCGATAACTGGAAAAGCACTATGGCTATAGGTTTGCGGGATTGGTAGATCCTACGGGGATTTCTCCCTCGCTTCGGTCTGCCAAAAGTAATCGGGGGGACCCTTGCTCGGGCTTTTAGTAGCCGACAGACAAGTATTTCTGTATCCTTATTATTAGAGGCGGGAACCACTAATAATAAGAATTTCCCTTTAATGCTAGGCGCGACCCTGCATTGTACCCATGGAAATCCATAGGAAGAGATGTCAGCTACCGGGGCGGAAAGCAATTAAACTGACCCCTTTACTTAACACCGTTTGGTAACGGCGCGCTATTGCTGAAATTATTGCATTGTCAAGGTACTAAAGCCAAGTTTGTTTTTAAGTTAAGTTAAGACTGTGTGCGGATAAAGCGACATTGAGTGCTTTGTTTACAAGGTTCCCAGTAGTTGATTGCCTTCCAGTTTCGACTGTAATGCCCTCGCTCAAAGTACGGCTACAAATGAACTCAGCCAACATCGCATAACTCCATCGATGACCTTCAATGCGAAACTGTTTAGCGTAGTTTTTCTGCTGTTCTCGATGGTTAGGAAATAGCTGCTTAGCTCTAGCCTGCACCGTGCTCTCGATGTACTCACGCATATCTCCTAGGTCTGGAATGGTAACGCTACTGGCTCTCCATTCCAAAGCCACCTGGGCAATCCTTGCCGCAATTAACCGTTCCAGATATTGACCTAAGTTAGACTCTGCTTTGCTTTCAACATATTGACCTTGCTTTTGCTCTTCTCGCCTGTAAGCTAAGTTGCGCTTACTCAGTTTCCGCAATCGATTCACTAAACGATACTTCTCCAGATTTAACTGAAGTAAGCTGCGATCGCGTCTTGGCTTCTTCACTCGTTGGTTTGCCAACAGTTTCCAAATACTATAGTACTCAAGCACCTGTTGAGACTGTAAATCTACAACAGCAACGCCCACTAATTCTTGACGGCAAAAGCTGATGCCCAATGTAATATTTGCCTCCCCTTGATACGGTACTTTACTAGGACGTGGCGGAGAATTGTTCAGTTGGATCAAACTTGTTTCATAACTCAGAATCCTGCTGCGCCTCTTAGCCAGTTCGTTCTCTAGTTTCTGTTTCTCCTCCTCAGCCAACTCAACTTCGGATATCTGTACCAGAAGCTTCTGCTCTTTCTCCCTAGCCTTGTCAAGAGTTTTCTTTGTCTCAGAGAGCTTTCTTGATCGAACTCTCTCAGTACCTTCGGCTGTCAATAAAGCTGGGTCGATCGAACAGTGAAGACACAACCGATGAGCTTTCCAAGGCGGAAGGGCTTCTAGCTCAGATGAGATACCCGTACTTCCTGAATTGGCTTGCTTTGATTTTCCCTTCTTGTAGAGTAATTGCTCATCCTCTTTCCAAATCAGCTTGGCTGAACGTAGAGCAAATAGTCCCAGGGAATACTTACTGTCTTTGTCCAGCTCTTTGTACGTTAGCCAATCTGTAGCAAATAATCGAAAGATTGGGAGTTGCCGACGATCGCAGTAAATTTTAAAGACGTAATTGCCTAATCCTTTGAAACGCACGCAAATCCGTTCTTCCGATCGCGTTTTCAGCTTTTTTCGCTGACGTTTTGATGGGCGTTTTCTAGACTTAGCGCCTTTACAAGGTTTTCCAGGCTGAGAATTTTGTTGGCTTCCTCCTCTTGATTCAAGTGACCAGTACAGGTCGTCTGTACTGCCGAATAGCAGCGGATATGGCAAAGAGTTGGGTATTTTTGCAGCATTATGGAACCGCTCAGTCATGGCTCCTTGCCACTCTAAGTATTCTGATTCAACAATCTTTGATTCAGCGAGGATTGCCTGAAGCAGATAAGCGGCGTACTGCACATAAGGCATTGGCAGCGACGCATAGTGATAGAAAATATCAAACAAAAATAGTGATGGATAGCGGTTTGAATGTTCTGGAAATTGAATGGCTTCTTGTAAAAATTGGAGAGCTTGCTCACCTGTTGGGTCGCGCCCCTTGGGTAAACGGCTTACTAGTTGCTTTTCTAAACGCTGAATCGCTTCTCTCTTGGTCGCTAATTTCTGAGTCAACTTTTCCAAGTCTTCCGTCTCCTCATTGACCTCGCCCCCATTCTTCAATAGGTGAACGATCGCCCGACGAGAGAGGCAGTCTTCTGCTATTTCATACAGGTCGAAGAGCAGGGAGAAAGGCGATTGTTGACCGTCTCGACTTCCATCCTCTTGTTGGCTTTCATCTGGGGCTTCCTCTAAGCTCTCAGATAATTGAGGCTCAGAGTTTTCTGGTTGGGATAATTCCAGCAAGATTTCTTTTGCCCGATTTTGAATTACCTCTGGATCAAAATCGGTGACTGTGGCGAGTTCAATATCTTCCTCAACTAATTTCAGCCACCGCTTTTTGCCATTGATTTTGCGCGACAGTCGCTGCTGCAACTTTAGCCAACCGTCAAGCGTATCCTTGACCATTGACTGAGCCGACATGTAGAAGCGGCTAGGCAAACCCTTGAATTGCTCTTCTTGCTTAAGAGCTTGGCACATCCCCATAACTGCCTTCTCTGGCACCCAACCTTGCTGCCTCCATTGTTCAAACTCAGGCAACTGAGCGACCCTCTCCGTCAGGAGATTAACCAAAAGCGTGTACTTCTCCATTGCCTCCCAGATGATCTTACGGGTTGCCTCATCTACACAAAGCCAACAACACACTACTTTGTACAGTTCGTCGAGCTTCTTCTTTTTCTCTGAAGGCTTTGGTCTAGATACAGCCATTTCAACCTCGTGGTCAGGCAAATGTAGTGGTTTTAGCTGGGTGAAGAACGGTCACTCTTAGTTGATTTTTAGAAGCAGGCTGGACAAGCCAGTTCTAGAAGCACTGTTGCTACTTTGCTGAGTTGTCTGGAGGTAGCTCCTTTTTGAGGGCAACTTTGCCTTCCTTCTCTGCTTCATCGATCGCTCTCTGCACGATATAGCTTGCTAGACCTGCAATAGTGCGGTCGTCTAAGCCAGCCCATTGCTCCAGCTTTTCGTAGTATGGGTCAGGTAAGGATATCGAGATCCGCTTCGGCATTTCAATCACATATCTTTGCTCCTCAAATAATAAGACTGCGATTGTTCGGTTGTTCAATTGCTGCTATTTTACATCTTTTTAATTGCAAAACTGCATCTATGATGTCAACCTCGGTTGGGCTAATGAATTTTGCAACATGTGTTTTTCTGCTTAGATGTCTCTTTAGCCGTGTCAACTACTGCACTACCCTCAAGACAATCGAGTTCAAGCAGAGTCTTGGGATGCCTCTGAGCCAACCTTTTCAAGCAAAACGAACTCGATTTTATGGCGAAGTAGGGAATTAAGGTGCCTTTAGGCTCCAGATGCGTTGCCAGAAAATATTCAGTTAGGCAAGTATGCGCTCAATTTTTGTTGCTAGATACCTATGAATACAAAAGATTGGGCACGATCGCTGGGCAAGTCCTTGCTCTGTCCGACTATTCCAAGCCACTATTCAAGAAGCCAAAAATGCAGCGAGAGTTAAGGAAACCTATCTGTTCATATCCAGTTGAGCCTAAATCACTCATGAACAAGGAAAAGTGCCCGATCGACAAAACTGATAATGCCAAGATAGTGTTAGAAATCAGGAACCCAAGCTTGTAAAAGCGAGATGTAGCTGAGCTTCAATGCTCACTGATTTTGATGAAGAGGGCACGAAGCCTGTGATTGCCTCAGAGAATCTGGGAAAAATGGGAATAGATTAGAGGACTACGTTGCCCTCAAAACAAAGTTCATTATGGAACTGGTAAATTTCATCCTATCTGCCTACATCCCTTTAGCTATCAGCGCTTTAGGAGATTGCTAATGACCAAGGATGATTTGCAAAATGTGTTGAAAGAACAGTTTGGCATCAATAAGAACATTAGCCAGCGCCTCAATAAAGAAGAATGTGAAAGGTTGTTGAGCCTGCTCGACCAAGAGCCGAGTGCCGCAAAGCTGGTCGAATCCTATGCTGACAAGAACTCTAGGCTGGGACGTGATAACGCTACCTATGGCAGAGCGCGTCAGCAAGTAGAACGTAAATTTGAGGCGTTGCAATCAGAATATCTCCAGTTAGAGCAATCAATTGAATCTATAGAATTAGCCAAGGCAGAACTGGCAAGCAAAAAAGAGCTTTTGGAAGCGGAGCAAAAAGCGCTGGAGGCTGAAGTCCAAGGCTTGTCCTCCAAAAATCAGTCTTTAGCTTCTCAAGTTCAAACCCTCATTACTCAGTCCGACGAGCTGACTGTGGCTAATACCCAGCTCAAGAGAGAAAACAAGGATTTGAAGAACATCGTTGACCAAATTAGGCTGAGGTTAGCAAGGGACACAAAAGCCCTGCTGCAATATGAAGACAGTGAGCTGAGGAAAGCGGTGATCAGGGTATTTAGATGGACGCTAGGCTAAGGAACTAAGCCAATGGCAACTCAAAAAAAGCCCAAAAGACAATTTAATGGCATGGGTTATGGCGACCTGCAACGCGCCAACTCAGCAAACCGGGGCAAGCTTACTCAGGAAGAGCAAAAGTGGCTAAAAGCCAATGGCTACCGGAATGTTGGGTGGGAGAACGCCATTGCGCTGTGCCACAAAATTGAGGAGCTTTTAGACACCCCCTATCGAAATATGGATTTGGAGGAGCTGTTCTTAGAGGCCGATCGCATTGGGAATAAGTACCAAACCTCTGAAGAAATCAGGACGTTTAACCAACACCTCTCTCAAGAAGTGGCTGAAATTGCAGATTTGGTCGATCAACAATTTCCTGATGATGAGGTCGAGGTGATTGACTTCAGCCGAAAGACAGCGAAGAGAACCCAGAAGCACCGCAATCAGAAGACGTACCGAACCGCAAAACTTTAGAGAGGGCGACTGTGGAGCTAGAAGATAAGGAACTTGAGGAGTTATTTCAGCTAGCAGACCAGATTGGGAAGAAGCGATATAACAGGTTGACGCGCCAGGATTTTGAGGATTACAAGAAATTCGATCGCTGGCGATACGTCAACGGAGACAGCGAGTGTGGAACGACTCAGGAAAGCAAGGACTGGGCTAGGGAGAACTCAGATTGGCACTGCCCCATTTGTGAAGTGAGATTCTCTGAGTGCGGGGGAAGGACGATCGACCACAAGTTGCCTCGATCGCAGTATCCGTGGTTGTCGATGGATTTCAGGAATTTTTGGGTAATTTGCAGAGCCTGCAACCAGGAGAAAGGGGAAAGGCATTGGTTCGAGTATGAGCACTATCTGCTGATTCATCATCCCGATCGGTTGCCTGCTGTTCAGCTTATGCGTCCGACGCTCTTGCTGAAGTCTTTGAAAGAATGATTTTAGGCAATCCTAAAAATTCTTGAAAGCTATATACGGTGTGCTTTTTATTATAAGTTTGTAGCTCGTTGAGGGTCTAGTGACCGATTCGCTCGATTCTTGAGGTGTTTCCCAGAGCTAAGGTTTCTCGAAGGGCATGGCGGCGAAATGCTCCTGTAATAGCTTGTGCATAAAGCGATAACGTCCCCCGACTCGCTGGAGAAGTAGTCGATCGGTACTGTAGTTCAGGAAACGGGCGTAGTTCCAGGGGATGCAGCCATTGCGATATAAAACAGTGCGGAGGGACAGATGTTTAATGCACTCACCTAACCCACCAATCAGCCCAAAAATCAGCCCAAAAATCAGCGCAACACTCACCCTATCAGTCAGCCCACCAATCAACCCAAAAATCAGCCCACCAATCAGCCCAGAAATTACCATTTGTACCAGACCAGTCTGCAACGTTTTCCAAACTCCTTGATTTGGAAAAGCTTTCTGTTCTATTTCTGAACCACTCAGCCCACCAATCAGCCCAAAAATCAGCCCACCAATCAGCCCAACATTCACCCCACCAATCAGCCAAGCACTTAGCCCTTTTTTAGCTTCTTTCCCAGACCATTTTAGAGATTCAGAAATTGATATAAACTCTCTGCTTCTATGCGGCTCACCAATCAGCCCACAAATCAGCCCACAAATCAGTTCACCAATCAGCCCACAAATCAGCCCACAAATCAGCCTAAAAATCAATTTCACTATACGCTCATAACTTATTTGAAGCGCCTGAGTTGTCAACCAGGAAGGTTGCATGCGTTCAATCAGAAACTCTGTTTGCGACTCACGCTCCATTTGTTGAGCCAACCAAGCTAACCATAACTGAGTTTGCTTGGGGCTATAGCTTTTCTGTTTCTTATTTTGGAAAGTCTGAGATGCAGCACTCTGCTCCAACATTCGCCGGATATAGGCATCCAGCAGGTGTTCTAATCGCGCTTCAGATGACTTTAAGCTCTGCCATTCCAATCCTGCCTCTCCCTGATACGCCAGAACGGTCATGCTCAAAAGCAATGGCGGACGCACTAACTCTAGCAAGGCTTTATCCTCAGCAATCGCGTTCCAGAGCGCTGGTTGATTGGCACTAGCAAGGTAGCTCTGAATCTGGCGATCGGTCAGTTCCTTTAAGCAAATCGCTCCATTGAGTTGAAGCGGTGTGCCCAATCGCTCATACTCTTCAAAGCG
>DATNPL010000235.1:0-45864 GCA_036703255.1 Coleofasciculaceae cyanobacterium
AAGTGCCGCGCTCCGCGCGGCACTTCCAAAAAACTATTCCAGAATAATGAATTTGTGATCCTTAACTAGCAGAATCTGGGCTTAGCGGGTCGAATAAGCAACCCATTTACTTCTGGCTCAGTTGCCATTGATCCAGTAGAAAAGCGAATTCAAACGCGATCTCTTTAATCTGCTCATATCGACCCGAAGCACCCCCATGCCCAGCTCCCATATTGGTTTTTAGCAGCAGAATGTTGCTATCTGTTTTCAGGTGGCGTAGCTTTGCAGTCCATTTGGCAGGCTCCCAGTAAGACACTCTAGGATCGTTTAAGCCTGCTGTAATGAGCAGTGCCGGATAAGCCTTCGCTTCTACATTGTCGTAGGGCGAGTAAGACTTCATGTAGTCGTAGTAGGTTTTGTCGTTGGGGTTGCCCCACTCTTCCCACTCCATAGCCGAGAGCGGTAGCGAGGTATCTAGAATAGTGGTGACAACATCGACAAAGGGCACGTCAGCGATCGCCATTTCAAACAGGTCAGGACGCGCATTCAGCACTGCCCCCATGAGCAGCCCTCCGGCACTACCCCCTGAGATCGCCAAATGCCGAGGCGATGTCCAGTTCTCTTGAATCAAATATTCAGCGCAAGCAATGAAATCGGTAAAGGTATTTTTCTTGTAGAGAAACTTGCCGTCTTCATACCATTTGCGCCCCATCTCTGAGCCACCGCGAATATGAGCGATCGCCATCACCACGCCGCGATCGAGCAGGCTCAGCCGCGTCGATGAAAACGAATCCGGATAGCTGTAGCCATAGGAGCCATAGCCCGTCAAGTAAACCGGATTAGCGCCATTGGGAACAACGCCTTTTTTGTAGACTAGCGAGAGGGGAACTCGCGTCCCATCTGGGGCGATCGCCTCTAGTCGTTCGCTCACATATTGTGTGGGATCATATCCCCCCAGCACAGGCGTTTGCTTCAGCAAGGTTTGCTCTCGCGTAGTCAAGTTGTAGTCAAACACAGAACCCGGCGTTACAAGAGAGGTATAGCCAAACCGCAGCGTGTGAGTATTAAAGTCTGGATTAGTAGATTCTCCGACCTCATAAGTCGGCTCAGGAAAGGAAATATAGTGCTCTTCTGCCGTTGAAAGCTGACGAATTCGAATTTTAGGCAGTCCACCCTGGCGCTCGTAAATAATTAAGTGATCGACAAAAGCACTCACGCCCTCTAGCAGCACCTCTTCACGGTGGGGCAACACCTCCTGCCAGTGGTTTGCCGCATCTACAGGCGCTTTCATTAGCTTAAAGTTAATCGCATCTTCATTTGTCGTGATGTAGAAAGCATCCGTATGATGCTCTACGTCATATTCGACACCTGTAGTACGTGGACGAATGACTTGAAACTCACCCAGAGGATTGTTGCCATCCAAGTAGTGAATTTCTGAGGTGATTTTGCTGCCCATACTCATGAGCACATAGGCTTCGCTGCGCGTTTTACCCACACCTAAATAGAACGAATCATCTGTCTCGTGATGGATCAACACATCGGTGTCGATCGCTGCCCCCAACGTATGCCGAAACAGCTTAAAGGGTCGATGAGCTTCATCCACCGTCGTGTAAAACACGGTCTGACTATCATTACCCCAGGCAAACGAAGAACCCGTATTGGGAATACTTTCAGGGTAGAGCTGACGCGTCTTGAGATCGAGAAATTGCAGGGTGTACACCTCTGCACCTGTGTTGTCTATAGAATATGCCAGCAGCTGATGGTTAGGACTAACTCGCAAAACGCCTAAAGAGAAATACTCTGCCCCTTCGGCAAGCTGGTTTTGATCGAGCAACACCTCTTCAGGGGCTTCTAAGCTACCCAGCTTACGGCAAAAAATAGAGTAGTTTTTGCCTTCTTCCGTGCGGCTGTAATAGTAGTAATTGCCTTTGCGATAGGGCACAGACAAATCCGTTTCCTGAATTCTGCCCAAAATTTCTTCATACAGCGCCTGTTGCAGCGGCTGCGTATGCGCCATCATCGATTCGGTATAGGCATTTTCGGCTTCTAAATAGGCAATCACCTCTGGATTTTCCCGATCGCGCATCCAAAAGTAGGGATCACTCCGCTCATCGCCATGCAGAGAATGCACATAAGGACGCTGAGCTGCGATCGGCGGTACCGTGGGGCGATTCTCTACTTCAGCCTTGGTACTCTCGCTTTTAGCCTCAACCACATGCTTGTCCTCCTAGATTAAAGTCCTTTCCTACATAGCCTAACGAAATCCAGCCCTCAACCGGAGACGTAATATAGACCCAACGCCTTATGCCTTCAGGGGTTTCGTTTGTTTGAGTATTGCGCGTGAACTGAAAGGAGTAAGTTCCAACGGGAATAGTCGTGATGTAAGTATTGCCCACCACTGATGGCTCACTCCGCACAATCAGCCCGTAAGACGGCAAAACATCACAGCTCACGGTCGTGACTTGAGTAGCAGAAGTTGGGGTATTGGGTGTTGGGGCATTGCGCGTTCGGAGATTGGGCATTCGAGTACCCGGCGATTCAACTGAACTGGGTAGCGGGTTCGAAGTGCGGGGGTTGGAACGCAGGTTGGGTAAATCTGGCTCAGGGAAGGCACTCGCTTCTTGCTGGCGCGATCGCTCTTCTGAAATACCTGACCTTACAGTCTCCGACTCGGAAGCATCTGGTCTTACAGGCTCTGCCTCCGAAGCATCCGGAATAGAAGCTGCTTCCGAGTCGTTACAGGGCACGTTAGGCGTGAGATACCTCGCTTCTATCCATCCCACAACAGGTTGGTTAATCCTGGCCCATCCCGTCCCAGTGCCCAAGACTTCTAGCCGCACCGTTTGCGCGATCGGTAAAATACCCCGTGAGGCGCTGTCTAGATTTGGCTGTTCATAGATTCCTGTTATGGCATTGGTCTGACGACAGCCACTATCAGAGTTTTGCGCTAGATGATTTTGCGCCAGATGGACAGATGGAGAGAGCGGGTGCTGTGCAGGAGCAGATGCGATCGCCCTGTCTCCCCATGAGCTGATGAATAGCTCAATGCTCCCTATAAAGCCATATACAGCCCCATAACCCAGTAAAGTCAATAATCGCGGCTTGCTTGCACCCATAACTAACCCTACCCATCACCCACTCATGGATTTAATGCGTAAGGATAATAACACAGCAGCCAGGAATCGTAGCCACATCAAGATACTCTAGAATTTCTTTATGGAGACACCGCAGCTACAAAGAACCCGCTTGAAGGAGGTCAGGTCGTGCCATGGTTTGTCAAGATTGAAAAAGGTATTGTGGATAAATCAACCTTTGATCAATTTGTTCCTGCTCATAGAGACTACGTTAAAAACCTGATCGTCCAAGGTCATGAGGCAAAGTCGGGCTATTGGGCAGAGTTGGGAGGCGGAATGCTCCTATTCAAAGCTAAAAATTTAGAAGAGGCAAAAGCGATCGTCGGTCAAGATCCACTGGTTCAAAACGGCTGCGTAGACTACCACCTACATGAGTGGCGCATCGTAATTGAATAGGCGATCGCTGACGCCTCACTGTTTCACTGAATCTTTTCACTGATCTATATATTCACCTGCAATTTCCCATGAGCGAAAATGATGACGGCTATAAAATAGTTGCCGACAACCGCCAAGCCCGATTTCAATATGAAATCTTGGAAACCTACGAAGTTGGAGTTGAGCTAAGAGGGACAGAGGTCAAATCTATCCGGCAAGGTAAAGCGAACCTGAGAGATGGCTATGCGCTCATTCGCAAGGGCGAAGCATGGTTACACAATGTTCATATCTCTCCTCACCAAAGTACCATCCAAGCCTATAACCATGATCCGCGCCGTACCCGCAAGCTGCTGCTGCACCAGCAAGAAATTCGTAA
This sequence comes from Coleofasciculaceae cyanobacterium, assembly GCA_036703255.1. Lineage (GTDB taxonomy): Bacteria > Cyanobacteriota > Cyanobacteriia > Elainellales > Elainellaceae > Drouetiella. The sequence goes on from DATNPL010000235.1 coordinate 3,865, forward strand.
GTTAATCGGTCAAGTAGAACAGCAAGGACTGACGCTTGTACCGCTCAAAATGTATTTGAAACGCGGCTGGGTAAAGCTGACGCTGGCTCTGGTTCGAGGCAAAAAGCTGCATGACAAGCGAGAAGACTTGAAGCGTAAGCAAGACAAGCGAGAAATGGAACGAACCCTCAAAAACAATTGAAACAGCTTTCAAGCTTGCTCTGTTTTGAAGCGGGACTTTTGAAGCGAGACTACTGCCCCAAATAAGCTTTGAGCACGCGAGGATCTTGCTGAATCTCAATTGGGGTGCCTGAAGCAAGATTTTGCCCCTCTGCTAGCACCCAAACGCGATCGCACAGAGACATGATCACATCCATATTGTGTTCAATGATCAAGAAGGTGATGCCAGCCTGATTCCATTGGGTGATGTGTTCACAGATTTGATTGATCAGCGTTGGGTTAACCCCAGCAGCGGGTTCATCTAGCAAGATCATTTTGGGGCGAACCATCAGCGCTCTAGCAATCTCTAACAGCTTGCGCTGACCGCCCGACAGCGCACCCGCATAGGATTGCGCCATAGCAGACAGCCCCACCGACGCCAAAATTTCGCTGGCATATTCTCGCTGTTGCCGCTCTTCTTTTTGCGTTTGCCCTGGACGAAACCATACATTCCAAAAATTTTCGCCCGTTTGGTGTTGGGCAGCCAGCAGCATATTCTCCATGACCGAGAGCCGAGAGAGAACACGCGCCACCTGAAAGGTTCGCACAAGTCCTTTCTGCGAAATCTGGTGGGGCGGCAGGGTATGAATCGGCGCTCCATCAAACGTGATCTGGCCGCTGTCAGGATGAGCAAAGTTGCAAAGCAAGTTGAACAGCGTAGTTTTTCCAGCACCGTTTGGCCCAATTAAGCCTGTAATGCTGCCGCTGGGTACCGTGATAGAGGCACGATCGATCGCCCGAATGCCGCCATAGCTTTTACAGAGATCGATCGCAGAGAGCAAAGGCTGCACTTCTAGCGCTGTTTCACGAGTCTTGTTACCCATCTCATTGCCCAAGGGTGAGTTCCTCCTTTTTGCCCAAAATGCCTTGGGGTCGCCAGACCATGACCACCATGAGCAGCAGTCCAATCAACATAATCCGAAACGCACCCAAACGCGCATCGTCCAAAGGCACAATATCTCCCAGAATAAATCGTGTGATGTTGTAGTACGCCCAGAAGATGGCTGAACCTAGCAGCGTTCCGGCATTGTTTCCGGCACCGCCCAAAACAACGATCGTCCAGGCGTCAAACGTCACCAGCGGCGGAAAATTGTCAGGATAGACGGTGGTGAGCTGCCAAGAGTAGAGTGCCCCAGCAATTCCGGCGATCGCCCCACCCAGCATCAAGACTTGCAGCTTATAGGCAAAAACGTTCTTGCCCAGAGCCTTCGCGACTTCTTCGTCTTCCCGAATGGCTTTGAGCACCCTGCCCCAGGGCGATCGCACAAGTTTCTCTAAGCCCCAATAAATCAGCGCCAAGATCGCCACAGAGATCACCATCAGCCCCGTCTTGGCAGGGCTTTTCTCGTAGTGATAGATGGCATCGATCGCGATGCCGTAGATCCAAAGTCCACAAAGAGCTAGGGCGATCGTGCTCACCAGCATTAGCCCTGTTGACCATTGCGGTCTGCGCCTTGTGAGCCGTTGGGCAAACTTAATGTAGAAATAGCCGATGAGCGTCAGCGCCAGCAGCAGCAGACAGCCTAACGCCCAAGCTGGAAGTAAGGGCTTGAGCTGTTTTGCCGCCCAGCCCGTACCCACCAACAGCAGCCCTAGAGAACTGCCATAGCCAAGAGCCGTTAAGCCAATAGGGACGATCGCCTCTGGAGGCAGCTTTTTCACCGTTTGCCGCAGCGATCGCCAGAGCTGCCTGTAGCCCAAAGCCACAATGGCCGTGATCAGCAGCAGCATGCCAATGCGAATGGGCAAAGTGGGATTGAGCGACGCCAGAGGCAGTGGAAAGCCCTGAAGCCCCAGTGTGCCTCGGGTGAGCCAGCCTTCATTAACGGCGATCAGCCGAATCATTTCGGATACGCCGATGGTGACGATCGCCAGATAATCCGTTCGGAGTCGCAGGGTGGCAAAGCCCATGAGCAACCCCAATCCTGCTGCGACCAGCGCACCGATCAGCGTTGCCAAAAGTAGCGGCACACCCTGCATACTGAGCAATACGGTGGTGTAGGCTCCCAAGGTCATGAAGGCCACATGCCCAAAATTGATCAATCCTGTGAATCCCCATTGCAGATTTAGCCCAAGGCCAAACAGGGCAAAAATTGATGTGAAGATGATCAGAGAGATGATGAAGCCTTGCATAAAGATGGGGTGAAGGGGGGGAGTGGATGAAGGGGGTAAGGCGCGATCGCTAGACAGGCTCAGTGTGATTAGATTTCACTTTAGAGTAGGGCTGTGCAAGATGAGTTTTGAAAGAGCATACGCAGCCTGCTTTTTCAAGAACAGTCTTTGACTTTACCAAATTCGCGATCTCAGTCTAATCCGATCTCATACAGCTGGCTCAAGCTCCTGCGGTAGGATCAAAAAGGCGTGAGTTATAAGGAGAAACGATCGTGGTCAGAACGGCTTCAACCATGTTGGAATTGGGAACTTCAGCTCCCGATTTTCAGTTGCCAGACGTAGTATCGGGTGAAACGATATCCCTGGCGACCTTTGCCGGAAAAAAAGCGCTGTTGGTCATGTTTATTTGTCAGCATTGCCCCTTCGTGATTCATGTGCGGGAAGAGCTAGCCCGATTGGGTAAAGATTATGGCGATCGCTCCGTCGGCATCGTGGCAATCAGCGCTAACGACGTTGCCAACTATCCTGACGACTCTCCGGAACATCTGCAAGAAATGGCGAAAACGCAGGGCTTCACATTTCCGGTCTGCTATGACGAAAGCCAGGAGGTGGCTAAAGCCTACACAGCCGCCTGTACGCCCGATTTTTTCCTATTCGATGCGGCAGGCAAACTAGCCTATCGAGGACAGCTTGACGATAGCCGTCCGGGGAATGACAAACCCGTGAATGGTCAAGATTTGAGAGGAGCGATCGATGCTTTGCTAGCCGATCAGTCTATTCCTGCCGAGCAGAAGCCCAGCATTGGCTGCAACATTAAATGGAAGCCGGGGAACGCGCCTGATTACTTTGGATAAAAGCTTTTGGGTAAGACTTTTGAGGCAGAGGGCATGGCATCGCCTTCCCAACAGATGCAAATCCGTGAAAAGTCCGCAGGGTTAGGGGACATTTCTGAGGGCGCACGGAGTGTGCCCTCAGAAATGTCCTCAGCCCAATGATTACGCCTGTAGCAAATCAACTTTCTCCCAGATCAAGTCGATCGCCTCATCCATCGGTAAACCCGTCACCTCGATCGGATAAATTTTGACCTGACGCCGCTGCAAATCATAGGTATAGGTCTTGTCGTAATAGTCCAAAATCAAATCAAACGCTTCGGTTAATTTCTCGGCCTGAATCAGTTCGATCGCTTCCTTTGTCCGTTGCCCACCCAACCTTTTTTGGATGCGTAGCGTAGCCTGAATTAAATCTTGGCGATCGGCAGAGCCATAGACTTGCACCAGTCCGGCTAACCGTTCCGATCGCGATCGCTTGATTTCTAGCACCACTGCCCGACTCATCTGGTGAAACAAAGGTTCAGGCACGCGGCAAAGCCCAATTCGGCTGCTTTCTGCCTCAATCCAAACGGGCTGGCGGGCATCAAAGGCCGCCCAGCGTACCGCAATATCATTTTCAAACTGCTCATTGGTAGGCTGAGGCGGCAAGCCCAATCCGCCAAAGCTGCTGCCGCGATGGCTGGCTAACGCTTCTAAGTCCAAGACCTGTGCGCCTTTCTGACTCAGAGCAGCCAGAATGTCGGTTTTGCCTGTGCCCGTCATGCCGCCCATGATCACAATCGGTTTCGGCTGCTCTACAGTAGCCAGCGCCCAGCGCCGAAATGCTTTGTAGCCACCTGCTAAAGTCGCTACTTCAAATCCTGCCATTTCTAGCACCCAGGCCACTGCCCCACTGCGCATACCGCCCCGCCAGCAGTGAACGCGAACCCGGCGATCGCCCGCAAGCTGTTTGGCCTCGGCAATAAATTGGGCAAACTTTGGCCCTGCGATCGCAAATCCCAGTTCTACCGCTTCATCCCGACCCTGCTGCTTATAGCAAGTCCCAACTTGCGATCGTTCTGCATCGGTAAACAGAGGAAAGCTCACCGCTCCCGGAAGATGTCCTTGCCGATACTCCGACGGGCTACGGACATCTAGAATGACACCCGACGCACTCAAAAAATTCTCTAGGGTCAGCGTTCGAACCAAGGCGCTATCCCACACAATAAAGTCTCAGCACTTATCACAACTTATCTCGAATACCGCTAGCGCTGCTGATTTTTTCTATGAAATTTATTTTGAGAGGCGTGCAGAATGTGTCTCTCAAAATAAATTTTACTCACAAAGGATTAAGGGCGGCGAGCTAGTTCTAGGCACCACAAAGCCGATCGCCTGACTCTGGCCATACCCCGATCGCCGCAGTGCCGTCAGACAAGGCTCAACCTGCTCAGTAGGTAGGGTTGCGACCAATCCCCCTGAGGTTTGCGGATCAAACAGAAGTGGGTAGAGCGGATGAGCCATCCAGCGATCGCGGTCGGCAACTTGGCGAGCCGCAACCAAATTTTGGCGATAGAGAGAGCTAAAGATGCCTTGCTGGAGGGTGGTTTTGGCTCCGGTCAAAATTGGAATGGCCTTGAGGTCGAGCTGTACGGCAACTTGAGCAGCCTGCACCATTTCTAGCAGATGCCCCAACAGCCCAAAGCCCGTGATGTCCGTGCAGGCCGTTGCGCCATGCTGCCGCAAGCACAGGGCAGCCGCTTGATTGGAAAGCAGCATAGAGGCGATCGCTTCCTCAATCCAGTCTCCTTTGGCCTGGAGCCGCATATGCGCTGCAAACAATGTGCCTGTACCGAGCGCCTTGGTGAGCACGATCGCCTGACCGGGTTTCATGCCGCCCTTGCGCCAGATCTGATCTGGAGGCGCTACGCCATTGCAGGTCAAACCCAAGGCCAGCTCTGTGCCCTCTGTCGTATGTCCGCCAATGAGCGGCGCACCCGCCTGCTGCAAAACCTGAGTGGCACCCGATAGAAGCTGATAGAGCCGTTCTGCCTGCTTTGCGTCAGAGGCAAAGGGCAACGTGGCGATAGCCAATGCGCTCTGGGGCGTTGCTCCCATCGCAAAAATGTCGCTGAGGCAGTGATGGGCGCAAATCTGCCCAAAGAGAAACGGATCGTCAACCAGCGCCCGAAAATAGTCAATGGTTTGCACCAATACCTGCCCGATCGGGACGCTGATCACGGCTGCATCGTCTGGGGCATCCAAACCCACAAGGATGTCAGGGCGATCGCCTTCAGCGGGCTGCTCTTGCCGAATCCGCGTCAAGGCTTGGCTGAGGACATCGCTGCCAATCTTTGAGCCGCAGCCTGCACAGCGCATCGTTGCAGCCTGAGCAGGCAGAACAGATTCACCATCCAGTTGATTCTCTCTCACCGCTACGGCATCTGCTCCCATCGGCTTGAGATGGGTAAACTGCCGCATAAACTGCCGATCGATCCGGTCTTTCCAGCGCCAGATCAGGGAATCAGCGCCCCAGCTCCAGAAGCCACGAGAGGCGATCGCCCGTTGATCGCCTGTGCCCAGCAAAATCAAAAACTCTTTTTGCGGCGTAAAGGGTTGCAAGGGCTGGCGTAATAGCGATCGCCGCAGATTACGCACCAGGGGCTTGCCTTGGCGCACGGCAAAAACTCCGGCCTTGGGGCGAGGATGGTTCACCATTGTGGCAATGTCGCCTGCCGCAAAGATTTGAGGATGAGAAACAGATTGCAGCCGATCGTTGACCTGTACAAAGCCTTCTGCATCGGTCGCTAAGCCTGACTGTCTAAGCCAAGGAGCCGCTGAGGCGCGTGTCACCCAAAAGACGCGATCGCACGCGACTCTTAATCCAGGCTCGCTATAAATAATTTTCTGCTCCGCTGCCTCTGAACCCTCTGACTCAATGGCCGTAACCGATTGGCCTAAATGAACGATCGCTCCGCGTTCCGTCAAAATTTGCTGCACCTGATGCCCCACCCCAGCGCTGCGTTCAGGCAAGAGGCGATCGCCCCGATGAAACAGATGCAGTTCCAGATGGCTGCTGGGCTGCTGAGCGGCTTGATAAATGCGCTGGAGTCTCGCCTGGATCGACAGCGCCAGTTCGACTCCGCCCGCCCCACCTCCGACGATCGCCAACCTTATGGGCTGCGGATTTTGGGAAATTTGAGCCACAAGCTGATCCCAGTATTGAAGAAACTGCGAGATCGGCTTGACTGGAATGGTATGAGCCTCGGCTCCGGGCACGGTTAGCAGAGCAGGGGTGCTGCCAATATCGATCGAGAGCCAGTCAAAGGCGATCGGCGGACGGTTTGCCAACAAGACGCGATGATTGGCCAGGTCTAACCCTATGGCGCGATCGCGCACCATCTGCACCTGAGCAAATTGCGTCAGGGGGCGCAGATCAATATGGCATTCTTCAAAGCGATAAAGACCCGCCACATAGCCCGGCAGCATTCCAGAATAGGGGGTCTGCACCACATCGGTAATTAGCGTCAGCTTTGCACCCGCGACAGGATTCATGCCAAATTTTTTCAGGGCGATCGCGTGGCTATGTCCTCCCCCAATCAACACCAGATCTTGCGTAATAGGAGGCTCAGCACCCTGCATGGTCAACCTCTTGCATGAAGCTTTTTTAGATTTACGGCGTACCGAGCTTGGGACATTTTGAGGGCGCGCAGAGCGCGCCCTCAAAATGTCCCCGTCCTAACCGCTATGAATATAGATTTTGGCAAACAGGTAAGCCAGAAAGAGCTAGCGCTGTGATTCTATCAATTTCCGTTGAAGCCTCTATGCTTAGTTATGCTTGATACTGATGTCATGTCCTGTTGCAAACAGGCCAAACGAGGATGACCCATTGAGGATGAGGAATTATGGAAACGATAAGTACATCCATTGGCAGCTACGCCCCTGACTTTGAGTTGCCCGGAACCGATCACACCGTACATCACCTCACCCGTTATCTAGAGAAGTTTAGAGCCGTGGGCGTGGTAATTATCTGCAACCATTGCCCTTACGTGCGGCTGTACCTCGATCGTCTCCAGAAAATCCAGGCTGATTTCCAAGATCAGGGCTTCACGCTGGTTGCCATCAACGGCAATGATGAGCAGCGCTATCCAGAGGATGGCTTCGAGCCAATGAAGGCGTTTGCAGCCGAACAGCAGCTCAATTTTCCTTATCTGCGCGACATTACGCAGGATGTAGTACGCAGCTTTGGCGCAAAACACACGCCAGAAGTTTACTTACTCGATCGCCTCGGCATCATTCGATACCAGGGAGCCATAGATGATAATCCGCAAAATCCCCAGGCTGTTGAGAGAGATTACTTCAGGTGGGCGATCGAGCAGCTCTTAGAGGACAAGGAAATCTCCGTAAATTCAACCGAGTCAGTCGGCTGCTCCGTAAAATGGCGTAGGTAGAAACGGATACCTCAGAGGTTACAGAAGGCAATTCTGCTGTTATCTTAGGGTGGAAGCACCTTTAAACTGAAAAATCGTCATTTCATGGGATTAATATACCAGCGCGTTCTGCTGAAGTTGAGCGGCGAAGCTTTGATGGGCGATCTGTCCTACGGAATTGACCCTGCAATCGTGCAAAGCATTGCTCAAGAGATTAAAGAGATTGTGGCAGAAGGGGTTGAGGTGGCGATCGTTGTCGGCGGCGGCAACATCTTTCGCGGCGTTAAGGGTGCAGCCGCAGGTATGGATCGGGCAACGGCTGACTATATTGGCATGATTGCTACCGTCATGAATGCCATGACGCTCCAAGACTCCCTAGAGCAGATCGAGATTCCGACCCGCGTGCTGACGGCGATCGAAATGCAGGAGGTTGCAGAACCTTATATTCGGCGTCGCGCCATTCGCCACCTGGAAAAAGGTCGGGTTGTGGTCTTTGGCGCAGGTTCTGGCAATCCGTTTTTCACCACCGATACAACTGCCGCGTTGAGAGCTGCTGAAATCAATGCAGAGGTGGTCTTTAAGGCAACCAAAGTGGATGGTATCTATGATGCCGATCCGAAGAAAAATCCAGATGCTCGCCGCTTTAAAAGCCTGACCTACTCTCATGCCATCAGCCATGACCTGAAAGTCATGGACACAACAGCGATCGCCCTGTGTAAAGATAACAGTATTCCGATCATTGTTTTTGACCTTTCAGTGCCGGGGAACATTCGCCGCGCTGTCATGGGAGAATCAATTGGAACAATTGTGGGAGAATCCTGTGAAATTATCTGAAGTCGAAAGTCAGATGCAGAAGGCGATTGAGTCTACTCAGCGCAACTTCAACACCATCCGCACCGGACGCGCCAACGCCGCTCTGCTCGATCGGGTGCAAGTCGAGTACTACGGTACGCCGACCGCTTTGAAGTCTTTGGCCAACATCAGCACGCCTGACTCATCAACGGTTTTAATCCAGCCCTACGATCGCGGTTCCCTTAACGTGGTTGAGAAAGCGATCTCGCTGTCAGATATTGGTCTGACCCCCAGCAATGACGGATCGGTGATTCGGCTCAACATTCCCCCTCTGACCAGCGATCGCCGTAAAGAATTGGTCAAAACAGCTTCAAAGTATGCCGAAGAAGGGAAAGTCTCGGTGCGTAGCGTGCGTCGTGACGCGGTAGACGCCGTGCGTAAGCAAGAGAAAAACAGCGAAGTGTCTGAAGATGAGGCCCGCGATTTGCAGGATAGTATTCAGAAATTGACCGATAAGTACGTCAGCAAAATCGACCAGCTGCTTGGGGAAAAAGAAACCGACATTATGACGCTTTAGGGCATCTCTCGGAAGCAATTACCTTTAAGCAAGACACTGGCGTACTCAGGAGTGTAATTCTAGCCTTATGTATGACTGCATTGTTGTCGGAGCAGGCCCGGCGGGGGGCACTGCTGCCTACCATTTGGCGAAGCGTGGGCGATCGGTCTTGATTCTAGAAAAAGAGTCTTTGCCTCGCTACAAGCCCTGTGGGGGCGGCGTTTCGCCCCAGGTTGCTCAGTGGTTTGACTTCGATTTTTCTCCGGCGATCTCCCTTAAGGCTAGATCTTTGCGCTTCACCTGGAAGTTAAGCGACCCCGTAGAAGCCACGCTCAACGACATTGAGCCGATCTGGATGGTGCGGCGCGATATATTCGACCACTTTTTGGTGCAGCAAGCCCAAAAACAGGGGGCAGAACTGCGCGACAGCACCGAAGTCACTGGAATTGAATTTAAGGGCGATCGCTGGCAGATCAATACCATAGGTGCATCGGGAGCCGTCCCTGTTGAAGGGCGCTATATCATTGCCGCCGATGGAGCCAAAGGCCCGATGGCAAAATGGCTGGGCTTCACCGATCGCAAACGTCGTGTGGCTGGAGCGCTAGAGGCGGAAGCCCCAGTCAGCAACCCAGATACCCAGGTTCATTTTGAATTTGGCATGGTGAAAAACGGCTATATCTGGAATTTTCCTAAAGCCGATGGCTACTCCATCGGCATTGGCACTTTCCGGGGCAATGGCGGACAGCAAGATTTCAAGGCCATCCTGGCAGAATATGCCGCATCGTTCAATATTGATTTGCAGTCTGCCAAGCAGTTTGGTCATCCGCTTTGCCTCTGGGATGGTGACCAAAACCTGCACACGCAAAATGCGCTGCTGGCTGGGGAGGCCGCCTGTGTCGTTGATCCGATGACGGCAGAGGGCATTCGCCCCTCGATCTTTAGCGGCATGAAGGCAGCCGAGGCGATCGATCAAGCAATCGGCGGCAATGCCAACGCCCTAGAGCAATACACCGAAGTCATTATCAAAGAATGGGGGAGCGACATGGTATGGGCACAGCGCCTTGCAGCCGTGTTTTACCGCGTTCCGGGCATTGGCTATAAGGTGGGGGTGAAGCGCCCTTCAGCACCGACCCGAATGGGACAAATTCTTGTAGGTGACATGCGCTATGGAGATGTGGCAGGGCGCGCCTTAAAGCGGCTTAGCACAGGCTTAATTCCAGGCATGGGCGGCTAGCCTGCTGCTCGTAAAATCCCCTCTTCTCGTAGAATGATGGGACTGACTTAACTCCGATCGCCTTCATGACCCACGCTACCGATATCATTACCCTGGCGCGCTGGATGGCAGCCGATTTTAGCAACCAAGAACAGGCGTTTGAAAATCCGCCTTTCTTTGCCCACATTCGCGTGTGTATGCGTCCCCTGCCTTTAGAACTGCTCTCAGGCGTCAGCCTATTTCTAGAGCAAGCCTACGATTTTACGCTGAACCAGCCCTATCGGTTGCGGGTGCTGAAGCTGGTGACCGATGCAGCCGATCGCATCTTGATTGAAAACTACACAGTCAAGGATGAGGCGGAGTTTTATGGAGCTTCGCGCAATCTGACGCAATTGGCCACCCTGTCCGCCGATCGCCTAGAAAAAATGTCGGGTTGCGACATGATTGTCGAGTGGACAGGGCAAAGCTTTAAGGGACGCGTGGAACCCGGCAAAGCCTGTATTGTGGTGCGCAACGGCAAAACCACCTACCTCGATAATGAATTTGAAGTGAGCGACACGGCCTTCAGCAGCTTCGATCGGGGTCGCGATCCTGAAACTGATGAGCACCTGTGGGGATCGGTCGCCGGAGCCTTCGAGTTTGTGCGCCGAGCCAGCTTTGCCGATGAAGTGCAGGTGCCTTAGCCGCTGGCTGGCGCTTTTCTCGAAAGCGCATCTCTATCGCGCACCGCGATCGCTTTTCTTCAGGGCTGGAATATAGTTACCTGGATCTTGAGCCACCCAGCCAAGATTAGAGTTAGAGCGCACTTCAAAATGTAGTACTGCACTTGTAGAGCCGCTTCCAGCGCCAACTGTAGCAATGCGATCGCCCAACTGCACCTGTTGACCGACCTGCACTGCAATCTCGCCGAGCTGGGCATAGCGCGTTTGTAGCCCCTGGCTGTGGTTGATCACAATCATCTTGCCGTACCCCTCCTGCTCTCCCGCAAAAGCAACAATTCCGGCTCCTACCGTCAAGACCTGGGTTCCGGCTGCGGCTTCCAGATCAACGCCGCTATTAAACACCACCTGGCTAGAGGCATCCAGCTGCCAGCCATAGTTGCGTGAAATCGCTGCGGTAGCAGGCAGAGGATAACGGCTCAAAGCATTGGCAACGGCCGCCTGCGCGGTTTCGGGTGGCGACCAATTCACGCCCGGAACAAACACAACGCTCGGAGACTCCTGACAGCCGTTGATTTCAAACAGCACATCTGCCCTCACCCCATAGGACTTGGCAACCTCTCGCCAAGTGCTGCCAGTCGGTACTTCCACCCGCACGCCATTGTAGGGAGGAATCACCAGTTCTGAGCCGACGGGCGCGCTGCCATTACGAATAGCAGGGTTAAACCCCAGCAGCGTCGCCGGAATAAGGTTGTACTGCTGGGCAATGCTGGCGATCGTTTCTCCAGAAGCAACCTGATGGCGGGTCAGGCGAGACAGTGCAGGTTGAGGACAGGCCGAGGTTGCGGCTGGCTGAGCCAAGGCCGAAAGCGGCAGCAGCCCTGTACCAGCGGCGCAGAGGGTTAAAGCGTACAAATATCGAGACAGCTTCATGAGGAGTAGCCCGTAAAAACCTGAGAGCGATCGCAATTCATTGAATCCAGTCTTAAATTCCAATTTCATTCAGAGCGACAATCAGCAACACCCACTCTTCTCAAAAATCAACCGCAGTCCAGAAATTACCCTCAAATTGTTCGATGACACCTCGAATTCTGTGAGGAATTTGGTTAGAGTTAACCTAATGTGTTTGCCGACAGCAAAACTATTCGACCCTGGGGAAGCGCAAGAAGTTCCGAACCCTCCCATCCAAGACAGATCCAAGACATTTTACTGAGCATCTTTCGTTGTCGAAAGAGAAACAATGAGTCTATTATTCAAGCAATTTGCCATCTATGCAGGGCTATTGGCATTGGGAGGAGGAGCCGGATGGGTGGGGACAACTTACCTCAAGCCTCTTGATCCTAACGCAGCCCTCAATGAAGCGGCCGCTTCAACCCCACCTCCAAGCAGCCCTGCGGATAATACGCCCGTCGTCTATCGCGTTGCCCCTGCCTCAACGGAGTCATCCACCAGCCATAATTTTATTGCGGCTGCCGTTGAGAAAGTGGGTTTGGCTGTCGTGCGGATTGATTCTTCCAGAACGGTTGCCCGTGACTCAAGCAGAGGTTTTGCAGATCCCTCAGACAACCCCCTGTTTAAGCGGTTTTTTGGAGAGGAAATGCCCATCCCACAGGAGCGCGTCGAGCAGGGCACTGGCTCAGGATTCATTATCAGCACAGATGGGCATATCATCACCAATGCCCATGTGATTGAAGGAGCAGAGCGCGTCACAGTCGTACTCAAAGATGGGCGGAGCTTTGAAGGTAAGGTGGTGGGTATCGATCCCATCACAGATGTCGCGGCTGTCAAAATTGAGGCTTCAGATTTGCCGATCGTAGTTTTGGGTCGTTCTGAGGATCTATTGCCGGGACAATGGGCGATCGCCATTGGCAATCCTCTTGGGCTAGACAACACTGTCACAGCCGGAATTATTAGCGCTCTGGGTCGTTCTAGCTCTCAGGTAGGCATTCCCGATCGTCGGGTTCGCTTTATCCAAACGGATGCTGCCATCAATCCTGGCAACTCCGGCGGGCCGCTGCTTAACGATCGCGGCGAAGTCATTGGCATTAACACCGCCATTCGGGCCAACGCCCAGGGGCTAGGATTCGCTATTCCCATTGAAACCGGGCAGCGGGTCGCTCAACAGCTCTTTGCCTCCGGAAAAGCAGAGCATCCTTACTTGGGCATTCAGATGGTAGATCTGACGCCTGAAAAGCGCGATCAGATTAATCAAGATTCAGAGCTAAATCTTCAAGTGACCGCCGATCGCGGCGTTTTAATCGTCGATATCATGCCCAGCGCCCCGGCAGACTCAGCAGGGCTGCGAGCAGGCGACATCATCCTCAAGGTGAACAATGTAAACGTCACAAGCGCTGCTGATGTGCAAAATCAGGTAGAAGCCAGTCGCGTGGGTGAACCTGTCTCTGTAGAAATCATGCGCCAAGACCGCTCTCAGGTGGTTCAAGTCAAACCTAGCGCCTTCCCCATAGATGAGGCAGGTTAGGCCAGCAGCTTGGCAGATTCCGCTCTACTCATCCTCTGCGTTCGCGGGGTCTTCATCTGCCTCTGAGCCAAATGAGAAAGAGCCTCTAATGCTAGACTCCAACTCCATCCGCTGTTCCATCCGGCGCAGAAAATAGCCAGTCATCATGGCAGAGGCCAACAAACCAGCCAAATTCTCGCGATCGGTTGTCACCTGAACATTAAAGGACTCAGTAGGCAAAAAGCCAACTAGCCCCTGAACGTTTTGCGAAATAATTTGCCGGATTTCAGGGCTGACAGACTTGGCAACGGTTGCCAAAACTTCAGGAGATTGGTGCTGGAGATACTTTAATAACTGATTCGCCTGACCCTCTTCGACCTCACTGCCGAAGAAATCCAAATTGTCAGGGTTAAACGCCATAGCAGCCTCAATTTCTACACTAATTGCGGTCAGTTTATCCCATTGTGCCATTTATATTTACGAGTGTGACCCGTATTGTCTGGGTATGGCAATCGCAATAGCCTATCCAACAGAGCTAGCAGGGGGGTAAGCAGGAGCGATACTAAGGGTCTGACGGCTGCGGCAGCTTGTCTACCTGAAAATATTGGTGGAATTTATCGGTGATTTGCAGCCAGTACGATCGCCCCTCAGGCTGGCGACGCTTGCGAATAAATCCTAACTCCACCAACTCTTTCACATGATCATAGGCTCCTGAGCCGCGCAGTTCTACCAGATCGGTTTGCGTCATAGAGCCTTTAAGGGCGATCGCGGCCAACGTTCGCAATGCGCCTACGCCCAAGTCTACCGGAATTAGCGTTTGCACTAGATCTTGAAACGTTTCGCGCAGCTGGAGACAGTAGCCATCTGGCGTTTCCACAATTTCGAGGGCGCTGTCGCGATGGGCATAGTCTTGCATCAGCTCAATCAGACCTGCCTCAACAGTTGGCCGATCGCACTGGGCATATTCTGCCAGCTTACCGAGCGTTAAGGGTTGAGCCTTGAGGTACAAAATGGCTTCAATTTTGCAGGCTAACAGCGACATTGTGACATTGAGCATAGGGAGTAGGGCGAATAGACAGAGAGTATAGCCCAATTCCTGCAAATGACAGCCCAAACAGAGTCTCAAAAAACAGAGTCTTAAAAAGACATATTCTCAAGCCAGCCTTGGGCTAGTCCAAATTTCTGCCCGTCAAATCTACAAAAATATCTTCCAAATTCGAGGGGCGCAGCATCATGCCCGTTTTGTCAGGCTGTTGATCGAGATAGGTTTTGGCATCTGCCATCGTCGGAAAAAACTGATAGTCCCAGCGCTCAACCTGACCCTCTTGGAGAGAATCAATATTCTGCTTCATGATCAAGCCCTCACCCCGACTCTGACGCAGCTCTTGTAGCGTCCCTAACTCAATCAATTTGCCGCTATCCATGATGCCAATGCGATCGCAAAGGTATTCCACCTCTTCCATGTAGTGAGTCGTCAGCAAAATCGTCATCCCTTGCTGATTCAGCCCTTTAATAATTTCCCACAGACGGCGGCGCGTTTGGGGGTCAAGCCCAACGGTGGGTTCATCTAGGAAGAGAATTTGCGGCTGATGTAGCAGCGCTCTGGCAATTTGCAGCCGCCGCTTCATGCCGCCTGAGAGGGTTTTGACCAGCTCTTTACGGCGATCGCCCAACTCAACATAATCTAGCCAGCGATCGATTTCCTTCTGGCGATAGGCATGGGGAATGTGGTGCATCCGCCCATGAAATTCCATGTTTTCCCAAACGGAAAGATCCAGATCGACGCTGGTTTGCTGAAGCACCACGCCAATTTGCTGCTTCACCCGAAAGGGCTGTTTCACCACATCGTAGCCTGCCACAACAATTTGCCCCTGGGTCGGCTGGGTTAGCGTCGTCAGCATCCGGATGGTGGTGGACTTGCCCGCACCATTGGGACCCAATAGCCCAAAAATTTCGCCCGGACGAATCATCAAAGATAGGTCATTGACAACAGCAGTGTTGTTGTAAACCTTATGAACGTTTTGAATGCAAACCGCAGGGGTCATAGGGCGCTTTAAAACTTAAATAGCAGAAGGGATAAATTAAGGATCAATTCGGCATCGCTTAATCGGGGGATGAATTTTGTGAGAGAGAGGCGCTCCGCGCCTCTCTCTCACAAAATTCATCCCTAAAATCAACAACGCCTCAACTTCAAGTTATACCAGCTTGCATGGGGTCTTCTTTTCGGGTCATGTTCCAAGCGGATGATTTAGCTGACTATTGGCTGAGTTATTGGGTTGGCTAAGGTGTTTGGTTGGCTAAGGTGTTTGGCGTTGCAGAAATCCCCCACCCGATCGCCGTCCCAAAATTAACAGCAAGTCTAAAGCATTCCCCTTCCGCCGAATGCGTCATGCTGTTAGGGTCAAACGCAGTTCAAAGGCAATCTCATGGATCTCAATGCTATCTCGATCAAACCCGCCAATCAAGCGCTAGAACCCGCCGATCAAGAAGCCGAGCGCCTTGATCAAGAAGCCACCGTGCCCACGCTGAGCGAGGATCAGTACCGCCGCAAAATGGAGCGCCGCAAAGAGGTGCAGGAGAAGCGGTTGGCCGATCGCACCCAGGAAAAAGGCTTGATTATCGTCCATACAGGCAATGGCAAAGGCAAAACCACCGCCGCATTGGGCATGGTGCTGCGATCGCTAGGGCATGGCTATCGTGTGGCGATCGTCCAGTTTATTAAAGGCGGCTGGGAACCCGCCGAGAAACAGGTGTTTGCGCTCTGGGAAGACCAACTTGAATTTCACGCAATGGGGGAAGGATTCACCTGGGAAACCCAAGATCGAGAGCGAGATATCCAAAAAGCGCAGGCTGCCTGGGAAACAGCGCTGAGCTTCATCACCAATCCCGAATTTAAGCTGGTGCTGCTGGATGAGGTCAACATTGCACTGAAGTTGGGCTATTTGCAGGTGGAAGAGATCTTGGCCGGATTAGCTCAGAAACCTGCGGATTCTCACATTATTTTGACGGGGCGGGGCGCGCCTGCGGCCTTGATCGATCGCGCCGATTTGGTGACAGAAATGACGCTGGTAAAGCATCCTTTTCGAGAACAGGGAGTGAAAGCGCAGGCGGGCATTGAATACTGATGCGTGGGTAATGTGCTAGATGTTAATAGATTAAATGGATTCAACGCTTGCTCTCCATTGATCCATTCGAGCTTATTCATTCGAGCCTCAAGTCCATGACGCATCACTCTACAACCCATCTCAGCGTAAATTTGAATCGAGTCGCGTTGCTGAGAAACTCCCGCAATATCGGTATTCCCAGCGTCCTGGATGCCGCCCGTACCGTACTCAACGCCGGAGCCTACGGCGTTACCGTGCATCCTCGTCCTGACCAGCGCCACATCAAACCTACGGATGTGTACGAGCTGGCAGCCATGCTCAAAGCAGAATATCCGGCTGCCGAATACAACATCGAAGGGAATCCGTTTGAGGCGCAGTTCATGGATTTAGTCAGCGCTGTGCGGCCAACCCAATGCACCCTCGTGCCGGATGCCCCCGAAGCCTTTACTTCCGATCACGGCTGGGATATCGCTAGCGATCGCACCCGCCTAATGCCGATCATTGAGCAGCTCAAGGCTTTGGAAATTCGGGTGAGCCTGTTCATGGATGCCCTTCCAGAGCCGATGGCAGAGGCAAAAGCTATTGGAGCCGATCGCGTTGAGCTATACACCGAGCCTTATGCCACCGCCTGTCGCGAAGGACGCGATGTGCTGAATCAGTATGCGATCGCGGCAGAGGCGGCTCAGCTTGCGGGGTTAGGGGTGAATGCCGGACATGATCTAAACCTGCAAAATCTGGCAAAGTTTTGCACAATTCCCGGCATTTTGGAGGTGTCGATCGGCCACGCGCTGATGGCAGAAGCCTTAGAAATTGGGCTATTTAGTACGGTTAAGGCTTACCTAGAGATTTTGTCTTATTCTTGATGGCTTCGGGTTGGTGATGTTTCGGGCTATTGAAGCTTTGAGGCGATCGCCCGTTAAACCATCAGCCCCAGGTCACGTTATCTTCCTTCTCACCTATGCAGCCGCCCGACTTCACATCTGATGCCAGCCTGTCTAATAACAACCCCGCTGATTACAAGCTAAGAGTTAGCGTTTTGGGGTTTATCCTCAATGCCAATTATGTCCTACTCATCGATCAAACTAGTCCGCCCGAACCAGGACTCTGGGATTTGCCAGGAGGTGGGCTAGAGCCTTGGGAAAGCCTGATGGAAGGCTTGGCGCGTGAAGTGCGTGAGGAAACAGGATTGGTTGAGTTTCAGGTCGAAGGCTTGCTGACGATCGCTGAAACCTTCTTTGCCAAAGCCCCCGGCAAGACTTCCCACCTGATTAACGTTATCTACCGCTGCTCTGTACCCGATCGCACTGCCCGTCTCAGCAGCGATGAGGCCGAAGTCGGAGAGCGGGGCATTCAGTGGCTAGACATTAGCAAACTCACGGCTGAAACCTGCACCACACGCGCCTGGAAAGCCTTAACAGCCGCTAATTTAGTCAGCTAGCTTTAGAGCGGATAAAACCAGTCTGAGCTGCAATAATTAGCCGCAGAATCTAGCTACAGAATCAGCAAGTGTGTATCTCTACCTGAAAATCGCCACCCATGTTCACCGACAAAAGCTTTCTCCTGCTTGATAACCCTACCCAGCTTAATTACGGCATTGCCGTGACAGATCTTGATGATGATGGTGCATTTGAGCTGTTTGTCGCGGGCTTTGGCGGACAAAATTTAGTCTTAAAGTGGCAGGGCACGGGTTTTGTCAACATTGCAGACGGCGCGCTAGCCGATTTTGGGCGACAGGCGATCGGGGTGGCAGCAGGTGACTTAGACGGCGACGGACGCGAGGAAATCTATGTTCTCAATACCGACACATTCGGCGGACGCAAGCAGTTTGGCGATCGCCTATTTGACTGGCAAGATGGCGCATGGCGTGATCTATTCTCTCTGCCGCAAAACCAAGATGCGCTTAATTTGACCGCAGGGCGATCGGTTGCCTGGATCGATCGCTTTGGCACGGGAAAATATGGCTGTCTAGTGGCAAATTATGGTGGAGCCATCCGGCTGTTTGAGCTAAATAGCGACAATATGATTGCCGATCGAGCCGTTGAGGCTGGGTTAGCCAAAGTCACGGGCGGACGGGGCATTGTGGCGTTGCCCCTGGTTTCCGATCGCATGGATATTTTTATGGCAAATGAAAACAGCCCCAATTTCCTGTTTCGCAACCAGGGTGACGGCACGTTTATGGACATCGCGGCGATCGCCCATATTAGCGATCCTCATGAGCATGGGCGCGGCATTGCTGCACTCGATGCCAATGGCGACGGGCGGTTTGATCTGGTTTATGGCAATTGGGAAGGCGCACATCGGCTGTTTATCCAGCAAGAGCCAGGTAAGTTTCGCGATATTGCCTCCCAGTCTCTAGCGATGCCCTCCCGCATCCGTACCGTGATTGCGGCCGATTTTGACAATGACGGCTACGAGGAACTGTTCTTTAACAATATTGGTCAACCCAACCGCCTGTTTGGCTGGCGCGAAGGAAAGTTGACGTCGCTGCCTATGGGGGATGCCCTAGAGCCGCGCGGGCTAGGCACAGGGGCAGCCGTCGGCGACTTTGATGGAGACGGTCGATTAGAGCTGGTCATTGCCCACGGCGAGTCGGGTTCACAGCCGCTCTCGCTCTACCACACCACAAGCAATTCCAATGCTTGGCTGCGGGTGCTGCCGCTCACGGCTCAGGGCGCACCTGCTAGAGGCGCGATCGTCACCTTGATGGCAGCCGGGAGACAGCAAATACGGGCGATCGATGCGGGGAGCGGCTACCTCTGCCAAATGGAACCTGTGGCTCATTTTGGCCTGGGCAAAGATGCCAAAATTGACTTTGTAGAAATTCGCTGGCTAGATGGCAAAATCACTCGATTGACCTCCCCAACCGCCAATCAACTGCTGCGCGTTGCCTATCCTGCCTCATCGTGACCTATCGTGACTCAGCGGCTGCTCGGCATATTTTTGCTGCAACTTTCGCTAGGGCTAGTGCTCGGCATATTTGCCGCGTCTTGGTGGATATTGGGTAGCGCGATCGCCCTCACGACGACAGTCATCGATCTCAACACAGATGATTCATCGGGAAAAACAAGAGGGGGAACGCTATCCGTCGTGTTTTTCTTGGCAATGATCCCGTTTATGGCCTTGGCGATCGGGCTGTTGCTGCTGAATATGCTGGCGCTGGTGTGGCTCACCCCACTCTCAGGTGATTCCTTCCCTATCGGCACTACCCTTTTGACGACGCTCTACTTAACGCTCATGGCAGGGGTGGGAAATTGGGCAATTCGCACTTGGGGCAGCAGGGCAACAGAGTGGCTCTGGCTACCCTCTGTGGGTCTTGCAAACCTCTGGGCTTTGAGTTTGGCGAGTTGGCAGGCCACGCCAGAGTGGTTGCTGGCTGTTGAATCGACCCTGAGATGGGCAAGAATTTTTCTGGAAAGCGTGACCCTCCAGAACGCAGTTTCTTTCTTGTACCAAAGTGTTGGGCTGTATCACCTTGCCGATCGCATAGCCGCTTTTGGCCTTGCCTGGATTGTGGGTATTTTCAGCACGGTTCCCCCAGCAAAGCGATCGCTGCTTCAGGGAGAGCATCCTCAACGAGCAGCTTTGACTTTATTGATCATCTTATATGGGGGAGTAGGGGCGGGATGGCTCATGGGCAGATGGATATAGGCTGCCTGCCTCAAATAGATGGGCGAAATTTGGCGATTTTAAGGCGTTGTCCCAAATAGATCGACATCGCTTAGCCCATAGCGCTGCTGTGCCTCTGCGATCGCACTGCGGGTTTCTGGCGTTAGCGTACCGCTGATATCACCCGGATTGTAGCCGTTTGTCCGCAGATAGCGCTGCAACTCGGCAACGCTATAGCGCCCTTCTTGCAGGTTTTGCGCCAAGATGAGACGAGATTGCTCGGCCTCTAGTCGGGCTTGTTCAGCCTCTCGTTGCGCCTGCTCGGCCTGAGCCTTGGCCTGTTGAGCTTCAGTTCTTGCCTGCTGAAGCTGCTGCCAAGATTGAGTATTATTGCCTGCGCCCGAAGTCGAGGCAGAAATGCCCGAGGCAGTGGCGACCTGAGTGCCAGCAATGCCGTCAGGTATTAAATTGCGCGATCGTTGGAAGGCAATCACAGCGGCTTCGGTCGGGGCATCATAGCTGCCTGTAGTCGCACCCTGATAAAATCCCAAAGTCGTCAAGCGGGCTTGCAGATCTGAGACGGCAGCACCCGTGCTACCCAGCCGCAGCAGAGCCGTCGATGGGGTAGCAGACGTAGGGTTACCCTGATAAGAGCTAACCGTAGAGGCATCAGGTCGGACAGGCTGGCGGAGAGCAGTCTCGGTGGCACTGCCCACAATGCCATCCGTGGGTAGGTTGTTATCCTGCTGAAAGCGGATCACGGCTGCTTCTGTTACCGCATCAAATGAGCCTGAAATCGATGCATTGTAATAGCCTAAATCCGTCAATCGCCTTTGCAGCTCAGAAATTTGCGCTCCACTGTCGCCTAAGCGCACGAGAGATTGCGGTGCTGCGGCTGATGAAGCTTGACTCGATGCCTCCGTTGCAGAGGTCGGACTCCGCAGCGCCGTTTCAGTTGCACTACCCACGACACCATCTGCCGTCAGACCCATATCTTGCTGAAAACGGATCACGGCTTCTTGGGTCATAGAGCCATAGAATCCAGTAATTTCACCATTGTAGTAGCCCAGATCCAGCAGCCTCTGCTGGAGTTCTGTAACGGCTTGCCCGCTGTCATTCACTTGGATAGCAACCGACTGCGCTGAAGCAGGAGATGCACCCAAAACTGTCGCCGTTGACAGCAGAAGCACAGCTAGACTAGAGCTAAAAAGCGTTTGAACACCTAAAAAACCGTAAATTTGAGGATGAAGTTTCATCATGATTGGCATTCTCCTTGAATCAATGTGGCAGGGAGGAGGGTGAAGGACTGTGGCGATCGCTAGCTGATAGCGTTGTGCAAGCAGCTTTTATCCAGCGTTATTTCTATCTATAGAGCCAGCATAGCGATGAAGACCTACATGTTACATCACCTATAGCGTTTCAGATCTGCATGAACGATCGTTTCCCTTAACGCAAGCTCTCTCAGAATTTCCCTGCAACAAACAGCCAGCCTTGAACTGAGTCAAAGGCTGGCTGTTGATAAATTATTAAGAAAAACTTTGGGGTAGCTGCTAAAAGGCGATCGCGCCTTTGGCTGGTCGGTAGACTGAATCGCTAAGACAGGGCTAAGGCATAAAGTGATCAAACAACAGCGTTGCAGCCACCGCAAACCCGGTGATGCCAAACGCCATTAAGGGATGTTGCCCCTGACTGATGGCAAAAGTCGTCACAATGCCAGCGCCCAAGGCAGCCGTAACAGCCGAACCCAGCCAATCTTTCTTTGAGTTCTTATCGTACATTTTTATTCTGAAGGATAGATTGAGACTGATTTAGTTCAATCAACCTACCATTCTCTGAATCATTTCTTGATCTGGCTTTTGGATCTTGTAACTAAGGTTTAGATTCGCTCAATTTTCTTAATAACTCTTGCTGGATGATTGATGGCTCAGCGTGAATCGGGGCGATCGCCATTCAAAGCCACAAAGTTCTGATTGCGATACCTTGAGGATTCTTGTTCCTCATCGCTATTGCGATTTGGCTCCTCAATTCAACTTTTCTGTGTTTCCTCCCTTAATCCATCCTTCAGCGCCATCGGCCAGCCGAACTCGCTGCCATGCGCCATCCGGAGCCTCTTCTAAAACCGTGAGTTCTTGGTTAAAGTCGATGCCGCCCACTCTGGCCGCCTCGCCGCTAGGTTCCTGCCGCAAGATCAGGCCGATCGGTTGGGTGACGCGAGCCGGATAACCCTCTACCACAGGGGAGGGCGCGACACTGGGTGCCGGAGAGGGAGAAGGGCTAGGGCTAACCCCCGCAGGCGTAGCGGAGGGAGAAGGATCATTAGGAAAAATCGGTCTGGCCGGAGGAGTTGCTAGCTGCGCCAAAACGTAGCGCGTGGCACCATAACCCGCCAAAGCCAGCAGGGCGATCGCCAGCAGAAACCCAAGGATGAACTTGCTAATTCCAGACAAACTCATGCGAAGCAGTCCGTCAAAAGAGTAATGACCCCCTATTTTAAGGGCTGATGGTCTTTTTGGTAGACTGCTGATTATTTTAGAGCGTGCTATTTCAAGATGTCCTGCCGGGAAGCCATACGGACTCTGCCGTTGGTTGCCCAGTCCTGTAAAAGCCGAATCTGATCCTGAGCTGTTTTTGCCAGGGGAATCATTTGGCTAGCCGCTTCCAAGACATCTTCGGTCACAAAGTCCCGATTTTGGCTAAAGCCAATGTGCATGGCCTCTACCAAAATTTGCTCAATTTCAGCGCCCGAAAAATCTGGCGTTTCGTAGGCAAGGCGATCGAGGTCATAAATTTTGAGGTTGTGGGGGCGCAGCCGCGACAAATGCACCGCAAAGATCGCTCTGCGCTCTTCCTGGCTGGGCAAACCCACAAAGAAAATCTCATCAAATCGCCCGCGCCGCAGCATTTCTGGCGGTAGAGCCTGAATATTATTGGCAGTCGCCACGACAAATACTGGGGAGGATTTTTCGGCTAGCCAGGTGATAAAGGTGCCAAACACGCGGCTCGTAGTACCTGAGTCGCCACGTCCATCAAATCCGGCAAAGGCTTTATCAATTTCGTCAATCCAGAGAATGCAGGGAGCCAGCGCCTCAGCCAGCTGAATCATCTGGCGTGTCCGAGATTCAGATTCACCGACCAAACCCGCAAACAGCCGACCCACATCCAGCCGCAGCAGCGGCAAATGCCAGTGGTGCGCGATCGCCTTAGCCGTTAGCGACTTGCCAGTGCCTTGAATGCCGACCAGCAATAGCCCTCGCGGATGCGGTAGCCCATACTGGCGGGCACGCTCAGAAAATGCGCCTCCTCGACGCAGCAGCCAGTCTTTGAGATTGTCTAGGCCCCCAATATCGGAAATTTTTTCGGTCGCAGGATGAAAATCAAGGATTTGGGTTTGACGAATGGTTTGACGCTTTTCTTCTAGGATGAGTTCGACATCTTCGGGTTGCAGGTTGCCATGCGTCGCGATCGCCTTTGCCAAAACGCGCCGAATCCGCTCCATTGAAAGCCCTTGGCAGGAACGAACAATTTCATCAAGCACGCGCGACTCTAGGGTTTGTCCCATCGCAGACAGCAGCCGCTCTAGCTCAGCTCGAATCTCGGGCAGATGCGGCAGAGGAAACTCTAGCACCGTTAGCACTTCACCCAGATCGTCAGGAATATTCAGCTGCGGCGAAAGCATGACGATGTTTTTGGGCTGAGATTGAAGCAAGCGAGACAGGTTTCTCAGCTTACGAGCCACCGAGACATCTTCGAGGAAACGATGAAAATCTCTTAAAACAAAGATTGCAGGCACGCTTGCAGGCAGCTTCTCTAAAAATTCCAGCGCTTGCAAGGGATTTCGCCGCCCAAAGCCAAGGTCATTGGGATTGCCCTGATAGCCATCTACAAAATCCCAAATATAAACGCTGCGATCGCCCCGCTTGGCAGATTGCGCGATCGCCGTCTCTACCCGCTCTTCTTCCCGCGTTGGAATGTAAATGAGCGGATAGCGGGCGCGTAAGAGTAATTCAAAATCTTCGTTGAAGCCCATGCGTCTATCCTGGCAACTGATCCTTAAAAGCCTCAAGAGAAGCCCAGCGACGATCGGCTGCTGAACTGACAGAATTATGGGTCACAATCCCTTGGCAGTCCTGATTGCAAAGCTGCCGCTGCGGAATTTCCAGGCAAAACTGCTCATACAGCCACTCATTGGGGTAAAAGTGACCCTGAGGGTGCAAACTTTCCACCAGATCCTCAAAAGCAACCTCTCGCTCCACATCGTCCTCGATCGCTTCTTCCGGGGCTTCCTGGAGCCAAATCAGCTCTGAGGTGTTGACCTTGATGCGCTGATTGTACTGTTGCAGACAGCGATCGCAAGTCAACGTCATGATCGTTTCAGCCTGCGCTGACACTTCCAGGTAGTTGCCCCGATGCACCACCCGCAAAGAGCCTTGTACGGGAGTCAGGGTTTCCAGGTCAGGCAGATAATCCTGTACTTCGATCGTCTCAGTTTGCTCTGGCGCTCTGACCAATTGTGGAATGTAGATGGCTTCCATAACAGGCATCCTTTCACGAATAAACGATCGGCTTAACGAACCTGCTCAAATTCAGAGCGGCAAACATGACCCAAATGGAACAGCCCAGATTGAGGCGGGAGAGCATCAACCAAGCTATCTACTGAGTGGACTCCCCGACAGCCAGTTTGACCACAAGACGGCGATCGGGTTCTCTTCCCTGACTTTCAGTTTCCAGATCTCCAAAGCTTTTCAGGTAAGTGTGAACCTGACGACGCTCGGCGGCAGACAAAGATTTCATCTCATAGTCCTGACCCGTTTCACGCACCTGATCAGCCGCTTGGTCAGCCATTGCCTGAAGCTCAGCTTGACGGCGCACCCGATAGCCCGCCAGCTCGATCGTGTAGGCGGTTTGCGAAGTTTCAGACTGCCCCAGGTTTAGCGTGGTGTTGGCCAGGTACTGAATAGCATCGAGAACAATGCCATCTTTGCCCAACAGAGATTGCGTCTGCTCAGCTGTCATGGAGCGATCGCCAATGGTCAACCAGTAGCTGCCCTCTGCATCTAGCTTGCTGGTGTCTATATCAACCTCTGTAGGCAGACCAACGAGCTGCATCAAGTCCTCTAACCACTGCTTACCACGCTGAACAGGGGATTCATCCATCGCTAACCTAACCTTTTTTCTCTGCGCGACTCGATCCTTTCTTTGTCTTCTTCGCTGAGCCTTCCTCTTTTTTAGGCTCTTCGACTTCTTTCTTGGAAACAGGCTCAAACGGCAGCGCTTGTCTCGTTGATGCTTCGCTGGAGGCTTTCTTCTCTTGCTCTGCCACAATTTTTTGCAGATTTTCAGGCAAAGGCTCACGCGACAAGATGTATGTTTGCAGCGTCTGGAAGACGTTGGCAATCACCATATACATCAACACACCAGCCGGAAGCGGGAAGAACAGAAACATCCCAGAAAAAATGACGGGGGTAAGCTTATTGACGGTCGCCTGCTGAGGATTATCGCCGCTGGAACCCTGTCCTGAGAGTAGCTGGTTGACATAAAGGCTAAGACCAAAGAACAAGATCATGGATACAATGTCCCAATTGATCTGTCCGGTCTGGGGATCTGTTGCGCCTACACGCCCCAACGCCTTGATAAAGAGAAAGCCTTTATTGGATGCCAATCCGGGCACCTTCCCCTGAAGCGTTACATCCCCAGGACTCAATGCTTCAAGATTTCCAGCCTCATCCAGCTTTACGAGTTCCGCGCCCTTGGTCACGCTCCAATAGGGCTTAATCTCAGCATCAGGATACTCGGCCATGAGCTGCTGAAGCGGCTTGCCATCCGTTGTTTGAAACTCAACGTTCGTCTTCTCGCCTACTGCGAGGCGGTTGCCACCTGGCAAAACAGCCGCAACTGGAGCATGAACGCCATCGGCTATGTAAACGTTTTGCGGGTTAGTAGCAAAAGCTTGAGGCTGAATCTGCTCGATCTGCTCACGCGGCAAGACCTGCAAGTTGATGTTGTAAGGAATATCGGAAAACGGCGAACCTCGCAGCGTCGCAAACAGCGCAAACAGAATTGGCATCTGCGCCACAACCGGAAGACAGCCTGCTAAGGGATTGCCAAATTCCTTATAGACCTTGCTCATCTCCTCTTGCTGCTTTGCAGGATCACTCTTGTAAAGCTCCTGGATTTCTTTGACCCGCTTTTGCATCATGGGCTGAGTCACCTTCATCCGTCGCATATTGCGGATGGAGCCAGCGCTGAGCGGATAAACTGCGAAACGAACCACGAGCGTTAAGGCAACGATCGCCAAACCATAGCTAGGCACAATCCCATAGAAGAAATCTAGGATTGGCAGCATCACATTATTCGAGAGAAAACCGACACCAAAATCCATGCGTTGTGTCTACCTGCGTCGCTGATCGTCTGTCTAAATCTAACTTATTCAACCCAGAAAATTATGTAGTGAATACCCACCTTCTGAGAGGCTTTACCGTTGCCAAACGCCTATATCAGCAGTTTGGCTTGACACTCATAAGGGGAGTTGACTCACATAAGAACTTGGGCTGCCTACCGATCACTTCGTGCCGATCGCCCCACTGGCCTCTTGAGCCTTAGTAGAGATCTTGCTCGTGATGTAGGCATACACTTCTCGAAACTTAGGCATGGCTCTCAGCTCTAGACGGCTACCGTCCTTGAGCGTGATCACCATATCACCCCAAGCGCCCAACCCACGGGGAACTGTAACCACCTTGGCAACTTCAGAGTAAATGATGTCTGAGCGATCGCGCCCCATCCAGCCGCCAATGACAGAAAGGCGACGATCGGTAATTCGATAGCGTAGCCAAAGCGCACGAGCGATCGCACCAAAAGTCAGGGGAAGACAAATCACTGTAAACCCCAGCAGAATATTAGTAATCAGGTCGCCAATATGAGGGCCACCTTCGTAGTACACCTCTTCATTAACCGCCATGCATGACCTCAGCTTTGATCAACAACTGCTTTAATTCTTGCAGAAACTGTTCATAATCGCACTGAGTTGCGCCAGGCTTAACCACGATTACGATCTGCCAACCCGACAGTATTTGAGGGAGCAAGGCACGAAAAGCAGCACGCAGCCTCCGCTTAATTCGGTTTCTAACGACGGCTCGCTTACTCACCTTTTGGCTAATGGAGATCCCTAACTGAGTTGGGCGAAGGCTGCTTTCCTCTGTGAACCTCTCAGCAGATTGATGAGAAGTAGACGAACGAGAAAGCGGCGCAAGAGACTGAGGGCTAATCTGCCGCAGTGCTCTTAGGGTGAGATGTACGGTCGATTGACGCAGCCCAGATCGGTAAATCGCGCTAAAATCCTGTCGTTTTCGCAGTCTGTAATGTTTTGGCAACGCCACTGCTGTCAATTACCTGTGTCAAATTAATCCGCTAACCTAGGCTCTTTGCAGCGCCTACAGAAAGGTGAACCTATTTAAAGAAACACAGAACCCAAGCTCTGAGGGGAAACCGCTCAAGGGCGCTCTACTCCATCACAGCTGTGGGCTTCACAGATGGGGAGGCTACTGAGACACGGATAGGCGTACCCGTCCTCTGCTGCGGCGTGCTCTAATCACCCGCCGACCTGTGGCTGTACGCATCCGCGCTCTAAAACCAGATTTTCTTCTCCGCTTGCGGCTTGTGCCTTCTAAGGTGCGCTTAGTCATGAGTGCCTACTCTGTCCCCAAAATTCAAAAAAGTCACAGTCCCTCATGTTAGCATTCTGGGTCTACAACTGCCGCCGCTTTTCTGCAAAAATTTGAGCCTTTGCTGGAGCAAATCTGATTGCGATCGATACTTTGACCCACTTTGCCCAACCTATCTATCCAAAACCTTATCTAGAAATAGATTTGATCAGGCGATCGCCTCTGTTGCGTGAATCATGGCGCAGCAGAGTCGCATCAAGCATCAGCTCTATCAAGCATCAAGTTAATCGTCAAAGTAGAGATACTGACTTGATGCAGCCGCTAGAACCGCCGCTCATTCTCTAAAAAGTTGATTTTCAGGGTTTTGGGCTGTGCTACGCGCATCTCAAAACCCCATAATTTACTGATCGTCCTTAGTCATTCGTACCAATGCTGATGATCCAAGTGCCGACATAGCGCGTCAAAGGCAAATCACCCGGAGACTGAATCGAGGCATTGAAGTAGTGGGTGCCAATTTGGGTGGGGTTATAAACGTTAGACAAAACGACCTCTACCCGCTTATCGGCTGGAATCGGCTCCTTGGGATAAATTTCGATCGAACGATTTTCTTCATCCAAGGCCACATCGTCCAGTTCGATCCGATCTCCGGCCACTTCAACCCGAATGGCATCCTGATCAAAGGTGCCTCTAAACGTATCGGGATAGCTAATCACCAATCTGGAAACGGCAAATTCGAGCTTACGCGCCGGAATTCTGAGATGGTAGCGATCGCGTGCGCCCAGTCTGCCGCTGTAGTCGAGCTTATAGCCCAACTGGTTCTCACTCCGCACGCCGCTAAAAATAGTTAGCCCAGGTGTGCCTTGAGCCTGAGTGACAGCAGCCAAGCCTGTGATAAAACAGCCTGATAGAGCCAAGATTGAGAGCAGACGGAGCGTTGAGGATTTCTTGTGCAGCATAGAAACGATTTTAGATTTTGGATTTAGAAGCTTGTTGATGTCAGAGGATGACAGAGTCATTTGCCAGGGTGATCTGCTAGGTCTGATTGTAAAGCGACGCACATTTCGTTGATAAAGTGCCCTAATTTACCCACTTCTCTATTTTGCCAACTTGAGATCGTAGATTTGTTGACTTTAACGGTGGACTTTACCGATCGCTGTATAGCTTACTCTGTTTCTGCGATCGGCAAGTGTTCTGTTAGGTCAGTCGTAGGCTTTCTAGCAAAATGTCACAGTGCATCTAGGATGGCGCGTCTAGTGTATCAGCATTTGAAGCCACGCCCTGAGGCGCTAGCAATGCCAGCAATTCTGCCTCAGAGAGCTGCGAGACGCCTAAAGCTTCTGCCTTAGCGAGTTTAGAGCCAGCCTCTTCTCCGACCACAAGAAAGTCTGTTTTGGCGCTAATGGAATTGGTGATTTTGCCTCCTGCGTTCTGAATCAGAGCTTTGGCTTCATCTCGTTTGAGGGTGGGCAGCGTTCCGGTCACAACAAAGGTTTTGCCTGCGATCGCCCCATTCAAAGCTTTTGCAGTTCTGGCCTCACCCGCAAGCTGCAAGCCTGCCAATCGCAAGCGATCGATCAAGTCCTGATTGGCCGGAATGCGGAACCAATCATGCACCGACTGGGCAATTTCTTGACCAATGCCAAAAACCGTAGCAATGGCGCTTGTGTCAGCACTTCCCAGGGCTTCTACCGTTGGGAAATGATCGGTTAGCGTTTGCGCGTTAACGCTGCCAACATGGCGAATGCCTAATCCGTATAGCACCCGTGACCAAGGTTGAGCTTTGGACTGAGCGATCGCCTCTACCAGATTTTGCGCCGATTTTTTGCCCATCCGCTCGACCGTGAGCAGCTGCGTTTCGGTCAAATCATACAGATCGGCCACCGTATGCAGCAAGCCGCGATCGACAAACTGCTGTACCCACTTTTCGCCTAAGCCGTTAATATCCATCGCATCGCGGCTGGCCCAATGAATCAGCGCTCCCCGCAAAATGGCCGGACAGGAAATATTGATGCAGCGTGTCACCGACTCTCCTTCGGGACGCAAGAGCGGCTGGCTACATTCGGGGCAATGGGTCGGCATCTGATACGGCACGGTATCGCTAGGACGAAGCTCGGTCAATACGCGCACAACTTCAGGAATGATTTCTCCCGCCTTGCGGATCACGACCGTATCTCGCACTCGAATATCTAGCTCAGCAATGCGATCGGCATTGTGGAGGGTGGCTCGTGAAACCGTCGTTCCCGCCAACTGCACAGGTCGCATTTCGGCCAGGGGGGTAACAGCTCCCGTGCGCCCCACGTTAATGCTGATGTTCTCGACAACGGTGGGAGCCTCTTCTGCCGGATATTTGAGGGCGATCGCCCAGCGGGGAGCCTTTTGGGTAAAGCCCAGCTTTTCTTGAAGGTCAAAAGCGTTGAGTTTGACGACGACGCCATCAGTCATGTAGGGCAGCTTAAGACGTTCGGTTGACCAGCGATCGTAGTATTCCTCCACCTCCTCTAGCGAAGCGCAGATCTGACGGTTGGGATCAACCCGAAAACCCATCTCTTGAAGCCGTTTTAGCGACTGCCATTGGCTGGTAATCTCTTGGCTCTCTAGCCCTTGCAGCGTGTAGGCAAAAAAATCAAGCCGACGTTTAGCCACAATTTTGGCATCTAGCTGGCGCAGCGTTCCAGCAGTAGCATTCCGAGGATTGGCAAAGAGCGCCTCTCCCGCCTGTTGGCGATCGCGGTTGATCTGCTCAAACACTTCTAGACTGAGAAAAGCCTCACCCCGGACTTCCACGATCGGCGGCGGGTTCTCTAAGTTCAGCCGCAGGGGAATCGATCGAATGGTGCGGATGTTGGGGGTAATGTCTTCTCCTGTCACCCCATCTCCACGGGTTGCGCCTCGGGTCAGCAGTCCGTTCTCGTAGGTCAGCGCCAAGGCATTGCCGTCAATCTTGAGTTCGCAGACATATTCAAACGCCTCAACCGTGGCGACACGCTGCCAGCGACTCTGCCAGTTGGCCAGCTCTGCTCGGTTAAAGGCATTTTCCAGGCTATAAAGCGGGATATTGTGTTTAATAGTGGCAAACCGCGTTGATTTCTCCCCCACCCGCTGCGTTGGGCTATCGGGACTGATAAACTGCGGATATTGGGCTTCTAGGTCTTGCAATTCTCGGTAAAGCTGGTCATACACCGCATCTGCCAACTCGGGCATATCCAAGACGTAGTAGGCATAGCTGGCTTTTTGCAGCAGCGATCGCAGTTCTGCAATGCGAGGCTTGGCAGTGGATTCGTCCATAGCGCAAGAAATGATGAGTATGATTCTATGTTCTCCCTCAGATTATGCCGTTTATCTATGCTCGTACCGTTCGGTTTCAAGACACGGATGCTGCGGGGGTGGTGTATTTTGCCAATGTCTTGTCTATGTGTCATGAAGCCTACGAGGCTTCATTGGCCGCTTCAGGCGTAAATTTAAAGCAATTTTTTGGTCGGGGGGAGATCGCCATCCCGATCGTCCATGCCAGCGTTGATTTGCGGCAGCCGATGTTTTGTGGAGAGCAGCATTCTATCCACCTCACCCCGACGCAGCTCAGCCCCAGCAAGTTTTCGATTCAGTACGCCATCTTTAGCGCAGAGGGCGTAGTCCAGCAGGTTTGTCAGGCTGCAACCATTCATATTGCGATTCAGGCTCATAAGAAAACTCGTGCGGCTTTGCCTGCCGAAATCGAAAAATGGCTGCAAGACTGGACGGCATCTACATGACATCTGCGCTACATGACATCTACAAACAATAGGATTAAAACACTATCAAACCCTGACATTTGAGCCAGATGAATCCGCTCACGCCCGAAGCAAGTTTTCTATATTGGGTATAGTGTTCCTAAATCGCTGATATCAAAGAACATTAAGAAGCCAACAAACATCCCCCTAAAGCCTTAGCCGATCGCCATTCAGAGGAGTATTTTAGTGAGTCCAGAAACTTTAGTTGCAGAAACCTCGATCGCTACACCTGTCGCGCCCCTCGCCTACAACACGGCTGATTTTGATCAGCATGTCATGTCTACCTATGGTCGCTACGCCATCACCCTAGAGCGTGGGGCAGGCTGTCGCGTTTGGGATACAGAAGGCCGCGCCTATCTTGATTTTGTAGCGGGCATTGCCACCTGTACGCTTGGCCATGCCCATCCCGTCATGGTAGATGCCGTCACTCAGCAGATCCAAAAGCTGCACCATGTCTCTAACTTGTACTACACCCAAGAGCAAGGAGATCTGGCAAAGTGGCTGATTGAGCATTCCTGTGCCGATCGCGCTTTCTTTTGCAACTCAGGGGCAGAAGCCAACGAAGGAGCCATTAAACTAGCCCGCAAGTATGCCCACACCGTGCGCGGCATTGAGCATCCCATCATCATCACGGCTCATGCCAGCTTTCACGGACGCACCTTGGCCACCATCACCGCCACCGGACAGCCCAAGTATCAGAAGAATTTTGACCCGCTGATGCCGGGATTCCACTATGTCCCCTACAACGACATTGGGGCGCTAGAAGAGGCGATCGCCATTCTAGATGGCAATGAGAAGCAGGTCGCAGCCATTATGCTAGAGGCCTTGCAAGGCGAAGGCGGCGTGCGCCCTGGAGATGTAGCCTACTTCAAGCGGATTCGTGAGATCTGCGATGAGAAGGGCATTTTGCTGATTCTGGATGAAGTTCAGGTTGGCATGGGGCGCACCGGACACTATTGGGGCTACGAAAATCTAGGGATTGAGCCAGATATTTTCACCTCTGCTAAAGGACTCGGCGGCGGCATTCCCATCGGCGCAATGCTGTGCAAATCTTTCTGCGATATTTTCCAGCCTGGAGATCATGCCAGCACCTTTGGCGGCAATCCCTTTGCGACAGGTGTGGCGCTAGCCGTCTGTAACACCCTAGAGCGGGAGAACATTCTAGACAATGTGCGGGCGCGGGGTCAGCAGCTTCAGGCTGGGCTGAAGGCGATCGCCCAAAAGTATCCAGGGGCAATTACCGAAGTGCGCGGCTGGGGGCTAATTAACGGATTGGTGCTACAAGCTGAAGCGGTGCTTACCTCTAGCGATATTGTCAAAGCGGCAATGGCGCAGGGCGTTCTGCTGGTTCCGGCAGGGCCTAAGGTGGTGCGCTTTGTACCGCCTTTGATTGTCAGCGCGGCTGAGGTAGATGAAGTTCTAGCGGCGATCGAGGCAGCTATGGCGGCGATCGGGTAAGCATCGCGATTGTATTTATCCGTTCAGCAATATGTTCAGCAGTACAGAGGGTGGGCATTGCTCACCCTCTATGCTTTTTGGGACTCTATGCTTTTTAGGAGTTCTGGGAATTTGCAGCAAATTTCTAGACCTATTTACGACTCGCCTGTCTCTTGCTCTCTAAGCTTTGCTCCTTTTGTGCCGATTCGAGATAGGGGCGCAACAAAGACAGGAACTTGTCATTGTCGAAGCTGCGAGGATCAATCCGACTCCGGGAGCGATCGACGGTTTTGTGGGTCACAATGCGCTCAACGGGCACCTGAGTTTGAGCCACCAGCCAAGCCAGCGATTGATATTGGGCTTCTGTGTAACCGCTGTGGCTCAACGCATTGTTGTGCCCGTCACTAGGGCTTTCTAGAGAAATATGGTAGGCAAAGTTGTTGACAGAGGCCGGATAAAGCGGATGGGTTTTAACCGCCTCAGGGCCGTTAGCGCCGATGTAAACAGAGTTTCCGGCTCCAAACGCTCTCTTGAGGGGC
The DNA here is from genome assembly GCA_036703255.1 of Coleofasciculaceae cyanobacterium. Classification (GTDB taxonomy): domain Bacteria; phylum Cyanobacteriota; class Cyanobacteriia; order Elainellales; family Elainellaceae; genus Drouetiella. Next base: position 37,203 of record DATNPL010000235.1, read on the forward strand.
GGCACCACATAAATAATTGAGCCATTTAGCCGAATGAGGCTGTGATAGCTTACCTGATCGTCTTCATTAGGGTGAGGGGTCTGAAAGGTGTTAATGGCGCTGCTGGCGCTGCCCACAGTCTCATGCAGCACGACAATGGGATCATTGCTGACGGCCTTACCATAAACATCTTTGGTGTAGCGATCGCCAAAATTTGACGGATCGGCAGAAGCAATTTCTTGCCGGGGTAGATAGCCCGCCGCAGTACCCACAGGCTGGACGCTTGCTGAGGCAGTCAAGCTGGAGGCAGAAGAGGGAAACGGAATTCGGTTCCAAATGGTCTGAAGGGAGGGTTCCTGAAAAGGAAAGGTAGGAGGAGCTTGGGGCAATTCATCAGGCGCTAAAGGAAAACTCGCCAAACCAAGAGGATTGGATGCAGACTTGCCCAGATCACCTCTGGCGATCGCTCGAATCCCACTTAGCCCCAGCACAAACAGCAGTGCAGTCAATCCCATAGCTACCAGCCGCAGCGCTACCGACTGAATATTGACTTTCATACCCTCTCACCATTTCTTCCTATAACCAATTCAAGTAAAAAGACGCAGGCAATGCCAAAGAGTGGCAACACGAACTAACACTGACTTCTCAAGAAGCTAACTGGCGCTACTGAATAGCATTACAGCATCGGCATTCTAAAACCGAAGCTGCCTACACATTTTCTGGTAATCTTGCCTCAATTACTGTCAAGTAATTGTCAAGCAGGTATAAATGCCTTCATGAATTGGCACAGCAATTGGTTAAGATCCTAAGTTGAGATAGCTCAGTAGATTTACAGCACCCCCTGACATGGCAGAAACCCTCCTTTTTAACGCCCTGCGTGAAGCGATCGACGAAGAAATGGCGCGCGATTCCACCGTTTTAGTGCTTGGTGAAGACGTAGGGCACTATGGAGGTTCCTACAAAGTTACGAAAGATCTCTGCAAGAAGTACGGAGATTGGCGAGTTTTAGATACACCGATCGCTGAAAACAGCTTTACAGGTATGGCGGTAGGAGCCGCAATGACAGGGCTTCGTCCCATCATCGAAGGCATGAACATGGGCTTTCTGCTGCTGGCCTTTAACCAGATTGCCAACAATGCCGGAATGCTGCGCTATACATCAGGCGGCAACTATAAAATTCCGATGGTGATTCGCGGGCCCGGTGGCGTAGGGCGGCAGCTCGGAGCCGAACATTCCCAGCGGCTAGAAGCATACTTTCAAGGCGTTCCTGGCCTAAAACTAGTAGCTTGTTCTACACCTTATAATGCCAAGGGACTGCTGAAATCTGCCATCCGAGATAACAATCCAGTGCTGTTTTTTGAGCATGTGCTGCTTTATAACCTCAAGGAAGACCTGCCGGAAGAAGAATACACTCTGCCGCTCGATAAGGCCGAAGTGGTGCGTCAGGGCAAAGATGTCACCATCCTGACCTACTCACGGATGCGCCATCACTGCACTACCGCGCTGAAAACGCTGGAAAAGCAGGGCTATGATCCAGAGATTATTGATCTGATCTCGTTAAAGCCGTTAGATTTTGAGACGATCGGGGCATCCATTCGCAAAACCCATCGTGTCATCATTGTGGAAGAATGCATGCGGACAGGCGGAATTGGGGCAGAACTGACGGCTTCTATTAACGATCGCCTGTTTGATGAGCTAGATGCTCCTGTTCTGCGGTTGGCTTCGCAAGATATTCCGACTCCCTACAACGGTGCTCTAGAAAATCTGACGATCGTTCAACCGCAGCAGATTGTAGAGGCAGTACAGAAAATGGTAGCGCTGCGAGTTTAAGCTCCCCAAGGCATTAGCTCACCTTAAGGGCATAAATTCTGAGGAGATTTTTTAATCGGGGTGGCCAGGGCAAAGCTCTAGCCACCCCGATTGCTGATGAATGCTCATGAAAGGGAGGTTTGATGAGGTAGTTTATAGAATATTCAAACTCAATGCAGGCGGTAGGAAAGGAGCAGACGCAACAATGGGTAAAGGGCGGTTAGAAGCATTCAGTGACGGTGTGATCGCCATTATCATCACGATCATGGTGCTGGAATTAAAGGTGCCTCACGAAGCCACTTTAGCGGCGCTGCGTCCGCTGATTCCAGTCTTTCTAAGCTATGTCCTCAGCTTTATTTATCTCGGCATTTACTGGAACAATCACCACCACCTGTTGCAGGTGGTTCGGCATGTCAATGGCAACGTTTTATGGGCTAATTTGCACCTGCTGTTCTGGTTATCTCTGCTGCCTTTTGTCACAGGTTGGGCCGGAGAGAACCACTTTGAAGCTGTACCCGTTGCCTTTTATGGCGCAGTATTGATGCTTGCGGCGATCGCCTACTTTATTCTTAGCCGCGCCCTAATTGCCTGCCAGGGCAAAGATTCTGCTTTGGCAGAGGCGCTGGGTCGAGATTTTAAGGGCAAAGTGTCGGTGGTGATTTATGCCATAGCGATTCCATTGGCTTTCGCCAATTCAGGGTTGGCGTGCTTACTCTATATTTCAGTCGCAGTGATGTGGCTGATCCCTGACCGCCGGATTGAGAAAGCTCTGACCTCATGAGCATCTGATCTTTTGAAACTCAAAATCTTGCCCTCTCTCAAAAAAAGTTCTTCAAGTTATTTCTGTGCAAATCTTTGGGACATTCTGGTAGGCGCGCCCACAACAATGTCCCTGCTCTAACACTGAAGGCTATAGCGGTATGAGCCAGCGTTGAGCGATCGAACAGGAGGGGAAAGCCTAGAATCAGGTCATCCCCCATCGGTATTGCTATTGTGCTGGGCTTTTTAATTGTTTTGCTCTCTTCTGTGTGCTTCTGCTTTCAAAACGTGATTGTGCGGGTTCTGTTTCACGAGTATCCGCTGTTTGGCGTGTTTCAGACAGGGGGCTTTGTCACGCCAACCTTGCACAGCTCCTTTCTGCTTATGTTCATGCGAATGCTGTGGGGTGTGCCGATGATGGCATTCTTGTCGCCTAAGCTATACCCTGCCACCTGGAAAGAAATTGGGCGATTGCGGCACCCCGAACAGCGAACCCTCTTGTGGCAGTCGCTTGGCTGTGGAGGACTGATGTTCCTCTATTTGGCGCTGCTGTATGTGGCGATCGGTCTAATTCCCACAGGCATCGCCTTAACGCTGTTTTTTGTCTATCCAGCCTTTACCGCACTGTTTGCTTGGCGCTGGTTTGGCGATCGCCCCACCCTATTTCGCTGGGGCATTATGGGGCTAGTCTTGCTGGGCAGCGTGCTGACGTTACCCCCTCTCAACGCTAGAACCGCCGAAGGGAACCCTGGGCTAGGAATTGTCACTGCGATCGCTTCTGGGATTACCTACGCCCTTTACACCGTCATTGCTCAAAAAAGCGTGGAAACGCTGCACCCCGTCCCCTTTACCTGGCTGAGCTTTGCCGCCACGCTAGTTTTATCGGCGGTGAGCTTGCTGCTATGGGGTGGCTTTTCTAGCGGGCAGGAGGCTGATCTGGCCTGGGTGCCGCTGTGGATTGGCGGGCTGCTGTCGGCCATTGCTACTTTTAGCGGGCATTTGCTCAACAATATTGGCATCCATCGCATCGGGGCAGCAACCGCCTCGATGCTAGGAGCCACGAATCCAGCATTGACTGTCATTTTGGCCTGGTTGATGATTCAAGAAACCCTGAGCGGCTGGCAGATTGCAGGCGTGGCGATCGTCACCTTCAGCGTTGCCATGCTGGGACGTGAGCGGGCTGTCAAGCATTAGATGCTATGGAACAGCAGTAACCTACCGCTGAAATCCGGCTCCCATTTTCTTCTTGGCCTTAGGTCTGGATTTGTTGACCTCCAGCAAAGCTTCTTGAAACAGATTGTGCAAGTGCAGCGGCACGCTAGCAATTTCTGGCAGTGTCGGTTCAATTTCTTTACCAAATTCCTTCAGCACCGCATCCAGCTGACTGAGTTGAAAATCTGGACGCTGTAAACCCTGCTGCAAGAGAGCCTGCATGGCCTCTGGATGCGCCTCGGCTAAGCGATGCCAAACAAAGCTGCTAAACTCTGGATCTTTCAGGTGTTTCTGCACAACCTCTTTGGCATGGGCAGGCGTTGGCTCAGTTTGAGCCGCCAACAGCGCCTTGAATTGGGTATAGGTCGGCAAAAACATTTGCCCCCAACGAGGATGGGTCAAAATCGTCACCTGTTCAGCTTTTTTCAGGGGAGCAGGCAGCTCGATCGTAGGAGCCACCAGTTTAGAGGGACTGCTTCCTGATAGCGGAGCATCTAAGAGTTGAGAAACCGATTTTTCATCAGCCCCTAGCTCTCTGGCGGCCTCAGCCATCTCTTCTTTGGAAACGCCCGATTGCTCTGCCAGTTCCTCTAGAGAAGCAGAGGGATCAATGCCAGCGGCTTCCAAGCTTTTTTGAGTAGTCATGGCCTGAAATTCTGCCAGCTTTTTGTTGAGCTGATAACCCGGCATCGTCACTTCTTCACTGCCAAAGAAATCAACAAAATTTTGGTGATGCTGCTCTACTGATTTCCAAGCTTCTTCTAGCAGCTCAGGAGCATCGCTGTAGAGATAGGGCTTATAGTTTTGCTTGAAGTTGCCGATCGCAACCGCTAGCTTAGGTTTTCCCAATTTCCCAAGCGAGGTGTATGGGCTAGAAAACATCCACTCTGTAGCTGTTATCGGAGCGATTTGAGCTAGCAGAATTTCGCCCTCTCCCAAGCGGCGAGTTTCTTCTGTCGGTTCGCTTAACTGAATCTGATAGCGCTTTGCCGTTGTCCAGTTGGTCAGCTCTAACCCGTCTGCCAAAATGTTGTGAACAGCAAACAAGCCAATAAAGCTGCGCTTCCAGCCTAAGACAAGCTGGCGATCGCTCTCGCTCAGGTCTAGATGCTCTGCCAGAAAGAGATCGATTGGCGTTGTTTCTCCAACTTTTCCTTCGACAATGAAGCGATCAACTAATAAAGCGCGTCGCTGCATATCGTGATGGACAACCCGAGCCAGTTGAACAGCGCTAAAAGTTTCCAGAGCAACTGCTAGCTCATCTTCAGCATCTAGTACAAAGTCAGTCAGTTCTTGTCTTAAAGCCTTAGCTCGATTCAAAACAGTCTCCACAGTTCGCCTCTTTGTCTCGATCGGACTAAAACTCTACTTAATCTCAGCAATGCGCCAAAAGAAAGGCTCCTCCAAAGTAATACTTTGGATAGAGCAACCATAACACCCCACAGACAGAGGTTAAAAGAGCAGGGCAGAATGTCGTATCTGGGTAAGTGACCCTCTGGGCAAGAAGCAGATGGCAATCTCTACTATTTAGGAAGTTTGCAGTTTATGGACGCAAACTCCTCATAAAAAAGCCCTGCTGAAAAGCAGAGCCAGTCTTAGCCAATTCTTAAGGGGTGACGCATCTATAACCCTCGAGAATTTTAAGGATTTTCGCGCAAGAAAGTCTTGATTTCATTCAGTTCAAGCTCACTTAAGCGAAACTCCATCGCCCCAATGATGCCTTCCACCTGCTTGCCATTGCGTCCGCCCACAATAGCGGCTGTCACAGCCGGATGCCGCAGCGTCCAGGCGATCGCCACTTCACCGGGAGAGCGATCGTGGCGTTGCCCAATTTGCTTCAATAGCTCAACCAGCTTGAGATTACGCGACAGGCGAGGCTCTTGAAATTCAGTACTATTGCGTCGCCAGTCATCTTCGGGGAGCTGCGCCACCCGCTCAGCCGTCATCGCACCCGTCAGCAAGCCCGACTGCATAGGAGAATAGTTAATGACGCCGATATGGTGCTGCTGGCAAAAGGGCAGAATCTCACTCTCAATATTGCGATTGACCAGCGAGTAAGGTGGCTGTAAGGAGGTAATAGGAGCAATCTGCTGAGCGCGGCGCATCTGCTCAACATTGAAGTTAGACACTCCAATGTAGCGAACCTTACCTTCTTTTTTCAGTTGAGCCAGGGTTGACCAGCCTTCTTCAATCTCTGGGTCTGGATTGGGCCAATGAATTTGATACAGGTCAATGGCATCTAGCTTGAGACGGCGCAGACTGTCTTCCACTTCTCGTCGGATCGATTCGGCCTTGAGGCTCCGGCCAATCTCGCCCTGCTCATCCCAAATCAGCGCGCATTTCGTAAACACATAGGGCTGCTGCGATCGCCCCTTCAAAGCCTGAGCCACCACTTCTTCTGAGTGGCCTAACCCATAAACTGCCGCCGTATCAATCCAGTTAACGCCTAGATCTAATGCTCGGTGAATCGCTTCAATAGACTCCTGATCTTCCTGATGTCCCCAGCCAAACGCCCAACCGCTGCCGCCGATCGCCCAAGCCCCAAAGCCAATGGGCGTAAGGTGAAGGTCAGAATTGCCTAACTGTCTAGTCTGCATGTTGATTCTCTTAAGCCATTACGAGGTAGATGATTTGCGAAGTGACGTTGCTGGATATGAAATTTGAGAGACGCGTTGCGCTCAGAATAAATTTCATAGCCGGATTAAGCAATGCCTGCGAAGTCAATGTCTAATGCCAAGCCTCTAATAAAATGGCGTAGCGCATGCAGTCAAAAACTGCCGTAGGGCAGCACCCTACTTTGCTCATTCTAGATTCGAGAGCCTAATTTTGGGGACAGCCTAAAGAACTAACCATCAAGCGCTCCAGCACCTGATGGTTTCAGCAAAGGGAGGTGCTTCGTTTAAGGGAAGCAATACCTTAACTTTTTGTGCCCTTTATTTTTTATGCCTGAGATCTCGCAGTTTTTGCTTGAGGATCAAGGTGAGGAAAGGTAAGTCATCTACGAGATAGCGCTTCCAGAGTCGTCTTGGCTCTGTCAAAAGCCGATACAGCCACTCAATGCCCAAGTCACTCATCACCTTGGGGGCACGCGGTTTATTCCCGGCCTCAAAATCGATCGCGGCTCCTACTGCCAGAAAAATATTGATGTTTGGCAGTAGCGATCGGTATCGGCTAATCCAAATTTCCTGCTTGGGTGCGCCAACCCCAACCACAAGGACATTAGCAGGCGATCGATTAATCAGATCAACGATGAATTGACATTCCTGCTGATTTTTCTCAAAGCCAAAAGAGGGAGAATGGGCAGCCACAATGATGTTTCGGCCAATGCGATCGTTAATCCGCTGCTGAGCCTGTTTTGCAATGCCTGCCGCACCTCCCAACAAAAATATTTGAGTCTGCAAATTATCTTTGTGATGTTCGCAAAACATGGGAAACAGATCTGAACCCGATATTTTTGCTTTGATGGGTTTGCCTAAGAACTTAGCAGCATAGATCAGGACCTGGCTGTCGCAAACTCGGTAATCGGCCTGTTGGTATGCAGCCATGAACTCTGGATCATGCTGCAATTTCATCAAGTGATCAACATTGGGGGTGAAAACAACCCCGTGGCTCAGCTTGCTTAAAAATTCTTGCTTAGATAAGTTATCAATTTCAACATCTAAGATTTTTACGGTTTCTCGTAGCGAGGTCGCCGCTTGCTGTCTCAAAACATTGGCAGACGAGATTAAGACAGCTTGACGAAACTGTTGATGCAGCTTCCGTCTGTCTCGTGTCTCTGCGCCTTCAGCTTGAGTCTCTTGACTTAGGCTAGGAAGCTGAATTTGTTTAATATTGCTCAGAGAGGCCGTAAAAGCAACAGCTTTTAACTGTTTATAAAGCTGTTGCGTCTCACGATGAATCAATCGCTTGACTTCATCATTTAGCTCACCTGTTTGATATTTTGTCATCTGATTTGCAGATGAGGCGAGTGCTACTCGTCGGAATCGCTTGTAAAGCTTACCAACCTCCTCTTTGCTTACCGTTCTAGCAGGGGACTCAATCATGCAATTTCAACTCAGGTAGGAAATATTTAGCACCAGCTACCTCCGTATCTTCGACGATGCCTCTGAAGAAAACATCCCGGCATATCCTGAAAAGTTATTGGCTTTAGCGGGTTGAATTACGTGCATTCACCAAGTTAAAAACTCCTGACGATCGATCGCCAGGAGTTTTCTTGCACCCTTATGTTCGGTAGAAACTATTGCGAAAGCTATTTTGTCAGAAGCTAGCCAGCAAACTCTTTAACGTGCTGTTGGCGAACCTGAGTCTAAGTCACTTTGGATTGCGAGAGCTAGACTGTGCGACGGGTCATCAAGCCCCACAGGAAGATAGCAACCATTGCACCTAGTACTGCCACTAGCAAACCTGGAATGCTCAAGCCTGTTGCAGCAAGTTGCAATGTCCCTGTGGTGAGAAGGGTATACAAGCTACCACCCAAAAATGCGCCAATGATGCCCAAGATAATTGTGGAGAGAATGCCGCCCCCTTGGCTGCCTGGATAAATTGCCTTTGCAATTGCACCTGCCAGGAGACCCAACAATAACCAAGCGATAATATTCATGATGAACCTCTCATGTCCTTGTGTTTTTCAACCTTGAGTACCAAATTATCAATTTTCACTAAATCACTCTTCTATCGCAGGGTATAACCTACAAAACCGCTAGGGAGAGACAAGCAGAGATAAAAACTTGAAGACCTCAAAGATAATCTCATCAGCGGTTTCATGAACTACCCCGCCGCAAGCGGACGGGGTATCAGAGTCAAAAAAGAGCAAGTTGCTCATCTCTGTGTAACTTGAGATATTCATTGCCCTGATTTTTGACGTACTTCGCAATCATGCCTTCATCTCCATGTTTGCCCACCG
>DATNPL010000105.1:0-2302 GCA_036703255.1 Coleofasciculaceae cyanobacterium
GTAAGATGTCGAGCAGCAGGGGTTCAAAGATTTCCCATTCTGCATCTGTGAGGTCGCTGGAATAAGGCATGGCATCTCAATGAGGGAAGTTGGAGCACCTAATTCCTATTCTAAAAGATCTCAAATGGGTTCTATAGAGAAAGCGCCCCGACGGCTAATCTAAGCGCTATCCCTACACCTATAGTCAGGATTCCCCAATGTTAGACCAAACCGTTTCACCTGAAGAGCTTGAACCGACCCAGTGTGGTGATTGCCCTTTTTTCAACCCCTCTACCCGATCGCCTAGTTGTGGCTTTTGTCGCCTCCACGATGAGGCAGTACTGGGTCAAGACAAGCCTGAAAACCTTTGCACTGTTGCATTCTGGAATCTCGCTATTAGTCCAGTGCCGACTTACAGCTATCGGCCTACACTAACGGTGATTCAAGGTCAGGGAAGTAGACCGACCTTGGTATCTTTGGCTATGAGAAACGGCAAGAATTTAGTGGTGAGTATCGATTGATGGGTAATAGCTATGATTCATCGCAGATGATGCTACCACCTCAATCTTTAATATCACCCATGCCCAGCGGATATCGCCCCTTTAGAGCCTTTCTTGTTTCGGTACGGTTAAATCTTCAAACATACCGAAACAGAAAAAATGAGAGGAGGTTATCGCTCTGATGCGATCGCAACCTTACCATCCAGCAAGTTGGCTCAACCCTCAATAGGGAATCGTTTCTCTTCCTTGGACAACCTCTCAGCTTGAGATAGGCTGGTCTGAAGGTAAATCTGCCAGCACTAGGGCAGTAAGCCCCAGGACAAGCAATGTCTCTGGCTCTAGCTGCTGGGGTAGCACATGAGACTGCTGCATGGAGTGGGGCAATAAGGTACTGCCTCCTTCTCTAGCAGCACACTCTGCCAGAATGCCTGCGATCTGATAGTGTCTTACTTCTTCAGTGCTAAGGCTGCCACTCCAGTACCGAGCTACAGTTTTCCAGTATTCATCAGGAGTCATATTTGCCGCTTCTTATAGCTCTGGCAACAACTGCGATCGCCTTCACCTTTCAGTATCGGCGATCGCCTCTCTGGATTCTATTCTCTGCAACGATTTTCTCCTGAAACTGAGCTAGTTGAGGCGATCGCTCTCAAACATCGCCTCAAATAGAACTACCTGGAATCGATGGTAGAGATATTAATTAGAGATTCAGTCTCTGAAGTCAGAGGGATGTCCCGGAGTTGACGCTGAAACCACGCCACATCTTGCCACTGACCAAACTTTCTCCCAACCCGCTTGAACACCCCAATCGGTTCAAAACCCATATTTCTGCGGAGGGCAATGCTGCCTTCATTGATGCCTTTTTGCTATCTCTAACTGTCTGTTCATGTCTCAGTTTTCTGGGAGTTAAGGATGAATGCTTCTATCTGGCATAATGGTTCCAGATAAGTTAGCTCCTTTCAGCTTCACTCTTTGCAGCTTGGAGTAGCTCAAGTCAGCGCCCATCAAGTTAGCGCTAGTCAAGTCACTAGACGTTAAATTAACTTGAACTAGCTTGGCACCTTTGAGATTAGCGTGAGCTAGATTCACATTTTTTAGGTTTGCGCCAAACAGGGTAGATCCTTGCAGGTTTGCTGATGCTAAATTTGCTCCTTCTAGAGTGGCATAGGTGAGGTCAACACCTTGTAAATTAAAATTAGCTAATTGAGCTTGCCTTAAATCACACCCTCTACACATACGGGTGTCAATCAAGCGTTTGACTGAATCTGCCTGCGATTCCGGTCGTATCGGTATCTCCGTATAGTGATTTGCTGGAGATGTGAAAGGGTTAGAGACCCTTGAATTGACCCAAGCGACCTCACTGGTAATTACGCTAAACCCGATCGCAACTTTTAGCAGATTTACCCCTATGCGCTTAGCCCGACCCTCTCTCACTTCTATCGGAGTCAAAGCTGCTAATGCAACGGCAGCATTCGCATAGCGGTATTTAGAACTCGGTTCGACCAACTTGCTTAACCACGTGACAAAACGCCCGTTGAGTTGCGGCAGCAATTCCCTTAACTTGAAGCGGTAGTGATCATCAAGCAGTTTGTGAATCTCAGTCGATCGCGTTCCAGTCAGTAAACAAATGAGCGTGCTTCCCAGACTGTAGAGGTCAGAGGCTTCAGTGAGCGGTCGTCCAAACTGGTAATTGCTCAACTGGGGGGTTGACAAGACTAGGGAAATCGCTAGAGTGAAAGGCATGAAAGAGCTTCCAGACCTCAAGCAACTCACAGACTCCGATAAGGACGCGCTGATCCAGATGCTGTGGGATAAGGTGCAAAAAT
>DATNPL010000240.1:0-16471 GCA_036703255.1 Coleofasciculaceae cyanobacterium
GATCTCAATCGGATTGAAAAGTGTTGGGCTTGGCTCAAAAGTCGCATTCGCAAGCTCTTACGCGACTCAGATCATTTACGGGATGCGATGGAAGCTGTTCTCAAGCAGGCAACGTCCTAACCTGAGTGGCCACGGCTATAAATAGGGGCCGAAAGGAACATGAAATTAGGGCTGAAGCAGGTCATAAAACAGTTTGAGAAATCGCTCGGTATCAACTTCTAAACAGGCATCTACATTGGGAGGAAAATTGGCTTCGTCGCGGCGATCGCGCAGATCGGCTAGCGACATGCCAGCGGTGAACTTGCCATCCGTCTCTACGACCATATAGACCGATTCGGTAGACACCAGGCTGGAATCAATGGCTACCCCCACTGCTAGAGGATCGTGCAAATAGCAGCCGTGAAAACTCTCGTTGTCGCGGTAGAACGCCATATAGATGCCGGTGCAATCGACAATAAACTGCGAGACTGGGGACGGGTTTTTCTGGGCATAGGCTTCCACCTCTGACCGCGCCAGGGGCGCTTTCATCGCCACATCTAGCCCGACCAGGGTCAGAGGAATGCCCGACTCCATCACCATCTGGGCTGCATGGGGGTCAACGAAAAAATTGAATTCGGCAGCGGCAGAAATATTGCCCGGCACCTTTACCGCCCCGCCCATGATCACGATGCGACCCACCTTTTGCAGAGTGGTACGATCTTTCTCTAGAGCCGTAGCAAGATTAGTCAACGGCCCCAGAGCCACGATCGTCAAGTTGTTGCCATACTCTTCGGCTGCTTTTAAGAGCACCTCGATCGCGTCTTCGGCGGAGGGTTCTGTCGTGAGAGCAGGATAGCGGGGGCTACCATCGGCATTCTTGAACTGATGCAGTTCGCCTAAACCATCAGACCCATGAATGCCTGCCGCATTAAAGGGCGGCTTCACCAGGGGCTTGGTGCAGCCTTTAACCACTAGCGGGATGGATTCAGGTTCAACAATATCGATCACTCGCAGCACATTCTTCGCCGCCTGATGAACATCGATGTTGCCTGCTAATACCGTAATCGCTTTGAGGTCAATATGGTCAGAATGCAACGCCATGACGATCGCCAGGGCGTCATCCACACCGCCATCGGTGTCAATAATCATGGGTCGGGGTGGAGGATTAGACATAGATGGGTAGATGAATAGAGAATCGGTAACAAAGAAAATCCAGCATCAAGGGTTTCTGTAGGAGCGCACAGCGCCCTCCCTGGGGTGCGTTGTCACATGGCCAAAGACGCCAGTTCTGCCATTGACACCCTGCCATCTTTGTCGGCATCCAGGGTTTCAAACATCAACCCGATCAAGCCTTTGTGAGTGCGCCCGGTGCGTTCGGTCAAAGCCGCCTGTAGCTCCGCTGGGGAAACGTGACCGTCTTGATTGCGATCGAGATCCACAAAAGCCTGTTTCACTGCCTGCTCCAGCTCATCTTTAGAAATCTCTCCATCGCTGTCGGCATCCCACTGGCTAAAGTCAACCAGCATTCGCCAAGCGTCTTTCATGCAGCTTTCCATGATGAGATTCTTGGCGGGGAGACATTGCTCTAGAGCCGGTGCGCCGCCATTGGCTCGGATGTACTCCATTAGAGGTTTGATTTCATTCATACCCGCCAGCAGAAACTGATAAATGCCCAAGCAATATACTTTGTGCGGGTCAAAGGGGACATGGTCAATGCGGAGAATTTTGAGACTAGGGTAGGGTTCAATCTCGACGCCTAAATCGGTGTGCAAAAAGCTGGGCACTTCTTGATCGGGGGTGCTGCGGGTGAGGGCGATCGCCTCCTGCAACACATACCCAGGCACATCAATCACTGCGATTTCGGTTTCAAAGGGCAGCTCTTCGAGCAGGTCGCCGTAGGTGAAGGGCATTCCCGCTGCATAATCTTGCATCCCGCGTATACAGCCTCCCTGAAGCATCACCAGATCAACACCCCGCAGGCTTTTTTTGATGTACGAGCACAGGATAGAGGCCACTTTTTCGGACTGAAAACGGGTGCGTCTTGAGGACATGGACTCTTTCACTTCAAAGATTTCCACTTCCTTCAAAGAGCCTAAGAAGCGTTGGGTAATTTCGACGAACATTTGAGCATTGGGGTCGGCATCAAAGTGGCTGGCAGGTAGCAAATGAACGGCGCTATGCCGCTTCTCTGCCCTGTCCCACCAAACATCGACAACCACGACATTGGCGGCATCGGCTCCTGCTTTGACAATTAGGCTTTGACCAATTTTTTCAATAAAAATCTCGTGCTCATGTCCACCCAAAATAACGGGGACATGTCCGCTGAGTTGCTGATCGGCCTCAATTTTGGCTACGAGATCGCGATCGTCCCCAATGGTTTGATGGGTGAGAGGAATGATCAGCTCAGCTTCGTCAGCGCATTTAGACCAAGTTTTTTGCAGGGCCTCGAAAATAGGCTGAATGGTTAAGTTGGTACCCGCTCTAAAAATATCCTTGTCGTTGGTGCAAAACCCGGCAAAAGCTACCCGGTGATCGCCCACGGCAATTACCTCATACTTCGACAACCGTTGACCGCTGGCATCAATGATGGGCAAATCCAAAATGTTGCTGTTCAAGCATTTGCCAGTGTAGGTTTTGAAGCGTTCGCACAGCACATCCAGATTGATATCAAACTCGTGATTGCCAAGGCAGAGGTAGTCGATATTGACCACCTTCAGCACATCCAGCATGGCTTTGCCGCCGTCCAGGGAGGTAATCATACAGGGGGAGAGAAAGTCACCGCTGAGGGATGCTACCACCACCGCATCTTCGGCAGTCTGCTTGAGGTTCTGGATGACAGTCTCCACATAGGGATAGCTCTCGATGTCGTAAACGTCGTTAATTGACACCATGCGTAGATAAGTGCCAACGGCCTCTCGGGGACGGGGCAGGTATAAGCGTTGAGTCGTCTCGGTTATGGTCATGGCACCCTCAATGGAACTTTGCTCAAAACTGATTGGCTGATTGGCTTAAATCACCAACACCAATTCCAGAAACCTTTCCCAAGTCAAGTCTTTGCCGCCGATTCGCTGGTGCAAAAAACTAATTTCCGCCTGGGTTAGGGGCGGTTCATCGACGCTGGCGAGCACGACATTCATTTCCTGGGGCGCTAAGATCCCATCCCCATTGGCATCGATGGGCAAAAAATAAGTGTAAAACTCTTGCAGGTGCGAGACCAGTCGGCGGTGCCGCAGCAGCAACTCGCCAAATTCAGCAAACTCAATCTCGCCGCTGCGATCGGCATCCATACTAATAAAAGCCAACTCCAGTTCATCCGGCTTTAGAGGGTACCCAGCTTGCTGAAAGTGCTGGCTGAGTTCAGTCAGGGAGAGCTTGCCATTGCCGTCGCGATCAATTGCATCAAAGACGTAGCGTAAATCTCCCCGCATTGCCACAGAAGCCTGTCCAAACAGCAGTTGACGAGACCGCCCCTGCATGGCATCCTGCAACTGCTGGCGGAAGGCAGCGATCAGTTGCTTGGCGGTCAGGTAGCGCCAGCGGTGTTCTTCGGGACTGGCGATCGCGTAGGGTGCCACTGGCACCAGCGACGACAACGACCGCCGCAGCACTAGGAAACAGGCGTAGGTACCGACATGAAAGGGCACCGCCAAAATTGGCAGACCCAGAGGTGCCAGCCCTAAACCCAGCAACCAGCCGACTAGAGCCGTGACGAAGGCTCCCACACTGGCGATCGCAACGCTACGCAGATTCGGCGCATAGAAAATGCCACCAATCGCGATCGCCGTCAGCGCTGAATTGTAGCTCCACAGCCCGGCATACAGTACGTTTAAATCGGCACCCAGCGCCAACCCCGTCATCAAGCCGATGGCACCCCCCAATACTCCCACCAGCGCCCCTATTGGGCTGCACAGCGCCAGAGCCAGCACAACCAAAACGGCTGAGGCCAAGCTCCCTGAAAAAAAGATTTGCCCCAGTCCAGTGACCAGTGCCGATAACAGTCGAGTTCCTTCCAGAGTCTCTGCCGGATTTAGAAATGGCGGCGGTGTCCCAAGCTGAAAGACAGGCTGAGGAATGTAGAGCGCGATCGCCAGAAAAAGGTAGGCAACGATATGAAAGGGAATCCCCATGGATGGCAGCTTCCAGTGAACCGCCATCCACAGACCGAGTTTCTGCATTAATACCGTAGTGAGGGCAGCCCCTAAGGCGATCGCCCCCAACCAGAACCCATTGCCGCTGCCATTTCCCCAGGTGCCAAAGGTTCCCAGAGCCAACCCCACCAGCGCTCCATTAAAGCTATAAATGCCGTTGCGAACACTGGGTTCATCCAGGTTTAGCCTGTAAGCAGTGAGTGTGGCAGCGACTACGCTAACCATCAAACTCAGCGCCACCCAGCCGGATTGCCAGCCGACCGCAAGCAGAATCAGCAGACCACTCACAGGATTGTTGGCGAAGGCAATCTGCCCAATGCCGCGCAAACTGGTGTTAATAAAATCCAGTAGCGATCGTTTTTCCGTAGCGTGATTTAGACCTTGCAGCGTACCCATGCAGGGCAAGGGATGGCGTTTAGCGATCGGCCTTGACTGCAATAATTGGGACAGCAGTTCATACAGCGGCAGGGGCTGAGGAACGGGCTGACTCAGATAGGAAGATTCAGTCATGCCAGATGCATCATCAAGTGGCCGAGAAACGGGGAATGCTGGCTAAAAACGCGATCGGTTTAGCTTCACTCAAAGATTTTGATGCAATATCGAACTAATTTTTCTTAAGATTTAAAAAATTTACAGTTTTACTGTTTTAGCCCTTTGCTAACTATCAAAATCTGGCAATTTGAGATCTATGTAGTGCTAAAGAGGTAAGGATGTGTTGTAGTTGTAAATGACAAGCCAGATCGCTCCACTAAGATTCTCCAATTTTTTGGAAAACAAAAAGGCTTGCGAACTAAGCGTGAGACGCATTGCCGTAACGTACAATTGGGATAGGGAGAAACCACGGCTCCCCCCTCCCACACCACCTGGCATACGGGTTCGTACCAAGGCGGTTCGATATCGTTGAATGGTCATCTCGCTAAACGAGGCAGACCGATTGAATTGAAGTCACTGTTAGGCAATGCTAAACGAACACCGGGGTATGACACATTTGCCAGAATTCTTTGCCACTCCATGCAGTTGCGTGAGCCAGTTCTGGACGCACTCCACGTCGGATCAACTCGCGTTTTCGACATCGGTACGTCTTCCACTGCTTCCACAACACACATCGCAATCGCCGACTTATCCAGCCATCTAACTCTTTGAACTCGCTGGTCGCTTCGGCAAAGCCAAAATAAGCTTTCCAACCGTTCAAATATTGTGCTAACCGGGTGATTCGCTCAGTCAAACTGACTCGCCAACTCCGGTTGGTCAGTCGCCGAACCCGTTGCTTAAATCGTTCAAATGGCTAAGGACAGTTTGAAGAGGAAGTTACTGACTCTGGATGCGTTGGTGCGATCGGGCAGGGCAAGGCATCCCCACTGGGGCAGAACGAGCAGAAGCTGAAAGTCAACGGGCAACGCGACTTGCCGATCGCCTCCGAGCGATGGGAATCAATCCCAATGACGTCTAGCCACTAGATTAAGCTTGTTTCTCATGATTAAACGCGATCGCCTCTGCAACTAAAGCTCTAGAGGGCGATCGCGTTTGAGAATCACGATGTCTCGATCGCAATGCTTTGGCTTGATTTTGGGTCATCTGCTGTGCGTATCTACTTCATCAGCTCTTTGCTGCTGCACCAAGCTAGCGAAGTCTGTAGTGCTATCTCGTCCTCTACTTCAAGTTGAGCTTTGCGTTTTCACCACCCTTTGCCGACTGACCCGTAGTAGCAGCTTTGATAAATCCGATCGTTTTTGCTACCCAGCTTGCTGGCGCATCCCAATATTCAGCTGTTTCAACCGTTACTTTGAGTAAAGCAATTTCAGGTTCATCCAATTCATGAGGAAACCAAGCTTTGAGTTCTGGCTTCCACAATTCCTGCATCTTTGCGCGATCTCTGATAGTGTGGGCTGTACCTGACAAGGAGACATAGCGCTGTTTAGCTGGGTCAGAAAAGCTAACGTTGACCTGATCAACCTGATCGATTTCTGTCACTTTAGCAGTGTCAGCATAGGTAAAAAACCAGAGGTCGCCATTTGCTTCCATCTCTCCATTCACTGACATCGGACGGCTGTGCAAACTGCCGCTTTCAGCGATCGTCGTCAGCATACAAAAGTCGATCTCTTTTACTAGCTCTCGCAGTTTTGTCACCTGATCATTGATGTTGGCTGTTGTCATAGTTCGTTTCTCTCTCTAAGTGTAGGTGTGAGTAAAATTTATTCCAGGTATGGCAAAGAAGTGTGAATCAGTTGGGTCGCTGCTAAAGTTTCTTGAGCGATCGCCTTAAGTCCTTTACTTAAAGAAGGCGATCGTCTTGCGTTACCCTAATCACGCCTTTCTGGAAATTGACGATCCTCAAATTTTTGAGTCACAGATCGCATTTCTCAGAGTAACCGATCATTCCTCAAATCTGGCTCCTTCAGGAGAGAGAGATTTTCAACGTTATTTTTTGATCTTGTTATAGCGCGATGAATTCTTCTGCGGATGTTGGATGGAGCGGCATGGTTGCATCGAGTTCTGCTTTCGTCAGCCCTGCGGCAACGGCAACCGCCATCATTTGCATAATTTCTGCCGCATATTCTCCAACCATATGCGCTCCCAATAAGCGATCGCTCTTTTTATCAACTACTAACTTCATGCTGATCGCCTCATCTCTGCTCGTCAGGCTATAAAACAGCGGCTGAAATGTAGTGCAGTAAGCGATAGTGCCATCAGCTCCAAACTGCTCTTGGGCTTCGGCTTCCGTGAGTCCGACAAAAGCCGCTGGAGGATTACTAAAGACAGCCGAAGGAATATTGGCGTAGTTAACCTGACGAGGCTGTCTGCCAAAAACCGTATCGACAAAAGCTCTTGCTTCTGCGATCGCCACCGGAGTCAATTGAACCCGATTTGTGCAATCGCCTACTGCATAGATGTGGGGTTGGCTAGTTTGGCTCAATTCATTGACTGCGATCGCTGTACGATCGTACTTAATCCCGGCATTTTCTAATCCTAAGTCCGTAAAATTAGGGGTTCGTCCCGTAGCAAATAGAATAGCGTCAACGGTTTCGTGAGATGCGTCTGAAAGGGTTAACTGCAATCTTTCGGATATCTTCTCGATGCTTTTCACTTCGGTATTTGTCAAGAGGCGAATCTGATGCTGGGTCATCCCCTTCTGTACCTCTGTGCGGATCATCTCGTCAAACTTCTCCAGAATCACGCTTTCCCGGATAATTTGAGTCACCTGAGTTCCTAAACCCTGCATAATACCCGCAAACTCAACACCAATATAGCCGCCGCCTACGATCGCCAAATGGTTGGGCTGCTTTGGCAAATGAAACATCTGGTCTGAAATTAAGGCATATTCACTACCCAAAATATCGGGTGTGATAGCTTTTCCACCAACCGCAACGAGAATTTTGTCGGCGGTAATTTTCTGCCCGCCAACTTCTAACGTATGGGCATCCACAAAGGTTGCTTTGGCTCGAAATAGGGTGGCTCCAGCTTTCTCTAAAGCGTTAGCATGGCGCTTGTCTAGCCGCTGCACCTCCTGGTTAATGGCTCCTGTCATTTTCTGCCAGTCCAGCCGAGATTCTGACTTGCTCCAGCCGTATCCTACTGCATCTTCAAAGAGCTGAGAAAACCCTGACGCATAAACCATTAGCTTTTTGGGAATGCAGCCACGGGCAGTGCAGGTGCCTCCTAAGCAATTGGGTTCTGCGATCGCCACTCGTGCTCCGTAGTCTGCTGCTCGTTTAGCGGCCGTCAGCCCGCCAGAACCTCCACCCACAACAAACAAATCGTAATGAGACATTGATAGCGCTTTTTTGAGAATCTATCTCAACATGATAGCGCTATCATCTTAACAGGGTGAATGATGGGCAGCATGGATAATGAACAACATAAAGGATAAAAATTATACTCTGGCAAATTATACTCTCGCCACAGTAAAGCTTTCTGTCAGCAATTCTAGGAACTCCAAATGGCATGGATGGGGCGATCGCTGATCTTTAGTCTACTCAAAGGATTTATCCGCATCAAATTCCCGCATGTCCAACACATGACAACCGTAGAATTTGCTCAGAAACTAGAGGATGCTGCGGAATTTTGCCCTGTGATTTTGGATGCCAGAAGTGATAAAGAATATGCTGTTAGCCATTTGGCAGCAGCGAGACGCGTTGAGATCTCCTCCTACTTGAGCGCAGACCAAGTGAGTACAGAACAAGCGCTTAAAGAAGTTTCAAAGCATACTCCCATTGTCGTCTACTGCTCAGTCGGTTATCGGAGTGCGAAAGTAGCTCAGCAGCTTACTCAAGCTGGCTTTAGCGCTGTTTTCAACCTGGAAGGAGGTGTCTTTCAATGGGTAAACGAAGATCGATTCTTGATGCACAACGGGCTGCCGACTCAGCGGGTTCATCCTTACAGCGCAGTATGGGGAGCATTACTAGAGCATCGCCGAAGTAGAATTTAATCGACGGCCCTGTGCCCAAGTCTCTCTTCCTTCACGTTGAGGAAAGCAAAATGCTGCGTGTTTCGATCGTCATTCCCACCTTGAATGAAGCCAGTAGCCTAGGAGAAACATTGCGGCTCCTAACCGTTCTCGATCCCTCACCTGCGCAAGTGCTAGTTGTGGATGGAGGCAGCCAGGATGAAACAGTCAGAATCGCGCAAACAGCTGGCGCGACGGTGCTGAAGTGCGATCGCCCTAGACGCTCAGTGCAAATGAATCAGGGCGCAAAGTCAGCGACAGGCGATATTCTCTGCTTTCTGCATGCGGATACCTGGGTTCCCTCTGATCTGATTGCCGTGATCGAGCAGACTTTAGACGAAAAAACCGTTGCCTGTGGCGGATTTATTTCTCTAATGATAGGAGCCAAAACGACACGCTGGGGGATCTCGCTGCACAACTACCTAAAGACCTACTATGCGCCGTTGCTGTTCAGACCCCATCTATTTTTCCGGGGCTTGCGCCTTTTGTTTGGCGATCAGGTCATGTTCTGTCGTCGGGTTGATTTTTGGGACTGCGGCGGATTTAACGAGCAACTGCCGATTATGGAAGACGGCGATCTATGCTTGCGCTTGGTACAAAAGGGGCGAATTTGTCAGGTTAACCGCGTTGTTCAGAGTTCAGATCGTCGGGTTGCCCACTGGGGAACTTGGAAAGCCGTAGCCATTTACCTGTATATTGGCTGCTTGTGGGGCGTTGGGGTATCCGCCGATTATTTGAAGCAGTTCTATGAGGATATTCGCTGATTGAGGCTCCAGTCATAGTCAAGGTAGGCAATTGAGGCTATCTCAGGAATATCTGGGCGGTAGAGGCGAATATAGCCTGGAATTGAGCCTGCCGCTTGAAGAAAGTCTTTCCGATACCATTTGAAAATTTTGCTGCAATAGAGCATTTCCGTTTGGGCATCATAACGAACTTTGTCAGGGTTATGGATGAAGTGATGGGCATCCTCTTCTAGCTGTTGATTGACCTGCTCTGGGACGTAAGCCTGATTGCGCAGGAGCGGACACCCAACCGAAGCACAGACGATCGCAAAGTGAATACGGGTTTCGTGCAAGCGATGGCGCAAAATATCGTTCTCAATCTGAGCCAAACTGTAGATTTGATTTGAAAATCGGTATATCCGGCGCTGAAAAAACCAGAGAAACGCAATCCAGTTAGGCATTCCTAGAATACTGGGACGAATTGAGGCGATCGGGTAACGTTCTAAAACCGTAGAAACCGTGAACGCATTGTAGAGATTGATCCAGAGCGTCAGCTGCTGATCATGAGCCAGATTCGGATTCACCTCTAATGCCTCCAAGCCTACCAACCAATTCGCTAAGGCTAGAGGCCGCTGACTTTTCCAGGTGCGGTAGTCTACTCGTCCCTGCCGATCGACATACTGGTGTAGTAAATCATTCCACACATCAAAATCAATCATTGTTATACCGTTCAATACACTACTCGATAGAATAAGTTACCTTAGAAAAGTCAATCAATCATTTACCGGACTTAGCTTAAGTCTAGACTAATTTGATCCTATATTTTTGAACGGCTTTTAGGATAAAAGCCGGGAAAGAATTTTACACAACAGCTTTATATAAAAAAGAGGAGTTATCTTAAAAAACTGGTAATTGCTCAACTAGGGGGTTGACAAGACTAGGGAAATCGCTAGAGTGAAAGGCATGAAAGAGCTTCCAGACCTCAAGCAACTCACAGACTCCGATAAGGACGCGCTGATCCAGATGCTGTGGGATAAGGTGCAAAAATTGCAAGAAAAGAAGCCCAAAAAGACATCAAAGAACTCAAGTTCACCTCCAGCGCAAGGGTTCAAAGCAGCAGTTAGCCAGCCTTCTGACACCCAAGAGTTCAAGCGAAACGCTAGTGTGGGACGCGCGGGCGGGGGGCGAAAGCTGAATGAGAATCCCGACCAAATCATCCGAGCAGAAGTAAAAAGCTGTAAAAGCTGTGGCGTCAGTCTATCTGGAACATTACAGCAATTGATGCAACGCTATGAAAAAGTAGAGATCCCACCTATTCGCCCGGTTGTGACACAAGTAGAGCGATATGGTTGCAGTTGTCCGGGTTGTGGCGAAGTTCAACTGGCTCCAGTCCCGGTAGGACTAGAACCGGGCAGTCCCTTCGGCGATGGGGTGGCTGCGTTGGTCACGACGTTGCGCTATGGACATGCGATTAGCTATGCGCGCTTGAGTCAACTGATGTCGCAAATGTTCAATTTATCGATTAGCGAAGGCGCTTTAGCGAATCTGTTCAAGCGCGTGAAAACCCAGTTAGACCCAACGATTGCGGCAATTGTGCAACGCTTACGCAGTTCCCGGATGGTGAGCAGCGATGAAACCAGCGCCCGGTTGATGGGCAAGACGGTGTGGGAATGGGTGTTTCAGAATGCCCAAGTCTGCTTGCATGTGATCCGCCCTTGCCGAGGCGCAGAGGTGATTGAGCAAGTGATGGCAGGGCATCGTCCTGAGATTTGGGTGTCGGACTTGTACAGCGCTCAAAAGAAGCATCCAGCGGAAGATTGGCAAGTCTGCTTAGCCCATCAGTTGCGCGACTGCCAGTATGGCATGGATGCAGGCGATAAAATCTTTTCGCCCCAGATGAAGCGATTGGTCTTGCGCGCCTGTGTCTGGTCTCGGCGCTGGGAAGGGTTGTCCGCCTCCACCCAATATCAGTATCGCTGCCGAATCTATCGAGAATTAGACCAAGTTCTCGCACTATGTCCGACTCAAGCCGATGGGATTCGACTGCAAAAGCGATATCGAAACTTGCGGGAGCATCTATTTTTGTTTCTAGAGGATACGACGATTCCGCCGACTAATAATGCCAGTGAACAGGCACTGCGGATGAGTGTGATTTTTCGCAAGGTGACCCATGGGTTTCGCTCAGAGTGGGGCAAAGATTTGTTCGCTGATATCCGGTCTGTCGTGAATACGGGTCAGCGTCAAGGGCTTTCTGCTTTTGAGTCTATTTCTGCTGCTTTGAACCCCCACCAATCCCTATTCCCTCTGAGTTGAGCAATTACGAACGGAGTTTCTCTGTCGGTTTTGAGTCATCTTCCATGCCTCTATGGTAGTCCCCTAAACGCGCAGAGTTGTAAAGCTTATTTCGTGACAAGCCCTAACGCCTTCAAAATCGGCTGAAGGTCTTCTTTGGCAAAGCTTTAAGAGTGCAGAACTAAAATATTCCCAAAATATTCGGCTAGAGTGGGCGAACAGCCTTGCTGCGATTGGGTTAATTTCGCTGGCGGGGCTGATAATCGAAGGCGATCGTTTCCTTAATCGGAGCGATCGCCTTTGCCATATTCAGCTCCAATGGGAGCTAATTCTCAAAAGAAGACCGCAAAACTGACACGATTAACCCTGGAAACCCCTTTGAGCTGCGTGACCACACTGAGGAAGGGGTTAAATTTAACTCAGCGGAGTGGGTGACTGCTCCGCTGAGTTAAATTCAACCCCTATGAGATCGTTTCAGGCGTTAGGACGAAGCTGATGTGATAAAAAGCACAAGAATTGGTGACGATGCTTCGTTCCATCGGCAAATTTTTCGTTCATCTTTGAATGACTCCCAAGTCCGTCAAACCGGAAGAGACAAGCTTTATGCTTTTGCCCAGACTTTACTTTCTTAAAGCTGATGAGCAGCTTCTCATCGAAGACTTCACTCAACGATTCCTCGTTAATGGTCCTACCTTCTTCTTTGCCAGACCGCTCTTAAAAATAACCCGTCGCAATGCCTCTACTCTAGGACCAACTGGCTATGCTCGAATTCGCAATCTCCTCACCGGCGAACTGCGCAACGAAAGGGGGCCAGGACTATATTTTTTGGGCGCGAACGAGGAGGTTGTCAAAAACCTGACAGCGATTCCTCTCAAACGCAACCAATATACGAAAATCATCGATCAGCGTACCGCTGTTATTCGTATGGTGCGCGGCGAAACCCTCATCTATCTAGAGCCAAACGAGGAACTGTTAGGAACGATCGAAGAGGGGATTAACATTGATGATGACACTGCCGTCTTGGTACGTACTGTCGAAACCGGTCAATTGCAGCTCATCACAGACCCACAGGTTTTCTTTCCACAAGCCAATCAGAAGATTGAAGCTTTGTGGAAGCCAATTTTGCTCAAGCAAAATCAGTACGTCAAATTAATCGATAAAAGCACCGGGGCCGTCCGAGTGGTTCGAGGCGAATGCCGCTTTTACCGGGAACCAACGGAAGAACTGTTGGGCGACATTCAGGAGGGCGTGAATGTGGATGAACACACAGCAGTACTCATTCGCAATACAGAATCAGCGCAACTTGAGTTAATCATCACACCACAAGTGTTCATTCCAAGCGCGACACAAGAGGTTGTGCGCTTACGTCAGCGCATTCTGCTGGAAGATCATGAGGCCGTTGTGGTTAAAGACAAGCTTGGGCAGTACCAGATCCGGCGAGGCACCGATCCAGAACGTGCCTTCTTTCTGGAACCGTATGCGCAACTAGTCGAATTCTGCTGGTCAAGCGGTGTGCATAAAGCTAAGCGTAATCTGACGTTTACCCATCTTGATGTGCGTCCCAAGTTCATGTCTTATGAGTTTGAGGTGCGCACGCAAGACAATGTCGAGTTGGTGCTTGCCATCACCTTGTTCTGGCAGATTATGCATATTGAGGCCATGATCCGCACGACAGACGATGCGACCGGAGACGTTTGTTCGCATGCCCGTAGCAGTATTATTCAGGCGGTTTCCCAGACGACACTAGAGCGCTTTTTATCTAGCTTTAATGACCTTGTTCGAGAAGCTGTGCTGAATCCTAATGATGCTTTTTATCAAACCAGAGGGGTACAAATCCACGCGACAGAAGTACGCTCTATTGCCTGTAAAGATCCCGAAACGCAGCGGATTCTGATGGAGATTATTCAGGAGACGACGAATCGCCTCAACCAGCTCCAAAAGCAAGAGAGCAGTAATGAAGTTCAACTGAGACAACTGGAAGGCAATATTGCAGCAGAACAACTGAAAGGACAGCTTTTGGTACTGCGGCAGGAACATGCTAAAACCGAGGCGACCACGCAGGGTGAAGCCGAAGCCATTCGAGTGAAAGCGTTTCTTGACGGGCTTGGTGAGCAGTTGTCGTCTGAAGACAAGCTTTTTCTGTTTAATCTGCTGCGGAAGCAGGATGCGATCGCGGCTCTCAGTACAGGAACAGCTCAGCTGTACTTTACGCCTGCGGACGTGAATTTAAGTATCGAAGCGCGGCCACTCTCTGGAGGAGTACCTCTTCAAGGGGTGGAGTCGGGATCAAGGTAAGAAGAGTCTAGATGACCGAGAAATCTTATCTTGTCTAAGTTTCAGCACAACAATCAGCAACTGCTCTCTGTCTTGCCCTTCTGCTGAGCAGGACAGTAGGGCTGATGCTGAATCGCACTGCGATCGAGAATTGGAGAGCCATACCGCAAAAAGCATCAAAATCTGTTGCGCGATGTTTAGAATCGGGGTATGTAAAATAGTTTGTGTCAAAGGTCAAAACAAGATCTAATGAACTCATTACTTGAGACACAACCCTATGACCTTTCGACCCGAATTAATTGACGAACTGCTCAAAGAATATCGTAATCCTGAAGATCTGATGGGTGAAGGTGGGATCTTCAAACAATTGACCAAAGCTTTAATCGAGCGATGCTTGAGTGCTGAGTTGGACACGCACCTAGCGGAGGAAAGGGCAAAGCCAGAGCCAGAGGGCCCCAAGAATCGTCGCAATGGACAGAGCAAAAAGACGATTAAAGGAGAGTTTGGTGAATCTGAGATTGGCATCCCCCGCGACCGCAATGGGGCGTTTGAACCGCTGCTGATTGCCAAAGGGCAGACGCGCTTCAACGGGTTTGACGACAAGATTCTGTTGCTGTATGCCCGTGGCATGACCACAAGAGACATCCAGGCGCAGTTGCAGGAGTTGTATGGGGTAGAGGTATCCCACACCTTGATTTCCAACGTCACCGAAGCCGTGGAGCAAGAGCGCAAAGCTTGGCAGAATCGCAGCCTGGATGCCATCTATCCCATCATTTACTTTGATGCTCTGGTGGTCAAAGTTCGGCATGAGGGGAGGGTCGTGAACAAAGCTATCCACCTGGCTTTAGGGGTAAATTTGGCGGGTCAGAAGGAGCTACTGGGGCTGTGGATGACTCAAAATGAATCGTCAAAGTTCTGGCTTTCCGTACTTACCGAGTTACAGAATCGCGGCGTTAAAGACATCTTCATTGCCTGCGTGGATGGGCTAACCGGCTTTCCAGAAGCTATCGAAACGGTCTTTCCTCAGACGACCGTGCATCTCTGTATTGTCCACATGGTGCGAAACTCCCTCAGCTACGTCTCCTACAAAGACCGTAAAGCCGTCGCCTCTGACCTCAGAGCCATTTACACAGCTGCTACTGAAACCGAGGCAGAGCAGGCTCTCGTTGACTTTGCCGAGCGTTGGGATAAGCAATACCCCACCATTAGCAAATCCTGGATGAACCACTGGAATCGGATTATTCCCTTCTTTGCTTTTCCCCCAGACATTCGTAAAGCCATCTACACCACCAATGCGATTGAATCTATGAACATGACTCTGCCTAAGGTCTTGAGAAATCATCGTTCCTTCCCCACCGATGAATCAACCATGAAGGTCATCTACCTGGCGATCGCTAATATCTCTAAAAAATGGACGATGCCCATTCGAGATTGGAAATCTGCTTTGAATCGCTTTGCCATTGAATTTGAAGGGAGGTTTCCACTGTAATATTCCTCTCTTGACACAAACTACTTTACAAACCCGTTTGGAACTTTGAAATTTGGTTGATTACGAAGATTCAATCGAGGCTAACTTGCCTTGCGATCGCGTTTTCGCTCATGAGTCGAAAGCTGTTTCATATATTGCTCTACAAATCGCTGATGTTCTGCAAGATTTGTTCGGTTCAATGCATAATTCTCGATCAGTATTCGGTTGTATCGGATTGCCCGTGAGTTCCATTTGACCCAATGAAGACCTTCGATGATCCCTGAGTTTTGATTGTTCCTCAAAGACCGAAGTGTAGTGTGATGAATGCCTAAAATTCTTGCAGCTTCATGCTTAGTAATCAAAATTGCATCACTGCTTGAGAAATTCATGTTCCCTCCCAAAAAATAGAACAAACTAACGATGAAATGGACTCTCGGCTAGATGACAGTCATTGGTACATCACAATATTTGTCTCAAGCGACCCATTAGATTGCGTACCTAATCGCTCTAGAGCCATAAGCACTGTGATGGGTACTTGCGCTGAATTTGCTGCCTGGGTTATTGGCAGGTGCTCGCCTCTCACTAAAGACAGCATTTTTCTGACTCGTGCCACAATTGGATCATCAGCGGAGGTGTAGCCTTGACGAATCGCAATCTCTAACCCACGCTCAACCTTGTCCAGGTTCAGCAAACTTAAATCTGGCTGGAGATTAGGGCGTGGTTGCTGAACCTGAGAAGGGCTAATTAGTACTCCCACATACTGGGGGTTCTCCACATGGTGAACGTTGAAGGTGTAAAGCCGTTGTTGTCCTGCTTGATCAATGGTTTGTGCAATCAAATTTGTGACGCGAGTCGTGGTGGCACTAGGGAACGTTAGGGGACGAATGGGGCGCAAAAATAGCGTGTTTGCCTGTCCTGATTCAATTGGAGCATTGGCGCTATAAACCAGACGCGATGGATCTGCCAGCAGGACATAGGTGATGCGCTCATTAGTTTGACTACTCCCTTCCCGGCAAAAGATTAGGCAACAAGTGAGAAGATGAAATTGAGCGTTTTTTGCACCTGTTCTGCTGAGAGAAACTGATTGGATGCGAGAAACTGCTCTAACTGTTGCTCAATCTGACTCAGAGTTGTGCCAACTGGG
>DATNPL010000243.1:0-1820 GCA_036703255.1 Coleofasciculaceae cyanobacterium
GTTGAACTCTGTCGTCATGATCTATTACCTCGCTAATGGGTTTTTGTAGAGAAGAAAAGCTTAAGGCGTGGTTCACCCAACCACTTATTTGCATTAGCGAAGCATTCGATGATCTAAAATCAACTCAGCCCGCGCCTCTGCCTATCCAGAGAGCAGGTTAGCGGTTGTGGGGGTGTTCCAAGCCCCCCGCATCCGCGCCCATACCTTAAGCCTATTCACTGGCGTCTCACCAGTTCGGGAAAGCATAAAATAAAAGCGAGGTCAATGCAAGCGTACTGAGAGCTTTTTTACATCATTTGTCACGATTCTTTGATGTTTGAGATTGGGGACGAGAAGGCTTAACGCGATCTAGAGCGATATCTTCACGCTACATAGAATTTCAGAGAGGATTTCAGAGGTGTTTTCATGCTTCCAGGCAAAATTGTGCGTGTTGCTCGCCCAACCGATCAATTAGATAGCGTCGTCAGATTTTATACAGATGGCTTAGGATTGCACATTCTCTACCGCTTTGAGAATCATGAGGGATTTGACGGTGTAATGATTGGCATCCCAGGAGAGACTTATCACTTTGAGTTCACGCAGCATCAAGGACACTCTGTAGGAGGCGCTCCCACACAAGATAATTTGATAGTTTTTTACCTTCCCGATCAATCAGAGTGGCAACGTGCTGTCGATCAAATGAAAGCGATCGGATATGAGCCAGTAAAATCCTACAATCCTTATTGGGACAGAAGTGGCGTAACATTTGAAGACCCAGATGGATACCGTGTAGTTTTGCAAAACGCCGCTTGGGAAACATGAGTCACTAAATGCCTCAATGCCCACGCACGCCAACCGCTGAGAGTCACCCGCTATGATGCAGAGGTTATCCTTATCCCAACCGACAACCCTCTACTCGCCTGTACGACCTGCCCATACAAACTGTCGGAAGCCTTCAAATATTCCTTGATATCTTGATACGTAGAGGATGTGTAGAGAGTATGCGGATCAAGATACGTAAATTTTGGATAACAGCCTTTCTAGCAGGCGTAAGCTGCCTCAGCGCCCAACCCACTTGGGCAGATGCCGCCGTCACCTACCGAGAGCTAGGCATCACATACCGCGACCAAGGAGACTTACCCGCCTCGATCGCCGCCTTCCAAAAAGCCGTAGACCTTAGCCCCGACAACCTAGAAGGACGAGTGAACTTAGGCTGGACGCTGCATTTGGCAAAGCGCGATCGCCAATCTGCTCAAGTCTTAGAGCAAACCATCCCCTACGATCCTTACAACGTCCAAACCTTTAACGCGCTAGGCATTGTCTACCTGGTCAACGACGATCTTGCCGCCGCCGTCCTTACCCACACCTGGGCAAGCTGGCTAAAACCCGACAACGAGATCGCCCACTACAACCTCAGCCTCGCCTATCAGCGGCTGCAACAATACCCCTGGGCGATCGCCTCAGCCCAAAAAGCCGCCCAGCTAGAGCCAGACAATCCGCACCCCTGGGTAGCACTCGCCATTGCCCAATGGGAGCAAGGCGATCGCCCAGCCGCCCTAAAATCTTACCGAGAAGCGATCGCCCTAGACGAGAGATATAGCGATCGAGAATTCTTAGAATACTTAAACGAGTCCGGATTTAGCCCCGATCAAATTCAGCTCTCTCAACAGATACTAGGGCGTGTCATCAATTAGTAATAGACTAGAGATAGCAAGACCAGAGAAGAAGCCAGTAGAGCAGGAATGATGACCCGACGTTATGCGCTGCGAGATGACCAGTGGGAGCGGATCAAAGACTTACTACCCGGACGTGAGGGCACAGTCGGTGTGACAGCCAAAGAC
>DATNPL010000245.1:0-44317 GCA_036703255.1 Coleofasciculaceae cyanobacterium
AGTGCCGCGCTGCGCGCGGCACTTCCATAAAACTATTGCATTAGAGCCTGCGCTGCCGCAGCAACGCCTGCCCCTGCCGTGAAGTTTTCGTAGGCCAGCTCACTCAGCGCCGCTTCTAAAGCGCCGATCGCCGTTAGAATATCGCGATCGCTAACAAAGCCTAGATGGCCGACTCGGAAAACCTTGCCGTTTAAATGATCCTGGCCGCCCGCCATGACAATATCAAACCGCTTGCGCAAAATCGCCCGGATTTTCTCGGCCTCTACCCCCACCGGAGCCACTGCGGTAATCGCAGGACTGCCCGCCCCGTCAGGAGCAAACAAAGGCAAGTTCAAGGCTTTCATAGCAGCGCGAGTCGCATTTTTGTGGCGGTTGTGCCGTGCAAAAATATTCTCCAAGCCCTCTGCTTTCATCATGCCCAGCGCCACCTGAAGCGCAAAGAACATGTTGACAGGCGGGGTAAAGGGATGGCTATTTTTAGCCGCCTCCTTGCGATACTTACCCAAATCTAAATAGAAGCGTGGCAATTTTGCCGTGGCGTAAGCTTCCCAGGCTTTGGGACTTACAGCGACAAAGCCCAATCCGGGGGGCAGCATAAAGCCCTTCTGTGAACCTGAAGCCACGACATCCAGACCCCAGGCGTCGATCGGCACGCTGGTGGCTCCCAAACTCGTGACCGCATCAACCATCATCAATGCACCGTGGGCTTTGACGTAGCGGCTGATGGTTTCCAGATCGTTAATGACGCCCGTCGAGGTTTCGCTATGGGTGACAATGACGGCTTTAATTTGCTTGCCTGTATCGGCTTCAAGAGCGGTACGCACAGCTTCGGGATCAATGACTTTGCCCCACTCAGCCGTTATTTTTTCGACGTTTAGCCCGTAGACTTCGCAGATCTCAACCCAGCGATCGCCAAATTTGCCGTTGGTGGTCACGAGGACGCGATCGCCCTGGCTGAGGAAGTTAATGATGCCTGCCTCCATTGCGCCCGTACCGCTGGCGGCCAAGATCAGCACGTCATTTTGGGTTTGGTGCAGCCACTTTAGCCCTTCGGTGACTTCGGCAATAATTTTAGAAAAATCACCGCTGCGATGCCCGATCGGGTGCTTCGCCATCGCCAACAAAACCTTTTCCGGTACGGGTGTCGGCCCCGGAATCATCAACATTAATTTGTCATCCATTGCTCTATCCTGCCTTAGCCCCAGCTCTCGATCGACATAAACTCTGCCGACACAAATTCTATCGACACAGACAAGGATGATACAACTTATTGCGATCGTGTTGGCTTTTTAGCGATCTGTAACTTTCCAGGCATTCGTAATTTGCGATCCGATAGCTGGCGACGAAAAAACTTCAAGGTGCCTGATCGCGGGTTTGGGCACGCCGACGCACCAGAAAATTGGGCAACTCGACCGTGCCCAGACGCGGTAGAGGCAGGGCGATCGGCTCCAAATGTTCGGGGGGCATCGCAGGCTGAATGGTTTGAATCGCAGTCAGCAACTCAGCTAGCACGAGATGCGCCTCATCGGGCGTTTCGAGGTGGGCTGTTTCCTCGGTCAGCTCCGAAAGGGAATGTTCTACCAGATCGCGGATGTGGATGATTTGGCGTTGGCTGGTGGCATGGCGATCGCGCCAATACTGAATCGCGGTTTCATGCTCAGCCACCTGCTGGGCTTGCTGAAGAATTTGTTCTTGCATTTCAGCAATTTGTTGCTCTAGAGAAGCCTCACGCGTTTGCCAAATCTGGCGATCGCTCTCTAGCTCTTGGTGGCTCTGCTGTAGCCGAGTGTGTTGAATAGACTGCTGAGCCAACTGCTCTTCTAGCGCCTCAACCTGCCGCTGAGCCTTAGTCAGATCTTTTTGGAGTGCAATCGCGCTGCTTTGTTCGGCAGTAACGGTTTGGGTGCGGCGCAGATGGGCACCTCGCGTATGGCGTTCTTCTAGCACCACATGGGTTTGTTCGATCTGAGCTTCGAGCTGAGCGAGGCTTGAGCGATATTGCCGCAGGCTGGCAGAGAGTTCTCGAATCTGCTGCTGTGAGGCTTCGAGCTGTCCTTGAAGGCTGGCCGTCGCTGTACGAGAGGCCAGCATCTCAGCCTCTAGCTCAGAAACCCGCTGATGCCGAGACTCTAAGGCCGTCTGCAAGTCTTGCACCTGCTTGCCCATGCGGTTCCGATGGTTTTGTGCCTCCTGCTGATCTTGAGACATCCGCAGCCGCAGCCGCTCAACTTCTTGCTGTTGAGCCTGAGTCATAGCTTCGATAGTGGTCAACAGCTCTTGAATCGCCTGGTCGCGCTGCTGAGTCTCCAAAATTTGAGCCTCTAGCGCCTGCTGTTGCTCTCCCATTTGCAGTTTCAGCCGAGCGATCGCCTGCTGCTGTACGGAGGCATAGTCTTCGGTGGCAGCTAATTGGCCTTCCAAAATGGCCTGGTCTTGCAGCGTTAGACGCAATTCCTCTAGATAGGCCAAGGCTTGATCAAGGGCTTGCTCTAGATGAAAGATCCGGGAAACTTTTTCTTGGTCTAGGGCTTGAGCTTGTGCTAATTCTTCCAACAGGGCGTGATAATCGGCTGGGGTCAGCGCCAGTTCGGGTTGAGCGGCAGGGTCAGCAGGGTCAAACATAGCGGTCTGAGCCAGAAGCTGTTGAGTCATGGGGCGATCGCCCACCCAATCCATCGGCGCTAAAGGGTTTTGCGTCACCTCTGCCGAAACCGCCGGGATGAGATCGACCTGGATTAAATCTGCCTGAGATGAATCGAGCTGAGACACCCAGAACCCCCTCATGAAATATTTCGGCTGCCGCTTTCGTAAGGCTGACTTTTTGTAAGGATAACGGGCGGCACTGAACTTCGTCACACCGCTATCCTAAACAAGCCATATCACAGCCGCATGACGCATTCAACCCTACGAGTCTAGGTGAAACGACCCTGGGCGAAACAGCCATAGTGTAACAGCAATCTTTGCTATGGCAATGGATTATCAGAAAATGTCTTGAGCAGTCTTGAGCTTGAGCATCCTACAGCAATTTACCGATTGACCACATCCCCCACCACATCTCCGTGAGAAACCTGCTCTGGTGAGCTAGAGAGCGGTTGATTAGGCGCAGGATGGTTAAGCGACCAGCGGTAATCTACCGCAAGCCTGTCACGCTGGCAGCTATCCTCTAGCTGTTTTTGCTGGGTCAAAGCCTTACGTAGAGTGCTAATCAGCTCATGGACTTGCTCTCGCTGAGGAGATTTACGACCCACTGCCATCATGGTCTGCCGCTCTAGTAGTTGCAGTAGCAGCTCGTAGTGAATATGAGATGGGAGAGGGATGGGATCCATTTAGCCTACAGAGGAAAAGGGCTGATTCAATCTAAGCATGAGTTTAGAGATACACCAAGCTTTTTAAAGAGTTGGGAAAGTATCTCACAGCAGCTCTTTCAAAGATAACGCGTTGAGCAGAACAGCGTGGCAAAAGCAAACGGTTAAGAGAACAGCGTGGCGATCGCCGCTCCCGGATCAGGCTGCTTGACTAGCGACTCACCAATCAGCACAGCCGCTACACCGCACTGCTGCACGCGATGCAGATCGTCAGGGGTAAGCAACCCAGACTCACTGACTGCCAAAATGCCGCGTTTTTGAATTTCCTCCCCTCTCGCAGCCAACAGATCGCAAGTCGTTTGCAAATCGACTGAAAAATCTTCGAGGTTGCGGTTGTTGATGCCCACGAGCGCCACGCCCTCTAGCGCCAGAACGCGATCGAGTTCTTCGAGGGTATGCACTTCAATCAAGGCCGCCATGCCTAGGACTTTGGCGATCTTGAGGAAGTATTGCAGATCTTTGTCGGGCAAAATGGCAGCGATGAGCAAAATTGCATCGGCACCGTGAATTCTTGCCAGGTAAATCTGATAGGGATAAACCAGAAAATCCTTGCAGAGCAGTGGCGTGTCCACAGAGGCTCGCACCCGACGCAAATTCTCGAAGCTGCCCTGAAAGAATTT
The DNA here is from genome assembly GCA_036703255.1 of Coleofasciculaceae cyanobacterium. GTDB lineage: Bacteria > Cyanobacteriota > Cyanobacteriia > Elainellales > Elainellaceae > Drouetiella. Next base: position 3,986 of record DATNPL010000245.1, read on the forward strand.
TTCGTCCGTCAAGACCGAGATGCAGGCTGCTCCTGCTTGGGCATAGGCTTGGGCGATCGCCACAGCATCAAAGTCCTCCCGAATCACGCCTTTGCTGGGAGACGCTTTTTTGACTTCAGCAATCAGCGCAGGCTGAGTTTTGCCCTGGCGCAACGCCGCAATGAAGTCTCGGGGGGCAGGCGCATCTTGGATTTGTTTTTGCAGCTCTGCCAAGGGCTGTCGCTCTCGCATCCGATCGACTTCCACTTCTTTTTGCCAGACAATTTCCTCCAAAATATGACGGGGTTGAGCATCTGGCACCTTTGTCTGATAGCGCAAATACTCGACAGCAATAGCAGGATTAGGAGAACGACGGCGAATTTGCATGGGGAAGAATGTTCGAGATTTTTAGAGTTGAAGCTTTGGAGGCTGACGGCTTCAGCAGCTCAAAGCTGGCGCAGCGGCGAATTCGCCTTAAGGATGCCGCGTTTAGTGCGTGCCGATCGCCCGTTTGTAGGCTTCATCCAAAACTTCCGAGAGGGTAGGATGCGTATGGACAAAGTAGGCCAGCTCATGCACAGAGCGACGTTCGGCGATCGCATTGGCAGCTTCCTGAATTAAGTCGGCAGCATGCAGCCCGATGATGTGAACGCCCAGCACTTCGCCTGTGTCTTTGCGGTAGATCAGCTTAGCCAACCCGTCCGTTTCCCCTTCGGCGATCGCCTTGGCATTGCCCTTAAAGTAAGAGCGTACGGTCGCAACCTCAAAGCCTTCTGCCTGACCTAGCTCCACGGCAGCAGGTTCAGTCAATCCCACAAAGCTAACTTCGGGATGGGTGAAGGCAGCAGCCGGAATACTGCGATAGTCCATTTGGCGCGGACGGCCACAGATGGTTTCAATCGTCGCTACGCCCTGCGCCGAGGCGGCATGGGCCAGCATCATTTTGCCCGTCGCATCGCCAATTGCCCACAGGTGCGGCACAGGCTGACCCTCGATCAGCACCGCCATTTCATCATTGACCGGGATGAAGCCCCGGCGATCGACTTCTGCTCCAACGGACTCTAAGCCCAAGTCTCTCGTTGCCGGAATGCGCCCCGTGGCAATCAGGCAGGCATCGACTTCTAGCACCTCAACGATTTCCTTGGTCTTGGCATCTGCTAGCTCAATCACCACCGGAGAACCGGGCGTAACGGTCTTGGCCAGCAGCCCCGCCCGAGTTTCGATATCGCGGGGAGCAATCAGAATTCGCTGTGCCAGCTTGGCAATATCGGGATCAAACCCTGGCATGAGCTGATCCAAAGCCTCAATAATCGTGACTTCACAGCCCAAAGCCGTATAGACATCAGCAAACTCTAGCCCAATGTAGCCGCTCCCCACAATGGCAATCCAGGGCGGCAGAGACTCTAGCCTGACCGCATCATCGCTGGTAAAAACCGTTTTGCCGTCAATTTGTGCCCCAGGCGGAACAAAGGGAACTGAACCTGGAGCCAGAATAATATCTTGTGCTGTAATCGTCTTCTCGCCGTCTGGGGTGGCAATGCTGAGCTTCTGAGTACCCGCCAGCTTAGCTCTGCCCTGAATAATATCCACACCAATGCGCTTGAGGCTGCCAATCAAGCCTTCTCGCTGTTTCGTCACAATGCCTGCCGCATGATCGGCGATCGCCTGCCGCTCAAAGGCTACGTCGCCAACCTGAATGCCCAACGCCTTGAGATGGTGAGCATCGCGTAGCTCCCGCACACGCCCCGAAGCTGCCAGCAGCGCCTTAGAGGGAATACAGCCTCGATTAACGCAGGTGCCACCCATGTCGCCAGCTTCCACGATCGCTGTCTTTAGCCCGCAGCTCACGGCATGAAGCGCAGCACCATGCCCGCCTACACCAGCACCTACAATTACAAGGTCGTAGTCCAATCCGTGAGTCACTTCAGTCTCCCTATGGGTAATTGCCTAGTTCAATTCTCGACGGTCACGGAGGATTAGACAACTCCTGTGTGAAGTTTGCTCTCAAATCTTTTGTCGGTTCCGTGATTTTACCCTGGGGCAATTGCTCCAACTGCGGGAATTCTAGCTTTTGATGATCTCGGCATACTTTGGGAGTTTGAAATGGATCAGCATCAGCAAGAATTTCGCCGGATTGCGAACCAGGCTTTTATGGAGTCGTTGGGGCAGCTCGAAGAAACGCTCAATTTATCTGAAACAGCCGATCTGTCTGAAACAGAAAAGCTGCCCGATCAGAAACCGCCTGATAAAGCGGCTCATAGCCCTCAGCTCTCCCTTGATTTAGCAGCTTTAGAGGCCGCTGCCGCCGATATCGAACAAGCCATGCAATCCCCAGCAGACGAGATTGATCCCCAAAGCTAGCGCTCTTCCTGCTGCTGTTTTCTTAAGCTGTTAACCTTCAAGCTTGCCGAAAGCCCTGCTGCCGTTTCGCTTCGTAAAGCATTAGGGCAGAAGCGATCGCCACATTTAACGACTCTACCCCTGCCGCCAGCGGAATTTTGACGGCAACATCGGCAAGCGCCGCCAGCTCTGGCGACAGCCCAGCACCCTCGTTGCCCATCAAAATCAGCGTTGGGCAGGTGAGATCAACCTCCCAGTAGGTCAGCGTCGCAGTGGGTAAAGTAGCCACAACCTGCACCCCCTGAGCGCGGAACTGCTGCACATCAGCACAGAGGTCGTCGCTAACCCGCATAGGCAGGCGAAACCACTGTCCGGCTGAGGCGCGCAGCACCTTAGGGCTATCGATATCAGCACTGTCTTGGCTGAGCCACAACCCCTCTGCCCCTGCTGCCGCAGCCGTCCGGATGACGGTTCCCAGGTTGCCCGGATCTTGTAATGTCTCTAAGGCAATGCCAAGACGGAAGCTTTCTGGCATCGGTAAATGGAACTGCCGTTGAGCCGTCGCGACGACTCCGTCAGGCTGCACTGTGGTAGCGATCGCTTCCAGCACTTCTGGGCTAACAATCTCAGTGCGCTGCGATCGCTGGATGGCCTGCTCCCACAGATCGGGATGCTGCTCCTGCCAGGTGGGCGTACAGCACACTGTCACCAAAGCCAGGTCTACCGCATAGGCTTCCTCTAGCAGGTGGGTTCCCTCTAGCAAAAAAAGCTGCTGCTCTCGTCGTTCTCTAGGGCGATGCAGCTTGCGCAGTTGCTTGATCAGAGGGTTTTGAAGGCTTGTGAGCATAGGGGAAATCTATAAACAACACGCTGGCTATTGCATGGCCCAGCCAAACCGCAAAAGTTTCCGTGGCTTGTGGCTCACACAACGATTAGTATTTTGTAACGGATTGTAAGCCAATGATTAAGTATTTTGAAGTGTTCGCCAGAGAGTATTTGCAAGATTGGAGCGTTCTGAATGGAGTTTAAAGCGATCGCTCCTAATAAAATGGCTTCGGACAAAGCGTTTGCTGCCCAAAGCCATTTCAAAATCGACTGTTTCAAACTTAACTGTTCAAACTTAACTATAAAAAATGCGGAACCCGGGACTTGAACCCGGAAGTCTTTGCAAACACTAGAACCTGAATCTAGCGCGTCTACCAATTCCGCCAGTTCCGCAACTGGAAAGCCTAAATTTGCTGGGATGCAATTCTTAGACTGCGATTTACAATCATCCATTACCTCACGCCGTTCGTCAACTGTCTGGCAAAGTTTTTTTCACCCAGCTTTAGCCCAGATTTAGCCAAAACTTTCTAGCTGGATTGTCAAGCACAAAAGGACGATCAAAAACTTTCTAGACAATTCAGAACTTTTCGGTAGAATCAATACCAAATTATTTAGAGGTAATTTTGTTAGCTTAACGGGCTATCGTATCGATGGGTGATCAGATTTATCGTTAAGTTTTTCTAGTTCAGGTTTCACAAGCGACCCGGTTTTAAAAGTAACCTAGTCTCACAAGTGAGCCAGTCTCATAGCCAAGTTTCACAGTCAAGTTCGATGCCCGCTTATTTTGGAGGACAGAGCCATTACAGCCTCTCTCAACATCTCAAGCTCCCTTTCTATGCCTGAAGACGAAAAAACTGTGCTTCAGGTATGGGGACGAAATTCTCTCTCTGGACAGGTCAAAATCAGCGGTGCCAAAAACTCGGCTTTGGTCATCATGGCTGGTACATTGCTCTGCGATGGAGACTGTCTGCTTCACAACGTTCCCTCGATGGTTGACGTCAGCCGCATGGCTGAGCTGCTGTCTGCTTTGGGCATCCAGCTCAAGCGGCAGGGCGAAGTCTTGGAGGTAAACGCCCGCAACATTACCCAATCGAGAGCGCCCTATGAGTTGGTGAGCCAGATGCGCGCCAGCTTCTTTGTAATTGGGCCTCTGCTAGCACGCTTGGGCGAGGCTCGGGTGCCTTTGCCGGGTGGCTGTGCGATCGGGGCTAGACCCGTAGATCTGCATGTTCGAGGGTTGCAGGCTCTGGGTGCAGAAGTGCAATTTGAACATGGGACGGTCTATGCCTATGTTCCAGGGCAAAACCGCCGCTTGCAGGGGGCAAAAATTTATCTGGATGTGCCTAGCGTTGGTGCAACGGAAACGCTAATGATGGCGGCAACGCTGGCAGAAGGCGAAACTATCCTAGAAAATGCAGCGCAGGAGCCAGAAGTTGTCGATCTGGCGAATTTTTGCCGTGCGATGGGGGCACAGATTCAGGGGGCAGGCACCAACCGCATCGTGATTACGGGCGTGAAAAGTCTGCATTCAGTGGAGTACAGCATTATTCCCGATCGCATTGAGGCAGGCACCTTCCTGGTGGCAGGAGCCATGACTCGCTCTGAGATCAGCCTTTACCCGGTGGTGCCCGAACATCTGAGTCCAGTCATCGCCAAGCTAAAAACGATCGGGGTGAAAGTCGCTATTGATGAGGCACATACAGTGCGCCTCATTCCATCGCATACTCTCAGCGCCACCGATCTTAAAACGCTGCCCTATCCTGGCTTTCCCACCGATATGCAGGCACAGTTCATGGCGCTACTCACCCTCTGCGAAGGCAACAGCGTCATTACAGAAACCCTGTTTGAAAACCGTCTGCGGCATGTGGCAGAACTCAATCGCATGGGGGCTGATATCCGCGTCAAGGGCAACATTGCCATTGTTCAAGGGGTGCCCAAGCTTTCGGGTGCGCCTGTGCTGGCGACCGATCTGCGGGCTTCGGCCGCGCTAGTGGTGGCGGCTTTGGCTGCTGATGGCATGACCACGATTCAAGGGCTGCACCATCTCGATCGCGGCTATGACAACCTCGATGGCAAGCTAAAGGCGCTAGGAGCCAACTTGCGACGCGTTAAGGAAGATACCGAAGAATCTGCCGCTTCTCCGGTAGCCGTGCCACCCGTGGTTGTGCCTTAGAGGTACGTTACCCCACTGATAGCGGGCTCTAGTCCAGGGAGTTTACAGAGTTGCGACCCTGCAAACTCCCTGAATCTGGACTATAAGCGCCTTGCGGTAAAGCGCCGTGAAAAAGAGTTAGCGCCCCCTGAAATCTCACAATTCAGGGGGCGCAATTTCTTAGAGATAAGCTAGCGCTTCATGGCAAGCTATTGGAACTGGATCACGACGCGATCGCCCACCTTTAAGCCCAACTCTGCCGCCCTACCGCTGCGTAGCTCAATCACCTGATCAATTTCTGTCCAGGGACCATAAGTTGGGCAGGGGGTGCTGGTGCAGGGAGGCACATCGGCTGCAATATCCTTCACCTCTCCCTGATAAAGAAACACTATATCCAACGGCGAAGGCGTATTTTCCATCCAGAAACGCACCTGCCGAGGCGGATTAAACGGGAACAGCATGCCGCGATCGTCGGGCAAAGGCGGACGATACATCAAGCCCATCTGCTGCTGTTCGGCTGTTTGTGCCACTTCTAGCTGAATAGTTTGACCCGCCATCTGCGCTTGAGCCGTGATGGGCAGCATTTGTCCTGCGTCGCTATTGGGAGGTAATGATGCCGTAGGCGGTGCCGGGGTAGGCAACTGGGTGGGTAACTGAGTCGGAGAAGGGGAGCAGCCCAAAAGCAGCACCGCTAGCCCTAGCCCGATCGATTTCTCTAAAAGTAAATAGCCCATAGGAACTCACGCGGGTAAAGATAAAGTCTAGGGCGAAATTCATCAACGCCAGGTTCCGCAAGACGGCTAACCTATGCTCTCCTACGCCTCTCGCAGCACATAGCCAACGCCCCGCACCGTCTGAATGAGCCGTTTCTCGCTCTCATCTTCGATTTTGAGGCGGAGATAGCGGACGTAGACCTCAATCACGTTAGACTCGCCCACAAAATCATAGCCCCAAACATTTTCTAGAATCTGTTCACGGGTCAGCACCTCACGGGGATGCTCCATCAGATACTTCAGCAGCTCAAATTCTTTCATAGTGAGGTCAATGGTGCGATCGCCCCGCAAGGCACGCCGGGTGGCTAAATCCAGCACTAGGTCGCCAAATCGCAGCTGCTCACTGCTAGGTGCATCAGACTGGAGGTAGAGCCGCACTAGCTTCAAAAACTCATCGCTGCGGTAGGGCTTCAGAAAATAATCATCTGCCCCAGCTTGCAGACAGGCCGCCCGATCTTCGACCGCATCGCGAGACATCAGCAGCAGCACAGGCATCTGTGCCCCATTTTGCCGCAGGTGATTGCACAGCGATAGACCCGATTCTCCAGCCAGCATGCGATCGATCACCACAAGCGACGGCTGAAATTCTTTGACCTGTCGCAGCCCGGATGCCACATCATGAGCGATCGCTGTTTCATAGCCCGACTCTTGCAGATCAGCCCTGACATGCTGAGCCAATACTTCGTCAGTCTCAATCACCAAAACACGCGGGTTGGGATCTAGGGGGGGAGCCATGTGAAGGTAAAGATGAAGGACATCTGGCTTGAGCAATTTGGCTTAAGCAGTCTGACTTGAGCAAACAGTCAAAGAAAACTCATTCTAGGGCAAACCATCAAAATAAATTGATTCACAAGAATTTAGGGCAGCTCAACCGAGGCAGGTTTGGCCACATGGGGCAATCCCCAGCCTAACTTTTCCCGGAGAACATGAAAGAACTCATTAGGGCGAAGGCGAATAAAGCGCGCCGAGTAGGGCGATCGCAGCATCCGCACCCGGTCGTCAGGCAGCACCGAGCAGCCCGCATTGCCATCCACGACCAGCACCAGGGGATTCAAGTTTGCGGGGTAGATAGTGACAGGTTCGCTGTCGGCAAACACGAGCGCCCGCGAGGCAAGAGAATGGGGGCAGATGGGCACCAGCTGAAGCGCCGAGACACCTGGAGCAACGACTGGGCCGCCTGCCGAAAGAGAATAGGCTGTAGAGCCAGTAGGCGTTGAGATAATCACGCCATCTGCGGCAATATCCACTGGGGCATGGCTGCCCAACTCGATCTCAAAATGGCACATGCTGGTCAATGGCTCTCGGTGCAGCACCATTTCATTCAGGCAGAGCGCCTCCCAGATCAGCACATCTTCGCGCCAAACCTGAACCGAGAGCATGGCTCGCTCTTCGACAGCGTACTTATTTTCGAGCAGCGCATCAATCGCCTGAGGCAGTTGATTGACATAAGCCTCAGTCAAGAAACCCATATGCCCTGTATTCACCGTCAGCAGCGGCAAGCCGCAGGGCGCAACCTGCCTAAAGGCCGAGAGCACTGTACCATCGCCCCCCAGCACAATGCCAAATTCCATACCTTGCTCAAAACCGGGCGGAGCCAGTTGATCGATCGGCGTATGGCAAATGGGACGCCCCGCTTTGGAAAAGCCCAAAATTCCGCCAATGCCCGAGGCAAGGCAGACTTCCCAGCCGCGAGAGACTAGCTTGTCCTGCAATTCTTGCGCGATGCGACAAGCGATCGGCTTAACATCGTTATAGATAATCCCAGCTTTGGGCACGCTCAGTAGTCCAGGAAGGTAGAAAATTAGAAAGCCTTGCAACTTTCGATTGAGCCAAAGTTTAATCTAAAACTCAATCCAGGTGGCGCTTTTTATCTAGATTAACGCGGAGAGCGACCAACAATACCGAAATTATTGAGGTCAGCCTCGTAGCCGTCTTTCATAAAACTTGTTTAATCTTTACTAGAAGCAACTCTTATTGGCGAATATTGTCGAAACTGGTTACATTTTGTTACAAGTGATAGGCTGGTCGTATAGAGAACGCAAAGCTGTTGTAAACGGGTGACTGTATGTTTGGTGGTTTCTTAGGCTCCAAAAGCCAACCCGGTACAGATTTCGGTGAGCGAATGATGAACGCGGTCGCAACGCAATCCATCCGCCATCTGTTTACGCAAAGTGAATCTATTGAAGTCTCAGTCCGCTGCTACCCTTCTAGCAAGCTTTTGCAGGGCAGCATTGACAGTTTTAAGATGAGCGGACGCGGTTTAATTATCCGCCGCCAGTTTGATGTTGAAGAAATGTCTTTTGAAACCGATGCAGTGGCGATCGACTATGCCTCAGTCTTGGGGGGTAAGCTACGACTGAAGCAATCGACGCAGGCCGTGGCGCGGGTCGTGCTATCCGAAGCGGCTATCAATCGCGCCTTTGAGGCCGATCTGGTCAAGCAGCATCTGCAAAAAGTCGATCGCCCAGAGCTAACCAACCTATCTGGCGGTGAGCCGATCTCGTTTCGGGCGGTAAAGATTAAGCTTTTGCCCGAAAATCAGGTGGCTATTGCTGCCGAAACAGACTTGCCCAACCGTAAAGATGTGCCAATTCGGCTGACGGCCACCCTAGAAATTGAGAAACGCCGTCGCGTGGGCTTTAAGCATCCACAGTTCGATGCAGACTCTGTGCCTGAAGACATGCGTGGACTCTCGGAAACCCTATCAGCCGCCTTTGCCCAAATTCTCGACAGCATGGTCGATCTCGATCGCTTTGACCTGGATGGCGTGATGCTGCGGCTCAACCGCTTGGAAACCCAGGACGATCGCCTAGTGTTTAGCGGCTATGCCCAAATCGATCACTTTCCAGGAAATGGGTAAAGGCGAGTTGCGCCCTTCCCGACGGATATGGGTGCAACTTACCTTGCCGTAGCGGCTGAATTTCATGGGCTATGGTCGCTCGATCGCCCACTCAGGTATGCTGAGATAGCGATTTCCACATTGGTAAGCCGCATTTAGGCAGCCATCAGCAGGAGAACCATGCCGATCGCTAACATTTTTGTCGCGGGCGGAGTCGTGATGATTCCTCTGCTTGGGCTATCCATTTTGGCCGTAGCGCTAATTTTGGAGCGGAGCCTGTTTTGGTGGAAAGTCATCCGCCGACAGGACAAAATCGTGCGAGATGTGCTGGGACTATACCGCCGCAGCGCCAAAGCCGCGATTCAAAAGCTCGAGCAAAATGCCAATTTGCCGATCGCCCGCATCTTTTTAGCCGCTCTGGAGCTAGAGCAAGCCAATTCAGAAGAGTTTCGGCTGGCCTTAGAAAGCGCGGCTCAGGCAGAGCTACCCTTACTCAAGCGGTTCAATACCGTATTTGACACAGTCATCAGCCTCTCGCCTTTGCTGGGGCTATTGGGCACCGTCTTGGGGTTGATCGGCTCCTTTGCCTCTCTCAGGATCGGTGACTTGGGCGGCAGTTCTACAGTCAATGTCACGGCAGGCATTAGCGAAGCCCTGATTTCTACCGCATCAGGACTGGTGGTGGCAATCTTTACGCTGCTGTTTGCCAACGTGTTTCGCGGTCTGTATCTGCGACAAATGGCGCTGATACAAGAATATGGCGGGCAGCTAGAGTTAATCTATCGTCGTCGCTATGAGCGCGGAGTGCCCCATGCGTCTGCCCAATGAGCCAGAACCCCCCTATCAGATCAATATTGTGCCGATGATTGATGTCATCTTTGCGATTTTGACCTTTTTCATTATGTCTACCCTATACCTGGCGCGATCGCAGGGTCTGCCCGTCAATTTGCCCAGTGCCGCAACTGCTGAAGCCCAAGCTCAAACACCGAAGGTGGTGACCATTGATGCGGCTGGAAATATTGCCTTTGAGCGTCAGCCAATGGGGATTGAGGTCTTAGAGGCGCAGGTGCGTGCCTTGGCGCTCACAGGTCAGCAGCCCCTGGTTGTGATTGATGCCGACAAAGCCGTGACACATGGAAAGGTGGTAGAGGTGATGGATCGACTCCGGGCGATCGATGGCGTCAAGTTGGCGATCGGCACAGAGCGTCCTTAAAGCCCTTTTAGATCCTTTAAAACAAAAGAGCGAGTCATCCGACCCGCTCTTTTATCCAGACTATATTTGATTGTTTCCGCTCTGAGCTATTTTGTTTTAAGGCATTTCTCTGAGGTGGCGCTGGGCGCTGGATGCTCAACATAGCTTTACTCCTGCTGGAAAAACAGCTCATACTCTCGATGACACACTTGCTCATGCTCGGGGCATGCAGAAGGGTGCAAAGGCTAAGGCTGAGAGGTTTCCAACCAATCAAAGATGCGATCGAGCTGTTCCAACGTCACCAGTCCATACTGCCAGAGAATCATGGGCAGAGGGCCTGGGTCTTGCTCTCGATGCCGCAGCGCGATCGAAATCGAAGAGGCAGACAGCGCCAAGTCTTCTTGTAAAAATCGAATAAACCGAGAATAGGTTGTGGGGGTCATGTCTATAATGTGTCTCCTGAAATAAAGCTTTCCTTAAAAGCTATGAGATTTGAAATCGATTTGAAACCAACGATACTGACTTGAGCCAAAATGCAATCGTGGCATCGGCCAGTCTTTGATCTGTCCTAGTGGGCTGTAGCCGCATTGCTCAGATCTGAATCAGTGATTCTGAATGAGCACTGCTCTGCTAAAAGCTATCAGCTGAGGTCAGATAGATTACGCTGAGCCGAGCAGCTAGGTTAGATGGAGCGATAGGCTCTCTCAACCTGTCTCTACTCGAGCCTAATCTTTACTCGGACAAAGGCTGTACGCAGCTTTGCCTTAATTAGAATCAATATTTCGATCGCTTTTCAAAACAGTGACGAAATATTGAGCTATTTAGAACTCTTAAAGATCTCAGTCCTGATCCAGACTTTGCATCTCGGCGGATGCCTTGAACACTCTAACCTTAGATGCTCTAGCCCTAAACCTGTCCCACTCACACCCGTATCAGCTTTTTCACGAGGCTCGATCGGAGAATCTGAGAAAACCAGCGTCTCGTTTTAGAACTCGAATGCTGACAGGATCAAGGATAGATTAAAACTTGAGAATTGACTTACATCTTCCGAAAGACTACCTCAGTTTTTTAAACAATCTAGGATGACTCAGGTTGATGGCTCAGTAAATTCCGTAGTTCTTCATGTTCACAGCGCTGATGTTCAACTGAATATTCCATTTAATTTGAGCGATCGCTCCTTTGAAACCGCTTGATTTCTATCTATGCGTTATTCCTCCATAAAATTTGTCCACTTAGGAAAGCAAGGTTAGCAAATTCTTGGACATCTGAACAGCCTAAATGTCAAGAAGTTCATGCGAACTACGATAAGTTTTGTGAAGGGAAGAAAAAAGCTCCTGATCCTGAGGTGATTCCCTAAAATCGGCACGGCCAGAATTTACTGGGGCAAGCAGCGAAATAGCTGATAGGGAAAGCCAAGGCGATGGTAGCCCTCTGGATCGATTGCACATAGATTGCGTGCCCGCCGCCGAGGATACTGCGGATCAAGAATTCGCAGCCGATTAGGGTAATCTTTCGTTCGCATTCCGGGAGAAGCCACTACCCACAAGTTGAGCGGCAGGGGCAAGGGTTGCCGCAGTTCAGCCAGCGTTTTCCAAACTTGCGGATAGCCTAAGGTTTTATCAAGAAATGCGATTTGATTGCGATCTTGATGTTGCGGCGAATTCTGTTGCGGCGATGAGTTGTCCGACGGCGGATAGAGCTGCCGTAACTCCAGCGCAAAACTTAGCCCCAGCGCCACTTCCTGAAGCGAACTATAGGCAACAACAACCGCAGTCGGCAACCCAGTAGAGAGACTAGGCTCCGCCATATTTTTGGCCACGCGATCGGGCGCATAGGATTTGAGAAATACCCCACCGTTGACCACCAGCACACTGCTCAACAAGCCCACCAACAGGACGATCACCGCCGATCGCCGCCCGCCAAATTTGGTAAAACCAGATTGCGTCAGGCAAGCCCCAGCCAGCGCACAGATGCCGGGAAAGTAGACAAAGTTGTAGCGCGGCACGACCGTAATATCTTTGTTAAGAACATAGGCAATGGCTAGAAATTCGGTAATCACACAAAGTGTAAAGCCCAAGAGCAGCACGATCGCAGGGCGTAGAGCAACCTGATTCCAGAGCAACTTAAAGCCCAGATAGAGCTGCCGACCGAGCCAAATTACAAAAGCCAGCGTCAGAATCGTTGAGACAATCAGCATCGGCTGTGGCTGGCGCTCGACAGGCAGAGCGATAAACATCAACGTCCAGCCCACCAGCGTTTGATACAGAGGGGCTAGGCGATCGAGCCAGTCGGGCTGGTAGGGAATCAACCAGTCGGTTTCGGGTCGCTGAATGTGGCTGAGCAGCGTTTGCAACCAGGGCAAATATCCTAGCAAGATGCCGCTGAGAGCCAAAGCGATCGCGCTCCACTGGCGACGAGTCAGGGGCGGACGCTGCCACACGATCCAACCCAACAGCGCCAAGACCTGAGCGACGATCGCCAAGATGCAAAAGTAGTGAACGTAAAGACTGAGGAGGTTTAGCCCTACCCAGCCTAGCCAAACGACAGGGCGCAAGCGCGGGTGAGCGGGGTTGCCCTGGAGATCTCTTTGAATTTGAATTAATCCTGCCAAGGCCAGCGTAATCAGCAGCATCGGCAGCGTGTAGTGACGCGCCTCTTGGGAGAGATAAACTGCGAAAGGAGAAACCGCCATTAGTCCTGCCCCCATCCACCCTGCGGCTGGGAAAAAAGCCAGACGATTGAGATGATACAGAGCGGCGATCGCCCCTACACCGCATAGAGCAGGCAAGAGGCGCATTGCCCAGAGCCAAGCGGCACCGGGCTTTAGCCAGCCCAACCACTGATACATCAGACAAAAAAACAGTGGCGGATGCACCGATTCGGTCGCGACCGTCTGCGCAATCTGACCGCAGGATAAACCGGGCTGGTAGGCAAAGACAGCATCGAGGGCGCTGAGGGGCAAAAATTGGTCGAGCGGTAAATTGTCCGATCGATGCCCGGTGGTAAAGAGCGCCGTCAGCACTTCGTCTAGCCACAGCGGCTTAGTGTCTAGATGCCAGACCCGCAGCGCCAAGCCTGAGAGCAACAGAGCAACGAGGGCGATCGCAGGAGCTAAAGATCGAAGAGAGGAGGCTTTCAGGCGCACTAGAGAACCTAAGTTTTTTTACGAATGGCTTGAGGAAACTGTTTGACCAGAGCAGGCAAAACCGGACAGGGCGATCGCCCATCCAAATTATCAGGGTTGCTCCAGCTAAAGGGGGCTTTGTAAGCGGCCGACATCCACAATAGCCGTTTCGCGCGCGTCATGGCGACATAGAGTAAGCGATATTCTTCGGCAAGCTTCAGCCATTTTGCTCGCTCCCAGGCGATCGAGATATCGGGCAGTGCGGAGGGCGATCGCCCCGAAGAGGCGTGACCTGATGCCTGGTGAACATGGGCGCGAATCTGTGCCCGAGCCACCTCCGACAGGGTAAAGTCTCCCAGAAACTGCATTTGTGGCAGTACCCGCAAGTTTCCCGGCAGCACATGCTCATGCAAAAACGGGATGAAGACAAAATCCCAGTCCAGCCCTTTGGCTTTGTGCATCGTAATGATGGTGAGTTGCCTGGGGCGGATGTAGCGCTGCTCAGGATCATCGGTTTCGACAGGCTCAAATCGCTCCGATCGAACAATTTCTTCGAGTGCCTCTAGCACAGCCGCCATCGCCGGATTGCCTACCGTCTGCTGCGCCAGCCGTTCGGCCAGTTTGTCGGCAGTTGCCAGCTCTGATTGCTCATACTGCAAGGTCATCGCCAAAAAGGGAATGAGCTGATATTGCGGCAGTTCTAATCGGGCGCGCAGTAGACCTGTGCAATAACGTCGCGCTTGCAGCACCGATTCTGCCTGGGGCGGATCGAGCGGTGTGGGGTAAAGGAACTGTTCGGGCAGCACCGCCAAGGCATTCAAATCTTGTGTAGGAATCAGGCGGCGATCGACCAGGGTTTGCAAAGCCGCCTTCAAATTATCGGGAGAGTGGGGACGATCGAGAAATTGCAGCAGCGAGAGCATCTCAGCCGGAATATGGGAGTGACGATCGCGATCGCCCACATCATAAACATCAATGCCTTGCTGGCTCAAATCGATATCCAGGCCATAGATCGTCGGATTTTGCAGCCGTTCGGCAATGTAGCGCCCCTGGCGATTTTCTCGCACCAGCACCGCTGCCCGAGCATCGGGATGCAGGGTAAACAGTTCTGCAATCCGGAGTCCAATCAGGTTTACCGTCTGATGTACATCTGGCGGAAAGCGAATTTCGAGGCCGACCCCCTCGGGGGCTGGGTTGGCATTGGGCTGAGGATCGGTGGGCGGTACGGGATGAATCGCCTGCGTCCGAAAAGGCGCTTCGTTCTCGCCCTCACCGGGATATTTTTGATTCACCCAACTTAAGACAAAATTTGCTGCCTCTATAATCAGGGGGCTGCTGCGTCCGGCTTGATCCATTTCGGCAAGCTGACCCAGACGATCGCACGCTTGACAAAACGCTCGGAAAAACAGCGGATCAGCCGGGGTAAACGTAGAGTTGATCGCCTGATTGGGATCACCTACCCGAATCAGGTTTAGCAACTGCGAATCTACCGGATCGGTCGCCAAAATTTGCAGGAGTCGGGTTTGCAGAGGCGAAGAATCCTGAGCTTCGTCTTCAAACACAGCACAGACCTGCGTTTGCCAATGCCGTCTCGTGGCTTCATCTTCTAGCACCCGCAGCGCCGCTAAAATCATGTCGTCATAGTCGATAAAGTTGCGCGATCGCAGCAACACCTGATAGCGCTCATACAGTCCGGCAGCGATCGCCAACACATCATAGTCCGCGCCCTCTGCCAGATACCGAACCGTATCTCTGCCCAAATTTCGCAGGTCGTCGGGCAGCAGCCCTGAGCTTTTGGCCTCATGAATCACGGTAAACGCCAGGTCGGGCAGCACCTCGGTACGCAATACGGACTGTCGTCGCAGACGCTCCGCCTCTTCGCCATCGAACTGCTGTCCCTCAATCAACTGCTGGTAGATTTTGGGATGTGCCGAAATCCATTGCTCAACGCAGGTGCGAATCAGACGGCTGCTTTGGTTAGGAGATACGAGCGTCGCCTGACCCAGGTTCAAACCCGATAGCGTCGGGTGGCGCGTGGCAATGTTGAGCGCCAAGCCATGCAGCGTCGAGACTGCAAACCCCTGAGGCGCTAACGCCAGCGCTTTGAGATAGTGCCGTACTTTGCTCTTAAGATTGGCGACAGCCGATCGGGTAAAGGTGACGAGGATGAGCTGTCCAGAGGGGAATGTTGCTAGGAGTACCTGTGAATCGGCTGCCCCTGCACTCAGTTCTTGGGTGTTCAGCTCTTCTGCCTCTAGATGCGACAGGTATCGTCTTGCCAAAAATAGAGCAGCCGCGATCGCCATCCCCGTTGATTTCCCTGAACCCGGTACGGCAGACACTGCCAAGGCTCCTCCTTGCCAGTCTGCCATGCGCTGCTGCCCAGGCCGTAGGCTCTGCCGTAAGCGATCGAACATTTGGGGGCGCGAAGCAGTAGGTTCCGAAGCGACGGGTTCTGAAGCGATCGGCTCTGGAGAAATAGACATGGGTGCAGATGGAGGGTGACGCAGAGAGAATAAACCCCTCTTGATCCTAAAAGATCACTTTGCTCAAGGTCAGGTTTTAGCCGATAATGTTACGGCTCAGCTAGATCGCGATCGCCATGAGTTCTGAAAAACCTGCTCAGCCAGAAGATATTGAGGCTCTGCCAGCCCCCCAATTCGGTTGGAATGACTATGCTGAATTGATCAACGGACGGTTCGCTATGGTGGGATTTGTGGCGCTGATTGTGCTGGAAGTCCTCACTCGCCAAGACTTCTTTACCTGGATTGGAGTTCGCTAAAGACTATCTCAGCAGCGATAGTGCTTTTACTCTATGGCTTTTGCTTGAAGAAATTTATTTGGCAAACCGTTCAGAAGCCGGGTTGAGAGCTTAACTGAGCTGGCGTTTGAGTTGGGCAAAATTTGCTGGTTACACCTTTAGTTCTGACAAATCAAATAATTTCTGTATTGTTAAGCACTGTTTTAATTTATTTTTGTATCTTAAACTACGGAATCCTTGATGCATGTTAATATGAAAGCTGATGACTTAACACACATGTTTTCAAAAGGATGTCCACCGTGAACAAAAATCGTCAGCAAATCGTGATGAAAGCTGCTGAAGCTCATCGTGAAACTCTACGCAAAAATATTCAGCGCCGCTTGGAAGCTGCGCGGGTCAAAGGAGATGAATCTCTGATTCGCCAGTTGGAAGCAGAAGCCCAATACATTGGCTAAAGAGCACATTGGCTACGAAGCCCAGTACATTGACTCATCGGTACTTCGACTAACGAGTACGAGCGACAACCTAGCTGACTGATAAACTTTGAAGACTTGGCGATGCGAAGATTGGGTCTATTGGGCCTATCCAGATAGAGGGGGTTTCTAGTTGGATAGGGTACGAGTAACCCAACATGAATAGCCACGAAGAGAAGAGGGGACGCGATCGCGCCCCCTCTTCTTTTTGCTAACCGATCTTTTTGCTAGCCCAATGAAATCACTTCACTGCATCAGAGTCAAGAAATCTATTGGGCATAAAGCTACTGAGCATAGACGTACTGAAGATCTAGATACTCTGCCAGCTTAATCAGCAGCGTTTGCTCCTTAAAGGGCTTACACAGCAGATCATCACAGCCCGCAGCAAAAATGTTAGTCCGCTCTTCCTCTAAAACACTGGCCGTAACCGCAATAATTACCGTCTTCTCACCTCTCGCAGTCGCCTTAATTTGCCGCGTCGCCTCATAGCCGTTGAGATTGGGCATCCGCATATCCATCAAAATGACATGGGGATTCCAGTTATTCCAGAGGGCGATCGCCTCTTGCCCATCTTCGGCTGCCCGCACATCAAAACCGCTGCTGGTGAGCCATTGAACAAATAAGAGACGATTTTCTTGCGTATCTTCCACGACTAAGATGCGCCAAGCGGGCTGACCTGGCTTTAACCGGAGTGCCCGACGAGCCAACTGAACTGCCGCATCAGCGATTGGCGCATCGGGCAGACCCACTGCAATATGACACTTAAAGCAGGAGCCTTGCCCAACTGAACTTTCAACCGCGATGTCTCCCTGCAAAAGTCGCACAAGCTGACGGCTGATGAATAGCCCTAACCCAGTGCCTTTACGCGATTTGCGGCCTGACTCAGTTTGGACAAAAGCCTCAAATAGAGAAGGCAGTTCCTCTGGAGTAATGCCCTGCCCCGTATCCTCAATCTCAAAGTGGAGCGCATGGAAAGGAGAAGAGAGCGCCTCAGATAGAGGCAGGTTTGCAGAAGCTTCATCTGCGGCGAGGGTCATGGCTTTGGGGTGGGCAGCTATCTTGGCACGCAGCATCACCCGCCCAGAAGGCGTGAATTTAATGGCATTGCCCAGCAGGTTTAGCAGAATTTGCCGCAGCTTGCTTTCGTCTGTATGGACATAGTTTGGCAAGTCTTCAGCCAGGTGAAACACCATCTCCAAACCTTTGGTCGCCGCTCTGAGCTGTAGCATTTCCTCTAAATTTTTGAAGAGGCTACGCAGATCAACCATGCTTAAGTTGACAACTGCTTTGCCCGCCTCAATTTTGGAAACTTCCAA
Source organism: Coleofasciculaceae cyanobacterium (assembly GCA_036703255.1). GTDB lineage: Bacteria > Cyanobacteriota > Cyanobacteriia > Elainellales > Elainellaceae > Drouetiella. The sequence continues at coordinate 21,760 of DATNPL010000245.1, forward strand.
GACATCGTTGATCAAGGCTAAGAGATGCTCACCGCTGTTGTTGATGATTTCCAGGCTTTCATGCTGAAAGGCAGACAGATTCTCCTCTAGAGCCAGCAATTCCGTGAAGCCTAGAATGGCATGCAGAGGCGTGCGTAGCTCATGGCTCATGCTAGCCAAAAAAGTGCTTTTGGCAATGTTGGCAGCGTCGGCCACTTCCTTCGCCCGTTGAAGTTCGGCTTCCATCCGCTTGCGATCGCTAATGTCTCTACCCACGCTCTGAAATTCTAGGAAATTGCCCTGCTCATCACCAATCCAGCGATTAATCCAGTGCGTCCAGCGCATCTGACCTTCTACGATGACCGGGTGATCAATCATTTTCACCGGGTGGTCTGACGTTAAAGAGTTGAGCAGATGAGTTAACCGATCGCGATCGGCATCAGAGACTTCAGGATGGTAGCGGCTCCCCACGATCGTCTCAGGGTTTTGCTGAAAGTAGCGACAAAATGCGTCATTGGCAAACGTAATGGTGCCGTCTTTGTGAAAGCGCGCAATTAGCTCTGTCTGGTCTTGGACAATGGCTCGATAGCGCGCCTCGCTTTGACGCAGCGCTGCCTCTACCTGTTTGCGATCGGTAATATCTAGAGCCGTGCCGAACAGCCCCACAACCTCCTCAGATTCATTCAGAACCGCTTCTCCCTTAACTTCTAAATACCGGATGCCATCGGGTCGGCAAATGCGCGCATCAAACTCAAAAGGTTTGCCCGTCTGCATCGCATCCTGAAGGATCTGAACCACATGGGGACGATCATCGGGGTGGTAATACTGAAACTTTTCTTCCTGGTTGGGTTCTGACGCATTGGGGTCGCACCCAAAAATTCGGAAGACCTCCTTTGACCAGATGATCCTGCCCGTTCTCAGATCACATTCCCAATTGCCAATATGAGCCACTCGCTGCGCCGACGCCAGCGTTGCTTGGCTTTTGCGCAGCGCTTCTTCAGCGTTTTTGCGATCGGTAATCTCTAGGCAAGTGCCCACAAGCTGATGAATACGACCCTGGGCGTTGCGTAAGGGCGTGAGCGTCGTTAGCCACCAGCGATCGCTTCCCGCAAACGGCACAAACTCTTCATAGATAATCGTTTTGCCAGCCGCAATGCAGGCTCTGTAATTTTGCTGCCAGGCGGCCACCATGTCAGCCGGAAATAGATCTTCATAGGGCTGATTGAGCAGATCATGGGTGGTGTAGCCTGTCACCTGCTCATGGAAGGGATTAATGCCGCCACTGCGAAACTCCCCTGCTTCTGACACATTCACCACGAAGATAGAAATGCCGACCCCTTCGTAAATGCTGCGTAGAAACTGCTCTTTTTCTTGCAAAGCTGCCGCCGTCTGCTTACAGGTTGTGATGTCGTAGGTCATGGCCAAGACACAGGGCATTCCATCCACCTGAATCACCTCAGCAGACACCAAAAGAGTACGAATATCTCCGAGCTTGGTGTAGATATCTAGCTCTTGTCTATGAACAACGCCATCCGTTTTGAGGGTTTGAAACAGGCTATCTCCCGCCTCTGGGTTCACCCACAAATTCAGATCGCTGGCTGTTTTGCCGCGAATTTCTTCTTGAAGATAGTGGCTAATGCTGCTGAAGTTCTGGTTGACCTCCAGAAACTGACCCTCCGCCAGGGTAGCGATGATCATTGGCCCTGGGTTAGAGCGGAAGGCTTTGGAGAACTTCTCTTCAGAGCTGCGCAGTGCAGCTTCGGCCAGCTTGCGCGATCGCACTTCTTCTTGCAGCAAGGCATTTCGCTCTTCTAGCTGTTTGGCAAGGCTACGCAGCTTGAGATGAACATTGACTCGAGCGATTACTTCTTCATGCTGTAGCGGCTTTGTGACGTAATCTACAGCGCCCAGGGTCAGACCTTTGATCTTGTCTACCGAGTCTGAAAGCGCCGTCATAAAAATCACGGGAATATCGCGCGTCATGGGCGAAGCCTTGAGCAAGCGACAGGTCTCAAAGCCATCTAGACCGGGCATGAGCACATCCAGTAAGATCAGATCAGGCACCACTCGCTGCAATTTTTGCAGCGCATTTTGCCCATCTTTGGCGATCAGTACCTCAAACCCATAGTCGAGCAGCAAATCCGATAGGACTTTGATATTGGTGGGCAGGTCATCGACGATCAGGATTCGGGATTTCGAGTCGAAATTCATGAGTCTAATACAGCGGGCGTGATCTGAGGTGATGTGAAGTACGGCTCAATCAGATTGGCGATCGCCACATCATCGAACTGTTCAGCGAGTTGCTTCACTCTAGCGGCAAATGCTCCGTAACGGGAATCCAGCGCTCTAAGGCGGGCGGCTTCCTGCACAATCCGCTCAATATGCCCAATCTGAGCAGCTTCATACAAAGCCTCTAGCTCTGACGGGGGCGGCATTATCAATTCCCCTGATCGATCAAGCGTTTGAAGAGACGCATCTTCTTCATTGTCGCAAATCCAAGAGAGGCTGAGGTAATGTTGCAAGATCTTCAGCAGGTCTTCAGCCTGAATAGGCTTGGGTAGGAAGTCATTGAAACCGACCTCCTGACTGGTTTTACGATTAAACTCAAAGACGCTGGCAGAGGAAGCAATAATTGTTACATTCTGAAATACTGGCAGCTGACGCAGGTGGCGCATCAGTTCAAATCCATCCATGATCGGCATCAATAAGTCAGCCAGAATGGCATCAGGCTGATGCTGCAAAGCAGACTCTAAAGCTTCTTGCCCCTGCGTGGCTTCGATCAGATGAAAGCCCAGCGGCTCTAGCAAATCGACGATGACGGCTCGATTGTCGGGGCGATCGTCTACAACCAAAATTTTTCGTCTGGGGCCTTCATAGCCTCGAACTCTTGAGCTGAGACGCGTTTGGGGAGGCAAAATCGTATCGATCGCCCCCGGTAGCTCTAGCTCAAACCAAAATTGGCTGCCTTTCCCCAAGGCGCTCTCAACATACAGATCGCCGCCCATCAGCTTCACCAGCCTGCGCGTAATGGTCAACCCCAGCCCTGTGCCTTCGACCTGCCGACGGCGATCGCCCACCTGCTCAAACGGTAGAAAAATATTTTCTAGATGGTCTAAGTCAATGCCCACCCCGGTATCTTCGACCTGAAACCGAATCAGGTAGCCTTGCGTTTTGGCAGCCACCTGAGTCTTAGCCGTCACCTTAAGCGTCACGCAGCCTTGATGGGTGAACTTAATCGCATTGCTCAGGAGGTTCAGCAAAATTTGCCGCAGCCGTTTGTCATCTCCATGCACTGCCGCAGGCAAGTCTTCGGCCAAATAGACAAACCCTATATCTTTTTGATCGGCCTTAATGCGGCAAAGATCCACAACACCCTCAAGGCAGGTGGTGAAATGAAAATCTTGCGGGGCTAGCTCTAATTTTTCGGCTTCGATTTTAGCCAGATCCAGAATGTCATTAATTAGGGTGAGCAGATGAGAACCGCTCTGCTGAATCACCTGAACCCCTTCTTTTTGTTTTTGTGTCAGGGTGCGATCGCGCAAAAGAATTTGGGTGTATCCCAGAATGCCGTTGAGGGGCGTGCGCAGTTCGTGGCTCATATTGGCGAGAAAAGCGCTTTTGGCATGGCTCGCCACCTCAGCCGCTTCTTTGGCAGCTCTCAAATCTACCGTGCGATCGTTGACCTTTTGCTCTAGAGATAGATTGAGCTGCTCTAGCTCTTGGTTGATCTGCTGAAGCTGCTGATTTTGTTGGGTTAGCTGCTGATCTTGGCGATAGCGGCGCAGGGCTTCTGTCACCGTCAGGCACAGGTCGGTTTCATCCCAGGGTTTGGCGATATAGCGATAAAGGCTAGCATGGTTGACGGCATTGCCCACCGCTTCGGCGCTGGCTTGCCCCGTCAGCAGCACCTTCAGAATTTTAGGATAGCGGTTGTGAACTTGAATAAGCAGCTCGTCGCCCTTCATCCCCGGCATGATCTGGTCAGAGATGATCAGCGCCACTTCGATCTGCTCTAGGTACAACTCTTCCAGGATATCTAAGGCATCTTCGCTGCTCTGAGCCAGTTCAATATAATAGTCTTTGCCAAAAGGCCGCTTGAGCTGCTCCTTCAGGCTTTCCAGTACGATATTTTCGTCATCAATGCAGAGAATCGCGAATTGCGGCATAGGTTAACCTTGCTCGATCTTCCCTTGCTCAAGACCCGAAATGATAGCATCGGCCAAGTCTTCTTCAGACCAGGGTTTGCTGAGGCACCGATGCAGATTTGCCTGTTCGTAGGCGCGGGCGATCGCCGCTTCATCGGCTTGTCCCGTCAACATCACTTTGACAATGCTGGGATATTTTTGGTGGATCTGAACTAGGAATTCGTCTCCTTTGGTTCCGGGCATTAGCCAATCTGAGACCAAAATCAAAACTTCTACATCCTCCGTGAGCAGATCTTCTAAAACTTCCCAGGCTTCGTCAGCGCTGCTGGCCGCTTCATACACATATTTATGCCCAAATAAGCGCTTAAGCTGCTCCTTTAGCGTTTCTAAAATTACGCCTTCGTCATCTACAAACAGAATGGCTTTCGTCGGCTTCTCTATCATGGGTTGGATGTAGGCTGCTCACCATAGGAAAATTCCAAGCTAAACTATAGACGGCTTGAGGGGGATATTTAGTTCACTTTTGAGCAGATGCAGGAGATAAATTTTGCTCAGCGAGAGCAGGCGCTTAGCCCGTTATGAATTGCCGTGAATTAGTCCATCGGTAGCCATACGTGAAACACGGTGCAGCCAGGCTGGCTCTCGATCGCAATTTGACCTGAGTGGCGATCTATTATCTTACGACAAATATCAAGTCCGAGTCCATTGCCTTCCCCCGCGAGCTTGGTGGTAAAAAACGGCTCAAAAATGCGGGGCATGACTTCGGGAGAAATGCCACAGCCCGTATCGGAGATGGTAACGATCGCAAATTTTTTCCCTTCCCGACTGGCTTGGCGCACGCCAATTCCCAGGTTGCCCTTCCCACTCATGGCCTGAACAGCGTTATGAATCAGGTTTGTCCATACCTGGTTTAGCTCATCGGGATAGCAGAGTATGGGGGGGATCGGCTCATAGCTGCGAACCACTTCAATCCCTTGTTTGATCAGGTTTTGGTAGAGCGTCAGAACCGTTTCTAGCCCATCCGTTAGCTGCGCCAGGGTTTTCTGCCCGGTGTGATCGTAACGGGCATAGTTTTTGAGCGCAAATACGACTTTGGCAGCCCGTTCGACCGCCGTGGTGATATTTTGGCTATTGCCCTGCAAACGAGCCAGGTTATAGGCCAGATGGAGAATAAAGTCGGCGTTTTCATCTTTTAGCAGGGGCAAGAACGGCTCTATTTGGTCGCAAATGCCCACATCAACCAGCGTGTCGGCTACTGTGCGGGCGCTTCCAATGCCGTGAGCTTCTAGCTCATCGGTCAGCGATCGCTTCCATTGCCGCTTTTCACGAGCCGTGATGTGCAGTTCGCTATGCAACATGCGATCGACCAGCTCAAAGAAGCGCGTTTGCAGATCTTCTGAAAGCACCTGAAACAGCCGAGGCAGCTCTTGGAGCGATTCTTCTAAAGCTTTTGCTGTGTTGCTGCTGGCGGCACGAATAGCGCCTAACGGGGTGTTAATTTCATGGGCAATTCCGGCGACAAGCTGACCGAGAGCGGCCAGTTTCTCTGCTTGAATCAGCCCTTTCTGGGTGGCTTGCAACTGCTCCAAAGTCTCGGCCAATTCCTGATTCCTTTGCAGCAGCTCCTGCTCAGCGCGTTTGCGATCGCTAACATCTCGCACAATCACCAGCACTTCATGATCGCCGCTGACAACCAAGCGGACTTCTTCATATTGCAGCCGATTGCCAATGAGAATTTCCTGCTCATAGACTTGCGGCTTGCCCGTTTCTAGAGTTTTTTGAATATAGAGCATCCGCTGCTGCGCCAGTTCAGGCGGCATCACCTCAAAAATGCTCTTGCCCAAAGGCCCATAGTCCATCGGCATCAGATCGGCAAATTGGCTGGATCTCACATAGTCTAGGTAGTGACCCTCAGCACTAATCCGCATAATCAGATCGGGTACAGCAGAGAGGATGGCGCGATTCTGAGCTTCGCTAATTTGCAGGGCAAGCTCAGCCTGTTTGCGATCGCTGATGTCTCGCACCATGACCAGTACCTCATTGTCGCCGCTGACCACAACCCGCACTTCTTCATACTGCTGGCGCTCGTTAACCCACACTTCCTGCTCATAAGACTGGGGTTGCCCCGTGGCTAAGGTCTGCTGTATCGCCTCCATGCGCCGCTGTGCCAGTTCGGGCGGCAAGGTCTCAAAAATGCTTTTGCCGATCGCGTCATACCCTTCAGGCAGCAGGTCATAAATCCGCTTGGATGTCACGTAGCCCAAATGAATGCCATCCCCTCGGACGCGCCCCATAATATCGGGAATTGCCGCTAAAATTGCGCGATTTTGGGCTTCGCTCTGCCGCAACGCCTCTTCAACCTGCTTCAGTTCAGTAATGTTGGTCGAAGCGCCAATGATGCCCAGCACTTCATCTTGATCATCCGTAAACGGGCTAATGACCGTCTTGTACCACTGGATTTCGCCTTGAACATTGGTCATCGGCTGAGCTAAAAACGTCATGGGCTGACGGGATGTCATCACCTGCTGATTGTTGACCAAAAACTCTGCTATCTCTTCGTGATGGGGGTTAAAGTCGGCATCCCGCAAACCCACAGTTTCCTCCACCGTGTTGCCATACATGGCGGCTCCTGCCTGGTTAATCGCCAAAAAACGACCCGTTGGATCTTTAACAAAGATAGCGCTGGGGACTGCATCGATCACCTTACGCAGAAAGTTTTGCTGGGCATTTAGCTCCGCTTCGACCTGCTGACGATCGGACTCAATTCGCTGACGTTCGGCTTCGCTTTGTTTCGCTTCGCTAATGTCTTTGACGACCCCTTCGTAGTAAATAGGCTGCCCCTGATCGTCTCGCACAACTCGCGCTGTTTCCGAGATCCACATCAGATCGCCATTGCGGCGATAGATCTGAGACTCAAAGTTGGCCACTGCTCCCTGTTGTAGCATTTTCGCGACAAAGGCATCACGGCGATCGCCATCCACATAGAGGCGATTACCGTGATTAGGCTGGTCTGCAATCAGCGCCTCAGGCGAATTGTAGCCATACATTCTGGCTAGAGCCGGATTGACCTGAAGATATTGTCCCTTAAGACTGGTCTGAAACATCCCATCCAGAGCGTTTTCAAACATGCCCCGATAGCGCTCTTCGGCCTGTCTTAGCGCAGCCACTGTTTGAACGTGGTCAGCAATTTCGCGCTGGAGATCGGCTGTGCGCTGGCTCACCTGCTGTTCTAAGTCCTGATTCACATTGGCAAGCTTTTGAGCCGATTCTTGCAGCCGCACGGCCATGTGGTTAAAGGAATTTGCCAGTTCGCCCACCTCGTCCGATCGCTGTGTTTTCACCCGTTGATCAATCGGGTCAAACTCTCCAGCAGCAATTTTGCGGGCTGCTGCATTCAATCTAGCCAGCGGCTGAGTCACCCATTTTGCCGTCAAGGAACCCACTAGCGTGGCGATCGCCAAAGACGCAAGGCACAGCAGCGCCGTCGTGCGGGTGTTGGCGTTGATCTGATCCATAAAGTCAGCTTCAGGGATGACCACCACCACCAGCCAGTCCAGCCCATAGGGATCGCGCCAAGGCGTCACCTGGACAAACTGCCGCTTGCCCTCTAGATCAAAACTCAGCTCTTGGCGCGTCCAGATTTGCCGGAAGCTGCCAAAATGCTGCTCCAGAAACCGCGACGTAGAGCGAACCAGCGGATTTTCGCTCTCCATCGCCGTCAGCCGCTGATTCACCTGACGCAAAGCTGCCTCTGGGATAGAGCTAGCAATCATTTGGCCATTGCGATCGATGACAAAACTTTGGCTCGATCGACTCACCTCAAGCTGCCTTAAAAAAGAGCTGATTTGTGAAAGCAGCAGATCAATACCGATGACCCCAACTAACTGTCGATTTTGATCATAAACGGGATAGCCAGAGGAAATAGATAAAACATGAGGTTTATCTTGCCACTGATACACTGGACTCCAGACCGGGCGACCTGTTTCTGCTGCTGCGCGATACCAGGCTTCACGCTGATCTGGCTCCGGATTGGGAATAATTTCTTTGAGCTTGACGCGATTCCCTTTGCTGTCGAGGGTATACACAAAAAGCTGATCAGGATATGCCGTGGGGACTTCATTTAACAGCAGCGATCGATCGTCTAACCGTTCAACCCCAATAAATCCCCGATCTCGATTTTCAAAATTGATATACCCCACATCAAAGAGCTGAATTTGCTTCCAAAAGAAGCGTCCTGTCGTGTCAAAGTTGTCCAGATCGAGCAGCTTGAGCTGAATGGCATTGAGATTAATCTGATTGAGCTGATTGGGTGTCGAGAGGTAAGTGTCGAGCTTGCCTTGAATCCGATCGCTAATCTTGGTGCGCATCTGCTCAGAGAGTTGATTAACCGTCTGCTGGCCGTTGCGAAACGAAAGATAGCCCGTCAGCCCAACGGCCACAGCAATTTGCAACACAAAGGGAGCAATGAGCACAAAGCGCAGCGGCAGTTTTTCAGGGTTGAGCCAAGCAGGCAGCCAGGACGATCGCATAGAGCAAATTGGGGTAGAGTGAAGTGCAGATCAAGCTCAAAAGCACCGCATCACAAGGCTTTCAAGGCACAATCTGGTTTTGGCTAAGCGCACAGCGCCACGGTACCCATGCAAAACAACTTGTGCATGAGTCTAACCTAAAGTCAGCAGCGCCACCTAACTCACTTCACTCAGAACATTTTAGGTAGCACAGTGCGCCCAAAACGTCCCCGTCCTAACCGCTGTGAATCAAGCTATAGAACCTCCGCGTAGGCAGCCATCATCTGACGGGCGATCGCTTCCCAGCTATAGTGTTGTGTGGCATAAGCCTGGGCATTGGCTCCGCGTTGACTGCGTTCGGCAGGCTGGAGCAGCGCTTGACGCAGGGCATCCGTAAAGGCGGCGATCGTGCAGGAGGCCACCCAACCCGATTGCGATTCAGCGATCGCAGGCCAGATATGAACCTGATCGGAAATCACTACGGGCGCACCTGCCACCATTGCTTCGGCTACGGCAATGCCAAAGTTCTCATAGTAAGAGGGCAGCACAAACAAATCGGCTGCTTGCAGCAGCGCCGTTTTGGCATCACCCGAGACAAACCCCGTCATGGTAGTGCAGTCGGCTAAAGGGGAAGCTTGCACCTGGGCGTGAATCTGATGCTCGTAACTCGTATCTTGAGGATTTTCTCCTGCCAAAACGAGATGAAAGGCATGGCCTTCTCGCTGGAGCTGCTCTAGGGCGGGCAGCAGCAAATCTAGCCCTTTTTTGGGATCAATCCGAGACATAAACAGGATCAGGGGGCAATCGCTGGAAATGCCAAGCTGTTGTCGCATAGCAGCCATCGCAACCGCGCGGATCGGCATAGCGGCCTTAACGCCCAGCGGCATGACCCAATCTCGGGTTACGACCCCAAATCGCTCGGAAACCTTAGCTTCCTGATCGCTGGTAAAATGCAGTGCTGCCGCTGCTGCCAGATTGGGTCGCTCGATCGCCATGCCGTATAGACGCTTTAATTGACGCTTTTTTTGCAGGTCAGCCGGATCGAGAGTGCCTAATGGTCGCAGCACATAGGGCAGTTTTTGGACGCGAGCGATCGTCGCTGCCGCCGAACTCACGGGCGAAAACAGGGCATGGATATGGGCAATGTCGAACTCATGGGCATGGCGCGCCAGCCAGGTCAGCAGCCCCACCGAAAACTTGTAGCGGCGAAAGGGAGCACAGCGAAAATAGCGGATTTGATAGCCTTCTTGATCGATCGCACAATTTAAGGGCACAGCCAGCGGCGCTTGGCCAACATCGCCATTGGCATCGGTCGTTAGCAGGGTCACTTCTGCACCCTGTGCCGCCAAGGCAGGCGCAAAACCTAACACCATCTGGCTAGGGCCGCCGTAAACCCGCGAGATCGAGGGCACAATTTGTAAAATCCGAAGCGATCGACTCATGACGGGTTCCTAGAGGGCAATTTCAAGGCTGTTGGGGAGAGGCGAGCAACTGTCTGTAAAACCCCAGCTGCTGCTGAGCCAGGGTGTGATTGGTGTAGCAATTGAGGGCGCGATCGTAGGCTTGCTTCGACAGGTCGATCGCCACTTGCGGCTGCATTAGCCAGAGCAAGCTTTCTCGCAGGGCAGCGGCATTGCCTTCTGGAAAAACGAGTCCCGCCTCGCCAATCACATGAGGAATTTCGCCTGAGTCGGAGCCAATCACCGGAACCTGACAGGCCATTGCCTCAATCAGCACATGACCAAACTGCTCTTTCCAGCCTTTGGCCGTGAGGGTAGAAAACTGGACGCTCGTCTCGGAGGGCAACACCAGCACATTCATTAAATTGATGTAGCAGGGCACTCGATCATGGGGAACGCTCTCCACCCAAATCAGGCGATCGCTCAACCCTGCGGACTCTGCCTTCGCCATCAGCACAGGCTTTAAGTCTCCCCGACCCAGCAAGAGCCATTTCCAGGGGCGATCGCCCATCCCTGCCAAAGCCTCCCAGTGGGTGAGCAAGCCTTTCTCAGCCACAAACCGTCCCACAAACCCCACAACAAAATCATCAGGCTGAAGACCCAGCTCAGCGGCAAGCTGGGGCTGCGGCTGTGGGCGAAACAGGGTTTCATCAACCCCCAATTGCGGCATCACCTGCGCTGCGCCTGCATAACCTCGCTGCCGCAGTACCTCTACTCCATCTTGGTTGCCCACAACGGCACCGTCGCTATGGCGCAGGTTATAGGCTTCTAAGGCCGAAATGGGAAACTTGAGGGTGTAGGGCAGATTCCACCAGGTAAAAAACAGATTTTTGGCACCCAGCCGCAGCAGACGGTTGAGGGTAATAAGCTGGGCATAGGCGATCGACTTTGATCCTTGCTCGACTTGGATAATGTGGGGGCGAAATTCTCGTAGCAGCGTCACAATATCTGCACCAAAGCACAGCAGTCCCTGGTTGTTTTGGCTGAAGTTCGACACAGGCACCACCCGAAAAGCGCCATCCTGCCAGCGGCGGCTTTCGATCATGCGGTTTTGCACACCACCGGGTCGCCAGCGCCGGGGCACCACCACCGTCACTTCGACGTTGGGTTCTCGCGTCATGGCTCTGAGCTTTTCGCAGTTGAGATCGACAATGTAGGTGTGGCTAACCACCAAAATTCGCAGAGGGGATGGAGCGGCGATCGCTGGCATGGGATTGATCAGAGACATGCAAGGAAAAGGGGAGTGAAGAGGTGAAGGAGAGACAAGCAGCTACGGAGGTCAGCTATTTTCTAGAGCACTCTTTTCTAAAGCGCGATCGCTTTGGCTATAGACTTGCCCGCTGTTGTAAAGGGACTTGATTAGCGTTCCCAGAGCGCTGAAGAAACCCGCAACATAGAACAGGCTGCGCGTGATGATTTTGAGCGGAGAGCCGCTTTTGTAGCAGGGCGGATGCCCCAACACATGGCAGTCAAACAGCTTGGCGGCGAGGCGCAGCCCTTGCCAGAGGGTGAGGTTTTTAAGCGCCATGAGGAAATGGTTGTGGTAGAAGGTCATTTGGTATTGCAGCGATCGCGTGCTCAGATCATGGCAGCCGCCTGTTTCCTCGCCCAAATGCACCAGATGCGCCGCTGGGTCGTACCAAATTTTTAAGCCTGTCTTGCGGATGTGCAGACAAAAGTCAGACTCTTCTCGCACGGCGCTGCCGCGAAAGCGCTCATCAAACCAAATGCCATAGTGATGGAAGATCGATCGCCGGAAGGACATATTGCAGCCTCTAGCCGTGATCACCTGCTGGGGCTTGATCGTATGCACCAGATCGAGGTGATACCAGGCAATCCCGGCATCCATCGCTTCGGGGGGCAGATACTCAATTTGCAGGCCGGGAATGGCCTCGGCTAGCTTCATGCGATCGAAGACTCTGCCCGCCACGGCTCCAATGTCGGGATCATGATAGTTTTGCGCATGAGCGGCCAAAAATCCGGCTGGCAGCAGCACATCATCATCCAGAAAAAGAATAATGTCTCCTTGGGCACGCCGCACGCCGTAGTTGCGCGCCCCCGGTAAGCTAGCCCAACCCACCCGAAACCAGCGAATCCGATGTTCGGCAGCCAGGGTTTCCAGATAGACCTGAGTTTCTGGCTGATGGGTATCGGTTTGGTCAATCACCAGGACTTCATAATGCTGATAGTCTTGCTGCAAAACGCTGGCGATCGTTTCGCATAAAATCGCTTCGCGGCCATAGGTGGGGATGATGAGGGAAAGGAGCATGGGGTGACTTTGTAGAAATGGCTTTGTGGAACGGCTTTGTAGAAAGGCTTTGAATGTGGGGTCGGTGGCTGAAATTAGGTCACAGGGTTCGGGTCACAGGATTCAGGTAAAGGCCGATCGCCTCAACTTGCGATGCGATCGCTTTTTCAAAGGTGTGTTTTCCGCCTCCAGATCTGCGGCCTCAAGCTGGGCAAGCCGTTCCAGTTCGGGCAGCTTCAGGGCAACCCCGGCAAAAAACCAGAAGTAAACGGCAACCGGATCGACATCTAGCGGGTAGTAGTAGGTGTTGTAGCTCATGAACAAAATGAACCAAGCCAGCGCAGAGCCATAGCCCCGCATGCTGCGATCGCGTACCAAACGGTAGGCTTTGAAGGTGGTGTAGGTCAGGATGGAAACCAAGACGAGAAAGGCGATCGTGCCAAACGGGCCAATCTCGTACAGCATTTTGGGGTAGTAGGTTTCGACGAGCTGAGTTTCGCCCAGCGCCCGAGCTGAGTTGGTGGCGCGACCTAGACCGTTGCCTAAAAAATTGCCGTCTTTCATCGCCCATTGAAATTGCCCAAAAATGAATTCGTAGGGCGGGGCGGCATTCCAGCGGCTGACAAAGCTGTCGATCCGTTCCTGCACGGTGGCAGGATTTTGCAGGGCAGCAATGCTGAGGACAAGGGCTAATCCGGCGGCGATCGGGATAAATCGCTTGAGGTTAGCAACTTGTCCGGTGACGAGCAGCAGCAGGGCAATGACAATGGGTACCAGGGCTAGGGCAATCCGCTGACCTGAAATCACCGCCATGACAAAGACGCTGCCCAGCGCCACCAAACCCAAAATTCGCCAAATGGGCTTGGGTTCATTGAAGGCGGAGGGGAAAGCCAGAAAGCTGCTGGAAATCAAAAACCAGCCCCACTGCCAGGGGGCAACAAAGGTGCCTGGCAACCGAATCACGCCTTCTTGCGGACTGTAGAGTAGCGCCCCGCCGACAAAGCAGCGGGCTTCTAGTGAGGCTTTGAACAGGCTGCTGCCTGTAGCGAGGCGAGTTCCAGCACATTTGCCTGTCAACAACATCAGGTATTGCACCATAGCCAAGGCGCAACAGATGATAATCAGCACGAGCATCAGGCGCATGAGGAAATAAAATTCCTGTTTGCTGCGGAGTAGATAGTAAGCACAGGGGATCAGCGGCAGGTAGCCTAGCATGACTTTGATGCCGAGAATGCCCATCGCGATCGGCTGTTCGCCCCCTTTGCCAAAGAACTGCTGGTAGCCGTTGACAACCAGCAAGGTCATGGCACACAGCAGCAGCAGGGCTGTGAGAGCGGGCAAAATTTGTTTGGGGAGCAAGAAGGAGAGACGTTCGCGTTTGCAGTGCTGGACAACGCCAATGATCGCTGGAATGTACAGGCCGTCTTTTGCCAATTGCAAGAGAGGACTGTTGCCGATCGCATAGGTGATGGTGCCGCCGAAGGGCAGGTAGATCAGGAAAGCCCATAGGGCAAAGCGGGGATATTTGAAGGCAAGTGCCAAAATCAGAACGCCAAAGGTGCCTGCGATCGCAATTTTGATGCCGCCGATGACACCCAGCAAGATGCCGATAAATAAGCCGCAGGAGAGGGCGCTGGTTGAGAAGCTGATGATTTCTTTGCGAATGCGATCGCGCTGCCGCTGCTCTGCCATCTGCTGTTTCAGGCTGAGGGGCGGTTTGGCGGCAGATGGGAGTTTAGATTTGCTTTTGGATTTTTGTTTTGTGCGTTTTTTGGATAGTTTGGAGGCGGGTTTGTGCGGTTTCTGGGAGGGGGCTTTGGAGCCGCTGGGCTGGTTTGGGATGCGCGGATGAGTTTTTTGACGAGTTTTTAGCACAGTCTTAATATTCAGCCGCTTCGGGTTTCGTTCTAGTTATTCCCGTGGGCTAGGGTGGGCTAACGGTTGAGAGATTGCTGAACTTTGGGAAATATGGAACAGCCTTGGGGGTCTCCCCCAAACCCCCGGCAGGGGACGGGCGCGTCCCCCAAACCCCCTCCGCACGGCTTTGTGGGCAAGTAGCAAAGGTCGCTTCTCATTGCTGGGTAGATTGGGTGCTGGTAGATTGGGTGCTGGTAAAATTGGTGTAGCTTATTTGCTCATCTTCATTTAATCGAACTCTGCAATTCTTTTTGAAAGTGCGACGCGGATGTCACACTTCCAATGAAATATGGGTTCTGTCTAATTCACCAGGTTTGTGTTGAAGGGTGGTTTAATCTAAAACTCACAATCTAAACGGGAAAAGCAATGTCGCTTGACGTAATCGGCCTACTGCCCGCAGGGGGACGCGCGACGCGCCTTGCACCGCTGCCGCTCAGCAAAGAGCTATACCCTGTTGGGTTTGAGGCGATCGCTCCCCAGGGCGATTTGCGACCTAAGGTGGTGAGCCATTATTTACTAGAAAAAATGCGGCAGGGGGGCGTGCGCAAGGCGTTTTTTATCCTGCGTCCCGGCAAGTGGGATATTCCCGAATATTTTGGGGATGGATCACGGCTAGATATGCACTTGGGCTATCTAACAGTCCATGTGGCGCATGGGGTGCCCTACACGCTCGATCAGGCTTATCCCTTTGTCAAAGATGCGATCGTAGCCTTGGGGTTTCCAGATATTTTGTTTCAGCCGATGAATGCTTTTGCTCAGCTGCTGGCTCGTCAGGCTCACAGTCAGGCAGATGTGGTGCTGGGGCTGTTTCCGACCGAGAACTATCGGAAGGTCGGCGTGGTTGACTTTGATGCAGCAGGGCAGGTGCGCCAGATTATTGAAAAGCCTCAAGAGACTCACCTGCGCTATATGTGGGCGATCGCCGTCTGGACACCTGCGTTTACAGAGTTTTTGCATTACTACCTGAAAGCGTCTGTGCCCGATCGCGAGTTGCCGATCGGAGATGTCATTCAGGCAGGTATTGCGGCAGGGCTAAGGGTGGAGGCAGAAGCGTTCGCTGATGGCAGCTACCTCGATGTCGGCACACCCGAAGATTTGATGCGAGCCGTGAGGGAAGGCGCTAGAGAGGAGAGAGGAGAAGACACCCAAAATAAATTGCACGGCGGTTAGGATGGGGAAAATATCAGCCTGCGGCTACCTGAGCGGTTGAGCGATCGCATTCCACAAACTGAATCAGATCTTGGCGTGGATCAACATAGACGGCTCTAATCTCTAGGCGATCGCCCACTTCCATAGGGCGAGTAAACCGCATAGCCAGTTCTAGCCCTAAGTCTTCTAGCAGCACTAACCCAAGACTTTCATGCTCTCGCAGCCACCGCAGCATCAAAGCCTGCCAAATTTCATTGGGATTACGCCGCAAATACTCCAAGCTCCAGTAGCGGTTTGTCTGTCTTTCGACCAACGTGGCCTCATAGGCCGTGCTGCTGACGGTCTGGATCAACTCTTTGGTTGTCTCGATTGAGAAGGGCGGCAAATCACCTCTCAAATGAGACTTGATTTGAAAGTGAGCCAGCAAATCTGCATAGCGACGAATAGGTGAAGTCACCTGTGTATAGGTGTTTAGCCCCAGGCTCGCATGTCTGGCTGGCGTGATCCCTACTTCGCTGCGAGGCATGCATCGGCGGATTGCACAGTAGCGCGCTGGGCCAGCAGGCAGCTGCATTAACTCTTGGTCGGGCGGCAGTTCAGGCTGGGGCTGTCCCCGGAAAGGCAGGGCTAGGCCGTGGGCTTCTCCATACTTCCCGGCCACCTCGCCCGCCAAAATCATCATTTCCGCTACCAGCATCCGAGACAGCGTATCTTCTAAGACCTGGATCGTAATCTCGTCGTCGCAGACCTTAATAGAAGACTCTGGCATGCGAATGGTGATTGCCCCTTGAGACAGCCTCCAAGAGGCGCGTCGCTTTGCCCAAGTTGCGATCGCTTCTAGCTCAGGCTCAGCCCGCACGCCCAACTGCAAAATTTCGTCTACATCTTCATAGGTGAGGCGATAGGTGGGTTTCACCCGGCTGGGGCGAATTTCATAGTCTTGAACGCCACCCAATTCATCCAGCACCACGCCAAAACTTAACGCTGTACAGACCTGCCCCTGATTCAAGCTCATGGGGCCAGTTGCCAGCTCTGGCGGAAACATCGGAATCATACCCGTGGGTAGATAGACCGTTGTGCAGCGACGACGCGCCTCTAAATCTAGCTCATCTCCTGGCAAGAGCCACCGCGTTGGGTCTGCAATATGAATCCATAGCCGCTGCCGCCCATCCGCCAAAAAATCTACGCTGAGACCGTCATCAATTTCACGAGTGCTTTCATCGTCAATTGTGTAGGTTTTCAGGTGAGTTAGATCTAAGCGATCGGTATCTGGATCTGGGGGCGGAGAGGTCAGGCAGCGGTGAGTCATTTCAAGAATCCTACTGGAAAACTGAGTGGGAAGCTGACTACGCCGCAAGAATAGATTTTCGTGGTCACTCCAAAGTTTAAGATCCACCAAAAGCTGAAAGGCGGCTGGTGCTGTCTCCGGTCGTCCTAAAGCAGATAGGATCTCTAGAGCTGGCATCCGATGGTTGGCTTCTTCCCCAAACAGGGCAAACCGCTCTAGCGCCTCTAGACGAGGGCGATCGCCACTCTGCCATTCTACCTGCTGTACCGCTGGCGCTTCCGGCTGTGCCGCTAGAGAACCTTGCACTCTTTCTAGGAAGCTTTGCCAGTCTTGCTGGCGCTGCAATTCCATATTGAGCTGATGCTTCAGTTCTGCCACTTGTCCAGAAGAACGAGGCTCGTAGCGATCGCCCTTCTGCTTGAAATAAAATTTGTCGTCTGATAAAAGACAGTGCGCTGCGTAACACAAAGCAGGGCTTTGCTCAGAAAACAGCAGCATCGCCATCGCAGCAGGATCAACAGATTCTCCATCTTCTGACAGCAGCTCCCATGCCACCTCAAGGCTAGAGGGATCTAGGTAGGGCTGAATAGCCTGCCAAAACTTTGAAATATCAGTGGCTTTATAAGCCTCACCCGCTACGGTATAGGTAATGTCTCTAGGATGTAGGGTGTGGGACTGACCTCGTCCATCTACCACCACCCAATGCTTTTTACCTTCGGGACGCTCTACAACCGCCAAGCGGCTATGGCGAGGCTTGTCTGCACCATCGCCATGCAGCCGAAATTCAACTAAAGTTCCCTTCTCCATGAGGTCTGATGCTAGGGGGGTGAGGGTGATCGATATCCGGACTTAATTCTAGAACTCCCTGCGCCCTAAACCACAAGCATTAACCCTCTTGGTTAATAAAAGGCAACAGTGCCAAAATCCTGGCGCGTTTAATCGCCTCGGTCAAGTCTCTTTGCTGCTTGGCAGTTAGACCTGTAATGCGACGGGGCAAGATTTTGCCCCGCTCGGTGACATATTTCCGCAGTAGGTCAACGTCTTTGTAATCAATAGGATCTCCAGGTTTGATCGGAGAAATGCGACGACGAAAGTAAGCCATAGTTGAGAGTTAGGTAATTGAAAGTCTGTGAAAGCAAGTCTGTGAAAAACTTGTGAGGTTTAGAGAGCAAGCGCTAAGCAATGCCGAACCTTCCACGGCAATGGCTGGGAAAACCCCGACCGACGGCGCTGCTTAATTTCGCCTACTTAATTTCTTTGTGATCCGTATGCTTGTTGCAATGGGTACAAAACTTCTTAAGTTCAATCCGACCCGTCGTGTTGCGGCGGTTCTTAGTTGTGGTGTAACGAGAAACCCCTGGCGATCGCTTGTCTGGGTTCGTGCGACACTCTGTGCACTCTAGCGTAATAATAATCCGGACACCTTTAGCCATAAGATCTCACTTAGAATCGTCAACGATAAGACACAATCTCTAATTATTTCACACAGTTTGCCGACTGCGCAAGGAAAATCCCGTTTTTTTAGTTAGGATTTTGACATTTCGAGGAGAAGTGAGGCTATTATAGCGCTGCCTGAGCTTCTACAGCCCCTTCCGATTTTATAAAACCCCTCCAGGAGTCGGAAAATCGATACCCAACGCAAGCCGTATAGATACAAATGCAGCGATGCCCAGTAAAAGTAGGGCTGTCATCTCAGCATCTTGCCTTAGACACCCAATGCCTTCCCGGCACAGCCCATAGTTGACGATCGCATAGTAGACCAAATCGTTAAGCGCCACAGCCACTACAGCGCCCAAACTGCCAAACAGGGCATGGCCCAGCAAAATGCCAAAGACCGTAAATATTAGTCGGTATAGATTGCCGAAGGTCATGTACTGCACCTTCCCCAAAGCCGAGAGCGCAGGCTCGATAGTGGCACAGAGGACACGCGGCCAAATCCCCATTGCCAAAATAGGGAGCATCCAGGCTGCTGCGGCATATCGCCTGTCATACAAAAAAGAGGTGGCAACATCGCCCCAGCTAATCAACACCACCATAAACAGCGTTAGCGCATAGAGCAGGTAACGTCGGCTTTTAAGCGCCTTGGCACGCAGTTCTGAGCGGGGTAAATCTGTGAGTTTGGCGATCGCCGGGAGCACCACTCTAGTGCCCAAGGCAATGGTGACTTGGCGGGGCACGTCGCTCAGCATTAGGGCAACCGTGTAGATTCCCAATAGCTGGAGGGAAAAGATCTTACCCAACAAGAGGCGATCGACCTGTTCGGCCAAAAACATCAGGGCTGTAGAAAAGAAAATCCAACGCCCTAGGGAAAAAATTTCGCGCATTGCCTGCTTATCCAACATGAACCTGTTGGATTTGCCAGGAATCAGTTGATTGCTCCAGACAAGCTTGACCAGAGCCGCAACGATGTTTCCACCGACTAGTGCCCAAACTGTAGGGCTGATAAATGCCCAACAGAGCATTACCGTAATTTGAGTGGCCTGAACAGACAGCTCCATGACCGTCAATTTCTTGATGGTGATGTGCCGCTCTAGCGTGTAAAGTGCCGTAGAGTTAAACCCGGAAATAATGGTTACCAGCCCTGCTACAGGGATGAGCTGGCTAAGCTGGGGTTCTCCATAGAGTAAGGCAATGGGGTGAGCAATGAGCAAGCAAATTAGCCATAAGCCTAAGCCACGAATGACTTGAATCGTCCAAGCTGTATTGAGAAACTCTGGCTCATCTCCCCTTTTGTTTTGAATGATGTTGATGCCAATGCCTACATCAGAAAACAGCGCTAGCCCAACAATAAAAATATTGACAAGTGCCATTAATCCAAAAAACTCTGGAAATAGCAGTCGGGTTAAGATTAGGTTTGCGCTAAACCGAAGAACTTGGCTTGCACCATAACCCAATATTGTCCAAAGCATTCCTCGAATGACTAACTTTTTCAATGCAGCCATAGTTCTGTGCGTAGTAGAAGACCTGTAAAAAAAGTCCAATCCATAACAGATGGATTGACTTGAAGTGTGATGGGGAAGAAATAATGCTTGTGGGCGTTCAGAGTTAAGCTTGCGATCGCATCTACCGTCTCGTTTCAGCTATTTTTTCAAACTTGCAGCATATCGATCACAACCTATCCAGCCCTGGAAATGAGAAATGTCAAGAGATTACTAATGCACCTTGAGGCTTAACTTATCTCCTACTTATCTCTAACTTATATCGCTCTCATCCTTCTGATCGCCGATCTGTTTCTCTTGGCCTTTCCGGAAGAATAGCTGGTAGACATCTTGCCTCATCCTAGTTTGATTGATACGGCATGAAAAAAATTCAATCTTTGTGCAGATAAAAGTAACTGAAAATACAATATTTTTGTATTGGGTGAATGCTCATGGTTTTATGGATTGAATTGATGTGGTATCAAAAAATGATTGCATAAGGAGATTTGTGCGATCCTAAGATTTCATTAGATTGTCTAACTTCTATTACCGAAGCAGCACAGCGAAATAATTGATTTTGCATACGTCTTCAGACAAAAGCAAATCTTTTGAGATCAAAAAATGATATCTGCAAGAACAATGGGTTGACTTCCCAAAAAGTGCCTGGGAGGGGACTTTCCAGACGCTATTTCATTGATTTCAGGTGTTTTAAGATCTCAGATTCTCTGTTGATAAAATTCATTGCAGTGGACTATACTCCACTTCGTCAAGTTAATTTGTGACAGTGGGATACGATCTGCTCTAGAAATGGGTTGGTTTTGTGTAAAGCCCTTCAGAAGCTGGTTATTACTCTAAGGTTCTCGACTTGATAAACCTCAAAGTCTTTTCATATTGACTCTAAAATTTAACTAGAGTAGATAGCTTTCAAGATCTGTGCGGAGCGCATAGCCCTAAAAGGATAAGGATTGTTTGTTGCGTGAGCAGACCCCACGCAACAAACAATCCTGGCTGAGATACCAATCCCGAGCGCAAATCTTGAAAGAAGCCTGGTCTGACACAGAGAGCGGCTTATCTTGCTGAATTAAGCTGCGAGGACTTTGAGTTCTTTAAGAATCCCTTGAGCAACTTTCTCGGCCGTTTCACAAGCTCCATTCATATAGCCTTGAGAACCCAGAGAGCAATGCTCACCCGCAAACCAAAGATTGCCAACTCGCTCAGCCTCAGCACCGCCAATTTGAGTCCACTGTCCAGGTAAATAGCAGGCGTAAGAACCTAGCGCATAGGGTTTGTTTGCCCAAACCGATCGCACAGCTTTGCCTCGCTCAACTTGAGCCATTCCTGGAAAAATTTGCTCTAGATCGGCCGTGAGCTTTTGCGCTTGAGCTTCAGGACGATCGTTTGCCAACGCCACTCCAGCTTGCCCACCCCGCAAATCAGTCACCCAGCCTCCGGTAAGGGCAGAGTAACGGGCGCTCTCCCAAGTGTTTTGAAAGTCTAGATCTGTATAGATGCTAATCGTAGAACCATAGCGCGATCGCCAGATCCGTTCTCGATAAGGAATCGCTAGCTTGCTGCTGGTGCCATAGCCCAGTTCTGCGATCGCTTTTTGTTTGGCAGGCGGCAAATTGACCGCTAGCTCTACCTGTCGCAGAGTTGTGAAGGGCACCGTTAAAACGACCTGATCATAAGTGCGCTCTAGACTGGTTGCTCCTTGTCTGAGGCTAACTCGGTAGCTGCCGCCGGGGGTAAGCCGAATGGACTCCAGCAAAGTTCCTGTGGCGATCGTGCCCTCTAGCTGCGCCGCCAGTCTTTGGGGAATCTGATCGTTACCGCCTACGACATGATAGCGCTCGTCACTGGCTCCATAAGTACTCCATTTGCCCACTTCAGCACCAATTAAAAACAGCATGTTGAGACAAGACTGCGACTCAGCATCGCGCCCAAACTCTGTCATGTAAGCCACCTGTACCAGCTGCTCAATCACAGGATCGATGGGTGCAGCCGCCAAATACTCTGCTAAAGAGAGCCGATCGAGCCGCACAGACTCTGGGCTGGGATTGTGGTAGGTGATAGCGCGATCGCCCAGTTTTTTCAGGTCTTGGGCAATCCGTTTAGCCAAAGGTGAAAAGGCTTCCGCCACCTGGGCGTGATCAATTTTTCGCCCCTGAAAATAGAGAATTTCTGGGTTTAAGCCCACATCAGCCGATCGCAAATCTGCTAACTCTAAACCTAGCTCTGCGGCCAGCGATCGCACCGCCGTATGACGAGAATCGATAAACTCGCCACCCAACTCGACTACCCCTGGATCATCAACGATGCCGCGCAGACTCCGAAGCCGTCCGCCCACGCGCTGGCTGGCTTCAACAACATCGGCTAGAAGTCCGGCCTGTCGCAATCGGTAAGCAACCGTTAGACCTGCAACGCCTGCACCGACAATTAGAATTCTAGCCTCTTGGGTAGCGGGCAATGCTGCAAAGCGCTGTTCTCCCGATGAGAGCAATCCCACCGCCGCGATGCCGCCAAGTACCTGTCTCCGCGAGAGTAGGGTAGAGCGAGCGATGTCATATCCTTCAACGATCGGAATTTGTGCTTTATGAGAAATCTGAACGGTTTGGTAGACGCGACGCAATAAGTCAACTAAAGCACTTCTAGACATAATTCAAGATCGCAAACTAAAC
Source organism: Coleofasciculaceae cyanobacterium (assembly GCA_036703255.1). Classification (GTDB taxonomy): domain Bacteria; phylum Cyanobacteriota; class Cyanobacteriia; order Elainellales; family Elainellaceae; genus Drouetiella. The sequence continues at coordinate 44,050 of DATNPL010000245.1, forward strand.
ATAGCCAAAATTTAGGTGAGAAATAGCATAGGTATCTCTCTCACCAAATTTTAGAAGTTAATTTGCGGGTTGTCTGAGAATCGCAGGTTTAATCAAACAACCTCAGTAGATCGCAAATTTGGGTTTTGTGGCGCGCTCCGCGGGCCACAAAACCCAAAAAGCTGGACTTTGAGATCTACTGATCCTCTTTCAGATCAATTTATCTAAGGATCGAAGATTAATTAATCTGGAATATTTTTTTGGAAGTGCCGCGCGGAGCGCGGCACTT
>DATNPL010000113.1:0-8313 GCA_036703255.1 Coleofasciculaceae cyanobacterium
TTCAAGTTTTTCAGTTCTTATCCAGCCTGCCTGACCCTCAACCTGCCATTGCCTCCATGCGACAACGTGAGGATTCCTTCAAGCGCGAATTTATCGTCCTCAGCCGCATTCCGGTTTCTTAGTTTTGTCAGTCAAGCAGGCCGTTAGACTGTTGTATTTTTAGGGCAATCTACTGAGGTGATAATTCCCCATTTCTAGAGACAACCATCGTATGAAAGCCTTACTGTCCTTCACGAAAGATGTCATCAAGTTGGTCTGGTGTAGAGTTCCCACCCGCTGGGGAACCCCATTGAATGTGAACAATGGGAGTCAATGTTCTCGTTTCATTTGCTCCTATTGTCCCCACTCGCAGGGAAAACTTATTCAACAAAAATCTGAATTCAATCAGTCTAGCTGTAGACACTGAGGTTAGGTCGGGGATGTTTTTGGTGGCGCCCAAAGCACATCGCCAAAAACATCCTAAAGTGTCTACGGCTATGGCATATAGCCCTGCCAGCCGTCCTTTAACAGAGCTTAATGGAGGCCGATCGCCAAGCTTGCAGAATATAGCCATAGAGGCACAGAGCAATTCGATCGCTCAGATGAATCGTTGCGCAGCAGAGCCAAGCAACGATTCACATCTTTAAAAAAGCATTTCTACCAGAGATAGCGCTACGCAACTCAATCCTGCCCTAACCTGATCCGATTAAGCGATCGCGACTCAGACATAGCGATGACCGCCATCCGTATGAATCACCTCACCCGTAATTGCAGAATTGCACATCAGAAAAATCACCGCACTAGCCACTTCCTCAGCCGTTGCCAATCGCCCAGTCGGGATCTTTGCCGCCACCTCCTGAAAAGCGCCATTTTTAGCCTCGCCAAAAATAGCATCCCACATGGGAGTATCCGTCCAGCCCGGTGCAACCGCATTAATGCGAATCGGGCTTAACTCCACGGCCAACGCCCGCGACATTTGCTCCGCCGCCGCCGTTGCCACTGCCGTCACCCAAGCACCTGCCACCGGGCGATCGGTCGATAAACCGCCAGTCAGCGTCACCGAGCCACCCGCCGGAATTTTGGACGCAGCCGATTGAATCACATGCACGCTTCCCCAAAGGCGACTTTCAAAGGCAGTACGAAAGTGCTCAACAGTACCATCTAGAATCTTGCCGCCCACAAAGCTACCCGCAGCAATGTAAACATGATCGACATGCTCCATTTCAGCGAACGCTTGATGCACAGCCGCTGCATCGGTGATATCGACCACAGCCGTTTGAACTTCGCCTAAGCGATCGCGTGCTGCCTGTAATTTTTCGGGCGATCGCCCCATAATGGTCACTTTTGCCCCCGCCTGAGCTGCCAATCGTGCTGTTTCATAACCAATGCCCTGACTACCCCCGACCACAACCACCTGCTTTCCGGCTAACTGCATGACAAAAATCTCCTCAGCGACTCCAACTTTTCTGCACTTTGATTAACCTTGCGCCTTGCCAACCAACAATCCTGCAAGCGTTTGTTCAAAGCTGGGGCGTTGGCTCAAGCCAGCTAGCCAATCTGCGGTCTTCGGTCTGGCTTGCACCAACGCGACTCCTTCCTTCGTCATGTTGATGTAGTACACCATCACCCCTGCAAGAATGTCAGCCAAACTCAACGCATCCCCCAGCAGAAATGGCGTTGCTAGCTCCCGTTCCAGCACATCAAGGTGCTGGCTGGCGATCGCTGCCGACTCCGCAATGATGGATTCATTCGGTTCACTCCCCATAATCGGCGTCATGATGCGCTGCAAAAACAGCTGCATTACGCCAACAGGGTACAAATAATGAGCCGCAATCCCTATCCACTTCTGCATTTGGGCGCGAGTTTTTGCATCGGTGGGCTGCAACGACACGCCTTCAAATGCCTCATCCACATAGCCTAAGATGGCAGGCGTTTCGTACAAAACAAATTCTCCCTGTTGCAGCACAGGCATTTTGCGAAAGGGATTCAGGCTTGCATAGTCATCCGTTGTCAGGTCGTCGAATCCAATTGAGTTGAACTGATGATCAATGCCTTTCTCAATCAAAGCAATGCGGGCAGCACGAACATACGGACTGACGGGAAAGCCCTGCAAAATTAGGCTCATCACAATGACTCCTTGGGGATTGATTTGAATTCTTGAATACTCGTTCAAATTGAACACTCATTCAAGATAAGAGGAAAAAAATGGCGTGTCAAGCCAAAAGCAAAAATTAATCGGGATGAATGAGGGCGATCGCAGCCGTCGCAATGCTGTTCAAAGTTTTTGCATCTCGTCGCATTCTCGCAACAGCCAACATACCAACCGCCATTCCCAGTAAAGCTTTGGCCTTAGTTTCGGCATCAAAAGAACTCGGCAAATCTCCATCCTGAATGGCTTGAGTCAAGTTCTGCCGAAAAAATGTCTCAATGTCATCTAACCGACTTTCAACCACAGCGATCGTGCTAGCCGAATGAGATTCTCGCTCCATAGCCGTATTAATCAGCAGGCAGCCTTTTTGATTGGGGTCACTCGCCATCACTTTTGCTAAGTGTTCAAACCAGGTTTGAATGCCCTCTAAAGGCGAACAGCGACGGGGAATGGATGCAAAAAAGAATTCTTGGGTGTATTTCTTGAAGGCTTGTTGAAATAGCTTCTCTTTGTCTCCGAAGGCTGCATATAGGCTCCCAGGCTGTATGCCTGTAGCTTGCACAATGTCTTTCATGGAAGTGTTGGCATATCCGCGCTGCCAAAATAAATCCATCACTGTGATTAAGACTTCGTCTAGGTCAAACTCTCGCTGCCGCACCACAGAAACACTCGAATGATTGCATGAATGTAGCCAGTATAGCTATTTTTGAACATTCAATCAAGATTGTGGGCGTTATCAAGGCAATTAGGGGCATGTGAATCCAGCTACACTTTGCGCTGCATGATGACTCGCTCAGCTATGGGTAATCCCGCTTCAGCCTCTTGCAACCGAATCTGCTGAAATCCTGATGTCAGAATGGATTCATCGAGAGGACAAAACCCCAGCTTTGAATAGAAAGGCGCATTCCAGGGAATATCTCGAAAAGTGGACAAGGACATAACGGCATAGCCTTGAAGCTTTGCCCAGGCAAGAGCTGTCTTAACCAGTGCTGATCCAATTCCTCTGAGCCCATGAGCAGGTTCAACATCAATCTGTTGGAGGTAAAGGGTGGCATCGACCTCTTGAGTCATGGCATAGCCCATAATCCTATCCTGCGAATCAGCCGCAACCCAGACCTGTCCTGCTGCAAATCGTTGCTGCACAAAATCTAAAGGCAATGGGTCAGCCTGAACCAGAAATGAATAGGGCGTATTGAGGAACAGCCTCGCTGCTGACAGTTCAATACCAGACAGTAAGGTCAGTTCCTCAATTCGAGCAGAGCGGATTTGATACCCAGGCTCAAGCTTTTTCATGTAGCCATTGCTCTCGACGGTACAAAAAGTAGGGGAGAGAACAGCAAAGCCCCACGCCAAAGGTCAAACCAATGTACAAGATGATCCATGACCGAGAAACTTGCAGTCGCTTTAATTCGATCCAGGCAAAGTAAAAAAAAGCGATCGCTGAAAGAATCAAATCACTCGCCCAGGTCGTCGCAATGTTATTCGCAAATGTTTTTTGTAAAAACAAGCTTGGAGACAAGAGCGCAGATGGATCTTGCAACAACCAGAACCAGGGAATGAATATACCGACGATCGTCAAGAGTAAATAAATAGACTTCCTTGAGTAAAGTATTGGCGGTGTCGAGACAGTTGTTGACTTCATCATTATGCTGACCTCCATTCGGTATGCTTTTATCATGCAGAAAGGAGATAATTGAAGCAATTACCTGCCAGGTAATCAAACTCAGGTTTTGTCATGCCGCAACATACCCATACCCCCGATCGCCAACTCGACTCATTTGGACTGCTACTGAAGCAATGGCGCAGCCAAAGGGGTTTCAGCCAGCTTGATTTGGCTGTCATGAGTCAAGTGTCTCAACGCCATATCAGCTTTCTCGAATCGGGACGAGCCAAACCCAGTCGAGAAATGGTGCTGCAATTGGCGGATGTTCTAGAAATTCCGTTGAGGCAGCAAAATCTGATGCTGACGACGGCTGGATTTGCGCCCATTCATGCAGAGACGGATCTCTCGGCTCCTGAAATGGCTTCCGTTCGCAAAGCCCTTGATTTCATGCTGCAACAGCAAGAACCCTACCCGGCAATCGTGGTCGATCGCTATTGGAATTTACTGCTGACCAACCAGGCTGCGACTCGGCTGCTGACGGCTTTCATTTCACCAGAGCAGCTACAAGCTCACTTCTATCGAGATGGCAAAATCAATCTCATGCGGGCAATGTTTCATCCTCAGGGGTTTCGTCCGTTTGTTGTAAACTGGGAGGATTTTTCAGGGCATTTGCTGCAACGGTTGCACCGGGAGGCGATCGCAGAAGGGGAAAGCGAACAATCCAAAACATTGCTAGATGAGCTGATGCGCTATCCCGGCATTGCTGAGGTTTGGCATAGGTCTGAGCAGCTTGCCCAAAGCAATCTGCTGCTTACCGTTCATCTCAAGCGGGCGGATTTGGAGCTGAAATTTTTCTCTACGATCGCCACCTTAGGGACACCCTACGACATCACACTGCAAGAACTTAGAATTGAATGTTTATTTCCCGCAGATGATGCGACAGAATGCAACTGGAAACTTGTGGGATAAACAAGCCATCCGCCATCAAAAATCAGGCGTAGATTACAAGATTGCCAGAAAGATTAAACCCAGTAAACAAATGAATTGAATGGCTAAGCTCAATATCCGTAGTCTTGGATCAGCACCTATGATGTGAACGATAGAGTGCAAAAGTCGGAAAGTGATGTAGACACTGATTAGCAGATCGGTGGCATTTCCGAATACTCCTCTCACCGTTAAGAGAAACGCGACTCCTAGATTATGCCCGCTTTAATCCAACGGGTGATCGCTGTATGTCGCAGATTATAAGTAGGGAGGTATTGACGCACTTTTCCTTCTGCTATCAAAGGCAGCAGAACTTTTCGCCACACCCTCGGCAGTAGGTTATGGCAGTCGATTACGAAGCCAGAGGGCGACGGGAAGACCAGCGAGTGCGATCAGGGTAATGATGCCAAAAAGATTCTCATCTGCCCGTTAAGGGGGGAACTCTCTATCCTGGTAAGTTTTCATCGCCTGGACAAACTGTTTGCAATCTGTGGGTATGGCTTCGCAGAAATGGATACCGTCTTGTGTCACATGCACCCAGCGAAGGGCGATCGCGTCCTCCAGGCGGCATCCAGCAAGGTAAACGAAGCGTATGAACCCAAGATAGTAGGAATGCTTTACAGGGGCGTATTTAGGCAGTAGCAGTCAGTCTCGATCGCGTCTAAGATTGCTGCTACTTCGCTGGCAGAGAATGCCTGTCGGCTCCGAGATTTGTTTTTAGTGGTCTTTATTTCAACCGCTAATTCTGCATACGGGTTCTTTTCGGCGTACTCTCGAAGCACTGCCCATTCGAGGTATTCAGATATCGTCTTTAACGTGCGTCGGGCAGTCTCTTCCGAATATGCCTTTATATAGGTAAGCTCTCGCTGCCGTAGGCAATTCTGGGAGTCGTGCAATCCGCTTTGCGACCTTGCCGTAGTCTCTGGCGATCGTGGATTGCGCTGAAGATTTCGCCTTGTGCTGTGTGTAGCGTTCCCACAGAGCAGGTAGGTCAATTGCGTCTCCGTAAGTTTTGGGACGGTACTTCTTTAACTTCGAGTCAAAATAGCCAGCCAGGATGTCCAGATCGATTTGTCGTGCCAGTTTCTCGGCTGCGACCTGATTCTCCGGGGTATCTTGCAGCTTCAGCTATAAGTAGCGCTCTTTGCCGTCAAATAGCGTCCTAGGCAAGCGGAGCCTCAGGCGATCGTCCTTTACGCCGATATGTACCGTTCCAGTGGGCTTCCGGGGTATCCGTGCGGTGATATCTGAGGGACGCATAAAGGGTTCACTGGTGTAAAATCCTCCAGTTTTGCGTCCTTTACACCATCCTGTATATCCTCTGTATCCGATGGCTCAGGCGGGATTTGAACCTGCGACCTTGGGCTTATGAGTCCCCTGCTCTAACCACTGAGCTACTGAGCCTTGACCTTGATGACTTACTAAATGACTTTTCCCTCAGCTAACTCTTTGAATCGAGCACCTTAGAGGCATTTGCAAGCAGCTCCACAATTTTAACAATGGTGTGTTTAATATGACAAGCTTTAACCCAATGTGAAGTGAAAAATCGCCAAAAAATTTTGGGTCGCAAATGGTAGCCGTTGCCATCCTGCTCAAGCTGCGTTGGGCGCGCAGAGTGCCCAACGCAATGGCTCTAGTCGGCAACTGTCAGAGCTGGCGGCTAGAGCGCTTCGTTCACGATCTGACTGGCTTCTATCAAGATTTGATCGAGATGAATTTCGCTCTTAAAGCTTTCCGCATAGATTTTATAGACATTTTCTGTGCCAGAGGGGCGGGCAGCAAACCAACCATTATCCGTCGTCACTTTGAGTCCGCCGATCGCCGCATCATTTCCTGGAGCCTTGGTTAACTTGGCGGTGATGGCATCTCCAGCCAAGCTGGCTGCCTTCACATCTTCAGGGGCTAGCTTGCTGAGGCGAGCTTTTTGCTCAGGGGAGGCAGGCGCATCTACTCGGGTATAGTAGGGCTTGCCTAAGCGATCGGTCATGTCTTGGTAATGCAGTCCCGGATCTTTTCCGGTACGGGCAGTGATTTCGGCAGCTAGCAGATCCATAATGATGCCGTCTTTGTCCGTTGTCCAAACGGTGCCATCTTTCCGCAAGAACGAGGCTCCGGCACTTTCTTCGCCGCCAAAGCCAAAAGAGCCATCGAGCAGCCCATCCACAAACCACTTAAAGCCCACAGGCACTTCCGACACCGGACGACCTATTTCTTTGCCAACGCGATCGATCATGTTGCTGCTCACCAGAGTTTTACCAATGGCGCTTTTGCTTGACCACCCCGTGCGGTTGGTAAACAAATACCAGATGGCGACCGATAGGAAGTGGTTGGGGTTCATCAAGCCAACGCTACGGGTCACAATGCCGTGGCGATCGGAGTCGGTATCGTTGCCAAAGGCGATGTCGTAGTCGTCTTTGATCTTGACCAGACTTGCCATGGCGTAGGGCGACGAGCAATCCATCCGAATTTTGCCATCCCAGTCTACCGACATGAAGCGGAAGGTAGGGTCAATGGTGCGGTTGACGAGAGAAATATTTAAGCCGTAATGGTTGGCGATCGGTTCCCAGTAGGCGATATTGGAGCCGCCTAACGGATCAGCCCCGATGCGCAGCCCTGCTGAGCGAATGACATCAATGTCAATAATGTTCGTCAGATCGCTGACGTAGGGCATGATGTAGTCGTGAACATGAGTGGTGGTTGCCTTAAGCGCTGCGTCGTAGGACAGGCGCTGCACCCCCTGATTTTTGTTCGCCAAAAGCTGATTAGCCCGCTCTTGCACCCACTTGGTAATCTCTGGCTCGGCTGGGCCGCCGGAGGGAGGATTGTACTTAAAGCCGCCATCGCTGGGAGGGTTGTGAGAGGGGGTGATGATAATGCCATCGGCCAAGCCCCTGGTTCTGCCCCGGTTGTATGCCAAGATGGCATGGGAGATGACGGGGGTAGGCGTGAACTGCGCGTAGCCTTCGGTAGGGGCGATGAAAACCTCGATGCCGTGAGCGGCCAGCACTTCTAATGCCGATCGCTGAGCCGGGGCCGATAGCGCGTGGGAGTCCATGCCCATGTAGAGGGGGCCATCAATGCCTTTGCTCTTGCGGTATTCAGCCACGGCCTGAGTGACAGCCCAAATATGATCTTCGTTGAAGGTGGCGTTGGCTGAAGAGCCGCGATGTCCCGAGGTGCCAAAGCTCACTTTTTGTAGAGGGTTTGCTGGATCGGGATGCAGGGTGTAGTAGGCATCTAGCAGTTTGACAACATCAATTAGGATGTCCGCAGGTGCGGGCTTTCCGGCTAGGGGGCTGATCTTCTCATCCACGGTTTGCATCTGCTTTCTCTTTGTCCCGTCACGGAGGGTCATGTCCAGAATAACCTGAAATCGTGACTAGGACAGGTGATTAAAGCAACGCTAGATTATGTTTCAATCAAGATTTGTTTGCAAAATTTGGCATTGCTTAGTCCGATACAGCAATCTTAAATAGGAGGTGAACAGATGATAAGCTTAAAGCATGCATCTAAGTCTACTCTACTTGACTCATGGAAACGCTCGAACAATTCATTGCAAGCAATCGTGACTCGATGGAACTCAAACGCGCCCTTGCCG
>DATNPL010000089.1:0-38969 GCA_036703255.1 Coleofasciculaceae cyanobacterium
CAAAACCCTAATTTGCGATCCTACTGAGAATGATTAGACCGATGACTAGACAGAAGCCTAAAGCCTGAAAGAAGCGAGATCATCATCGCTCGTCTCTGCGGCAGCAGTCAGATTCCCATTGCCTTTGACGAGCAGAGATAGCCCATCAGGATTTGCCTCTTTGGGGATACTCAGTTGCGTCACCAAATCTTTCCAAGAAATCTGCGGATTTTGTTGCAACACAGAAAGCAGATCCACAAAAGCCTTTACGGTATTGCGGGGTGTACGGAAATACGCTTCACCAATGGATTGAGAACAGTGATTCATAAAAGCCTGAATGCCTTCATCTGGCAAAAGATACTGTGCGCGATCGCCAAAGGCAAAGACATGACGGATTTTAGTCAGCAGCACAAATAGATCCTCAGGGCTGAGGTTGCCGAGCCGCAAGACCGGATTGTTGTAGTCTACTAATCCATTCACGGCAAAGCTATTTTCTGCCAAGCGCGTCTGGAGAGCCGCATAGCTATAAAGCCCGCGTCGGGTATCCATGAGGAAATCTGGCGTACCGCCCATGATGAAGCCTAGACCCACAGATGAACCCTGAAGACAATCATTCAGGATGCGCAAAATCTGCTCATAATTACTCTTTCGAGCCTGGGTATTGGCAAGCTTATAGAGGTTAACGAGTTCATCTAAGCAGATCAAGAAGCCTGAGTATCCCGCAAGCTTGACAAGCTGTGTTACCAGCTTCAGCTGATCGTAGACATTGGCATCATCAACAATGGTGCGCACGCCCAGCGCCTGTTTAGCATCGGTCTTGGTTGTAAATTCTCCGCGCAGCCAGCGAATGGCATTTGCTTTCAAAGTTTCATCGCCGTTGTCATGGCCTCTCCAGTAAGCGGCAATTACTTCGGCAAAGTCATAGCCCCCAATCATTTCTGACAAATGGGCTAGCCGTTCTCGAATCACAATTTCTGGATCGATGTCTCGATCGCGCCCTTCACTCATAGCCGAAGTGACAAATCGTTCGACGATACTGGGCAAAGCCCCACCCTCAGGCTTGGTACGGGTTGCCAAATTTTGCATCAATTCCGCATAGAGCGATCGCGCTTGCCCTCCTGTAGCATGCAAACGGCGATCGGGGGTGAGATCGGCATGCGCCGTAACCAGCTTTTTCTCTAACGCGATCGAGCGCACCAGCGAGAGAAAGAAAGTCTTGCCTGAGCCATATTCCCCAATGACAAATCGAATGCCAGAGCCACCTTCAGCCATGCGATCGAGGTCGCGGATCACGGCTTTGGTTTCTTCGACCCGCCCCACCTGAATGAGGTGCTGTCCCCGGCGAGGCACGACCCCAGCTTGCAGCGATTGAATAATGGTGTCCCGGTCTTTTGCCTTAATTGTGTCTGTCATGCCAGCATCTCCCGCAACACGTCTGCATTGACCTCTATTGAATCATGCCCCTCAGTCACTGCCTCGTCACTGCGATCGAAGGCTGCTTCGTTGATCACTTCTAGCGCACCATCCAGCATCAAACCCTGTTGCGTCGCGATCGCCTCTAGGGCTTCCCGTTGCCAAACCTGCTGCTGGGCGATCGCCAATAGCAAAGCAGAATGGGGCGCATCTAAACCTGCGATTTCTTGGGACGGATGGGACTTTTTGCCGCGTTTTCGAGTCTTTTGAGCCTCTACTTTTTCTTTGCCTAAAGAGGCTGGAGTCTGAGAAGCTGAAATCTGAGAGGCTCGATTGGCGGTTGTCCCGTCTTCGTCAACGAAGATATCGGCCAGCAAGTTAGAGATTTCCTGTGACTCTACCAGCTTCGATTCTACTAACCCCATATCGAGGGCAAAAGCGGCTTTCTTTTTTTTCGGCTGCGGCGGGATGGCATGTCCCGCAGTGGGCACAGCTTGGCGAACGGTAACAGGCTGATTTAGGTCTGCGGCAGGCTGAGCAGACTTGCCAGCAGGTCTGCCCGTCGTACTCAGACTGTATGTGCTCAGATTGTGAATGTCGCTATAGAGCGTTTGGGTATCCAACTCCAGCAATCCATAGACCTTCTCTAAAAGCTGCACTTCCTTAGGACTCACTGCCCCATCCGCAGCCGCCACCCGCACCACAAATTGCCCGATCGCGCCTCGATCTTGAAGTTCAATTTGCTCCACTCTTGCCTTGAGGCTGCGCAGGGTTAGCTTATCGCTTAGCAAAACTTGAATATGAGCGGCGAGACGCGATCGCTCTGGCTCCTCTAAGGCAACCCACTCTGCCAGATGCGTCAAGAGGTACTGCTGCTCTGTGGCGCTAGGAGGCGCATCACCACTTGCTGCCACGATCGCCAGATGCGCCAACAGGGTTGCCTCTAGGTAAGCATCAGATAATGAGAGCGGATTAGGGGCGGGTAGACGAAACAGCCCCAGATAAATTTTTTGCGACGGTGCCGCTCCGCCCAAGCGCATGTCAGGCTCTATGCCGTAGCCTAATAGCTCTAGAAATTTGCCCAGCCCGGTCGCTTCTGCCTTAGTCAGCTTTTCGGAGTTTGCACCCGACCATTGCTGGATTAGCTCTTGGCCGGAAACAACAGCGATCGGCAAGGTCAGTTTGGCAATTTTTGGCTTGGAAAAAGTTTTGTCTAGCCATGTTTGCAGTTTTTTGACCCATTCGCCCCCGTGGGTTGTCAGCAGGTCAGGCGGTAGTAGAGCGATCGCGCCAGGGGTGTTGCGTCCTTCGGGATTGCGCCCCAAATATCGGCTCAAAGGCTCTAGCTCGACTCGGCAAGTTTCTACGACCTCCCCAATTTTTTTAGTTTTGGCGGCCAATCGAGTGATATCAGTCAAACTACCGATCGGCACGACCACCGATCGACTCCAAAATGACTGGCTTGCAGGATAGTAAACAGTTGTCAGCTTCGACTTGCCCGCTTTTATCTTCATCCCTTCGCCATATTTCTGACCGTAGCGCAACCGAAACAGCGCTTCAAACTCGTCTTTACAGCGAGTCGTCGCCGTGGGGAGCCGAAAGCTCGACAATCTGGAGTACCAGGCCAAAGCCCATTGGGCAGGAATCGGTTGGTTTTGCTCAACCAACTGCCCCAACCCGACCTGAAGCGAGAGTGCCTTGGCCGTCATTGGGTCAAGGGTCTTGCTTAAATCTGTCGAGCACATCACCTGGCAGGTTTCTAGAAACGTTTCTGTTTTGTAGCGAATGCCGCCACTGAGCGCGCTACCGCCGTAGCAATTGTTCAGCCGCTCTACCTCTGCCACAATTTGTGCTAGCTCTTGGCGCTTGGCCTCGTCATGCTTCAAATCTGCCCTCAGCAGATCATAAAAAACCCGGCGCTCTAGACCATAGAAAAATAGCCAAATGTAGCCTATGTAGATATTAGGCTCACTTCTTCCTGTCGAGAGCCAGTGCAGGTAAGCCGCCCGACAGGCAGGGGGCATCTGGCTATAGGAGACAGAATAGGGCATTTGCTTGCCTTCATAGTCAGGGCGATCGCGCTTCACCTTGAGCTGAGGGTTAATCAAGCTAGTCTCTGAAGCACGACTATTGTTAATGGCGGGCAGGTCTTCGCCAACGTAAACCATTCCCGGAATCTGGTATCCCTGTACTTCTATCGTCTGGCCAGGGGGAATCCAGCAGCGATCGCCTGACAGACCGGGCGGCATCCTCTTTTTCTCAGGTCTTGTCCCCAGGTGTTCTCCTGCCAGCTCGGATTCGGCCAGCTCGGCCAGCAGTTCCAACAGATCTTGTGGACTGCTAATTGAGTATGGCGATCGATCGGTATGGGTTCCGTCAGAAGGGCTGTGCCTATCGCGTAGCTTGCCCTTGAGTTTGTCTGGATCAGGTAGGACGATGCCCAAGTCAGCGATGAGTTCCCAAAAAGGTCTAAATTTCATCAGAAGATGCAGTCAAAACGCGATTTGACTTAGTTTATCGTTTTATGCTTATTGCAGGCGTGTAGAAGATTGCAAGCCCGTAGAAGATTGCCTCTGGCCTCTAGAATCGCCATTAGGTGAGAGATTACACAGAAACCGACTCCCTGACCTCGTAGCCTTTAGCTTTGAAGAGGATATTTCTAGAGACAAATCAGGTACAAAACTTAGATGCAAACTATGCCTAAAACTGGGGACTTACCCCGCAATTGCACCTTCACAGAAACCGACTGGCACGCACTTGCCCCCTTTTGGTATCCAGTTGCCTTTTCGAGTGAAATTACGACTGAGAAACCCTACGGCACTCGCCTACTAGACGAACGGGTTGTGCTCTATCGCCTTGCGGATGGAGCGATCGTCGCTGCCCGTGACATTTGCCTCCATCGTGGTGTACCTCTGAGTATTGGCCGCCTAGACGGGGATGAGCTAGTTTGTGCCTATCATGGCATTCGGTATAACAAAGAGGGCCAATGTGTTTGTATCCCTGCCTATACGGAATCCACGATTCCATCCCGGCTCAGACTCAAGACTTTCCCCGTTAGGGAACGCTACGGATTGGTCTGGATCAGGCTAGTAGACAATGGCGATGTCCCCTTTCCTGATCTGAGCGAATGGGATGATCCAGACTACCTCTGCGTTTTGCCAGACAGCGTTGAGATGAATGCTTCTGCGGGTCGTCAGATGGAAGGCTTTTTGGATGTGAGCCACTTTGCATTTGTGCATACGGCTTCCTTCGGCAGTAGCGACAATGCAAAGGTGCCCTCTTATCCGGTTGAGCTGACGCCAGCCGGATTTCGCGCAGACTATGTGAGCACAGTCAGCAACTACCCCGTTGCGCTCAGGCATCTCAATCCGCCTGGGTTTCTCTGGCGTAGGCTGTTTGAGGTTTGGCTACCCTTCACGGCAAAGCTGACTGTTTTCTTCCCCGACAGTGGGCTTTTGCATATTCTCAATGCTGCATCTCCGATGTCTGCCCGCAAAACGCGCTTGTTTGTGCCCATCTGTCGAAATTTTGACAAAGATGCGCCTGTGCAAGCCACGCTTGACTTTAACCATCAGGTGTTTGCCGAAGACAAAGCGATGGTTGAAGAACAATATCCAGAAGATTTGCCGCTCAATCTACAGGATGAGATTCACATCAGCAGCGATAAAAGCTCTATTACCTATCGGAAACAGCTAGCGGCTCTAGGCTTAGGGCGATCGTTCACGACGTGACCGACCCGTTGACGGCAAAGCAATCCCTCAGCCCCCTAACTTCAGAGATATAGGCTCCTGAAATTAGGGGGCTGTTTTTTGCCCGTCTCGACGGGCCTATGAACTTGCCGCCTAGGGGCGAGGCGAAGCAGCCGTCTCACCTAGATACTGGATGGCTCTTTGATACTGAGGATCTTGAGCCGTGCCGATCTGATCTGGGTTAGCAGCCAGATCTTGCTTTTGTTGAGCCGTCAGATCAACCACAATATCCGGCGTGATGCCCGTATGGTTAATATCCAAACCAGAGGGGGTGAAATACCGAGCGATCGTCACATTTAAGCCTGACCCATCGGCAAGCTGGTTGACCTGTTGCACCAGAGCTTTGCCAAACGTCTGAGAGCCGATGACCACAGCTCGGTGATCATCCTTGAGCGCCCCTGCGACAATCTCGCTGGCGCTGGCAGAGCTGCCATCGACCAATACAGCCAGCGGCAAGTCGGTCAATGCGCTGTTGTTGGCTCGAATTTGCTCAGCGGAGCCATCGCGATCGACTGTACGGACAATATCGCCGCTATTGATCCACATACGGGCGATCGCCACTCCTTGATCGAGTCTACCCCCTGGATTTCCCCGCAAATCTAGGACAAACTGATCAACGTTTTGGCTCTGCAAGTCTGTAATAGCCTGCTTCATCTGCTCGGCCGCATGGGCGCTAAATTCATTGAGGCGAATATAGCCAATCCGACGCTGACCTTCGAGTTGCAGCGATGAGCGCACGGCTGGAATACTGATGCGTGCCCGAGTTAGCGTCAGCTCAAAGGGTTCTCCTCCCTGACGCTGAAACTGAAGGCGCACCTGGGTATCGGGTTCGCCACGAATCAGGCCAGCTGCCGTTTCGACCGTCATGTCTTGCGTAGAGCGACCGTCAATTTGCAGGATGAGATCACCTGGCAGCACCCCTGCGGTTAAAGCAGGCGAATTCTCAATAGGTTTGACGACCGTCAGCGCTTTGGTGGTTTCGTCTTGTTTGAGCTGCATGCCAACGCCTGTTAGCTCCCCTGCCATGCCACGATTCAGCGCCTGAAACTCCTCAGGATTCATAAAGCGCGTGTAGGGGTCGTCTAGCTTTTCAAGAGCGGTACGCAGTGCCGTATACGCTTCTTCGGGTGAGGCGTAAGAGCGCGAAAGCAACGTTTGTCGCTCTTGCTGCCAATCGACTTGGTTAAACTTGGGATCAACAAACTCGCGATCGACAATCTGCCAAGCTTGATCAATGACTGCCTTTGGACTCGCCTGTAGCTGGGCAAAGGCTCGCAGCGCCACAGCCGGAACGGCAATGAGCGCTAGCGCTGTAACAGCAAAGAGAGTTCCCGATTGAGGCGTGGCGCGCATACGATTGAAGCTGACATGCAGACGATTCAATAAAGTCATAGGGTCATCAAATCAGAGGAGTGTTGCCATAAATTCCAGTATGGAGGGTTTCAAAAAGAACCGCTCTTTTTTTCAATCTGTCTTCACGTCCTGTCTTCACGTCGTGAATACTAGGAAGTACTAATTAACCGTAGCTATAAATTTTCTGTAGAGCGTACCCTAGAAAAATTCGGACTTGAAATTATCAATGCCGATCGTGAGCTTCAATTGTAGTAACTCTATGTGTCAGGCGTATGACAAGCGCTTTGCAATCTCCTGTGAATGGTTTCTTAAACTTAGACAAGCCTGCCGGACTGACTTCCCACGATTGTGTGGCCCGCGTCAGACGGCTGCTGCGCATGAAGCGAGTGGGGCATGGCGGCACGCTCGATCCGGCGGCAACGGGTGTATTACCGATCGCCTTAGGCAAAGCTACCCGGCTCTTGCCCTATCTTCAGCATGACAAAGCTTATCGCGGCACCGTGCGGTTTGGCATCAGAACTGCTACTGACGACCTGGAAGGCGAAGTTTTAACGTCGAGTCCAGCCTCAGCGCTTACCCTGGCACAGGTGCAATCCTATTTGCCTAAATTTGCGGGGCAGATTCAGCAAATTCCCCCCAGCTACAGCGCTATTCAGGTGGGGGGGCGGCGGCTGTACGAGTTAGCCCGCGCAGGAGAGGCCATCGAAGCGCCGATCCGCTCTGTAGAGGTCTACAGCATTGAGGCACTGGGCTGGAGATCGGGCGACTTTCCCGAACTCGACTTGGAAATTTCCTGTGGCACAGGAACCTATATTCGCGCGATCGCCCGAGATTTAGGAGACTGGGTTGAAACAGGGGGCACTTTAGCAGCCTTGACCCGCACCCGCAGCAATGGGTTTGCCCTAGAGAACAGCCTAACGCTAGAAGCTCTCGAAGCAGAAATTCAGGCTGAGCAGTTTGTGCCTATCTCACCTCAAGCAGCCTTGCACTGGCAGACGATCGCCTTACCAGAAGCCTTGGCAAAGCGATGGCAGCAAGGACAGCGCATTGCCGGAGAAGAACTCTCGCCCGCTTGGCCTTTAGATATCGCAGGAAGTCTCCCCGCTTTTTACCAGATACACCATGAGGATGGGCGTTTTTTGGGCATGGGAGAGGCGATCGCGACTCAGCCAGGACATCTACTGGTTCCTAAGCTAGTGTGGGATTAAATTCCTGTGATAGTTTTTTGCAAGTGCCGCGCTTCCAAAAAACGATTGGGGTTTATTGAATCTGCTAATGCGTCCTATTTATCACTTTCCCTTTATTACTTCCCATGCAGCTATCGCCCAAACCAGCCCAGCCCATCAATCGAGGGCTTGGCGGCTTACTGAGTGGTGCCACCTATCCGCTCCGCGCCCTCAGTTTATTTGTCACAACACCCAAACTACGCAGCTATATCCTGTTCCCAATTTTAATTAACTTAGTAGTGGGCATTACCCTCTACGCAGGGCTGTTGTTTGCGGGTCTGGAGGCGATCGACAGCATTATTGCCAACGTGCCGACCTGGACAGCCAGCGTTCCCCATTGGGCGATCGATCTGCCTGACTGGAAACTGACAGCTCCCAGTTGGCTCCCAGGCTGGCTCACGCATCTCCCTGCTTGGAACCTTCACCTGCCGCATCTCGCACTTCCTCATTTCTCTCTCCCCAACTTCCCACTCCCCAACTTTTCACTGCCGACCTGGCGGCCGAGCCTCCCCAACTGGATCGCGTTCCTCCCTACTTGGGCGGCTATGTTCTTTATCTGGGTTTTGCGCTTGGTGCTGACGATCGCCTTGCTGCTGTTGACGGGTTTCGTCTTTCTGCAATTTGGCGGTTTGCTGGGCGCACCCTGGTACGGCAAGCTTTCAGAAGAGTTAGAGCGGATGAAAACGGGCAAGGTGACGCTGGTGGAGGTAGGTCTGGCAGGCGATATCTCACGCGCCATTTTCTATGAGCTAAAAAAGCTGCTGTTGACCATTAGCGTTGGTATTCCGCTGTTGCTGCTCAACTTTTTTCCAGGTGTAGGCACAGCGATCGCCACCTTCACTGGGATTGCCTTTGCTGCCACGATCGTCTGCATGGATTTTATGGATGCAGCCGTCGAACGTCGCCGCCCTGGTTTTCGGGAAAAACTGGGAATCGTTTGGCGCAGTTTGCCCGCTAGCGGCTCCTTTGGCCTAGTGTGCTTGGGCTTAGTCAGCATTCCGCTGATTAACCTGCTGGCAGTGCCGATATGTGTCGCCGCAGGGACGCTGTTTTTTTGCGATCGGGTCTTGCCCTGGTATGAACCCGATCAGCCTCAGTAAGGAAGCTAGACATAACGTTAGCCAAGCCTAAAGCCCCTGATTCAAGCTCTAGGCTTAGTTTCTTTGGGGAATACCGCTGACCTTGAGCAAGTCACTTAGCGAGGCACAATAATTTGTTAGGCCAAAGCTTGCAGGACTAATGGGGTGCTGATACGTAAAGTGAGGGTCACTCAGGCAGAATCGATCCCACTCTGCCATCTGGATACGAAAAAGCTTAATAAAAATATCCGCCAATTGCAGCGACAGCGGAATCCGAAAGTAGATGCGCTCCTTCAGATAAGTGCAAATTTCTTCAACCGTTTGGTTAACTGTCAGCGGCGGATTGCCCAATACTAATTCGTGAGGCTCATCGAGTTGCAGTGGATGCTCGATCAGGTACAAAACCACCTGTGCAATGTCTTGAGCATGGAGAAAATGAAAACTGCCATCGGCCTGAAAAAATCGAATCAGCTTCGATAGTTTCACAACATCCTTGATTCCGGCTGAAATATGAGAATAAGGCTTTTGAGCATCTCCCCCAAAAACCAGCGTTGGAAACAGCGTAATGATCTGAGGGGCGATTGCCAGTTTTGCCAACTGCTCGTGACATTGATACTTTGATTTAATGTAGTCTGTGCCAATTTCGCCTGCTTGCTTTAGAGGTTGGTTTTGGCGATCGAGAATGCTTGCCGTCGAAAAATAGATCACCTGCTTACAGAGAGCCGGATCGAGCAAGTTCAGCAAGCGAATCGTTTTGGTCACGTTTGTGTCGTAGGTTTCTTCTGCGCCTCCCCAAGCCGTAGCTGACAATACTGCACAGTCGATCGTCTTTAGCAACCTGCCGATCCGCTCTATCTCCCGTAGATCACCTTGGATTACGGTGACTCCAGGACGAGAATTGTAGTTAAATTTCAGCTTTGCCGGATCTCGCACCAGAAAAAACAGATCATGGTCTGTTTTCTGGATCAGCAGATCGGCGAGGTAGTGACCGATACAGCCACTGGCTCCTGTGACAAAAATTCTCTTGGACATAGTGGAAAGGAGAGATGAAGGGTTAGGGGCTAGTTCCACTTAACCTAGTTAGGCCGACAGATGAACGCAGTTCATCTACTGCCGTGAAGCGTTAGGTATTTAGCGATAGATCATCAGGGATTTCTTCAGCGTCCGGAATAGCTCCCCACGGAAGGCTTGGATACTGAGCCTTGACGTCATTCAACTCATTAAGTGATTGCATGAAGAATTTTTTGATAGCTACTATATGATCCTCTTCAGCAAGGAACTCTTGTAAACTTTTTTCTCGAATTATTCCTGACCAAGCTTTTGAATCATTCAGGTTCTGTCCTTGCCAACTACCTTTCTGACAAATTTCCTTCATAGCTTCAATAATTTCTGCTCGACGCTGAGATCTAGGATCTACTTCGAGCATCAGGCGAACTTTAGGATAATCGGTGAGGTTTGATGTTTTCAGAATAAAACCTAGCCCACACCACCATTTATCTGGCATATCGACACTCATTAGATATCGCCCATGCCACTGAAGTTGTTTAAGTGCTGTAGCAGGGTTTCTAACCGCCCCTAAGACCTGTTTAAATTGTTGGCTTACTTCCCCCCACATGGCTTCGTCCATCAGCTTAAGGGATTTTGTGAAATTGGCTAGCGCGATTACGTCAATAGAAGAAAATTGATTATTGTGCGCCATATTATACTCATTCATAAAAACAGTAATTTCTTGAACAAGCATCGTGTTTTCTTGAGACACCAGGAATTGATGAAACTGGTGCCATCGCAACTGTTTGAATCGAACAGTAGATTCAGGAATGTCCTGGAAGATAACGGGTCTATCTTTCGGATCAAAATCACGGGTGATGTATAAAAGGAGTCTGTGTCGGAAATTTGGCAACACATGCAAAATCTCTGCATATCTCTTAAGTTGCTCATAGCCTTCCTTTGAACCAACTTTACTTTCGATAAAGATGATGTCGCAACCCCCATCATCCACTAACTCGATTACGATATCAGGACGGCTAGCGGAATGATGTCCTTCAAGAGGTTCAAACACTCTTTGCGTTGAAATATAGGCATCTAGATAAGCCTCTGTATCTAATAAATTTAGATGTTTCAGCCAAGCATATAAAATTTCTTTATTCGTGCTGAGAAGGTAAGCAACCAGCTCAGTGAAGAAATCTTCTAGCGGAATATTATTAGCGTTTAGATTTAGGAGCCGACTGAAAAGCGACATATTTATTTACTCGCTTTTGCCCTTTTGGGAAATTCACTACATTGCCCTAAACCGTCTAACACCTAACAGCACCTTTCTGAACAAAAATGTGGACGATCGCTATATCGCCCACACTCTGTTGATTCATAAAGTCATCGACGCTCAGACTATGCCGGAACCGCCATTTGATTGATCTGTTTAGCCGTCTCAAAGAAGAAAGCAACATTCTCTTCAGGCGTGTTGGGCAAAACGCCATGACCCAGGTTGAGGATATGTCCTCGATTACCTGCCTTCTGAACGGTATCGAGAATGCGATCGCGGATAAAGGGCTTCGAGCCAAACAGCACGCCTGGATCGAGGTTGCCTTGGACTTTCATTTGAGAGCCAAGACGAGCACGGGCATCAGCCATATCTACCGTCCAATCGACCGTGACAATATCCGCACCCGATCGCCCCATGCGCTCCAACACGCCAGCGCTGCCGCTCACCAGCAAAATCAGCGGCGTATCAGGATGAGTTTGGCGCACTTGTCGGAAAACGCGCTGCTGATAAGGCAACGCAAAGGTGTCGTAGTCTTGAGGGCTAAGCTGACCTGCCCAAGAGTCAAACATCTGCACCACTTGTGCGCCGCAATCGATTTGATAGCGAATATAGGTGGCGATCGAGTCTGACAGTTTCTCTAGAAGCTGGTGCAGAATCGTCGGATCAGAAAAGGCCATGTTCTTGATCACGGCATAATCCTTAGAGCCTTTACCCTCAACCGTGTAAGCAGCCAGCGTCCAAGGTGCGCCCACAAAGCCCAACACCGTAGACTGATTGCCGACTTCTTGACGCAGCGATTGCAGAATGGTTTTGATGAAGGGCAGCGCTTCCTCTGGCTCCAAGGGGCGCAGGGCATCTACCTGTTCTTGAGAGCGAATCGGCGAGAAGATGATCGGCCCTTTGCCTTCTGCAATATCCATATCGATCCCTATACCGGGCAGCGGCGTGACGATATCGGAGAACAAAATCACGCCATCGGGCTGAAAGGCTCTCCAGGGTTGCAGAGACACCTCGATCGCCACTTCTGGAATTTCTGAGCGCTCTCGAAATGACGGATACTTCTCCCGCAGATCCCGGTATGCCTTCATGTAGCGACCCGCCTGCCGCATCATCCAAACAGGAGGTCGATCGAGCGCTTCTCCACGCGCAGCTCTGAGCAATAAAGGAACCTGGTTTAATCCGGTCATTTTAACTCCGCCATTAGAATAAATCGTTTTTCTAAGCGCAACTCTTCAGCGCATTTGCTAGCTTACCATTCAGCGATCGCCCTCCTGGGGTAGAGAAGCGCTAAACCGTTACAAATATTCAGAATGGACAACCAATGCCAAAGGGCAAAATCGATCGCGCTGCTCACCGAAGTCTGCCAGTATGTCGGCTAATTAGGTCGTTACTTTCCTTTACAATAACGATGTGAATGTTAACTTAGCTGAGATGACCGCGTGAGTCTACCGCAACAACCCCTGGCTTTATCCATAGCGCCTCTGCCAACGGCTCCCCACGTTCGTGAAACAGGTCTGCTAGGACTGGCGATCGCCTGTTTGATCATTACAGTCTGGGCAACGAGTTTGGCGCTGCTGATGGCCTGGACAACAGCTGAGCAACATTTATCTTGGACTATCCTAGCCGTATTTTGGCAGGCTTTCCTCTACACAGGGCTTTTCATTACTGCCCATGACGCCATGCATCGAGCCGTTTTTCCCAGGCATCCCCAAATTAATCACTTAATTGGGGCCTTTGCACTGTTGATCTATGGCCTATTTTCCTACAAGTATTTGCTCAAAGCCCATTGGCAACACCATGATCATCCCGCTAGCCCTCTTGACCCAGACTTTCACGATGGCAAACACAAAAATGGTTTTGCCTGGTATCTCTATTTCGTCAAACGCTACTGGAGTTGGTGGCGTCTGCTGGGTTTAATTGTGGTCTATCACGCGATGCATCAGTTACTGCATGTGCCTGAGTACAACCTGCGCTGGTTTTGGGTAGTGCCTTCTTTGCTCAGCTCTGTACAGCTCTTCTACTTCGGCACCTTTCTGCCCCATCGTGAACCTGCTACAGGCTACTGGAATAGCTTTCGCGCCCAAAGCACCTATCGCCCTTGGCTTTTGTCATTCTTGGCCTGTTATCACTTTGGATACCACTTAGAGCATCATGAGTATCCTCATGTCCCTTGGTGGCGTCTCCCAGCGATCGCCCAACAGGCCAAAGCCCTTCGGTAACTTAAAAGCAATCCAACAAAAGGGAATACATTAGGGAGTAAATTATGCTCCCTATATGGAATAACAAAGAGCAACCTATCTCAGGGTCAAACCTTGATCCTACTGACTGACCAACCGTTGAATGGTTTCTCGCAGTTCATTCAGGGTTTGACCCTGAGATCCACCTGCCTCTTGAGTCTGCACTAGAGAGTTGACGATCGCTTCTGTCTTTTGTCGCAGTTGACTCAGGCTGTCCTGTATCGGCTGTAATGTCTCTTGATAGGCATTAACCTTGCCCCACAGTTCTGCTGCTGCTGCCACCTGCGTCTGAAGCTGCTGCTCTAGCTGCCGCAATTCTTCACGCCCAGAGTCTTGTGCTGTTACTTGCTGGTTGACCCCACTTTGAAGCGACTCAATCTGAGAACGCAGCTGCTGGATTTGTCCTTCCAGAGCCTGTAGCTCTTGTGCTTGCTGCTGTCGCACCTGCTCGACCTGCGCCAAGATTGGCTCTAAATCAACCGACTTAGGCTCACTTTCAACGGGATAACCTTGCCGCTTAGCCAAGACCGTTTGATGCTGCTTAATCACAGCCTCTCGCTCCTGAAGGTTACGCCGCTGACCTACCAGCGTTTCGTTCAACATTTGATAGCGATCTTGCTCATCAGCAAGTTCGGTTTCGAGCTGCATCCGATCGTATTCACTGGCCTGTTGAATCTGCTGATTTAACTCATCGATCGCTTCTTGCTGGAGCGTAAGTTCTTCTTCCTGACTCTGGACAAACCGAGACATCTTTTCCAGATCTTTCTCCAGATCTTTTATTGCCCCTTGCAAGGCTTCTAGGGACATGCTTTCTAGCCCCCCCAGATCGACCTTGCTAGATGCACCTGCCAACTGGGAAATCTGCTGCAAAAGATCTTCTTGGCTTTGCAGTTTTACCGCTAGCGTTTTTGCATATTCCTGATTCAGATTCAAAGCCTCAGACTTGGCGCTCAGGTCGGCTTTAGCTTGTTCTAAGGCAGATTGCGCCTGATGCCAAGCATGCCAGCGATCGCGCATTTCCTGAGTTTTCCAATCCACTTCGCCTTGAATCTGCTGTGCAGAGGCTTGCTGCTGCTGCAAGTTTTGCCAGTGATTATCCAGCAGGCTTTGCTGCTGGTTCACTAGCTCAAAGGCTGAGGTGATCTGCTCGTGAATTAAGTCTGTGGGGGATGTCGCCCCTGAGAGGCGATCGAGCAATTCTTGCAGATAGCGCGCCTGCTCAGCATCCAAACCCACGGACTGTTGCAGCTCGGCCTGTCGCTCTTCTAGCCGATTGGTTTCTCCGCGTAAATGTGCCCAAGCCCCTTGCAGTTCTTCTGTCTTGCGTTCAAACTCTTCACGGAGGCGTTCAACTTCTTGCCGAGCGGTATCAATTTCCTGCCGTTGCTCCTCAAACTTTTCAACCTCGGCCTCTATCTGTTGCAGCTCTTCTTGTCGGGCTTCCATTTCCATTTCCCGACGGTTCAGCTCTTGGCTTTGGTAGGTCAGAGACTCCTTCCACTGCTCAATTTCTTCTTCCTGAGTTTTTGCTTTCTCCTGGAGCCGAGAGAAACCCTGCAAAATGCTGACCAACTGGCGACCTGCTTCAAAGTGGCGCTGTACCTGCTTACTGCCAGACAAATCCACCATGACCAAGACCCCTGTGCCATAGCTGTTGGCATCGTCGGGAGCTGAAATTAGTTCCTCTCCGGGTACAGCACTCCAGGTTTGCTCTCCACGCTGACAGGCCAGCAACTTAAACTCTGGTTTGCCACCCCCCATGACTCCTCTTCGGTTTCTCTGTACTTCCGCTAAATACAGCACGCTGACAATCCCCTTCTGTGTCTAAGCTCAATCCAAAATCAGCTTTCCAGCTCTCAGGCTTTCCCGACTATTTTATTCATGAAAAAAATCGTGACGCAATAACGCTACTAGCCTACTCAATTTCTAGCAATCTGACTCTTAATCTACTTTTGTGCGACGTTACTGGAGGTGCGATCGCGCTAAAGAACTTTGGCATTACTGAGTCAGGGAATATTTTGTCATAAGGAGAAATGCCGCGCCTCCTTATCTAAACCCTCTCCACCTTACTTAAACCCTTTCTAAGAGTGTCTCTGAGTCGCACTAGCTCCTTTGTCCCAAGAGCTAGAGAATCTGAACGGCAGTGGACAAAATATCCTAATATTTCCAGTCAACTGTATCATTGATTCTTTAATCACAGAGGGCAATTGCAAAGAGTCAGGCCATAGAAGACTCAATCCTAAGGTTTAAGTCTTGAAGACCAGTAGCTTGTAGCGTATTTTCAGAGTTCCCCAGAATTGCAGCGCTCCAACAACGCTGGCTCAAGATCTGCATAATTCCGCAGGATATCGCAGAACAGTAGTTTAAACTGCTTATTTTTTACTGTTATGACTGTTGACAGTAGCCGTTACTCTGCGGGCAGTGAGGTATGTGAGGGCAGTGAGGTATGGAACCTAACAACCCCACTATTGTAAGAGGGCAAGAAGGCTTTGCACGCTACCCAAGCGAACTAGCAGACAGCAGGGAAAGCTCCTGAGAGAGGGACTAAGCCCGGAAGAAAGTTACAGGGGGCAGAGAAAATGGGCAGAATGGACTCAGATGCAGTTTTTGGGAGCGTATTGGATCTGAATGCAGGGCAAGCTGAGCGAAATTGACATTCGCAGCATCTTACAGCTAATTGAGTTGGGCCAGCGCACGGGCGAACTGTTCGTGGAAGCACATGGCTCACCAGCGGTGGGGGGCATCAGCGACCCTAGCGGCTCGGCAACTCGCAATCGCAAAGCTCTGGCGCAACCCTCTCAGTCTTGGTTTGTTTTCTTTCTCAATGGTCAAATTATTTACGCAGGCAGCAGCAGCAGCAATCTCTTGCGTCTGCGAGATCATCTGCGCCGCTATCGAGTCCATAAGGCTCTTGACCAGACCTACGCCTCAACGATCGCGACTTTGAATGCCCCTGAATATGGATATCTTTGGGCGTTGCTCGAAAATCAGGTTTTGACACCTGCCCAAGGCCGTGACGTTATTCAAAGCATGGTTTATGAAACACTCTTTGACCTGCTGAGCCTGCACCAAGGTTCTTTTGTGTTTGAGCTGGGTTCAGCGCTTTCACCCCAGCTAACCACGCTAGAAATTGCGCCCATGATGGCTCGTAGCATGAAGCAAGTTCAGGAGTGGAAGCAGTTTCATCCTCACATTCAGTCACCAGATCAATGTCCGGCGATCGCTGATGCCAATCACCTGCGCGAAACCGTATCAGAAGCAACTTTTAAGATCCTGGAGCGCTGGGCAGATGGCAAAACGTCGTTACGGCAGATGGCGCGCTATCTCAACCGCGATATTCTGACCGTAGCGCGTGCGGTCTATCCTCACATTCGAGATGGCTCGGTGCAGTTGCTTAATCCACTGGCTGAGGGTGAAGCGCTGGCTCAAAAGCGGGAAATGCAAATTCATCAAGAGCGCGTGCCCCGAATTGTCTGTATTGATGATGGTTTAACGGTGCGTCAAGCGGTAGAAGATATTCTCAACCGTCATGGCTATGAGGTAACGGCGATTAGCAACCCTCTGAAAGCCTTGAGTTTGGTGTTTCAGCTCAAGCCCGATTTGATCTTGTGTGACATTACCATGCCAGAACTGGATGGCTATGAGCTATGTGCCATGCTGCGGCGATCGACCGCATTTCGGGGTACACCTATCGTCATGCTCACGGGCAAGGATGGCTTTATCGATCGCGTTAAAGCTCGCATGGTCGGCGCAACAGACTATTTGACCAAGCCATTCGGTGAGGGAGAACTGCTCATGCTGGTCGAAAAATATGTGGGGATTGGCGATCTGAATCGCCCGAAGCCTGAAAAATTGCTGGCAGAAGCTTTGGAAGATGAGCTAGAAGTTGGAAGATAAGCCAGAAGTTGCAAGATAAGCTAAAACTGTGAAGCATGTGTGAAGCGAGGGACAGTCGTGCAGCGAGGCTGCAACACGATGGCATCTCATCTTAAGATCACGGATTCAAGTAAAACCCAATATTTTTGGAGGTGCCATGCGGCACCTCCAAAAATATTGCAGGTTAATTCATTTGCGATCCTTAACGATAAATAGGTCGATAGATAGCGCAACGGTTCAATCTTCGCTGATAGGTGACAATTCGCTGAAAATCAAGGGTACGCTAGTCTTGGTAGGAAACAAATTTTGAGTCAAACCCTGACCAATCATCAATCTAGCTGCACAAGTCCAGTGAAAGAGATCCGCCCTGTGGCTGTTTGCACTATCATCTTTTGTACTGCCTTTCGCACCACCGCCCTTCGCACCATCATTTCTAGCAGGTTCTTCCCGATTAAGTCGCATCTGGCAGGTAGAGCGTTATGAGTACGGTTTTAGTAGTGGAAGACAGCGTCACCCAACGGGAAATGATCACGGATCTGCTCAAGGGGAGTGGCCTGAGTGTTACGGTTGCCAGCGATGGCGTAGAAGCTTTAGAAAAAATTCAGGGACAGCAGCCTGATTTGGTCGTGCTGGATATTGTCATGCCCCGCATGAATGGCTATGAGGTTTGCCGTCGGCTCAAAGCTGATCCCAAAACTCAAAATGTGCCTGTTGTCATGTGTTCTTCTAAAGGCGAGGAGTTCGATCGCTATTGGGGCATGAAGCAAGGCGCGGATGCCTACATTGCCAAGCCTTTTCAGCCTACTGAATTGGTGGGAACCGTCAAGCAATTGCTCAGAAGATAAACTTAACAAAACCAGTGTAAAAATTGAGTTAAATACAAGCCTTGCATCATAAAGTGTTATGGAATTCTATAACAGGGGTAGTTTAAGGGTGAAAGTATCGCAATAGTCCCCTTGCGTAGGTAGATTAGATTCATGATTGGGAATTCAGATTTTTTAACCGGAAGAGGACAAGATCAAGCCCCAGAGCTTCAGGAGCTAGAAAGCCCTGAGGGTGAGCTTCATCTCAAATTTTTTGTCGCTTCGGGAGATGAGTTTGCTCTGCCTGCGACCGGAATCAGAGAAGTCATTTCATCGCCTCCCGATCGCATTACCCCTATTCCCAATGTTTCTCCGCTGCTGTTGGGTACGCTAAATGTGCGAGGTCGCGTTATTTGGGTTGCGGATCTGGGTCAGTTTTTGGGAAGCCCGGTACTATTGAGTACCGATCGCCCAGAAATTTCTGTGATCGCCGTAGAAGATCAAGACACAATGTTAGGGCTGGCGATCGATCGGATTGTGGGAATGGACTGGCTGGATATTGAAGATATTCAAATTCCAACTAACGTCCCAGACGGCATGGCTCCTTTTTTGCGAGGAGAATGGACGCAAGGACGAGAAAGCGATCACTATCTTCGGCTTCTGGATCAGGTGGCAATTCTACGTTCAGCCCGCTGGGCCGCATAAGCACTCTAATACAGCTCAGACACAGCGCAAAAATACAGCTCGATTAGACAACTTGGATCATTGCATGGGCAGGAGAAACTAAATGGGATCAGTCACCGGATTCGCAAGTGAATATCAACAAGCCGAAAGAGCCTATATGCTTGGCAGCTACGAGGAAGCAGCGGCGATTATCGATCGGCTAGTCGAAGCACAGCCCAGCGATCCGAGCGTGCGATTGCTGCGAGGCCATATTTACTGCTATGGATTGCAGCAATTTGATGTGGCCTGTGAGCAGTACCAATCTGTTCTGAGCTTGACCGACGATACTGAGTTTGTGAACTACGCCAACAATGGGCTGGCCTATGCCGACCAGTTTGTAACGGCTGAAAGTTTTGAGGAACCGTCTGATTCTGAGCCGTTTTCAGCACAAGATTTTGCCGATCGCGGTGCCTCGCAGCAAAACTCCGCAGATCCCAACTTTACTAAGCAAAATTCGGCAGAAGCGTTTACAGACCCTGATTTCTCAGACATCGATTCAGATTTCGTCAGTACTTTCGACGCCCAATCTCCTTTTGATCAATCCTCCAACTCGCCCTCAAACCAACCGTCTCAAGCCGCAGATCTGGTCGATGATTTTGATTTTGCCGATCTGAGTCTCGACAGCACGAGCAATGCTGCCTCTAATGCTTACTCAGACAATCCTTTTGGGGCGCAAGATGACTCTCCCTTCTCCAATCCTTTTGCTGAAACCGCATCTCCGTTTCCAGAATACGGTTCAAATGCCGACCAGCCTTTTACGATCGCTCAGTCTGTTACAGACATCCATTCCAGCGATGCGCCTTTCTCATTAGATGAGCTGGATGACTTTGACGATGTTAGCTTTCCGCCCCTGGAAGATCTAGACGCTCCCTACACAGAGCCGATCGAGCCACAAGGGGGGTTTAATCTGCGCTCCTCTGAGGATGCAACGCTGTTTATGGGCGCAGAGGATTTAAACCCGGTCGATCGCACTCCTGGCGGCTTTTCAGATAATGAGCAAACCTACGGCGCTCAGTCGCCCTACGGAGAAAATCTTTACGAACAAGCTGACGATCGCACCTTCGTTTCAGGAGGCAATAGCTTTGACTTTGATGATCTAGAAGATCAGGGGTTTGCCGCTGGGCAAGGTGCCGCGCGCAACAATGCCTCTGCGCCGGGTCACAGCAGCGTCGATTTTCTAGATGAATTCGATGAGTTTGATGACCTGGGCAGCCTGCCTGATTTTGACTTGTCTGATAACTCTGTAGACTTCACTAGCCCCTCGATTGGCACTTCGGGCATGCACTCATCGGCCAGCGCATCCCTGACCACAAGCGCCGTCAACTTTGATTTCAGCGATAGCGGCAGCGATAATTCCGTCATCCGGGAAGATGAGGTCTTTCCGCTCTCAACCACCTCAGATCATCTGCCCTCTTTTGCCACCTCTGAAGGCAGAGCCGAGACGGATGCCAATGTTGAGCAAGGCTGGACGGCTCCTTTAGAGAACGCACCTCTAGCCACGAAAAAGTGGATTATTGCTGGGGCAACAGGGGTAGTTTCGGCGCTGGCAGCCGCAACGGTTTATTTTGGCTTTGCAACAACTGTGCCTCAGGAACGCAAAGAAGCCGTTTTGCCTTACCTCACGCCTGCGGGTCTGCTGATGAGTGTGGCAGCCGGAGTAGCAGGGTTTGGCGTATCGGCAGGGTTGGGAAGCTTTTTGACAAAGCAAGTCCAGCAAACGGCTGCCGATTTGCAGCAGCAATTTGATGCGGTATCGCAGGGAAACCTCAATGCTCGAGCCACCGTGCTCTCTGAGGATGAGTTTGGGCAGTTGGCTACGGGCTTTAACCAGATGGCGCGGGTCATTTTGACCACGACCAGCGAAGCTCAGCGCAAGGCAGAGGAGCAAGAGCAGGCGAAGGAAGACTTGCAGCGTCAGGTGATTCGCCTGCTGGATGATGTGGAAGGCGCAGCTAGAGGAGATTTGACCGTACAGGCAGAGGTGACGGCCGATGTGCTGGGAGCGGTGGCTGACTCCTTTAACCTGACGATTCAAAACCTGCGGGAAATTGTGCAGCAGGTGAAAATGGCGGCTCGTCAGGTGACGAAAAGCTCTACTGAGAATGAAATCTTTGCGCGATCGCTCTCTTCTGATGCGCTGCGTCAGGCTGAAGAGTTAGCTGTCACCCTCAACTCGGTACAGGTGATGACAGACTCGATTCAGCGGGTGGCCGAGAGCGCCCGCGAAGCAGAGGAAGTGGCAAGATCGGCATCGGCAACTGCGCTCAAGGGCGGTGAGGCCGTAGAACGCACGGTATCAGGCATTTTGGAAATCCGAGAGACGGTGGCAGAAACGACCCGCAAGGTCAAGCGACTGGCCGAGTCTTCGCAGGAAATTTCTAAAATTGTCGCTCTGATTTCTCAAATTGCGTCTCGAACCAACTTGCTGGCTTTGAACGCCAGTATTGAGGCGGCAAGAGCAGGTGAGGCAGGACGAGGCTTCGCCATCGTTGCTGATGAAGTGCGGCAGTTGGCCGATCGGGCTGCCAAAGCTTCTAAAGAAATCGAGCAAATCGTGTTGCAGATTCAGGGTGAAACGGGTTCGGTAATGACGGCTATGGAAGAAGGGACGCAGCAGGTGATTGAAGGGACGCGATTGGCAGAGCAAGCCAAGCGATCGCTAGAAGATATCATTCAGGTTTCTAACCGGATTGATGTACTGGTGCGTTCCATTACTGCTGACACCGTTGAGCAAACCGAAACCTCCCGTAACGTGGCGCAAGTCATGCAGTCGGTGGAACTTACCGCCCAAGAGACTTCTCAAGAGGCTCAGCGGGTGTCTGGCTCTCTGCAAAACCAGGTGGGCGTTGCCCGCGATCTGCTGGCTTCTGTAGAGCGGTTCAGGGTTGAGAAAGTTTGACAACCCTGGAAGCGAGTGCTCAACTTTGGGGGCGATCGTTTTATCGAGCGCGCGTCATCCTTCAATTTAGTTGGCTCATTCGTAGTTGGCTCATTCAGTCTAGTTGGGTAACTTTTAGCTAAGGGCGATCGCCCATCACCACACAGAGGAATAAAGGCTATGCTGTCGGAACAACAACAGCGGATCATGGGCTACTTCATTGAGGAGGCAAAAGACCACCTCAATACCCTTGAGCAAGGATTGTTGAATCTCCAAAGCACGATTGCCGATCCAGAAATGGTGAGTGAAGTCTTTCGGGCCGCCCATTCGGTCAAGGGGGGGGCTGCCATGCTGGGGCTGAGCAGTATTCAGCATACGGCTCACCGATTAGAAGACTATTTCAAAATTCTGAAAGAATGTCCGGTCAAAGTCGATCAGCGGCTGGAATCCCTCTTCTTGAGAGTATTCGACACTTTGCAAGAGCTGGTGGATCAGCTGCAAGGGCCGTTTGGCTTGACAGAAGACCGTGCCCAAGAGGCGATGGCTGAGGTGGAGCCAGTATTTGCCGAACTGGGGCAACATTTGAGTCTGTTGGTGAATCAGTCTGGCAGCACGCTCCCAGAGGATTTGGAGCTGCCGATCGCCGTACCCGTGAAAGCTGCACCCGTTCAGCAGAAGCCGATCGCTCGGGAAGAAAGCGCGCTTCAGCTGATTTTTCAAAGTGATGTGCCTGCCCAGCTGCGTGAGATGCTGCAATGGTTCAAACAAGCCGATACGGCTGATAGTCGCCAGCATTTGCAGCGAATTTGTCGTAGCCTGTCGCAGCCCGGAGAGCAGCTTGATTTGCCCAACTGGTGTGTGCTGCTGAGAAAGGCAGAACAGGCGATCGGTAATTCTGACAACACGTACCGTACCCTAGCGCCTGTCATCATTAAAGAAATTAAACAGGCTCAAGAACAGGTCTTGGCGGGTCATCACGCAGATATTGCAGCAGGACAGACTTTGCTGGAGCTGATGCCTCCAGAGGAAGAGCTGCAACAAGACATTACGGATACGGCGTTTGAGGATCTGCTGGCAGCCGTTGATACTGCTGAGTCTGTTGGCGAATTGCCCGTGTTGGAGTCTTCGCCTCTGTTTGATGCAGAAGGGTTTGATGCAGAAGATTTTGGCTCAGAAGGGTTTGAGGATTTTGAAGGCTTTGAAGCCTCTGATTTTGAACCTTCTACGCTTTCAACCTCAGACTCCGCTGAAACAGACAATTCGACAGTCGATTTCACCAACAGTTGGTTTGATAACGAGTTAACTCAGCAAGAAGCGAGTCCTGGAGATCTGTCTCAGCAAGAGATGGCTTCAGATGCTATGTTCGACTCTTTTGATTTGAGCCTAGAAGCAATCCCTGAAGCCAGTGCCGAAACAAATCTTCTGGAAGAGGAGGATCATACAGGCCCTGAAATGGGTGCTGCCGAGCTTAACTCCTTGGCAGATTTGTTTGAAGGTGAGGTGCCTGAGTTAGGGTTCTCCTGGGAAGAGGAAACCATCGATAATGTCACAGACAGATTTTCAGAGCCTTCAACTGTCGATACCTCTAGCGATTTGTCTGATTTTCTGTTTGAGCAAGATCCAGACGGCACAGAAGAGTTAGTGCTAGAAGGTTTTGAAGAAGAAGATCTGTCAGGGTTGTTGAATAATTCAGCTGCGTCCCTCAGATTCTCAGAATCTCCTAGAACTGAGTCTAGCCATGCATCCAATGAGGCTGACAGTCTGTTTGATGCGATCGGAGAATCCAGTGAAGAGTTGCAGTTCAATCTCGACTCGCCTCAGACAGAAGATTTTGAAGATGCCTTGTTTGGATCTGCTACTGCTCAGGCGTTTGGGACAGAAAGCGAGCTGAACCCTCCAGCCTCAAGCCCCAGAAGCGCAGAAGCCTTTGAAAATTTGGACGATCTGTTGTCTGGGTTAGAAATTGAAACGCCCACAACAGGTTCACCCGATAACGGAACAATTTCCGAGCTGGGTGAGCTAGATGCCATTTTTGGTGAGGCGTTGACAGAGTCTGATTCGCTCTTTGAAGATGAGCTAAGCTTTGAGGATGAACTGGGATTTGGCGATGTGCTGGGGCTGGAAAATTCCTCAGAGGCAGCGCTTTCTCTACCTCAACAGTCTAGTGTGGAGCTGGGAAGCAGTCTTGAAGCCGTTGACCTCCCCTGGGAACTGCCAGACCTGTCAGCCGATGTTTGGGAAGATTCTGCGACCCATACGCTCACAGACCTGAATTTTCCAGAACAGCCAACAGAAGCAGGCTCAGCCTCCGAAGATTCAGAAATGGATCTAGACAGCTTCTTTATGAGCGAAGCTGCTACGGCAGAGGCGATCGCCCCTCCTGAAGAAAACGGAGCGGAATTGTTTGATCTATCCGCAGCAGGCTTATCGGAATTTGAGGGAGGCTGGGCGAGTGAGCCTGACTTGACCTCATCTGAACCCTCATTTGAAAATAGTCTGGGGCTAGAGGATTTAGACAACCTGAGTTTAGACAGCTCCGAACTAGACAGCCTGGATACCATTTTTGGCTCAGGCTCAGAACCCTTGTCGGAACACCCTGCTGAACCTTCTACAGACGAAGGGGATCAAGAGTCTTTACCCTTCGACTTTAGCTTTGGTGATAGTGAGCCAGAGCAGAGTGCCTTCAACAGCCCTGCCCCTGAATCTGCGTTTGAGTCGGAAGAAGCAAGCTTTCTTTTAGTAGAACAAAGTGAATTGCCAGAAGGCGGTTTTGATGCTGATTTAGCTGGAGAAGTTGAGCTATCCGAGCCAATTTTCGCAGGGTTAGAGGACGACTTTGACTGGACAGGCTCTTCAGACGTAGAAACTTCAGATGCAGAAGCGATCGATGCCTTAGACCCAGTTCTAGAACCCTCGAATGCTTCAGACTCAGTGGCGCAGCAGGACGACTTTGATCCCTTTTCTTTGATAGATCCTGAAGTTTCCATTCAAGAAGACTTCCAGGGCATTAGACCTTCTGAAGACGAAATAGCAGAACTTGAGGACGGCTTGACGGAGACGATCGCCCCAGAAGAAGATGATGAGTTTGGCGATTTAGAAGCCATGCTGGGCGAAAACTTCCCTGAAGAGGGGATTGCAAGTACCTATGATTCCGCAGATGATCTCGCAGAGTCTGACCTATCTGACTCTAACCTAGACGACTTTGCCGATCTGGAAGCCATGCTGGGCGATAGTGCCTCTGATGCGGCGATGGGCGCAGTCACAGGAGGAATGGCTGTCAATGCGACCGAAGACGACTTTGCTGACTTAGAAGCCATGCTGGGTGGAGATCAAGCTGACGTTTCAGCCGCGATCGCCCTGCCGCAAACCGAGCCGTCTCAGGCTGAAGACGAGTTTGGCGATCTGGAAGAACTCCTAGAGGATGTCAAGCAAAAATTGGGGGGGTCTTCGTCTCAGCGCGGTGCCCGTCAAACTTCGACCCCTGCCAATCGTCGCACTAACCGCCGCAATGTCCTTAATGACCAAACG
This sequence comes from Coleofasciculaceae cyanobacterium, assembly GCA_036703255.1. Lineage (GTDB taxonomy): Bacteria > Cyanobacteriota > Cyanobacteriia > Elainellales > Elainellaceae > Drouetiella. The sequence goes on from DATNPL010000089.1 coordinate 25,105, forward strand.
ATGCGGGTTTCGGTAAAACACCTCGACAACCTCAACAACCTTGTCGGGGAAATGGTGGTGAACCGAAATAGCCTAGAGCAGGCTCAAGAGCGGCTGCGCCAGTTTTTGGACAACTTGCTGTATCAGGTACAGCAGCTCAGCGATGTAGGGCAGCGAATGCGCGATTTGTATGAGCGATCGCTCTTAGAAAGCTCTCTCTTGTCGAACCGCCGCAGCTATCATCTTTCTCCCCAAAGCAGTTTTGCCCCAGCGCAGTCAAATCACGCGACAGGAGCCAGCTTTGATGCGCTTGAAATGGATCGTTTCACGGGTTTCCATACGCTATCGCAGGAAATGATTGAGCTGATCGTCCGCGTGCGAGAATCTGCCTCTGACATTGACTTTGTGGTAGAGGAGAGCGATCAGGTGACGCGGAATTTCCGCCAGATCACGACTCAGCTACAGGAGGGCTTGACCCGCTCTCGCATGGTGCCCTTTGCCCAAACGGCTGACCGTCTGCCGAGAGGCGTACGCGACAACTCTCTTAAATACGGCAAGCAGTCGGAGTTGCACATTGAAGGCCGCGATACGCTGATTGACAAAATGATTGTTGAGCAGCTTTATGATCCGATGACGCATCTGGTGAATAACGCGGTTGCTCATGGCATTGAGACTCCGGCTGTGCGAGTGGCCGCAGGCAAACCGCCCACGGGCAAGATCACCATCCGAGCGTTTCACCAGGGTAACCAAACCATCATTTCGGTGAGCGACGATGGCGGTGGCATTGACCCAGACTATGTTAAGTCCAAGGCTGTTGCGAGAGGGCTGATTACCGCAGCCGAAGCCAAAGAAATGACTCGGTTGGATATGTACGATTTGCTATTTCACCACGGCTTTAGCACTGCCGATCAAGTCGATGATTTGCGCGGGCGAGGTGTCGGTTTAGATGTGGTACGGAGCAACCTCAATGAAATTCGCGGGGTCATCAGTATCGATTCGGTGATTGGCAAAGGCACAACGTTTACCATTCGACTACCGCTGACATTGAGCATTTCAAAAGCGTTGTGCTGTATCAGCAACCGGGCAAGGGTTGCCTTCCCGATGGATGGGGTCGAGGATATGCTGGATGTGCCCAAAGAGCGGATTCAAACCGATGAGGAGGGCAAAACCAGTATTTACTGGCGCGACGCCCTGCTGCCGTTTCAGCCGCTCTCGACGCTCTTGGGCTATAACCGCATTCTTGGACGCGGCAGCGTCTATGGCGGCAACCAGGAAGATGATATTGTCTCGATTGTCGTGCTGCGTAGCGCGGGCAATTACCTAGCGCTTCAGGTAGATCAGGTCTTGGGCGAACAGGAAATTGTAATTAAACAGCTTGAAGGCCCCATTCCTAAGCCTGTGGGCGTTGCTGGGGCAACGGTGCTAGGGGATGGCCGGATTATGCCGATCGCCGATGTCTTAGAACTGATCGATCTCTCGGAAGGCCGCATCCGCAGAGAGGCAGGCAGTTCACTCTGGGATAAGAGCGATGAGCTACCGCCAGAACCCGCTGATCTGAAGACAGAGCCTACCGTGCTGATTGTAGATGACTCGATTACGGTGCGTGAGCTGCTCTCTATGACCTTCAACAAGGTAGGCTACCGGGTTGAGCAAGCCCGTGACGGACAGGAAGCTTGGGAGAAGCTGCGGTCAGGACTGCCCTGCGATCTCGTCTTTTGCGACATTGAAATGCCTCGTATGGATGGGTTAGAGCTATTGTCCCGCATTCAAAAAGATCCGACACTGGCTCATTTACCGATCGCCATGCTGACTTCTAGAGGAGCCGATCGCCACCGCCAGATGGCGGTTCAACTGGGTGCTAAGGGCTATTTCACGAAGCCGTACCTGGAAGAGGGACTGCTGGATGCTGCTCAGCGAATGCTGAAGGGCGAAGTGCTGGTCAACACCAACGTTTAGCGTTGCTATAGCTAGGGTGACTAGGGTGACTAGGGTGACTAGGGTGACAAGTTGTTAGGGCGCGCCCACAAAAATGTCACAAGAGTAATGGCTGTGGCTGGAGTTGTGTAGCCGCTTCTGTCGCTCTCTAGACAAGCGTCCAAACACAGACATTTCTAAAATCTGTCCTACAGGCAGCCTTGGGGGCAATCGCCTCCGTCTATGGTAGAAATAATTGAGCTAATCAGCCTGTCTATGAATTCAGCCCTTCGCCGCAATCCTGTTGTTCTGATTCACGGAATCGATGATACCAGCGCTATTTTTGAGAGGATGACTCCTGCCTTAGAAAACCTGGGCTGGTCAGTTCACGGGATTGACATGGTACCCAACAACGGCGATGTCGGACTCGATCGCTTAGCTCAGCAGGTAGCTGATTATATTGATCAGACCTTTGCGCCTGACCAAGCCATTGATCTGGTGGGGTACAGCATGGGTGGCATTGTTAGTCGCTACTATATCCAGCGACTGGGCGGATTGCGGCGCGTCCAGCGACTGATCACTCTGGCTTCGCCCCATTACGGCACCTGGTCAGCGCTGTTGCGTCCCAATTTGGGTGCTAGCCAGATGCGCGTCAATAGCGAATTTCTCAATGATCTCAACCGCGATGTCTGGCAGCTTGAGCAGCTTAACTTCACCTCCATTTGGACTCCCTTCGATTCAATGATTGTGCCAGCCAATAGCTCTGAAATGTCAGTTGGCAAAAACCGTCAGATCTGGGTAGGCAGCCATGTCTGGATGGTGAGAGATGCAAAAAGTCTATTGGCGATCGCCGAAGCTCTGGCAGAACCCTTGAGGATTCCTCAACCCTGCTAAGCGCATGGTCTGTCCAAACAACTGCATATCTCAGGAACAACGCTTGGCTAGACGCGTCATAGCGTCTTAGTTCATAGCGCCCCAACAGCTTTTCCCCTAACTTTTCTCTCTAATATTTCAATTTCAAGTAAAAGACCTAGATGCCATCTGTCTGCCCAATTGTGGTAAATTCGGAGCGACACAAAAAGCCCGACAGTCTCCTATCGGGCGAACAAACTGCTTAGGTATCAGATAACCCTTACGATAGCGATCGCACCTCCGCAATACTATCCCCCTAAAGGGTGATATTTTGCTGCGCTTGGTTTAACTTGAGGCAACTCAAAACAGAGCTGATCATTCCAGGCCGCTCTGCCTACGCAAATGTCAAGATAGAGGTAGCCTCTAGACACCGCCCGTATGAGCTATTGCCTGAATCCCGTTTGCCAGAAGCCTCGTAATCCAGAGGATGCGAAGTTCTGTCAAAACTGTGGAGTCAAGCTGTGGGTAGGCGATCGCTACCAGGCTTTAGATTTAATTGGGCAAGGTGGATTTGGCAGAACTTTTCTGGCAACCGATCGGCAGGGGCAGCCGAGCGATCGCTGTGTGATTAAACAACTCTTGCCGCGCAGCTTAAACTTTACGGCTCCTAACACCCCCAAAGTAAGCGATTTGTTTGAGCGAGAAGTGGCTCAACTCTCCGAATTGGGGCAACATCCGCAAATTCCCAGGCTGCTGGATCACCTGGAATGGAACGATGCGCTCTATCTGATCCAACAATATATAGAGGGGCTGAACCTAGAGCAGGTTTTAGAGAAAGAGGACACCTGGAACGAGGCTCAAATTTGGGATCTGTTGGCAGACTTGCTCCCCGTTCTGCAATTTGTCCACAGCCGTCAGGTGATTCACCGAGATATTAAGCCCGAAAACATTGTCCGTCCGCGATCGGGCGGCAAGCTGGTACTGGTCGATTTTGGCGCATCGAAATACACCGATAAAACGCCTGCCCGTACCGGAACCCTCATTGGCAGCGCTGGATACGTCGCACCCGAACAGGCGATGGGAAAAGCGGTCTTTGCCAGCGATCTCTACAGCTTAGGCGTGACTTGCGTTCACCTGCTGACGGGAATGCATCCTTTTGATCTCTATTCCGTCAGCCAGGATGCCTGGGTATGGCAGCAGTATTTGACGCAAGCAGTCACGAGCCGCCTGCGAAAAGTAATGGATAAGCTGCTGCAAAGAGGCATTAACCAGCGCTACCAAACCGCCGCTGAGGTGCTGCAAGATTTACCTGCCGCCTATCAAAGCCGTCCGGCAAAGAGCGGCAGTCTGCCAGCCTCATCCTGGGTTTGCGATCGCACCCTAACCGGACATGAGGGCGAAGTGACGGCCTTGAGCATCAGCCCCAGCGGTCGCACATTAGCCAGCGGCAGCGGCGACAAAACTATCCGGCTGTGGCGGCTAGACTCAGGAGAGCTACTGCATACTTTTGGGGGGCGATCGCTTTGGCCCAACCCTTGGTCAAACACAGGACACCAAGACCGCATTAGCGCTCTGACCTTTAGCCGCAACGGTCGGATTTTGATTAGCGGCAGCAGTGACGGCAGCATTAAGCTGTGGGATCTGGCGACTCTGACCTTGATTAGCACCCTGCCAGGACATGGTTGGGAGATTTCAGCGATCGCCCTTGATCCTCAGGGCTATTTACTAGCCAGCGGCAGTGGCGATGGGCTAATCCAGCTTTGGGAGCCGGAGACTGATGAACTGATTGCCAATCTCTCTGAACATCAGGATCGAATCAGTGCGCTGCTCATTCATCCCCAGAAACAGCTCATGGTTAGCGGTAGCTATGACAAAACTATTCGGCTATGGGATCTGAGTCGGGATCAGGTCATCCAGACTTTGAAAGGGCATGTCGATCGCGTTAGCGCTCTGGCCATGACGGCAGATGGCTCCATGTTAGTCAGCGCAGGCTGGGACAGAACCCTGAAGCTGTGGGATTCTCAGCACTGGGAGCAAGTGCGGGTGATTTCGGCTCATCGCGATCGCATCAACTGTTTGGCTATGCATCCCTCGAGTCTGCTATTTGCCAGCGGCAGCGAAGACAACAGCATTAAGCTCTGGGAGCTGGCCTCTGGCAATCGCGTTGCTCTTTTGCAGCACTCTTGGGGGGTGAATGCGATCGCCTTTAGCCCCGATGGCAGGCGGCTAGTCAGCGGCAGCGCCGATGAAACGATCAAAATTTGGCGACGTACTTAAGTAACTTAAACAATTCGCAATTTAAATGTAAAGTTTACGTAGGAATTTTATGAAGCCGCGACCGGAAGCTTGTACTTTCACGTAACACACGTTTACAGTTTGAGTCAGGTGCTTCAGCAATTGCCCGAGTTTTTACTGCTACCGCTCTGATACCCGCTCTGAAGAATAGACACGACAGAGGCTTGCCGAAAACACCTGCACCTAGAGGGTTTCGCGATCCAAAATCGCAAATCTAAAGTCTGAAGGGGTATCACCTGAGTCAGCCAGAAGTTCAAAGGGTCATTCATGCCAAGGCAGTCGCATCTATCCGAGATTACCTACACGCCAGAAAGCCAGCTCCGCCATCCAATGCGGCTGTTTCGAGCTATGGGGCGTGATTTGTTAGCTTCCCGAGAGCTAGCTTGGAGGCTTTTCGTTCGAGATATTAATACGCAGTATCGTCAGTCGCTGCTAGGTATTTTTTGGGCGTTTGTTCCCCCGATCGCTGCTGCTGTGGGGCTGACCCTAGCCAGCAGTGCCAAAGTTTTGAACGTCGGGGAAACTGATCTCCCCTATCCGGCTTACATTGTGTTTAGCATGGCGCTGTGGCAAACCTTCACGGAGTCAGTGACAGGGCCGATTCAAGCCGTGACGGCCGCAAAACCCATGCTGGCCAAGATCAACTTTCCGCGTGAAGCCATTATCCTGTCACAGCTAGGCCAGGTCGGTTTTAACTTTGGCATCAAGCTGATTCTAATTATTGGACTGTTTCTTTGGTTCAAAATCCCCATCACTTGGGCGGTGATCTTGGCTCCTGTAGCGCTGCTGCACCTAATTGCTCTAGGGACTGCGGTAGGGCTGATCCTAGCTCCGCTGGGCGCGCTCTATGAAGATGTGACGCGGGGCTTGACTTTGGCTATGGGCGTCTGGCTGTTTTTTACGCCCGTCATTTACCCTTTGCCCAAGGAAGGTAACTTTGCCCAAATCGTTCGGTTGAACCCAGTCACGCCTCTCCTATCGGCTGTGCGAGAATTGGCGACCACAGGCCAGATTGCTGACCCCCAAAGCTTTTGGCTGGCGAGTTTGGTCGCAGGGGTAGGGCTGCTCTTGGCTTGGCTGGTCTATCGGGTCGCAATGCCTTTTGTGATTGAACGGATGAGTTCCTGATGAAAAATATGAATACCAACGGCTCCTCTAGCCTGAAGTCGCTTTCGGAAAGCGACGCTAGCGATGATGTTGTGCTTTCGGTGCAGGGAGTATCCAAAAAGTTTTGTCGCAGCTTGAAGCGATCGCTCTTCTATGGCATTCAAGACATTGGCTCAGAGCTGACGGGTAAGCGCCAATCTAGTGACACCCTGCGTCCGAACGAATTTTGGGCGCTCAAGGATGTCAATTTGAAGCTGCGACGCGGTGAAGGCTTAGGGCTGATTGGGGTGAATGGCAGCGGCAAGACGACCCTATTACGCATCATTAGCGGCCTGATTAAACCGGATTCGGGTAGCGTGCGCGTGCGGGGCAGGGTGGCACCCTTGATTGCCTTGGGGGCAGGATTTAGCCCCGTGCTGACCGGGCGTGAAAATATTTACGCCAACATGTCGATTTTGGGACTCTCGACCCAAGAGATTGACGATCGGTTTGAAGAAGTGGTGGATTTTGCTGAAATTGGGGATGCGATCGATGCTCCCGTGCAAACCTACAGTTCTGGGATGGGGGCAAGGCTGGGGTTTGCTTGTGCTATCCATACCGATCCAGAAATTCTGCTGATCGATGAAGTGCTGGCCGTTGGAGACATTCAGTTTCTAGGCAAATGCCATCGGCGGCTGCATGCGTTGCGCAAGCAAGGGACAGCCTTTGTGCTGGTGTCGCACAATCCTCAGGCCATTTTGTCGATGTGCCAAGATGCCATTTACCTGCATAAAGGCAAGGGAATTGCCGTAGGCGATGCCGAAACCGTGATGTCTCAGTATGAGTCCGACTTGTTTTTTGGCAATGTCAGCAAAACGGCAGGCGTGATGCAGTTTCCCAAAAAGTCTCGATCGGAATCGCTGGGTTTAGATCTGGTCAGGCTCTGTTTCCAAGATCCTACGGGTCAACCGCTAGAAACCCTGACCACGGGCGAACCCGTACAGATTAATATCCAGTTTTTTGCTCATGAAGCGATCGCCACGCTCAATCTACGCATCTCCATAATGAAAGAAGGGCAAACGGTGGTTTATCTAGGCGGCACTAACGATAAACAGATGTTTCAGGTGTCTTCAGGCCATCATGAGCTTCAGGTTGATCTACCCCATATGGGTCTGGCACCTGGCACCTACACCATGCGGGTAGACATGCGAAAAGATGCACTGTTTATTCTAGATATCTGTGAGTCTTTTCACTTTACGGTTCAGTCTAATGGCAGCATGAGTAAGTCTGTCTACTATCAGCCGCGCACTTGGAAGCTGCTGTCGGTAGAGAGCCAAGAAACTGCCATCAGGAGTTAAGCATGTCTTTGGAAACGCTCAGCATCAAAGCTCAGTCGATCGAGAAATCGGCAAGTATGCCAAGAACGCTGTGGCTGTGCGGCACCTTACAGATCGCTGTGCTGGCAATTTTCTTAAATTTGGGGCTGCCGCAGCCGGAATTGATTCTGTCGGCTCTGTTGTCAATGCTGGTGATTTTAGCGATCGCCATCCAGCTCGAAAGCTACTACAGAACGCAGTCTCAGCTTGCCAATATTTTGCAGCTCACCCATCGGCAAGACGAACAGATCGCCCGTCAACAAGACGAACAGATCTTAGAGCTGCTTCAGCAAAATTCGGCTCAACGGCGGCAAGACTATCGACAAATTGAGTCTTTGTTCTCAGTTTTTTCACTGCTCAAACTCAATCACCCCTTGCCTCTGATGCGCGAGTGGGCCATTTCACCCGATATGGCAGCTTTGATCATTGCCTTGGTGCATGAGCGTAAACCCAAGCAGGTGGTCGAAGTTAGCAGCGGCATTTCAACGCTGATGGTGGCCTACTGCTTGCAGCAAATTGGCGAGGGCAGCGTCATTTCTCTAGAGCATGAGGCGCAATTTGCCGACGCTTCTAGAGAGCAAGTTGGGCGTCACGGTTTGCAAAACATTGCCAAAGTCATTCATGCGCCCCTGGTGCCAGTGACGATCGGTGATCAGACCTGGCAATGGTATGACATTGCACCGCACCAGGCTATTCTGCACTCGATCGATCTCCTGATTATTGATGGGCCGCCCGGAGATTTGCAGTATCAATCGCGCTATCCAGCTTTGCCGCAGCTGTTTGATGCCCTGAGTGCAGATGCAGTGGTTGTGCTCGATGATGGCGATCGCGCCGATGAACAGGCGATCGTCGCTCGTTGGCAGCAGGAATTTCCAGGAATACAGGTGCAGCGCATCGCCAACGAGAAGGGAGCCTTTGTCCTGCATGTGAGGAAAGTATCGTAATGTCATCTACCTTGCCTTCCCCCCCAACCCTGAGCGTGGCTCTGGCCGTGTATAACAGCGATCGCTACTTGCCTGCCTGTCTAGACAGTATTTTGACGCAAACCTTTACAGACTTTGAGTTTTTGATTATTGATGATGGCTCGACAGATCGCGCTCTGCAAATTTTGCAGCAGTATGCGGCTCAAGATCCGCGAATTAAGCTAGTCAGCCGAGAAAATCGCGGCATTGCCAAAACCCGCAACGAGCTGCTGGCCATGGCAACGGGAGAGTTCGTTGCGGTCATGGATGGAGATGATGTAGCCATGCCCGATCGCTTTGCCCGTCAGGTAGAGTTTTTGCGCGCTCACGGAGAAGTTGTTTGTGTGGGCAGTGCTGTCAACTGGATCGATCCGCAGGGGCGCTATCTGGGGCATTGCCCGATGCCAGAGTCGGATGAGGAGATTCAGCGGCTGATGCTGGGTGGCATTTCTCTGCTGCATCATCCCTGCACGATGGCTAGACGCGAGGCGCTGCTCCGGGCTGGCGGCTATGATGAGTCGATGATTGCCTCTGTTGATCTAGACCTGTGGCTACGATTGGGAGAGGTAGGTCAGTTGGCAAACCTGCCTGAGGTGCTGCTTCACTATCGGCTGCATCCGCGATCGATTACTAACGCTCAGCAGCAGCGCCAGACCGACGATGCCCGTCAGTCTTGTGAACGAGCCTGGAAACGGCGCGGCATTCAGGGACAATTCATTCGCCAGCCAGCCGACCACCTGTACCAAGCCGACTTTTGGCTCCGATGCGGCTGGCTCGGCTTTAATGACGGCTTGCGCGACGTGGCGCGGCGATGTGGCCTACGGGCGATCGCCACCCAGCCAGGGCTGCTCGAAGCCTGGAAACTGTTGGCCTGTGCCTTGATCAAACCTCTGCCCGACAAAACGCTGCGGCAGCCCACGCTATGAAATCACCCATCATCTCCGTTTTAATGCCTGTATACAATGGCGATCGCTACCTAACCGAAGCGGTAGAGAGCGTCTTGGCGCAAACGTTTACAGACTTTGAGTTCTTGATCATTGACGATGGCTCAACGGATCGATCGCTGCAAATTTTGCAGCAATATGCCGCCCAAGACGATCGGATTCGGCTGATCAGCCGGGAAAATCGCGGACTCATTGCTACGCTGAATCAAATGCTGGAGCTGGCACAGGGTGAGTTTTTGGCGCGGATGGATGCCGATGATATTGCCCTGGGCGATCGGTTTGCAGCGCAGCTTGAGTTTCTGCGGCAGCACCCTGACCATGTGTGCGTTGGCGGAGCCTTTGCCCTGATGGATGCTCAAGGTCGCACGGTGCTGCCGCTAGAAATGCCCGAAACCAATGAGGAAATTCAGCAGGCCATTCTCTCTGGACGCACCATTATCAATCATCCTTGCGCCATGATTCGCCGTCAGGCTTTAGAGGCGATCGGCGGCTATGATGCGGCTATGGTGACTGTAGAAGATCTGGATATGCTGCTGCGGCTAGGGGAGGTGGGAAAGTTGGCAAATCTCAAGCAGATGGTGCTGAAATACCGCTTTCATATGGAGTCTGTTAGCGCCAAACGCAGCGAATTTCAGCATCAGATGGCGCAAGAAGCCTGCCGTCGGGCATGGCAGCGACGCGGCATTACCGGAGAGTTTGCCGCAGAAATGCCCTGGTATCGCCCAGGACGCGATCGTCCCTCACGGCAATCTTTCTTTCATCGCTATGGCTGGTGGGCGTTTAATAACGGCTGGCGCAGTACGGCGGCCAGCTCGGCGCTCCGAGCAATTGCCCTACAGCCCATTACCCCCGAAAGCTGGAAACTGCTGGCCTGTGCCCTGATTAAACCTATTCCCTAATTGATATTGCTTCTCATCCAGTTTCAGTCTATTTTCGATCTGTCCCCGACCGCTGCCTCTGACCTCTGATTCTGCCTCTGACTCTAACCTCTGATCTGTAATCCCCCGATTAGCCTCATGAGTGTTCCTAGTGTTTCTGTTCTCATGCCTGTCTACAACGCCGAAGCTTATGTGGCTGAAGCGATTGATAGTATTTTGCGCCAAAGCTTTACTGACTTTGAGTTCTTGATTGTCAACGATGGCTCTACTGATAGCTCATTGGCTATCCTAGAGCGCTATGCCGCACAAGATGCCCGAATTCGGTTGATTAGCCGCGCCAACACGGGTTATGTGGCAGCGCTAAACGAAATGGTACAGCTTGCCCAAGGCGAGTTTTTGGCTCGCATGGATGCCGATGACGTGGCCATGAGCGATCGCTTTAAGCTTCAGGTGACGCGGCTGCGGCAAGAGCCAGATCTAGTCTGCTTGGGAGGGGCGCATGGCATGATCGATGAGAAAGGGCGCTGGCTCACCTGTCTGGCCATGCCTGAGGAAAATGAGGAGATTCAAACCTTGGCGCTGAAAGGACATACCCCGATTAATCATCCCTGCGCTATGATGCGGCGATCGGCCGTGCTTCAGGTGGGTGCCTATGACACGCATCTCAATCCTTGCGAAGATTTGGACTTGTGGCTCAGGCTGGGCGAGGTTGGCAAACTGGCGAACTTAAAGGAAATGGTGCTGAAATATCGGCTCCATCCCAACTCGGTGAGTGAAAAGCAGGGTGAGCTTCAGAACCAAAAAGCGCGCGAAGCCTGCCAGCGGGCTTGGCAACGGCGAAAAATCAATGGCACCTTTGAGGCTTCAGAGCTGTGGCGACCGGGACGCGATCGCCCTTCTCGCCACAGGTTCATGCTGCGGTATGGCTGGTGGGCGTTTAACAGCGGGCAGCGACAGACAGCATTGCTGTATGGATATAGAGCTATTCAGGCACTTCCCTGGCAGGGGGAGGGGTGGCGGCTGCTGGCCAGTGCAGCCCTTAAGCCCATTGAAGTAGGCGAACGATGAGGAGATCGGCAACGTCTGTTCAATCTCAGTCAGAGGAGCGATTCATGGTGCATTTCGACCGACCCCCTGTACTTGTGAGCATTTTGATGCCCCTGTACAACGCAGAACCGTTTGTTGCAGCAGCGCTCACGTCCATTTTGCAGGAGCGCAGCCTGCCGCTAGAAGTCATCGTCATCAATGATGGCTCTACGGATGACTCGCTCAGCCGAGTCCGCAAAATTCGAGACGATCGCGTCCGAGTGATTGACAATGTTGGGACGGGCATTGCAGCAGCGCTGAACGCAGGTTTGGCCATAGCAAGAGGGCAAATTATCGCCCGTTGCGATGCGGATGATCTCTATCCTCGTCAGCGATTGAGCCGCCAAATGGATTGGCTATTGCACCATCCAGAATATGGAGCCGTTTGCGGCGGCTATGCGGCGATCGATCCCAAAGGCCATCCCATCATTCGGCTAGACTGCGGCGGTGAGTCCGAGGATATTACAGAAGAACTGCGAGAGGGGACGACGCGCACCCATCTTTGCACCTTTGCCATCCGGGCTGAAGTGCTGCGATCGCTAGGCGGCTTCCGAGACTATTTTTGCACTGGGGAAGACGTTGATTTTCAGCTGCGTTTAGGCGAAATCGCTCAAGTTTGGTATATCCCAGACGTGCAGTACCACTATCGGCTACATGGATCTTCTATCACTCATACCCAAAGCTCTGCCGAGCGAGAATTTTTTAATGCGATCGCCCGCGAGTTTCAAAAACAGCGCTATACCTATGGCGAAGACGACATTCAGCGCGGCTGTCCGCCCGTGCCACCCAAAAAAAATGACAAGCCCCTGACCGCAGACCTGCATATTCAAAGCTTCTTGCTGAGCCAAGCCTGGAGAGAATATCACTGTGGACAGCTCCTCAAGGCTGTCGGTACAGGCGTGCGATCGCTGTTGACCAAACCCAGCAACTGGAGCATCTGGCGGAGTTTGCTGGCGCTGTTGCTCAAAACCGTGGGCGGTAGCGGTGGCTTAATGGGTAAAATGCTGCGCCCCTGATTTTTGTCTAGCGGTTAAAATTCATAGCTGCGGCTCTACAACATGCAAAGCAGGGATACTATTCGCTAACATGACAGATTCTAATCAGGCTGAAGCAGCCCTATCGCGGACACCGCTCTATCCGTTACATCTAGAACTCAAGGCTCGCATGGTTCCCTTTTCCGGCTGGGAAATGCCCGTGCAGTACAGCAGCATTAGCCAAGAGCACCAGGCCGTGCGCCAGCAGTCGGGGCTATTCGATATTTCCCATATGGGTAAGTTTGTGCTGAGCGGCGCAGATTTAATCTCTCAGCTACAAAACCTAGTGCCCTCTGATCTCAGCACATTGCAGCCTGGAGAAGCACAGTACACGGTATTACTCAATCCAGAAGCGGGAATTGTTGATGATCTGATTATTTACTATCAGGGAGAATCGGCAGGAGAACAGAAAATTACGACGATCGTTAATGCGGCTACCACTGATAAAGACAAGAACTGGATATTATCTCACCTCGATACTTCACAGATAAAGTTCCAAGATCTTTCCCTCAGCAAAGCTCTGATTGCGGTGCAGGGGGCAACGGCGGTGCAGTCCCTTCAAACCTTTGTCGAGGAAGACCTGTCTGCCGTCAAGCGATTTGGTCATTTGGAAGGGACGGTGCTGGGTCAGCCCGGATTTCTGGCACGGACTGGCTATACCGGGGAAGATGGCTTTGAGGTCATGGTAGATCCCGAAGTGGCCGAATCTCTCTGGCGATCGCTCTTACAAGTGGGAGCTGTACCCTGTGGTTTGGGGGCACGCGACACGCTGCGGCTAGAAGCGGCTATGGCGCTTTATGGGCAAGATATTAACGACGCTACAACGCCTTTAGAGGCCGGGTTGGGCTGGCTGGTGCATCTCGATCGCAAGGGCGAATTTATCGGGCGATCGCGATTGGAACAGCAAAAACAGGCAGGAGTCGATCGCCGTCTGGTCGGGCTACAAATGGCAGGGCGCAACATTGCCCGCCATGATTACCCGGTGTTGCACAAGGGCGAACCTGTGGGAATTGTCACCAGCGGCACGCTGTCGCAAACGCTGGGCTACCCGATCGCTCTGGCCTATGTGCCTACTGCGCTGGCAAAGCTAGGTCAAGGGCTAGAAGTTGAGATTCGTGGCAAGGGTTACCCGGCAACGGTGGTGAAGCGACCTTTCTACAAAAGTCCTCATTTCTAAGCGCGCTTAGCAGTATTCACAGAGATTTAGAGGCTTTTTGAAGGCGCACAGAGCGCGCCTTCAAAAAGCCTCTAAATCTCCGAAGCGTCCCTACCACCGATCAAACCTCTAGCTAGTTGCCCCTAAAAAATTCTGAAACCCAATTAGGGCTTGCTGAAAAAGCATGAAAGGATTGGTATTTGGGGTTTTCAGATAGCTCTAGAACTGCTAGAGTGCAGGGATAATCGTCTTTATGAACCAAAAACCTTGCATTTTTGAGGCGAGATGTACCGTCGTTCCACC